>NZ_JBIAVB010000025.1:0-92010 GCF_042893675.1 Streptomyces sp. NPDC001594 | reverse complement strand
TCCCTCGCCTGGGGCCTGTGGGCCGGCGTCGGCGGCATGGGCGACACCCTCACCGACGAGGACGTCGAACGCATCGGCCGCTCCGGCGTCCGCCCGCTCACCGTCGACCAGGGCCTCGCCCTCTTCGACGCCGCCCTCGCCACCGACGAACCCCTCCTCGTCCCCGTCCCCCTCGACCTGCGCACCCTGCGCACCCGCGACCACGTCCCCGCCCTCCTGCGCACCCTCGTCGGCACCACCCGGCGCCGCGGTACCGCCGCGGCAGGAGCAGGTACCGGCTCCTCGCTGGCGGACCGGCTGACGGCGCTGGGCCGGACCGAACAGCGGGCGCTCCTGCTGGACCTCGTGTGCACGCGGGCCGCCGCCGTCCTCGGGCACGGCGGCGGCGGTGCCGTGGACGCCGAGCGGGCCTTCCGCGAGCTGGGCTTCGACTCCCTCACGGCGGTCGAGTTCCGCAACCTGCTGATGGCCGAGACGGGTGTCCGGCTCTCCTCGACGGTCGTCTTCGACCACCCCAACCCGGCCGCCCTCGCCGAGTTCCTGCGGACCGAGCTGGTCGGCGAGGACACCGAGGTGCGCTCCGCCGCCCCGGTGGCGGCCGGCGACGACGAGCCGATCGCGATCATCGGCATGAGCTGCCGCTACCCGGGCGGTGTGGAGACCCCCGAAGACCTGTGGCGGCTGGTAGCCGAGGGCCGGGACGGCATCTCCGGATTCCCGGAGAACCGCGGCTGGGACCTGGAGGCGATCTACCACCCCGACCCCGAGCACCGGGGGACCTCGTACACGCGTGAGGGCGGCTTCCTGCACGACGTGGCCGAGTTCGACGCGGAGTTCTTCGGGATCTCCCCGCGCGAGGCCCTCGCGATGGACCCGCAGCAGCGGCTGCTGCTCCAGGCCACCTGGGAGGCCTTCGAGCGGGCCGGCATCGACCCCAAGGCGATGAAGGGGTCCCGTACCGGCGTCTTCGCCGGGCTGATGTACCGCGACTACCTGACGCGGCTCTCCTCGATCCCGCAGGAACTCGAAGGCTTCCGCGGCACCGCCAGCAGCGGCAGCGTCGCCTCCGGACGCGTCTCGTACCTGTTCGGGCTGGAGGGCCCGGCGGTGACGGTCGACACCGCCTGCTCCTCCTCCCTCGTCGCCCTGCACCTCGCGGCGCAGGCGCTGCGGCGCGGGGAGTGCACGATGGCCCTCGCGGGCGGGGTGACCGTGATGTCCTCGGCCGGCACCTTCGTGGAGTTCAGCCGGCAGCGCGGACTGGCGGCGGACGGCCGCTGCAAGTCCTTCGCCGAGGGCGCCGACGGCACGGGTTGGGGCGAGGGCGTCGGCATGCTCCTCGTGGAACGGCTCTCGGACGCGATCGCGAACGGCCACCCCGTGCTGGCCGTCGTCCGCGGCTCCGCCGTCAACCAGGACGGCGCCAGCAACGGCCTCACCGCCCCCAACGGACCCTCCCAGCAACGCGTCATCCGCCAGGCCCTGGAGGCGGCCGGTCTCACCACCGCCGACGTCGACGCCGTCGAAGCCCACGGCACCGGCACCAAGCTCGGCGACCCCATCGAAGCCCAGGCCCTCCTCGCCACCTACGGCCAGGAGCGTACGGACGGCGAACCGCTGTGGCTGGGCTCCGTCAAGTCCAACATCGGGCACACCCAGGCCGCCGCCGGTGTCGCGAGCATCATCAAGATGGTGCAGGCCATGCGCCACGGGGTGCTCCCCCGCACCCTGCACGTGGACGCCCCCTCCAGCCACATCGACTGGTCGGCGGGCGCGGTCGAACTCCTCACCGAGGACCGCGCCTGGCCCGAGACCGGCCGCGCACGCCGGGCGGGGATCTCCTCGTTCGGCATCAGCGGGACGAACGCCCACGTGATCCTGGAGCAGGCCCCCGAGCAGGAGCCGGCCATCACGACCGCCCGGCCGCCCGCGGACGGCGCCTTGGTGCCCTGGATGCTCTCGGGCCGTTCGGCCGAGGCCCTGCGGGCACAGGCCGAACGCCTGCTGGCACATGTCGAGGCGCGGCCCGAGCTGGCCGTCGCGGACGTGGCGTACTCCCTGATGGGCCGGTCCGAGATGGAGCACCGCGCGGTGGTCGTGGGCCGGGACCGCGAGGAGTTCCTGGCCGGTCTGCGCACCCTCGCCCGCGACGGCGCCACCACGGCGGCTCCGGGTACCGCGAGCGCGCCGGGCAGGGGGCCCGCGGTGCTGTTCACCGGGCAGGGCAGCCAGCGGATCGGCATGGGCCGCGAACTGTACGAGGCGTTCCCCGTGTTCGCGCAGGCCTTCGACGCCGTCTGCGCCGAACTGGGCGGCGAGCTCAAGGAAGTCGTCTTCGGCGAGGACGCGGAGGCCCTGGACCGCACCGGAACCACCCAGCCGGCGCTGTTCGCCGTCGAGGTCGCCCTCTACCGGCTGGTCGAGTCCTGGGGCGTCGTCCCGCGGTTCGTCGGCGGGCACTCGGTCGGCGAGATCGCCGCCGCGCACGTCGCCGGAGTCCTGTCGCTGCACGACGCGGCCGCCCTCGTCAGCGCACGCGGACGCCTCATGGAGGCGTTGCCGGACGGTGGGGTCATGGTGTCCGTCCGGGCGGGCGAGGAGCAGGTCATCCCGCTCCTCGTCCCCGGCGCGGCGATCGCCGCCGTCAACGGGCCGGAGGCCGTCGTCCTCTCCGGCGCCTGGGAAGCCGTCGAGGAGGTCGTCGCGCTGCTCACCTCCCTGGACGTCAAGTCCAAGGCCCTGCGCGTCAGCCATGCCTTCCACTCCCCCCTCATGGACCCCATGCTGGAAGACTTCCGCACCGCCATCGCGGGCCTGGACTTCCACCAGCCGACCATCCCGTTCGTCTCCGCCCTCACCGGCGGCCTCGTCACCGACGAGATCGCACAGCCGGACTACTGGGTCCGCCACGTCCGCGACACCGTCCGCTTCCACGACGCGATCCGCACCCTGGAAGCCGAAGGCGCCACCACCCTCCTGGAACTGGGCCCCGACGCCGTCCTCACCGCCATGGCCCGCCCCTGCCTCACCGACGAGAGCACCGCTCTCGTCCCCACCCTCCGCCGGGGCCGCGACGAGGTGCAGAGCCTGACCGCTGCGGTCTCCGAGCTGCACCGCCACGGTGTGGACCTGGACTGGGAAGCCCTCTGCGGGATGTCCGTCGACTGGGACACCTTCTTCGCCGAGTCCGGTGCCTCCCGCGTCGACCTGCCCACCTACGCCTTCCAGCGGCAGCGCTTCTGGCTGGAGGACGCCGCCCCGCAGGCGCCGCAGGACGTGGAGTCGGTCGGGCTCAAGGCGGCCGGGCATCCGCTGCTCGGGGCCGCGATCGCCCTGCCCGACTCCGACGGGGTGATGTTCACCGGACGGCTGACGGTCCGGGCGCAGGCCTGGCTCGGCGACCACCGGGTGATGGGGAAGACGGTGGTGCCCGGTGCGGCCGTCGCGGAGCTCGCGGTGCGGGCCGGTGACGAGGCCGGCTGCGGTTTCCTGGACGAACTGACCCTCGAAGCCCCCCTCGTCCTCCCCGAGGACGGCGGTGTCCAGCTGCGCGTGCTGGTCGGGGAGGCGGCGGCCGAGGGGCCGGGCTCGCGCCCGGTCACGGTGTTCTCGCGGTCGGAGGACGCCCCCGAGGACACGCCGTGGACGCGGCACGCCTCCGGTTCGGTGGCCCCCGGCGGGTCGGCCGCCGGGGAGGCCTTGACCGTGTGGCCGCCGGCCGGGGCCGAAGCACTCGACACGGACGGCCTGTACGAGGCCCTCGACGCGGCCGGACTCGCCTACGGGCCCGTGTTCCAGGGCCTCAAGGCCGCCTGGAAGCTCGGCGAGGAGGTCTACGCCGAGGTCGCCCTCCCCGAGGAGGCCACCGCCGACGCCACCCGCTACGGCATCCACCCCGCCCTCCTGGACGCCGCCCTGCACGGCATCGGCCTGGGCACCTTCGTCACCGGCGACGGCGGGGCCCGACTGCCCTTCGCCTGGACGGGACTCTCCCTCCACGCCACCGGGGCCACCGCCCTGCGCGTGCGCATCGCCCCCGCCGGGACGGACTCCGTCGCGCTGACCCTCGCCGACCAGACCGGCGCACCCGTCGCCACCGTCGACTCCCTCGCCCTGCGCGCCGTCACCGCCGGACAGCTGGAGGACGGCTCCCTGCGCGACGCCCTGTTCCGCCTCGACTGGGCCGCCCCGGCCCTCGAAGCGGATGCCGGGGCGGGCGGCGGCACGTGGGCCGTGCTGGACAGCGGGGACGGATACGCCGCCACGGCCCTGCGCCGGGCGGGCGTCGGCTTCGACGTCTACGCGGGCCTCGCGGAGGCGGGTGCCGCGGCCGTGGCTCCGCAGGTGCTGGTGGTGCCCGTGGAGGGTGCCGCGGAGGCCTCGGCGGAGCAGGTGCGGGAACTGGTCGGGCGGGTCCTGGAGCTGCTGCGGGACTGGCAGGCGGACGACCGGTTCGCCGGGACCCGGCTGCTGCTGCTGACCTCGGGCGCGGTCGTCGCCCGGGCGGGGGAGGCCGTGCACGATCTCGCGGCGGCCGCCGTGTGGGGTCTGGTGCGTTCCGCGCAGGCCGAGAACCCGGGCCGGATCGTGCTGGCCGACGGGCCGCGCCCCGGCCACGCGGGCGGCGCCGGCCTCGGCTGGGACCTGCTGCCCGCCGCCCTGGCGGGCGACGAGCCGCAGCTGGCGCTGCGCGGCGGGGAGTTCCTCGTGCCGCGGCTGGCGCGGGCGCTGGCCTCGGAGGCGCTGGCCGCGCCCGCCGGTGCGGGGTCCTGGCGGCTGGACGTGCGGGGCCGGGGGACGCTGGAGAACCTGGCGCTGGTGCCCGCCCCGGAGGCGGACCTGCCGCTCGGTGCCGGACAGGTGCGGATCGGGGTCCGGGCGGCCGGCCTCAACTTCCGTGACGTGATGCTCTCGCTGGGCCTGTACCCGGGCGAGTTCGTGCTCGGCGGCGAGGGCGCGGGCGTGGTCCTGGAGACCGGCCCCGGGGTGACCTCGGTGGAGCCGGGCGACCGGGTGATGGGCATCTTCGACGGGGCGTTCGGGCCGGTGGCCGTCGCCGACGCGCGCAGCGTGCACCGGATCCCGAAGGGGTGGACGTTCGCCCAGGCCGCGGCCGTGCCGATCGTGTTCATGACCGCGTACTACGGGCTGGTGGACCTGGCCCGGGCGCGGCGCGGGGAGCGGGTGCTGATCCACGCGGCGGCCGGTGGTGTCGGCATGGCGGCGGTGCAGCTGGCCCGGCACCTGGGGCTGGAGGTGTACGGCACGGCGAGCCCCGGCAAGTGGGACGTGCTGCGGGCGGCGGGCCTGGACGGGGCGCACGTGGCGAACTCGCGGACCCTGGACTTCGAGGGCGCGTTCCTGGAGGCCACCGGCGGGCGGGGCGTGGACATCGTCCTGGACTCGCTGGCCCGGGAGTTCGTGGACGCGTCGCTGCGGCTGCTGCCGGGCGGCGGCCGGTTCCTGGAGATGGGCAAGACCGACATCCGGGTGCCGGCGGAGGTCGCCGGGGCGCACCCGGGGGTGGAGTACCGGGCGTTCGACCTGGTGGACGCCGGTCCGGAGCGGATCGGCGAGATGCTCGCGGCGCTGGTGGAGCTGTTCGAGAGCGGGGAGCTGTCGCCGCTGCCGGTGACGACCTGGGACGTCCGGCAGGCGAAGGACGCGTTCCGGTACGTCAGCCAGGCCAGGCACACCGGCAAGGTGGTGCTCACCGTCCCGGCGGGCTTCGACCCGGACGGCACGGTGCTGGTCACGGGCGGTACGGGCACGCTGGGCGCGCTGCTGGCCCGTCACCTCGTGCGGGAGTACGGGGTGCGGAACCTGCTGCTGACCAGCCGGCGCGGGCCGGGGGCGTCCGGGGTGGCGGAGCTGACGGCCGAGCTGGCGGAGCTGGGTGCGCGGGCGGAGGTCGTGGCGTGTGACGTGGCGGACCGGGAGGCGCTGGCGGGGCTCCTCGCCGGGATCCCGGCGGCGCACCCGCTGACGGCGGTCGTGCACACGGCCGGTGTGCTCGACGACGGGATCCTCGGGTCGCTGACCGGGGAGCGGCTGGAGGGGGTGCTGCGCCCGAAGACGGGGGCGGCGCTGGCGCTGCACGAGCTGACGCGGGACCTGGACCTGTCGGCGTTCGTGCTGTTCTCCTCGGCGGCCGGGGTGTTCGGCAACCCGGGGCAGGCCAACTACGCGGCGGCGAACGCCTCCCTGGACGCGCTCGCGCTGCACCGGCGGGCGCTGGGCCTGCCCGCGGTGTCCCTGGCCTGGGGCATGTGGGAGGAGGCCAGCGCGATGACGGCCCACCTGGACGGCGGCGAGCGGTCGCGGTCCGCGCGGGGCGGCGCCGGGGCGCTGGGCTCCGAGGAGGGGCTGGCCCTGTTCGACGCGGCGTTCGCGGACGGCGGGGCGGTGCTGGTGCCGGCGCGGCTCGACCTGCGGGCGGTGTCGGGGGCGGCCGGTCCGGTGCCGCCGCTGCTGCGGGGTCTGGTCCGTGCGGCGGGCCGGCGGGCGGCGGCCGCGGTGCGGCAGCGGCCCGGCGGGGTGTCGCCGGCGGAGCGGCTGGCGGGGTTGTCGCCGGTGGCGCGGGAGCGGGAACTGCTGGAGATCGTCCGGGAGAACACGGCGGTGGTGTTCGGGCACGCGAGCGGTGAGACGGTCGACGTGGCGAAGCCGTTCAAGGCGCTGGGCATCGACTCGCTGACCGCGCTGGAGCTGCGCAACCGGGTGACGGCGGCGACGGGGCTGCGGTTGCCGCCGACGCTGGTGTTCGACTGCCCGACGCCGGCGGCGCTCGCGGAGCGGCTGCTGGAGGAGTTCGCGGACGCCGGTGCCGGTGCCGGTGCCGCGGCCGGGGAGCCGGCCGGGCCGGCGGCGGTCCTGGCGGAGATCGACCGGCTGGAGGCGGCGATCGGCGCCGTGAACGCGGCCGACGAGGCGGCGGTCGGCGCGCGGCTGCGGGAGCTGCTGGCCGCCTGGAACGGCCGGACGGCGCCGGCCGCGCCGGACGCCGCCCCGGCGGACCTCGACGGGGCGACCGCCGAGGACCTCTTCGACCTGCTCGACGGCGAGCTGGGAACGCTCTGACGCCACTCCCCAAGCCGCACCCCTCGCAAGTCCGACCCCTGTTGGAGCGATCGCACGTGACGAACACCAGCCAGACCAACGAGGCCAAGCTCCTCGACTACCTCAAGCGGGCCACCGCCGACCTGCGCGAGACCAAACGCCGGCTCGCGGAGGCGGAGGACCGGGCGGGGGCCAAGGAGCGCGAGCCGATCGCGATCGTCGGGATGAGCTGCCGCTTCCCCGGCGGCGCCGGCTCGCCCGACGGGCTGTGGGACCTGGTGCGGCGCGGCGGGCACGGGCGGACGCCGTTCCCGGAGAACCGGGGCTGGGACGTGGACGCCCTGTTCGACGAGGACCCGGCCCGGCCGGGGACCTCGTACGTGCGGGAGGGCGGGTTCCTGCACGAGGCCGTCGACTTCGACGCCGGGTTCTTCGGGATCTCCCCGCGCGAGGCCCTCGCGATGGACTCGCAGCAGCGGCTGCTGCTGGAGGGGGCGTGGGAGGCGTTCGAGGACGCGTCGATCGATCCGGTGTCGGTGCGGCAGACGGACGTCGGGGTGTTCGCGGGGGTCATCCACCACGACTACGTGACCCGGCTCGCGCGGGTCCCCGAGGGGTTCGGCGGCTATCTCAGCACGGGCAGCGCGGGCAGTGTGGCCTCGGGCCGGATCGCGTACACGCTGGGCCTGGAGGGCCCGGCGGTGACGGTCGACACCGCCTGCTCCTCCTCCCTCGTCGCCCTGCACCTGGCGGTGCAGTCGCTGCGGCGCGGGGAGTGCACGATGGCCCTGGCGGGCGGGGTCACGATCATGTCCTCGCCGGGCGCGTTCGTGGAGTTCAGCCGGCAGCGCGGGCTCGCCCCGGACGGGCGCTGCAAGTCCTTCGCGGACGGCGCGGACGGCACGGCCTGGGGCGAGGGCGTCGGCATGCTGCTGGTGGAAAGGCTCTCGGACGCGGTCGCGAACGGGCACCGGGTCCTGGCCGTCGTGCGGGGTTCCGCCGTCAACCAGGACGGGGCCAGCAACGGGCTGACCGCGCCGAGCGGGCGGGCGCAGCAGCGGGTCATCCGGCAGGCCCTGGAGAGCGCCGGGCTGGGTCCGGCCGACGTGGACGCGGTGGAGGCGCACGGGACGGGGACGCGGCTGGGCGACCCGATCGAGGCGCAGGCGCTGCTCGCGACGTACGGGCAGGGCCGGGCGGCGGGGCTGCCGCTGTGGCTGGGGTCCGTCAAGTCGAACATCGGGCACACGCAGGCCGCGGCCGGGGTGGCGGGCGTCATCAAGATGGTGCAGGCGATGCGGCACGGCACGCTGCCGCGGACCCTGAACGTGGACGCCCCGTCGGCGCAGATCGACTGGTCGATGGGTGAGGTGGAGCTGCTGACGCGGGAGCGGCCCTGGCCGGAGACGGGCCGGGCGCGCCGGGCGGGGGTGTCCTCGTTCGGGATGAGCGGCACCAACGCGCACGTGATCCTGGAGCAGGCGCCGCCGGTGGCCGCTGAGGAAGGGGCTGCGGCGGAGCCGGTGGCGGGCGTGGTGCCGTGGGTGCTCTCGGGCCGGACGGGGGAGGCGCTGCGGGCGCAGGCCGACCGGCTGGCCGGGCACCTGGAGGCGGCCGCGCCGGCCCGGCCGGCCGATGTGGGGTTCTCGCTGGCGACGGGCCGGTCCGCGTTCGAGCACCGGGCGGTGCTGCTGGGCTCCGGTCCGGAGGAGTTCCGGGCGGGGCTGGCGGCCCTGGCGGCCGGTGAGGCGGCGCCGGGGCTGGTGACGGGGTCGGCCGAGACCGGCGCGTACGGCAGGGTGGCGTTCGTGTTCCCCGGGCAGGGCGCCCAGTGGGTGGGGATGGCCGTCGGACTGCTGGACGCCGAGCCGGTGTTCCGGGCCCGGATCGAGGAGTGCGCGGCGGCCCTCGCCCCGCACGCCGACTGGTCGCTGCTGGACGTGCTCACCGGCCGGCCGGGGGCGCCGGGCCTGGAGCGGGTGGACGTGGTCCAGCCGGCGCTGTGGGCGGTGATGGTGTCGCTGGCCGCGCTGTGGCGGGCGTACGGGGTGGAACCGGCGGCGGTCGTCGGGCACTCGCAGGGCGAGATCGCGGCGGCCGTGGTCGCCGGGGCCCTGTCGCTGGAGGACGGCGCCCTGGTCGTGGCCCGGCGCAGCCGGGTCCTGACGGAGCTGTCGGGGCGCGGCGGGATGATGTCGGTGGCGCTCTCGCACGAGCAGGTCGCCCTCGACGTGGCCGGCTACGCGGGCCGGATCGCGGTGGCCACCGTCAACGGGCCCGCCGCGACGGTGGTGGCGGGCGAGCCGGCCGCGCTGGAGGAGCTGCGGGCCCGGTACGAGGCCGAGGGGGTGCGGGCCCGGGTCGTCCCCGTGGACTACGCCTCGCACTCCCCCCAGGTGGAGTCGATCCGGGAGCGGCTGCTGGAGGTGCTGGCGCCGGTGCGGCCGCTGCGGCCGGAGCTGCCGCTGTACTCGTCGGTGACCGGCGAGGTGGTGGAGAGCGCCGTCCTGGACGCCGGGTACTGGTACGAGAACCTGCGCCGCACGGTGCGCTTCGAGGGGGCGGTGCGGGCGCTGCTCGCCGACGGGCACCGCTACTTCGTGGAGGTCAGCCCGCACCCGGTGCTGACCCTGGGGGTGACCGAGACGCTCGACGCGGTGGCGGGGGCGGGGGGCGCGTCCGGGCGGACGGCCGTCGTGGAGTCGCTGCGCCGCGACGACGGTGGCCCGGAGCGGTTCCTGGCGTCGGTGGCGGAGCTGTACGTGCAGGGCGGGCCGGCCGACTGGCGGCCCGCGTTCGCGGCGCACCGGCCGCGGACGGTGCCGCTGCCGACGTACGCGTTCCGGCACGAGCCGTACTGGATGCACGAGGCCCCGGGCGGCGAAGGGGCGGGCACGTCCGGGATGACGGCGACGGGCCATCCGCTGGCCGCGTTCCGGCTGGACCTGCCCGAAGCCGGTTCGGTGCTGTTCACCGGGACGGTCTCGGCGCGCAGCCACCCGTGGCCGGCGGGGGCCGAAGTGCCCGTGGAGGCACTGGTGGAGGCGGCTCTGGCGGTGGGCGGGGCGGTCGGCCTGCCGGAGGTCGCCGAGGCGGCCGCGGGGGCCGCGCCGGTGGTGCCCGAGCGGGGCGGGATCCGGCTCCAGCTGCTGGTGGGGGTCCCGGACGAGGCGGGCCGGCGCGGGCTGACGGTGGTGTCGCGGCCGGAGGCGGCGGACGGGGAGGAGCCGTGGGTACGTCACCTGACGGCGTCCCTGGCCCCCGGCCGGGCGCCGGCCTTCCCGCCGCCGGCCGGCCCGGCCGGCGGCTCCGGCGCGCCGGCCGGCGCGGGCGCGGCCTCCGGCCCGGGCGCGGGCGCCGGCGCGGTGGGAGGCGGAAGCTGGTCGCGGGTGTGGCCGCCCCGGGAAGCCGAGCCGGTGGAACTCGACGAAGAGCACCCCCTGCTGGAGCGGACCTGGCGGCGGGGCGAGGAGTTCTTCGCCGAGGCCGCGCTGCCGGCCGGGCTGGTGGAGGAGGCCGCGGCGTACGCCCTGCACCCGCTGCTCCTGGAAGCCGCGCTGCACCCCGTACTGGCCGCCGCCGAGGGGCCGTTGGCGCCCGCCGCGTGGAGCGGTACGGCCCTGTACGCGACGGGTGCGTCCGCGCTGCGGGTGCGGGCGGTGCGCGGGGCGTTCGGGGTGGTGGAGCTGGAACTCGCCGACGCCGAGGGCGGGCCGGTGGCGGCCGCCACGGTGACCCTGTCGGCCCGGGCGGAGGGCGCCGCCCGCGGCGGACGCCCCGTCACCCCGCTGCACCTGGTGTGGGAACGGGCCGCCGAGGCCCCCGAGTCGGCCTCGTCCGTGACCCGTGCCCTGGTCGGCGTCCCGGTCGGCGGCGTGCGGGGCCCGTCGATCCTGCCGGACTGCGACGGGGCACCCGCATACCCGGACCTGTCGGCCCTGCTGGCGACGACCAGGACCACAACCGCGGCCGGGCCTGCGGCCGCAGGCCCGACCGGAACCAAGGCCGGGCCCCAGCCCGGCGCCCGGACCGGGCCCGGGGCCGAGGCCGGGACCGGGGCCGGGACCGGGGCCGCCGCTGGTTCCGGGGACGGGAGCGGGGTGCCCGGGCTGCTACTGGTGCCGGTGGCCCGGGACGGCGTGGCGCCCGAGGTGTCGGGGGCTCGGGTGCGGGCCGCCGTGGACGGGGTGCGCGAGCTCGTCGGGCGATGGCTCGGCGAACCCCGGTGCGCCGGCAGCGCGCTGGCCGTCGTGACGAGCGGTGCCGAGGCGGTGCTGGACGGGGAGGGCGTCCCCGACCTGGCCGGCGCCGCCGTGCGCGGCTTCGTGCGCTCGGTGCAGGCGTGGCTCGCCGAGGAGGGGACGCGCCGCCTCATGCTGGTGGACGTGGACGACAGCGACGCGAGCCGCAAGGCCCTGGTACGGGCGCTGGGCGGCGAGGAGCCGGAGCTGGCGCTGCGCGACGGAGTCGCCTACGCCCGGCGCCTGGCGCGCGCCGAACCGGTCCCGCCGGGGCCCCTCGCCGACGCCCCGGAGCCGGTCCGGCTGAGCGGCGCCTCCGACGGGCCGTGCGCCGAGGAGGCCGCCCGGCAGCTGGCCGAGGGGCACGGCGTCCGGCTGGCGGGACCCGGCGAGGAGGCCGCTGCCATCGTCCACCTGGCCGGGCCGGACGGCCCGTCGCTGGAGGCCGCCGTGGACGCCGCGCTCGCCCTGGACGGGCACCCCACCCCCCTCGCCTTCGTCACCAGCGTCGGCGGCGCCGTAGGCGCGGGCTGCGCCGAGGAGACCGCCGTCCTGGGCGCGTTCCTCACCGCGCTGGCCGCCCGCCGCCGCGCCGCCGGACTGCCCGCGGCCGTACTGGGCTGGGGCGCGGACCCCGAGGGCACCCCCACGGGCCTGGCCGCGCTGCCCGGGGCGGCCGGGGCGGCACCGCTCGGGCACGCGCTCGCCCGGAGCCTGACCCTGGTCTCCGCCCGGGCCGACGCGGGCCCGCTGCGGGCCTCGGGCCGGCCGGTGCCCGCGCTGCTGCGCACCCTGGTGCCCGCGGCGCCGCGCCGGGCGGCCAACCGGCGGGCGGCCGACGACGGGCTCCCGCCGCGCGACCGGCTCGCGGCACTGCCCGCCGCGGAGCGGACGGCGGCGCTGACGGCCCTGGTGCGCGGCCGGGCGGCCGCCGCGCTCGGGCACGCCGACGCGGAAGCGCTGTCCGTGGAGCGGTCGTTCACCGAGCTGGGCTTCCAGTCGCTGACCGCCCTGCAGCTGGTCCGTTCGCTGCGCGAGGCGACCGGGCTGACCATCGCCCCGGTCACCGTCTTCGACCACCCGTCGGTGACCCGGCTGGCCGCCCACCTGGCCGGGCTGCTCGGCGCGGCCCCGGCCGAGGAGGCCCCCCGGCCCGCCGGGGGCACGTTCGCCGGGCTGCTGCGGGGCGCCCACGCGCAGGGCCGTACCGCCGAGGGCGCGGCGCTGCTGATGGCGGCGGCCGAGCTGGTGCCCGGCTACGACTCCCGCGCCGGGGTGGAGCACTGGCCGGC
This sequence comes from Streptomyces sp. NPDC001594, assembly GCF_042893675.1. Classification (NCBI taxonomy): domain Bacteria; kingdom Bacillati; phylum Actinomycetota; class Actinomycetes; order Kitasatosporales; family Streptomycetaceae; genus Streptomyces; species Streptomyces sp. NPDC001594. The sequence goes on along the minus strand of NZ_JBIAVB010000025.1, from coordinate 79,418 downwards.
CCCCGCGGAGCTGGCACCGCACCGGGACGGCGCGGCGGGCCTGTTCGCGTTCCCGTCACTGGGCGCGGCCTCCGGCCCGCACGAGTACCTGGCGCTGGCCGGTGCCCTGGCGGGCGGGCGGGGCCTGACGGTGCTGGCGCACCCCGGGTTCGGCGGCGAGACGGTGCTGCCGCGCAGCCGGCAGGCGCTGGTCCGGGCCCAGGCCGAGGCCGTCGCCGAGGCGGCGGGTACGGCGCGGCCGGTGCTGCTGGGGCACTCCTCCGGCGGCTGGATCGCGCACGCCGTGGCCCGGGAGCTGCCGGAGATCGGCCGGGAGGCGGCGGCGGTGGTGCTGCTCGACACGTACGCGCGTGCCGAGGGCCCGCACGGGCTGGCGGTGCTGACGGAGCGGCTCCTCGATCCGGACGGCCCGCTCGGGGTGCCCGACGACGGGCGGTTCCTGGCGATGGGCGGCCACCTGCGGGTGTTCGCCGACTGGACGCCGGAGCCCGCGGCGGCGCCGACGCTGCTGGTGCGGGCTTCCGCGTCGGCGGCCTCGGCCGCGGCCGGCTGGGAGTACGCCGACCACGTGGCGGAGGTGGCCGGCGACCACTTCTCGCTGCTGGGCGCGGACGCGGGCGCGGTCGCGGCCACCGTGGACGCCTGGCTGCGCAAGGTGGCCCGCTGATGGCGGCGGCCGGGCGGCTGCTCGCCGTCTCCGACCTCCACGTGGTGTACGCGGAGAACCGGCGGCTGGTCGAGGAGCAGCTCGTGCCGACGTCCCCGCGGGACTGGCTGCTGGTGGCCGGGGACGTCAGCGAGACGGCGTCGGAGATCGAGTGGGCGCTGGGCCTGCTGCGCGAGCGGTTCGCGCGGGTGGTGTGGACGCCGGGCAACCACGACCTGTGGACGCCGAAGGACGACGCGGTCTCGCTGCGCGGGGAGGCCCGGTACGCGTACCTGGTCGAGCTGTGCCGGTCCCTGGACGTGCTGACCCCGGAGGACCCGTACCCGGTGTGGGAGGGGGCGGGCGGCCCGGTGGCCGTCGCCCCGCTGTTCGTCCACTACGACTACTCGTTCCGGGCGGCCGGGCTGACGAAGGAACAGTCCCTGGCCGCCGCCCACGCGTCGGGGGTCGTGTGCACGGACGAGTTCCTGCTGCACACCGACCCGCATCCGGACGCCGACAGCTGGTGCCGGGCGCGGGTGGCGGCGACGGAGGCCCGGCTCGACGCGGTGGACCCGGCGCTGCCGACCGTCCTCGTCAACCACTACCCGCTGGTGCGCGAGCCCACCGACGTGCTGCGCTACCCGCAGTTCGCCCAGTGGTGCGGGACGACGCTCACCGCGGACTGGCACCTGCGCTACCGGGCGGCGGCCGTGGTCTACGGGCACCTGCACATCCCGCGCACCACCTATTACGACGGGGTGCGCTTCGACGAGGTGTCCATCGGCTATCCGCGCGAGCGGCGGGTGCGCGGTCTGCCGCGCGGGGTGCTGCGGGACGTGCTGCGGCCGCACGAGGGCGGGGCCTGAGGGGTTCTCCGGGGGTTCTCGAGCGGGGGGCGAGCCGGTGCTGGTGCCCTGGGGACGCGGCGCGGGCCGCCCCGACGGACGAGAGAACGGACCCTTCCCCATGGCGGACCCCCAGGCTCTGCGCGACCTGTGGCTCAGGCAGTACCACCCGGCTCCCGAGGGCGGGACCACCCTGGTCTGCTTCCCCTACGCGGGCGGGGCCGCCAGCTACTACCACCCGCTCTCCGAGGCCCTGGCGCCCGGAGTGCGGGTGCTGTCGGTGCAGTACCCGGGCCGCCAGGACCGCCGCGCCGAACCGGTCCGCACGGACCTGCACGCCCTCGCCGACGAGATCGCGGAGGTCCTGTCCGCCTGCGAGGAGGGCCCGCTGGTCTTCTTCGGCCACAGCATGGGCTCCACGCTCGCCTACGAGACCGCGCGCCGGCTGCGGGAGGGCCCGTCCCCCGAGCAGCTGCTCGGGCTGGTCGTCTCGGGCCGCCGCGGCCCGGACACGGTCCGCCGGGAGACGGTCCACCTGCGGGACGACGCCGGGATCATCGAGGAGGTCGTCCGCCTGGACCGCGGCAGCGCCGCCCTGCTCGCCGACCCGGACATCGCCGGGATGGTGCTGCCGGCCCTGCGCGGCGACTACACGGCGGTGGAGACCTACGCGCCCCGGCCGGGGGCGCGGCTGGCCTGCCCCGTCAGCGTGCTGACCGGGGACGCCGACCCGCAGGTGACGGCCGAGGAGGCCGCGGCCTGGGCCGGGGCCACGGACGGGGCGTTCCGCCTCCGCACCTTCCCCGGCGGCCACTTCTACCTCAACGCGCAGCGGGACGCGGTGACCGCGGCCCTGGCCGAAGACCTGGCCGCGTTCGCCGCGCCGGCCCGCGTGTGACCCGCCACCCCCTCTTGGAGAATCAGTTGACCAGTGCACCCGCCCGTCCCTCGTTCGGGACGGTCATCCTCGCCGTGTCCCTGCCGATGTTCATGGTGGCCCTCGACAACCTGATGGTGACCAACGCGCTGACCTCGATCCGCGCCGACCTGGGCGCCTCGGTCGAGGACCTCCAGTGGATCACCAACGCCTACATCCTGGGCTTCGCCGGCCTGCTCCTCGCGGCGGCCGCGCTCGGCGACCGGTTCGGCCGCAAGCGCGTCTTCCTCACCGGCATCACCGCGTTCACCCTGACCTCGGTCGGGGGCGCCCTGTCCTCGTCCACGGAGGCGCTGGTCCTCTTCCGCGCCCTGCAGGGCATGAGCGCGGCCGCGGTGATGCCGCTGTCGCTGACGCTGCTCGCGATGGCGGTGCCGGCGGAGAAGCGGGGCGCGGCGATCGGCCTGTGGAGCGGCATCAGCGGGCTGGCGGTGGCCCTGTCGCCGCTGATCGGCGGTGCGATCACCTCCGGCCTCGACTGGCAGTGGATCTTCTGGGTGAACGTCCCGGTGGGCGTCGTGGCGGTCCCGCTGGTCGTCAAGGCCGTCTCGGAGAGCCGGGGCGCGCCGGTGAAGCTGGACCTGCTGGGCCTGGTCCTGGCCTGCGCCGGTGTGGTCTCCCTGGTCTGGGCCATCGTCAACGGGCACGAGAAGGGCTGGGGTTCGGCGCCGGTCGTCTCCGCGTTCGTGGCGGCCGTGGTCCTCCTCGCGGCCTTCATCGCCTGGGAGCGGAAGGCCTCGGCCCCGCTGCTGCCGCTGTCCTTCTACCGGATCCGCGCCTTCACCCTGTCGAACGTGGTCTCCCTGGCCGTGTACTTCGGCATGTTCGGCGCCACGTTCCTGATCGCCCAGTACCTCCAGACGGGCCTGGGCCACTCGGCGTTCGTGGCGGGCCTGTGGACGCTGCCGTGGGCGGTCATGCCGATGTTCATCGCCCCGCAGGCGGGCAAGCTGGCCGCGAAGGTCGGCGCGGGCCGGCTGATGGCGCTGGGCCTGGCGGTCTCCGGGGTGGGCCTGGCCTGGTTCGCACTGGTGGTCGGCGTCGGCACCTCCGACTGGGCGTTCGTCGGCCCGTTCGTCCTGGCCGGCGCGGGCATGGGCCTGGTCTTCGCCCCCACCGCGACGGTGGTCATGGGCGCGGTGGCGCCGCAGCACATGGGCAAGGCCTCGGGCGCCAACACCACGGTCCGGGAGCTGGGCGGTGCGCTCGGCATCGCGGTCCTGGCGAGCGTCTTCGCCGCCCAGGGCGACTTCACCGGCCAGCAGCGCTTCGTGGACGGGCTGGTGCCGGCCATCTGGATCGCGGTCGCGGTGGTCTTCGTGGGCGCCGTGTTCGCCCTGGCCATCCCGCGCCCGAAGGCGGCTCCGGCCCCGGCTCCCGCCCCGGCCCCCCGGGCGAAGCAGCCGGCCGACGCCACGGTGTGACCCTCCGCCGCTTCCCCACCCGTGCCACCGGATCGCGTCGATCCGGTGGCACGGCCCGTTTCAGCCGGACTTGCGGCGGAAGGTGCGGCTCTGGCCGTTGGGGCCGCTGGAGCCCTTGATCTTCAGGCGGTTCTCGTGGTGGGCCTGCTGGGAGCGGGCGCTCTGGGCCTTGCGCTCCAGTGCCTCGCGGAACTTGTCCTTGGCGTCGGGCTCGGCCGCGGCGGCCTGGTCTTCCGGGGTGTCGGTCATGGTTGCCTCCTGGGCCCGGACGTGCGGATGTACTGCCGGGACCCGTCAGTGTCGCAGCCCGGCGGGTACCCGGCGAACCATTTTGGATCAATGGCGTCATTCGGGATTCAGGAGACGGGACCCGCCGCCACCGGCTGGGACGCCGGGGCGCGCAGCACGGGCGAGCGCAGGCGGGTCACCGGGTCGCCGTCGGCGCGCAGGTCCGGGAGGGTCTCGGCGAGGGTGCGCAGGGCGGCCCGGGCGATGGGCTCGACCAGGTGCGCTGACAGCCCGAAGTGCAGGTCGGCGCAGAGGCCGAAGGGCGGGGCGGCCGCCGCCGCCAGCGGGTCGCGGTTGACGGCGGCGACGAGGAGGGTGACGCGGGCGCCCGCCGGAAGGGCGGTCCCGGCGAGGGTGACGGCGGAGCGCACCGCCCGGGACTCCAGCCGTACCGGGGGCGCCGTGCGCAGGGTGCGTGCGACGGCCTCCCCGGCCCGGTCCGGGGCCTCGGCCAGCCGCCGCCAGCCGCCGGGTTCGCCCAGCAGCAGGCGGACGGCGTTGGAGACGAGGACGGCGGTGGGTTCGGCCGCGCCGAGGGCCGTGATCCGCGCGGCGCGCAGGGTGTCGGCCGTGGGCCGGTACAGGGCTTCGGCCAGCAGGCCGGCCAGGGCGGTCTCGGCGGCCTCCCCGGCCCGCTCGGCGGCGTGGCCCTGCGGGCACAGCAGGCCGTCGAGGGTGTGGCGGCAGTCGGACAGCAGGCGGCGGAACGGCTCGTGCGCGGCCTCGGGCAGGCCCAGCTGTTCGGCGAGGACCGGGCTGGTCAGGCGGCGGGCGTAGTCCTCGGCGAGGTCGAAGCGCCCGCCGAGGTCCGCCAGGAGCCTGCGGGCCCAGGTGGCGGTCCGCTTCTCCAGCCGGCCGGCGTCCTCGGCCCACAGCAGGGGCCCGCCGAAGCCGGTGAGCGCGGCCAGCGGCCGGACCGAGGCCCGGTCGAGGGTGAGGACGGCGCTGCGGAAGGCGGGCGGGCCGCCGGCGGGGGTGGTGGCGGCGGGGCCGGGGGCGTCGAAGGCGGGGTGCGCGAGGACCTCCTCGGCGACGGCCCGGTCGGCCGTCACCCAGGTGTCCGCCAGGGTGCTGCGGTGGAGCGGGCCGAGGGCGCGGACGGCCTCCTCGGCGGCGTCGGGCGTGCCGGTGCCGGTGCGCAGGACCCGGGCGTACGGGTCGGCTTCGAGGGCGGCGAACCACTGCGCGGCCCGGGCGAGTTGGTTCCGGCGGGCCAGGCGGGCGGTCTCCCGGCCGCTGTCCCCGGTCAGCAGCTCGGAGCTCATGTTCCGCCCAGCATGCCATCCCGCCCGGCGCGGTGGCGCCGGACGCGCTGGCACCGGGTCAGGCGGCGGTGGCGGGGGCCTGCTCGGGCAGCGACTCGTACAGGCCCTGCTCCCGGGTGGCGAGGACGGCGATCTCCCGGGCCAGTTCGCGGAATTCCTCGCTGGTCACGGCGGCCCGGTGCGCGGCGGTGTCCTCCCAGACGGAGAGTTCCACGAAGAAGTTGGCGGTGCCGACCAGCCGGAGCGTCTGGTGGCTGACGCAGCCGGGCTGGGCGCTCACGAAGCGGGTGAGGCGGTCCTTGGCGTCGATGAAGCGCACGAGGTCGCCGTGGACGTTCAGCTTGTTGACGTAGGTCACCATGACGGCGCTCCTTGGATCGGTCTCCGGGGTCGGGCAGGTGGGGTGGGGCAGGGGGGCGGGCAGGTGGGGTCAGGCGGTCGCCTCGGCGGCCGCGCGGGAGCGGACGCTGCGGCGCAGCACGCTCCGTACGGGCTTGCCGACGGGGGTGCGCGGGACCGCGTCGATGGCTTCGACGCGGCGGATGCGTTCGAAGGGCGCCAGGCGCTCGTTGGCGCGGGCGGCGATCTCCGCGAGCAGGGGGGCGGGGTCGCCCGCGCCGCGCTCGCGCAGGACGACGCCGGCCCAGGTGACGGCCCCGTGCACGGCGTCGGGCCAGCCGACGACCGCGCACTCGGCGACCCGGGGGTCGGCGCCGAGGACCCGCTCGACGGCGCTGGGCGAGACGAGTTCCCCGTCGTGGAGGAAGACGTCCCCGAGGCGGTCGACGAGGAACAGCTCCCCGTCCGCGCCGATCCGGCCGACGTCGCCGGTGGAGAACCAGCCGTCGGGGCCGGCCGGCGCCTCCCCGCCGCCCAGGTAGCCGGCCATCAGCTGCGGGCCCCGCACCTGCACCTCGCCGGTCTCCCCCGGCGGCAGCGGGACCCCGGTGTCGGGGTGGACGACGCGGCATCCGGTGCCGGGCACGGGGGTGCCGACGGAGCCGGTGCCGGTCGTGCCGTCGGGGCGCTGGCAGTGGGTGAGCGGGGAGAGTTCGGTCATCCCGTAGCCCTGGACGACGGGGACGCCGAGCCGGTCGGCGAGGGTACGGGCGGCCGCCGGGTTGAGGGCGCTGCCGCCCGAGAGGACCGCGGTCAGCCGGGGTCCGGCGGGCAGGCCGGGCAGCGGGCCGCCGCGCAGCCGCTCGTCGGCGGCCAGCCGGTGCAGGCGGGCGGGCAGCCCGTAGTAGTGGGTGGCGCCGGCCTCCGCGGCGAGGGCGAAGGAGGCCAGCGGGTCGGGGTCGGGGCACAGCACCTGGCAGGCGCCCGCGTAGACGGCCGAGTTCAGGTGCATCGGCTGGTACAGCGGCAGATGGTTGAGAGTGGTGGAGTCCTCGCCGAGCCGGTGGGCCAGGGCCGTCTGGACGGCGTTGGCGACGAGGTTGCGGTGGGTCAGCCGGACGCCCTTGGGGCTCGCGGTGGTGCCCGTCGTGAACTGGACGCAGGCCTCCGCGTCGAGGTCCACGGAGACGGCGGCGCGCGGGGTGGCGGATCCGGCGGCCGGTGCGACGGCGTCGAGGACGAGGTCCAGCGGGACGGCGGCGCCGGGCAGCGGGCCGCCGTCCTCGGCGCCGGTGACCAGCACCAGGGACAGGCTCTCGGGCCGGTCGGGCAGCGCGCACAGCGCCTCGGCGGCGGCCCGCGGGGCGAAGGCGAGCTCGGCGCCGGCGGCGGCGAGCACCTTCGCCGTCCGGGCGGGCGACAGCAGCGGGTTGAGGACGACGACGGTGTTGCCGCTGCGGACGGTGGCGTAGTAGGCGGCGGCGAACTCGGCGTCCAGGGTGTTCACGACGGCCACGCGCGCCCCGCGCCGGCCCACCGAGCACTCCAGGTAGGCGGCGATGCGGTCGGCGCGGGCGTCGAGCTCCCCGAAGGTGAGGGTCTGCGCGCCCACGCGCAGCGCCGGGGCCCCGGGGGCCCGCAGCGCCGCGCGGCGCAGCAGCCCGTCCAGCGGGAGGTGCGGCAGTCGCGGCAGTTCGGGATGGGCGGGTGTAGGCACGGCTCTGCTCCCCTCTGCACTGCGTCCCGACGGGCGGCAGGGCCCTCCCACGGTCCCCGCCCCCACTCGAAACCCCCTCCAGAACCACTCGAACCCCCCTGGCGCCGGCCTGGGTCCCCTCTCCGGAACCACTCGCACCCCGCCGGGAGCCACCCCACCGAACGCCGGCCCGCCCCCTCCGGAAGCCGCCGCACGCCCCCGGACGGCGCGAACGGCGCCCACGACCGGCGAACGCCCCCGGGCCGGCCCTGAGGACGCGTCCCCTCGGGCGCCGCCAAGACCCCCGCGCGTTCACGGTCGCCGACCGCAAGCGCCCCCAGGGGTCCGTCCCGTTCCGCGGAACGCCCCCACAGCCGTCGGCGCCGCCTGGGACAAGCCCCGCATACCTACTCGGCGAGCCGTCCGGCCACCCGGGGGGCCCGCTCTACGGGCGCCGGCGCGCGGCCGCCGTCAGGGCTGCGGCGAGTTCGTGGTCGGTGGGGGCGACCGCGACCGCCGGGCGGGCCCAGCCGTACGCGGCGACCCGGCCCGCGATCTGGTGCGCGAGGTCGGCGACCTCCGGGTACCCGCCCAGCACGACGGGCTCCCCGGCGGCCAGCGCCGGGGCCAGCGCGGCCAGGGCGGCCGAGGCCCGGGGGGCCACGGACAGCAGGGCCCGCTTCCCGCGCCGGCCGCGCACCAGGCCGTCGTAGCAGTCCTCCGCCGCCCCGGGCGGCCGCAGCAGGCAGACCAGCCCCGTCCCGGGGGCGGCCGCCGCGCGCAGGGTGCGCGGCACGGGGTCGGGGCGCGCGGCCGCCAGCGGCACCGGGGCCCCGTCCAGCAGCCTCAGCGCGTCGGTGACCGTGGCCCGGGGGTCCGCGTCGGCCGGGAGGCCGCGCAGCAGCCGGGCGGTCTGCCAGAGGATCTCGGCGGCGTCACCGTCGGCGATCCGGGTCCGGTCGTGGACGAGCGTCAGCAGCAGCCCGCCGTCCGCGTCGTGCCGGGCCGTCAGCACCAACGGCGTGCCCGTGTAGGCCTCGCAGTCCTCCGCGGGGAACGCCCCCCACGGCCCTTCCGGCCCCACCGGGAACGAGGGCCCCACCCCGGACTCGGACTCCGCCCACGGCCCCGCCAGGGCCCCGGGGTCCGTGAACGGCCCCGTCAGGAACGCAGGATCCGCGGGCAGAGCCGGTCCCGGAGGGCGGATGCCTTCGGGCAGGGGGTGGGGCGGCGACGGGAGGCGGGGTTCCCGTGGGGGGAGGAAGGCCAGCAGGGACTCCGTGAGCGGTTCGTACGGGTCGCGGCCCGACCAGCGGTGGACCTGGCCCGCCGAGACCCACTCGTACGCGGCGAGGTCGACGGCCCGCCCCGCGAGCACGGACAGCAGGTCCGCCAGGGTGCCCCCGGGGCGGACCTCCACGCCCACCGGCAGCGCGCCCTGCAGCGGCCCCGGCAGCCGGTCGGCCCCGTCGAGCGGGATGCCCCGGCCGGACACGGCGGCGCCGAACGCCACCGGGACCGGCCCCGGGCCGCCACCGTCGGCCGCCCGGTACAGCAGCATCGCCCACACCGCCTGGAGGGCGGTGCTCTCCGCGGCGCCCCGGGCGGCGGCCCAGGCACGCAGCCGGGCCGCTTCGGCCGGGGTGAGCCGCTGCCGGGCCCGGCCGTGCCCGCGCTGGTGCGTGGGCCGGCCGCGGTCGCCGGCCGGGAGCGTGGCGGAGCCCGCGGGCGGGGCGGCCCGGGCCCAGAACTCCCGGGCGGGGGCCCGGTCCCGGGCGCCGACCCACTGGAGGTGGTCGCGCAGGTCGGGCCGCCGCTCACCGCCCCGGGGGCGGCCGTCGGCGGCGTGGGCGCGGTGGAAGGCGCGGACCAGCTGCTCGGCGCCGACCGGGTCGAGGAACGCCCGGTGGTACGTGAGCAGGACCCGCGTCGAGCCGTCGGGCTCGGCCAGGAGGGCGATCCGCAGCGGGTCGGGCCGGGTCAGGTCGAACTCGCGCATCCGCTCGGCGGCGATCAGCGCCTCCCACCGGGCGCCGCCCACGGGGTGGCGGACGATCAGCGGACCGGCGGCCGGGTGGACGGCGAACCCCGGCAGCCCGGCCCCCGTCCCGGCCCCGGTGCCGGAGGCGGCCGGCGCCAGCCCGGTCCGCAGCACCGCCTCCTGGTCGGTGACGGCCTGCCAGGCCCGGGTGAACCGCTCGGCGTCGAACGGCCCGGGCAGCCGCCAGTGCAGCTGCCCGGTGTGCAGGCCGCGGCCGGGGTGGGTGAGGCCGTCGAGGAGCACGTCGACCTGAAGGGGGGCGGCGGGGTGGACCCGCGGCCGGGGTGCGGCGAGGGCCCGGGAGGCCGTGGCCCGGCGCGGGCCGTCGCCGGGGCGGCCGGTCACCGCCTCGCGCTCAGGCTCGGGACGGCCGTCTCCGCGTGCCGCCGGGCCAGGTGCAGGACGCGGGTGCTCGCGCCGCCCAGGGCGCGCCGTACGTGGTCGCGGGCCTGGGCGAGGTCGGCGCCCGGGCCGAGCACCGGCTCGATGTCCTCGGCGCGCAGCAGCACCCGGTGGCTGGCGATGGCGGTGACCCCGCTCTCGTCGGGGTCGACCGACCATTCGCCGGTGTGGGCGGCGAGCAGCCGGGGGGTGCGGGTCCGCTTGTAGACGATCCGCCCGGCGTGCGGGAGACAGACGCGTACGGACTCGCTGGTGTCGGTGGTGCCGTCGGCGGCCCGGGTGTCCATGGTCAGCAGCTGGACGCCCGTCCGGTCCTCGGCCACGTGTGCGCGGGTGACCTCGGGCAGGTGGGCGGGCCAGTCGCCGGCCCGGTACAGGAAGTCGTAGACGAGTTCCGGGGGTCCCTCGACGCGCACCGAGTCCTCGAAGGACAGCAGCAGGCCGTCCAGGGCGGTCCACTGCTCGGCGGTCCGCTTGAGCTGCTCGAGTTCGGCGCGGCTGTTGGCGTCGGTGGCGTCGGCGAGCCACCGGGCGCCGGCCTCGTCCCCGGCCGCCGTCGCGAACCGGTGGTGCAGGGTCAGCCGGGAGCGCCCGCCGGCGAGTTCGGCGACCTCCCAGCGGCCGGCCATGGCGGTGGCCGGGGGCGCCGGGACCTCCTGGTGGAAGTCGATGGTCCGCCGTGCGAGGTCCAGGGAGCGCCGGGACACCCAGGACGTGACGGTCCCGCCCGCGGTCGCCCACATCCCGAAGCGGTCGCTGGTCCCGTCGAAGTCCAGCCGCTCCACGTGGATGCTGGGCGGGACGAAAAGCGGCCACTGGGTCGTGTCCGCGAGCAGCGCGTAGACCACGCCTGCGGGGGCGGCCACGTCCACCAAGTACGACGTGTGCTGCACACGCTCACCTGACATCGGTCACACCTCTCTGCCTCGGTCCACCAACTTCGCGCGACCCGGCGGAGCTCCGCTCGAAAGGCCCTGGACCCCGGCTGCACGGGCCGTCCACGGCCCCTCAGGAGGCCTTGCGGGGGTCCCACGGCCCGTGCCGGGAGGGTCAGACGGCGGCTTCGGCCTCCGCCCGGTGGTGCAGTTCGCGGCGCAGGGACCGCCGCTCGGGCTTGCCCGCGGGGGTGCGCGGCACGGCGCCGAGGACCTCGACGCGCCGGATCTGCTCGTGCGGGCCGAGCTGTCCGTTGGCGGTCTCCACGATGGAGTCGAGGACGTCGAGCAGCCCGGGCGCGGTCGGGTCGTGCAGGACGAGGCCGAGCCAGACGACGGCGCCGTGGACCGGGTCGGGCCAGCCGACGACGACGCAGTCGGCGACCCGGGGGTCGGTGGCCAGGACGGATTCGACGGCGGTGGGCGAGACGAGTTCGCCGTCGTAGGAGAAGACGTCGTCGAGGCGGTCGACGAGGTACAGCTCGCCGTCGGGGCCGATGCGGCCGACGTCCTGGGTGGAGAACCAGCCGTCCTCCCCGGCGGCGGGCCCGTTCTCCCCGAGGTAGCCGGCCATCAGCTGGGGCCCGCTCAGCTGCACCTCGCCGGTCTCGCCGGGGCCGAGCGGGACGCCGGTGCCGGGGTGCACGACGCGGCAGGCGGTGCCGGGGACGGGGGTGCCCACGGAGCCGGTGCCGGAGAGGTCCTCGCCGGGCCGCTGGGAGTGGGTGAGCGGGGCGAGTTCGACCAGGCCGTACCCCTGGAGGACGGGGACGCCGAGCCGGTCGGAGAGCAGCCTGGCGTCCGCGGGGGCGAGGGCGCTGCCGCCGGAGAGGACGGCGGTGAGCCGGTCGAGGGCGGGCGGGGCGGGCAGGGGGAAGCCGGGCAGTTCGCCGGCGCCCGGGAGTTCGCCGTGGCGCAGGTCGGCGGCGAGCTGGTGCAGCCGGGCGGGCAGGCTGTAGAGGTGGGTGGCGCCGGTACGGGCGGCCAGGGCGAGGGCGGCCGCGGGGCGCGGGGCGGGGCACAGCACCTGGCAGGCGCCCGCGAGGACGGCCGAGTTGAGGTGCATCGGCTGGTAGAGCGGCAGGTGGTTGAGGATCACCGAGTCGGAGTCGAGCCGGTGGGCGGCGGCCGTCTGTGCGGCGTTGGCGAGCAGGTTGCGGTGGGTCAGCCGGACGCCCTTGGGCCGGCCGGTCGTCCCGGTGGTGAACTGCACGCACACGACGGCGTTCGGGTCGAAGGGGGTGTCCGGGTCGGCCTCGAACGGCTGCGGGGCGCGGCCCAGGGCGACGGACAGCGGCACGGCGTCGGCGGGCACGATACCGTCGGGCGCGTCGGTGACGACGATCTCGCGCAGCAGGGGCAGCCGGTCGGCGGTCTTGACGAGCTGCTCGGCGGCGGCGGTGGGCAGGAAGGCGATCTCGACGTCGGCCAGTTCGCAGACGCGGCGCATTCCGGCGGCCCGGATCAGGGGGTTGAGGAGGACGACGGTGTTGCCGCTGCGGATGGTGCCGTAGTAGGCGGCGGCGAACTCCTCGTCGAGGGTGTTGGCGACCCCGACGCGGGCCCCGCGCCGGCCGAGGGCGTGTTCCAGGTAGGCGGCGAACCGGTCGGCCCGCGCGTCGAGTTCGGCGAAGGTCCGCGTACCGTGGGGGGAGCGGAAGGCACAGGCGGCGGGGTCGCGTTCCGCGGCTCGGCGCAGCAGTCCGTCGAGCGGCAGCTCCCTGCGGCGGGTCGGTTGCGTGCGGCGGCTGAGGCGGTAGATCGGCACGGCGCGTCCTCCTGGTCGGGCTGATCGCTGGATCTCCGGATCCCTGATCGCTGATCCCGACGCATCACGGTCCGCACCTCCGGTGGAGGCCGCTTCGAAGGTGACTCGATTCCGCCGCCGTCGAGCGTTCCTCCGGCGGCCTTCGACGCCCGGGGCGGAGCCTGCGGGGACGCGCTCCGGCGGACCCGCACGTCCGGCGCCGCCGCATCCCTCCGTCGCAAGGGAAGTCACGTGGACCAGATCGTCGAGGCCCTGCTCTCCGAGGACGCCCGCCCCGAGGACTTCGGGGCGCTCGCGCTGCCGGAGGCGTACCGGGGCAACGTGGTGCGCCGGGACGAGACGGACATGTTCGCGGGCATGGCCTCGGCGGAGAAGGACCCGCGCAAGTCCCTGCACCTTCAGGAGGTGCCGACGCCGGAGCCGGGTCCGGGCGAGGCGCTGGTCGCGGTGATGGCGAGCGCGATCAACTACAACACCGTCTGGAGCTCGATCTTCGAGCCGCTGCCGACCTTCGGCTTCCTGGAGCGCTACGGCCGCCTCTCGGAGCTCACCAGGCGCCACGACCTGCCGTACCACGTGCTGGGCTCGGACCTGGCGGGGGTGGTGCTGCGCACGGGTCCCGGGGTGAACCGGTGGAAGGCGGGCGACCGGGTGGTGGCGCACTGCCTGTCGGTGGAGCTGGAGTCGGCCGACGGGCACGACGACACGATGCTCGACCCCGAGCAGCGCATCTGGGGCTTCGAGACCAACTTCGGCGGCCTGGCGGAGCTGGCCCTCGTGAAGTCCAACCAGCTGATGCCTAAGCCGGAGCACCTGACCTGGGAGGAGGCCGCGAGCCCGGGTCTGGTGAACTCCACGGCCTACCGGCAGCTGGTCTCCCGCAACGGCGCCGGCATGAAGCAGGGCGACAACGTCCTGATCTGGGGCGCCAGCGGCGGCCTCGGCTCCTACGCCACCCAGCTGGCGCTGGCCGGCGGCGCCCACCCGATCTGTGTCGTCTCCTCCCCGGAGAAGGCCGGGATCTGCCGCTCCATGGGGGCCGAGGCGGTCATCGACCGGAGCGCCGAGGGATACCGGTTCTGGAAGGACGAGCGGACGCAGGACCCCGGGGAGTGGAAGCGCTTCGGCAAGCGCATCCGCGAGCTGACCGGCGGCGAGGACGTGGACATCGTCTTCGAGCACCCGGGCCGCGAGACCTTCGGCGCCTCCGTCTTCGTCACCCGCAAGGGCGGCACGATCACCACCTGCGCGTCCACCTCGGGCTACATGCACGAGTACGACAACCGCTACCTGTGGATGTCGCTGAAGCGGATCATCGGCTCGCACTTCGCGAACTACCGCGAGGCCTGGGAGGCCAACCGCCTCATCGCCAAGGGCAGGATCCATCCCACCCTCTCCAAGGTCTACTCCCTGGAGCAGACCGGCCAGGCCGCCTACGACGTCCACCGCAACCTCCACCAGGGCAAGGTCGGCGTCCTCGCCCTCGCCCCCGAGGAAGGCCTCGGCGTACGGAACCACGAGCTGCGCGCCAAGCACCTCGATGCCATCAACCGCTTCCGCCTCCGCTGACGAAGCGGCGTTAACGGCGTTAACGCCGTTAACGACAGACCGCCCTCCACTTGCATGAACATGCATCCTTCTGCATACTCATCCCATGTCTAAGGTCCTCACCTCCCTTCCCGTCGGCGAGCGCGTCGGCATCGCCTTCTCCGGCGGACTCGACACCTCCGTCGCGGTCGCGTGGATGCGCGACAAGGGCGCCGTCCCGTGCACCTACACCGCCGACATCGGCCAGTACGACGAGCCCGACATCGCCTCCGTGCCCGGGCGCGCCCAGGCCTACGGCGCCGAGATCGCGCGCCTGGTCGACTGCCGCGCGGCGCTGGTGGAGGAGGGCCTGGCCGCGCTGACCTGCGGCGCGTTCCACATCCGCTCCGGCGGCCGCGCCTACTTCAACACCACCCCGCTCGGCCGCGCCGTCACCGGCACCCTGCTGGTCCGCGCGATGCTCGAGGACGACGTCCAGATCTGGGGCGACGGCTCGACCTTCAAGGGCAACGACATCGAGCGGTTCTACCGCTACGGCCTGCTCGCCAACCCGCACCTGCGGATCTACAAGCCCTGGCTCGACGCGGCCTTCGTGACCGAGCTCGGCGGCCGCAAGGAGATGTCGGAGTGGCTGCTGGCCCACGACCTCCCCTACCGGGACAGCACGGAGAAGGCGTACTCCACCGACGCCAACATCTGGGGCGCCACCCACGAGGCCAAGACCCTGGAGCACCTGGACACCGGTCTGGAGACCGTCGAGCCGATCATGGGCGTCCGCTTCTGGGACCCCTCGGTCGAGATCGACACCGAGGACGTGACCATCGGCTTCGAGCAGGGCCGTCCCGTCACGATCAACGGCAAGCAGTTCGCCTCCGCCGTCGACCTGGTCATGGAGGCCAACGCCATCGGCGGCCGGCACGGCATGGGCATGTCCGACCAGATCGAGAACCGGATCATCGAGGCCAAGAGCCGCGGCATCTACGAGGCCCCCGGCATGGCCCTGCTGCACGCCGCCTACGAGCGCCTGGTCAACGCCATCCACAACGAGGACACCCTCGCCCAGTACCACAACGAGGGCCGCCGCCTCGGCCGGCTGATGTACGAGGGCCGCTGGCTGGACCCGCAGGCCCTGATGGTCCGCGAGTCCCTCCAGCGCTGGGTCGGGGCGGCCGTCACCGGCGAGGTGACCCTGCGGCTGCGGCGCGGCGAGGACTACTCGATCCTCGACACCCAGGGCCCGGCGTTCAGCTACCACCCGGACAAGCTGTCCATGGAGCGCACCGAGGACTCGGCCTTCGGCCCGGTGGACCGCATCGGCCAGCTGACCATGCGCAACCTGGACATCGCCGACTCGCGCGCCAAGCTGGAGCAGTACGCGGTCCTCGGCCTGATCGGCAGCGGCAGCCCCGCCGTCGGCGCCGCCCAGGCGGCCGCGACCGGGCTGATCGGCACCATGCCGGAGATGCCGGAGGGCGGCGCCGAGGCCATCGCCTCGCGCGGCGAGGTCTCCGCCGACGAGGCGCTGCTCGACCGTGCCGCGATGGAGTCCGGCACCGACTAGCGGGCCCCGTACCCGGCCCCGCACCACGGCCCCCGACTGCCCGTCCGCCCCGCCTGTCCTCAGGCGGCGCAGGCGGGCAGTCCGCCGTGGTACTCGACCATCTCGCAGAACATCGTCTCCACGTCGAGCCGGTGCCCCGGCTCCGCCCCCCGCGCCTCCGCGTAGGCACGGTGCAGGTTGGGCACCAGCCGCTCGGCGTCGAGGAGCTCCGCGTACGGGCCGAGGTCGGCCTCCCGCGCGGCCTCCAGCGGGGTCAGCCCGGCCGCGAGGCCGTCGGCGGCCAGCCGCTGGAGCAGGTGCAGGTAGCCGGCGGTGGCGTCGAGCAGTTCGGGGCCGCCGACCGGTCCGTGGCCGGCGACGACGGTCCGCGGGCCGAGGGCGCGCAGCCGTTCGACGGCGGCGAGGGAGCCGGAGACCGAGCCGGTCAGGCAGAACGGCGTGGCCCCGGACATCACGATGTCCCCGGTGAACAGCACCCGCTGCCTCGGCAGCCAGACCACCGTGTCACCGACCGTGTGGGCGGTCCCCGGGTGGATCAGCTCCACCGGGAACTCCCCCGGGTGCAGGGTGAGCCGGTCGTGGAAGGTCAGCCCGGGCAGTTGCACCCGGACCTCCCCCCAGGGGACGTCCGGCCACAGCCGGGTCAGGTGCAGTCCGGCCAGTGCCATCTCGGCGCGCGCCGCCTCGTGGGCGACGACCAGGGCCCGGTCGGCGAAGAACCGGTTCCCGAACGTGTGGTCGCCGTGCGCATGGGTGTTCACCACGAAGCGCGGGGCGTGCGGGGTGAGCCGGGCGACCGCCTCCCCCAGGGCCCGGGCGCGGGCCTCGGTGGCGGCCGTGTCGACCAGTACGGGCCGGCCGCCGGCCGGGGCGATCAGGCCGGCGTTGTTCAGGCACCAGCCGCCGTCGGGCTGGAGGTAGGCCCAGACGTGCTCGGCCACCTCCTCCGTCCGGGGCCCGCCGCCCCTGCCGCCGCCGCTCACCGTCCCCGGACCACCATGGCCGCGTTGAAGCCGCCCCGGCCCCGTGCCAGCACCAGCGCCGTGCGCAGCCGGGCGGGGCGGCGCACCTCGGTCACCAGGTCGACGGGGCAGTCCGCGGCGGGCGGCCCGGCGTGCACGGTCGGCGGGATCACCCCGTCGCGCAGCGAGAGCAGGGCCGCGGCCAGGTCCAGGGAGGCGCCGCCCGCGGCGAGCCGGCCCGTCATGGTCTTGGGCGCGGTCACCGGGACCCCGTACGCACCGAAGATCTCGGCGAGGGCCTCGGCCTCGGCGCGGTCGGCCTCGCGCCGCCCGGCCGCGTCGGCGAAGACCACGTCCACGTCGGCGGGGGCCAGCCCGGCCTCGCGCAGGGCCAGCGCCGCGGCGTCGCGCAGCCGGGAGGGAGCGCCCGAGCCGGGCGGCGGGTCGAAGGTGGCTGCGTACCCGGCGACCTCCCCGTAGGGGCGGGCGCCACGCTCGCGGGCGGCGGCCGCGTCCTCCAGGACGAGCAGGGCCCCGCCCTCGCCGACGACGTGGCCGCCGGCCTCCGCGGAGAAGGGCAGGTAGGCGCGCTCGGCGTCCTCGGCGGTGCTGAGCTCGCCGGAGGCCAGGTGGGCGGCCCAGCCCCAGGGGCAGAGGGAGGAGTCCATGCCGCCGGTGACGACGAGGCGGATGCCCTTGCGGAGCTGGCGGCGGGCCTGGGCCACCGCGTCGAGCCCGCCGGCCTGCTCGCTGACCAGGACGCTGTTGGGGCCGCGCATCCCGTTGCGGATGGAGATCTGGCCGCTGTTGACGGCGTAGAACCAGGCGAAGGACTGGTAGGCGCTGACGTACTGGCCGCCCTTGCTCCACAGCGCCTGGAGTTCGCGCTGCCCGAACTCGTAGCCGCCGGCCGAGCTGGCGGTGATCACCCCGGCCGCGTAGTCGGGCAGCTGGGCGGGGTCCACGCCGGCGTCGGCGAGGGCCTCGTCGGCGGCGGTGAGGGCGAGCCGGGTCACCTGGTCGGTCTGCGGCAGCAGCCGGCCGGGCAGATGCTCGGCGGCGTCGAAGCCCTGGACCTCTCCGGCCAGCTTGGCCGGGTACGGGGCGGCGTCGAAGCGGGTGAGCGGGCGGATGCCGCTCTCGCCGCGCAGGACCGCGCTCCACCAGGCCTCGGTGCCCAGGCCGTTCGGGGCGGCGACGCCGATCCCGGTGATCACGGGCGCGGCGGAGGCGGCCGCCGACGACATCACGGGCGCGTCTGCGGTCTGCGTGCTCATGCGGCGGCTCCCAGGCGCGGGCGGGTCAGGATCATGGCGCTCTGGAAGCCGCCGAAGCCGCTGCCGACGCTGAGGACGGTGTCCGTGCGGTGCTCGCGCGCGGTCAGCGGGATGTAGTCCAGGTCGCAGCCCGGGTCGGGGTGGTGCAGGTTCGCCGTCGGCGGGACGGTGTTGTGCTCGATGGCCAGGGCGCTGGCGGCCACCTCCAGGGAGCCGATCGCGCCGAGCGAGTGCCCGATCATCGACTTGATGGAGCTGACCGGGGTCTCGTAGGCGTGCTGTCCGAGGCTGCGCTTGAAGGCGGCGGTCTCGTGCCGGTCGTTCTGCTTGGTGCCGGAGCCGTGGGCGTTGACGTAGTCGACGGCGGTGGCGGGCAGGCGGGCCTCGTCGAGGGCGACGGTGATGGCCTCGGCCATCTCGCGGCCCTCGGCCTTGAGGCCGGTCATGTGGTAGGCGTTGCCGCGGCTGGCGAAGCCGGCGATCTCGGCGTAGACGTGGGCGCCGCGGCGGCGGGCGCTCTCCAGCTCCTCCAGGACGAGGATCGCGGAGCCCTCGCCGAGGACGAACCCGTTGCGGGTGGCGTCGAAGGGCCGGGAGGCGGTCTCCGGGTGGTCGTTGCTGGGCGAGGTGGCCTTGATGGCGTCGAAGCAGGCCACGGTGATCGGGGAGATCGGGGCCTCGGTGGCGCCGGTGACCATCACGTCGGCGCTGCCCTCGCGGATCAGCTCCACGGCGTGGCCGATGGAGTCCAGGCCGGAGGTGCAGCCGGTGGAGACCATGGAGACGGGGCCCTGGGCGCCGACACGCCAGGCCACCTCGGCCGCCATCGAGCTGGGCACGAAGTAGTCGAACAGGTGGGGCACGGCGAGGGTGTGGTCCACCTGCCAGGTGGAGCCGCCCCCGCTCACCGCGTTGTACTCGTTGTCCAGGCCGGTGGTGCAGCCCACCGCGCTGCCCAGGGTCACGCCGGTCCGCGTGGGGTCCAGGGCCGCGGTGTCGAGCCCGCTGTCGCGGACCGCCTCGTCGGCGCTGACCAGTGCGAACTGGGCGGCCCGGTCGAGGCGGGCGGCCTCCTCGGGGGTGAAACCGTGGGCGAGCGGGTCGAAGTCGGCCTCGGCGGCGATCCGCGAGCGGAAGCCGGTGGCGTCGAAGAGGCTGATGGCGCGGGTGGCGGTCCGCCCCGAGGTGAGCCGGGACCAGTACGCCTTGGTGCCCACTCCCCCGGGTGCGACCACGCCGATCCCGGTGATGACGACGCGTCGGTTCATGGGGTGTCCTTCACGGTGAGTCCTTCGTCGGTACTGGCGGCGAGCCGGGAACGCACGGACGCGAGCAGCGCGTCGATGACGGTGGTGACGTCCGCGTCGCTGAGACCGGGGTGCAGGGGCAGGCGCACGGTGCGGTCCACCGCCCAGTCGCAGGAGGGCAGTGCGGCCGCCGGCGGCTCCCCGTCTCCGTCGGCCGGGAACCGGTGCAGGGGCGCGTGGTGGGAGGTCGTGTAGATCTCCTGGGCCAGCAGGTCGGCGACGACCCCGTCCCTGATGGCGGGGTCGAGCTGCACCCAGTACAGGCAGTCCGTGGACTCGTGGCCCTCGGGCAGCGGCGGGGGCGTCAGCAGCCCGTCGGTGCCGGCCAGCTCGCGGTCGTAGCGGGCGGCGATCTCGCGGCGCCGCGCCACCATCTCGGGCAGGCGGCGCAGCTGGACGGAGCCGATGGCGGCGGTCAGGTCGTTGCCGGCGATGCCGCGCCCGTACTCGGGCAGGTCCGGTTCGCCGGGCAGGGTGGCGTGGCCGAACCCGCTGGCGCGGACCAGGCCGCGGCGGGCGAGGAGGCGGGTGCGGGCGGCCCGTTCGGGGTCCTTCGCGTAGACCATGCCGCCGTCGCCGGTGACCAGGACCCGGCCGGGGTCGAAGCTCCACACGGCGAGGTCGCCGAAGGTGCCGGCGGGCAGGCCGTCGACGCGGGAGGCGACGGAGCAGGCGCCGTCCTCGATCAGGGCCAGGCCCCGTTCCCGGCAGCGCGCGGCGATGCGGACGATGTCGCCGGCGCGTCCGCCGTAGTGGAGGAAGAGGACCGCGCGGGTGCGGTCGGTGAGGGCGGCCTCGACGTCCTCCAGGGACGGGTTGAGGGTGCGCCGGTCGACGTCGCAGAAGACGGGGCGGCCGCCGCGCGCGGCCACGGCCTCGGCGGTGGCGGGCAGGCCGAGGGAGGGCAGCACGACCTCGTCGCCCTCCTGGAGGTCGAGGGTCTCGACGGCCAGGTGCAGGGCGGTCGTGCCGGAGCTGGTGAACACGACGTGGCCGGGCTCGATGCCCAGGTGCTCGGCGAAGGCCGTCTCGAAGGCCTCGGTGCGCCGTCCGCTGCCGAGCCTGCGGTCGTGGAACACCCCGGCGACCGCGTCGAGTTCCTCCGCCCCGACCTGGGGCTGAAACAAGTTGATCATGGTCGCCTCTCACGTGCGGGGGTCTCCCCGATCTTGTCGACCGGCGCTCGACGAACGATGGAGGACCGGTGGTCCCCCCGGTCGCGACGGGGCGGCCGAGACGCCTTCGAGTACCGCTCCATCGCGGTGACGGATCCTCCGCGTGCGCCACCTGTCGATTCACCGAGGAGTTCTCATGCCCGACCAGGCCCAGGTTCAGGACCAGACCAAGCGCGTCGCCGTCGTCACCGGAGCGACCAGCGGTATCGGCCTAGAAGCGGCCCGCACCCTGGCCGCGCAGGGGCACCGGGTGTTCATCGGCGCCCGCGACGCCGACAACGTGGCCCGTACCGTCAAGGAGCTCACCGCCGAGGGGCTGGAGGTCGACGGCGCGAGCGTGGACGTGCGCAGCGGCGAGGGCGTCAAGGCCTGGGTCGAGGCGGCCGTGGAACGGTTCGGCACCATCGACGTGGTGGTCAACAACGCCGGCCGCTCGGGCGGCGGCGTCACCGCCGACATCGCCGACGAGCTCTGGTACGACGTCATCGAGACCAACCTCAACAGCGTCTTCCGGGTCACCCGCGAGGTCCTGAACACCGGCGGCATGCGCGCGAAGAACCGCGGCCGCATCATCAACATCGCCTCCACCGCCGGCAAGCAGGGCGTGGTCCTGGGCGCCCCCTACTCGGCGTCCAAGCACGGCGTGGTCGGCTTCACCAAGGCGCTGGGCAACGAGCTGGCCCCGACGGGCATCACCGTCAACGCCGTCTGCCCCGGCTACGTCGAGACGCCGATGGCCGAGCGGGTCCGCCAGGGCTACGCGGCCGCGTACGAGACCACCGAGGAGGCCGTGCTCGAGAAGTTCCAGGCCAAGATCCCCCTCGGCCGCTACTCCACCCCGCAGGAGGTCGCCGGGCTCGTGGGCTACCTGGCCTCCGACACCGCCGCGTCCATCACCTCGCAGGCCCTGAACGTCTGCGGCGGCCTCGGCAACTTCTGAGCCCGCCCGACCCGCCCCGCCCGCCCGACCACGTACGCCCGTACGCGCGTCACGCCCGTACGACCCTGAACCCGAGGAGCAAGACCATGCCGCAGCCCGGCCTGCGTGAAGTGGAGCACGAGATCACGGTCTCGGCCCCGGCCGCCGCCGTGTACCGGTTGATCGCCGAGGTGCGGAACTGGCCGCGGATCTTCCCCCCGACCATCTACGTGGACCACATCCCGCAGGACGGGAACGAGGAGCGCATCCGGATCTGGGCCACCGCCAACGGCGAGGCCAAGAACTGGACCTCCCGCCGCACCCTGGACCCGGAGAAGCTGACGATCACCTTCCGCCAGGAGGTGCCGGCACCCCCGGTCGCCGCGATGGGCGGCACCTGGATCATCGAGCCCCTCTCCGAGGGCGAGTCCCGGGTGCGGCTGCTCCACGACTACCGGGCCGAGGACGACGACCCGCAGAAGCTGGAGTGGATCGACCGCGCGGTCGACCGCAACTCGCGCTCGGAGCTGGCCGCGCTCAAGACCAACGTCGAGCGCGCCCACGCCACCGAGGACCTGACGTTCTCCTTCGAGGACACGGTCCGCGTCGAGGGTTCCGCGAAGGACGTCTACGACTTCGTCAACGAGGCGGACCTGTGGCCCGAGCGGCTGCCGCACGTGGCGGTCGTCCGGCTGACCGAGGACACCCCGGGCCTGCAGGAACTGGAGATGGACACCCGGGCCAAGGACGGCTCCGTCCACACCACCAAGTCCTACCGGGTGACGTTCCCGAACGAGCGGATCGCCTACAAGCAGACGACCCTGCCCGCGCTGATGAGCCTGCACACCGGCTACTGGACGTTCGCCGAGGACGCCGAGGGCGGCCTGTCGGCCTCCTCCCAGCACACGGTGACGATCAACACCGAGAACATCGCCCGGATCCTGGGCCCCGAGGCGACGGTCGAGGACGCCAAGGCGTACGTCCGGACCGCCCTCAGCACCAACAGCACCGCCACCCTCAACCACGCCAAGGCCTTCGCCGAGCAGCGGGCCCGTCGATGACGGAGGGGACGCCCCGGGTCTGGTTCGTCACCGGCGCCTCCAGGGGCCTGGGACGGGCCGTCGCCGAGGTCGTCCTGGAAGCCGGGGACACCGTCGTCGCCACGGCCCGCCGCGTCGAGGCGCTCGACGGCCTGGCCGAGCGCTTCGGCGCCCGGGTCATCCCCATGACCCTGGACGTCTCCGACCGCGCGGCGGTGTTCGCGACCGTGGCCGAGGCCGGGGAGCGGGCCGGGCGGATCGACGTCCTGCTGAACAACGCGGGGTACGGGCTGGCCGGAGCGGTGGAGGAGGTCACCGAACGCCAGGTCCGCGACCAGTTCGACGTGAACTTCCTCGGCGCCCTGTGGACCACCCAGGCCGTCCTCCCGCTGATGCGGCGCCAGGGCTCGGGCCACCTCCTCCAGATGTCCAGCATCGCGGGCGTGACCACGTACCCGAACCTGGGCATGTACTGCGCCAGCAAATGGGCCCTGGAGGCGATGGGCGAGACACTGGCCCAGGAGGTCGCCGGCTTCGGGATCAAGGTCACCCTGATCGAGGCCGGCGAGTTCCGCACCGACTGGAGCGCGAGCTCCCTGGTGCGGGCCACGCCCAAGACCGCGTACGACGCCGTGCTGGCCAAGCGCCGGCACGGCCTGTCGGGCGCCTTCGCCCACCTCCAGCCGGGCGACCCGCGCCGGGCCGGGGCGGCCCTCCTCACCCTCGTGGCGGCCGAGGACCCCCCGCTCCGCCTCCTCCTCGGCACCACCGCGGCCGACCGCGCCCCGACGGCCCTGCGCGAACGCCTGTCCGTCTGGGAGGACTGGGCCCCCCTGGCCCCGACGACGGACTTCCCGCCGGCCCCGTACCCGGGCTGACGTCACCAGGGCACCGTTCCGCCGTCGTCGAAGAATCCGCCGGTCGGCCCGTCGTCGGGCAGGGTCGCGAGGCGCAGCGCGATCGCGGCGGCCTGGTGGGGAGTGCGGACGCCCTGGAAGCCGTTGAGGTCGGTGGCGGTGAAGCCGGGACAGCCGGCGTTGACCAGGATGCCCGTGCCGTCCAGTTCCTTGGCGTACTGGACGGTGACGGCGTTGAGGAAGGTCTTCGACGCCAGGTACGCGACCGGAACCGGGCCCATGTCGACACCGGGAGTGGTCTGCAGGACGAACGAGCCGACGCTGCTGGAGATGTTCACGATCCGCGGCGACGCCGAGCCGCGCAGCATCGGCAGCATCGCGTTGGTGACGCGGACGACCCCGATCACATTGGTCTCCACGACGCCTCGTAGGGTCGCGGGATCGACCGTGGTGGGCGTCTGCGGCATCCCGCCGGTGATGGCGGCGTTGTTGACCAGGACGTCGAGCCCTCCGGCGCGCTCGGCGATCAGCTCGGCCGCGGCGGCCACGCTCGCGTCGTCCGTCACGTCGAGCGCGACGCCGAACGCGTCCGTGCCGGCCGCGCGCAGCTTCTCCACCGCGGTGTCGCGGCGCCGCTGGTCCCGCGCGCCCACGCCGACGCGCCAGCCGAGGGCGCCCAGGCGCGCCGCGATCTCGTACCCGATCCCTTTGTTCGCACCGGTCACCAGCGCGATCGTCTGTTCACTCATGTCGTCAAGCCTGCTGCGGACCCGGGTGGGACGTCCAAGACCGACCGGGTGGGCGGCGATACCGCTCGGGTATGGGTCCTGGTGGCGCCGGATACGATGACGCGGTGGAGACGCGGGAGCTGCGGTACTTCGTCGCCGTCGCGGAGGAATTGCACTTCGGGCGGGCGGCGCAGCGGCTCGCCATGGCGCAACCACCGCTGTCGCGGGCGATCCGGCAGCTGGAGCGGCGGCTCGGAGTGCTGCTGCTGCACCGCACGGCTCGCGCGGTCGCCCTGACCGAGGCGGGGTCGGTGCTCCTGCGGGAGGCCCGGGCCGCGCTCGACGCGGTCGAAGCCGCCGAGCGCCGCACCCGCCGCGCGGCTGCGGAACTGCCCGGTGTGGTGCTGGCCGCGAAGGCCGGACCGTCCGGCGAACTGTTGTCGAAGCTGCTGGCCGCCTACGCCGCCGAGCCCGGCGCGGTCGCCGTCGAGGTGGTGCTGTGCGGGCCCGGCGAGCAGGAAGGGCTGCTGCGCGACGGCCGTGCCGACGTCGCCCTGCTCCACCGGCCCTTCGACACCACGGCCGGACTCGACACCGAGGACCTGTACACCGAACGGCAGGTCGTGGTCCTGCCCGCGGGGCACCCCCTGGCCCACCGACCCCACCTGTCGATGGCCGAGGTCGCCGCGCTGACGGACCTGCCCCTGCCTCGCTGGCCCCGGCGGGACGGGAGGTATCCGGACGGGCCCGGCCCGCAGGTGCGCGACCACACCCAGCTGTTCCAGCTGATCGCGCTCGGACGGGCCTGTGCGCTCGTGCCCGAGTCCCTCCGGGCCCACCTGCGCGACGGCCACGCGACGGTGCCGGTGCCCGACGCACCGGCCGTCACGACCGTCATCGCCTGGCCACCGCACAGCAGGTCCCGCGCCGTCGCCGACCTCGTCCGCACCGCGACACGCCTCTGGTGACCTGGGTCAGAGCCCAACCGCCTCGCGCAGGGCGTCGATGCGGTCGGTGCGCTCCCAGGTGAAGTCGGGGAGCTCCCGGCCGAAGTGCCCGTAAGCCGCGGTCTGCGCGTAAATGGGCCGCAGCAGATCGAGATCACGGATGATGGCGGCCGGACGCAGATCGAACACCTCCCCGATCGCGTCCTCGATCTTCCGCACCTCGACCTCGGCGGTGCCGAAGGTCTCCACGAACAGGCCGACCGGCTCGGCCTTGCCGATCGCGTACGCCACCTGCACCTCGCACCGCGCGGCCAGCCCGGCGGCGACGACGTTCTTGGCGACCCACCGCATCGCATAAGCGGCCGAACGGTCCACCTTGGACGGGTCCTTCCCCGAGAAGGCACCGCCCCCGTGCCGCGCCATGCCCCCATAGGTATCAATGATGATCTTCCGGCCGGTCAGCCCGGCGTCACCCATCGGACCGCCGATCTCGAAGCGCCCCGTCGGATTCACCAGCAGCCGGTACCCCTCGGTGTCCAGCTTGATCCCGTCCTCCGCGAGCTGCGCGAGGACGTGCTCGACCACATGCTCGCGGACGTCCGGGGTCAGCGCGTTCTCCAGGTCGATCTCGGTGGCGTGCTGGGTGGAGACCACCACTGTGTCCAGCCGCACCGGCCTGTTCCCGTCGTACTCGACGGTGACCTGGGTCTTTCCGTCCGGACGCAGATAGCGGAGGGTCGCGTTCCGGCGGACCTCGGACAGCCGCCGCGAGAGCCGGTGCGCGAGGTGGATCGGCAGCGGCATCAGCGCGGGCGTCTCATCACACGCGAAGCCGAACATCAGCCCCTGGTCCCCCGCCCCCTACCGGTCGAGCGCATCGCCATCACCCTCCACCCGCCGCTCGTACGCCGTGTCCACGCCCTGGGCGATGTCCGGGGACTGCGCGCCGATGGACACCGACACGCCGCACGACGCACCATCGAAGCCCTTCTCGGACGAGTCGTAGCCGATCTCCAGGATCCGCTCGCGCACCAGCTGCGCGATCGGCGCGTACGCCTTCGTCGTCACCTCCCCGGCGATGTGCACCAGACCGGTGGTGATCAGCGTCTCCACAGCCACGCGCGAGGTCGGGTCCTGGCGCAGCAGGGCGTCGAGGATCGTGTCGCTGATCTGATCGGCGATCTTGTCGGGGTGGCCCTCGGTCACGGACTCCGAGGTGAACAGACGACGGGACATACGGCTTCCTCCTGTGCACGGCCGAAAGCCCGACCGTCCCCGACCCCCCTGGAGCCCCGCTCGAACGCGACGCCCCGGCGCAGCCGGCACGGCGTCAGGCGACAACGTCCGTGACCCCGACCGGCGGTGGGCGGCCAAGCGGGCCGGGGAACGGCGCTAGCCTCTGGGAGCTGTTCCCCGGCCCCGCACGCGAGGCCCCTCCCGAAGTGAGAGTCAAGGAATGCGCGTTTCAGTGATCGGCTGCGGACACCTCGGCATCCCGCACGCGGCCGCGATGGCCGAACTCGGCCATGAAGTCATCGTCCGACTACCAGCAGACCGACCCCGCGGCCCTCGTCACGCGCCCCGCCACCCCCCTGCTCGTCGACTGCCGCACCACCCTCGACCCCGAGCCCTGGCGCACCGCTGGCTGGACCCTCCACCAGCTCGGACGACCCGGGAAGTAGCCGGGCCTGGCGGCTCAGACGGCCGCGCTTACCGCGAGGCGGTCGCCGCGGGAGGGGCTCAGGAGGCGGCCGTGCAGGTGTCTGAGCTCCGCGGAGGGCTCCAGGCCCAGTTCCTCGGCGAGCAGCCGGCGCACCTTCTGGTAGGCCTGGAGGGCCTCCGCGCGGCGCCCGGCGGCGCCGAGGGCGGAGATGAGGCGGCTGTGGAACCACTCGTTGAGCGGGTAGTCGTTGATGAGCTTGCGCAGCTCCGGTATGGACTCGCGGTGCCGGCCGAGTGCCTCCTGGGCCTCGATCCGGGTCTCGAAGGCCCTGATGCGCAGCTCTTCGAGGTGCACGATGTGCCCGGCGAGCACGTCGCCGGCCGGGAAGTTCGACAGGGCGGGCCCGCGCCACAGGTCGAGCGCCTGGCCGACCGTGCGCAGCGCCCGCTGCGGCTCCTCCTCGGCCAGTTCGTAGCGGGCCCGGGTGACGAGCCGCTCGAAGATCCGTACGTCGACCTCGGAGTCCTCGACCCGCATCACGTACCCGGACGGGCCGGTGACGATCAGGCAGCGGCCGGCGGGCGCCAGCTGCTCCTGGGTGAACATCCGGCGCGCGTGGTACACGTACGTCTGGAGCGTCGTGACGGCGCTGCGCGGGGGGTTCTCGCCCCACAGCTCCCGGATGAGGGCCTCGGCCGTGACGACCTCGCCGGGCCGGGTGAGCAGCAGCGCGAGCGTCTGGCACACCTTGGGCGTGCCCGGCTGGTAGGTCCGGCCGTCGTCGGTGACGATCTCGAAGGGGCCGATGAGATTGAAGCGCATGGAAGATGACTCCTCATCAGCGAGAAGAGCAAAAAAACAGGACGGCTGGAATCAATAGAAGTGTCTTGTGTGGGGAATGCGCACGTCAACGGCGGCGATGTCAGAACGCGGTCAAGCTGCGTCAGAATTGAGCCACCTACTGGCCGGTTTTTCCTCCACCGCCCAGAAGCAGAAAACACGAAAGACGGCCGCCCCGCCGGAATTATCCGGCGGGGCGGCCGTCCTCATTCGGGCCGCTCTCCCTTACTCAGGCACTCACTCGCCGAGCAGGTAGCGGATGTGCTTGACCAGCTCGCCGATGTCCTCGCGCAGCAGGCTGTAGTGGTCGGCGTCGAGGTCGATGACCGTCGGCGGCTCGGCCGAGTAGCCGCTGCTGTTCTCCAGGAACGAGTAGTCGTCGCCCACGGCCTTGAAGATGCTGATCGGCGCCTGGAGGGTGCGCTCGGCCAGCTCGTGGAAGGAGTACTCGAATTCGTAGGTCTGGCCCACGACCGAGATGATCCGGCGGGCGAGGTCGACGTCGATCCCCTTGAGTTCGCTGATGAACTCGGCGAAGGACGCCTCGTCCGTCACCGTCTCAAGGCACCGGTCCAGGTCCGGACCGGAAATCGTGCCGGTGAAGACGGAGAAGAGGATCGTGGTGTAGCCGCGGTTGGCGAAGGACGCCTCACGGCCCCACACCTTGCCGTTCTCGGCGCGCACCTTCGGGGAGCCCGGGGCGATCAGGAAGAGGTTGTCCACCTTCTCGCCGGCCTGCTCCAGCTGGTAGGCCGTCTCGAAGGCCACGCGGGCGCCGAAGGAGTAGCCCCACAGGGTGTAGGGGCCGGTCGGCTGGATCTCCTTGAGGGCCTCGATGTCCTTCTTGGCCATCTCGGTGATGGTCTCGTACGGGGTCTCGCCCTCGTTGATGCCGAAGGACTGGACACCGTAGAACGAGCGGCCGAGGCCGATCTCGCCGGCCAGGCTGCGCAGGTTCATCGGGTAGCCGCCCAGACCCGGCCAGCAGATCACGGGCCGCGCCTTGCCGGTCTCCGCGTGCAGGCGGACGAAGCGCGAGGACTCCTGCGCGACCTCGCGCTCCAGGCGGCGGGCCAGCTTCTCGATGGTCGGGGACTCCAGGACGCTCTGCAGCGGCAGGGAGACGCCCAGGCGGGAGTTGAGCTCGCGCACCAGGCCGACGGCGATCAGCGAGTTGCCGCCCGACTCGAAGAAGTCGTCCTGAACGGAGGCGTTCTCGCGGCGCAGGGCCTTCTCCCAGACGCCCGCGATCTCCTTCTCCGTCTCCGTGCGCGGGGCGACGAACGGGCGCTCCACGAGCTCGGCGTTGACCTGGTCGGAGGCGTCGAGCGCCTTGACGTCGATCTTGCCGTTGGCGGACAGCGGCAGCCGCTCGAAGACCACGACCCGGTTGGGGATCATGTAGTCCGGCAGGAAGCTGACGAGGTCGTCGCGGATGAGCTCGGCCGGACCGCGCATGTGGACGCTGTCCTCGCGCATGCCCTCGTGCTCGACCTGCTCGTCGCTGATGCGGCCGCCGACGAAGAAGTACATCGGGCCGCCCTCCACGCCGTTCTGGGCGAGGACGGCGTCCATGCGGCGCGAGGCCGGCAGCGGGTTGCCCGTCTTGGAGCTGTAGCCGGAGGACATGAAGCCCAGGTTCAGCCCGTTCATCATCAGGTGCTGGAGCTTCTTGCCCAGGGTGACGTACTTCAGCCACTCCTCCTCGGCGCGGCTGTAGACGCTGATGCCGAAGCTGGCGGCCTGGTACACCGACTGGTTGATCGCGATGACGTGCTTCTTGAGGACGATGTCGTCCGAGAAGCGGGTCAGCTCGCCGTTCTCGTAGCGGTACTGGCCCTCGGGCAGGCCGGCGATCTTGTTGCCGTGGGTCTGGACGTAGACCTCGGCGTGGTCCTCGCGCGGGCCCGCGTGCGGGACCAGCTCGAAGGTGCCCAGGTAGTAGTCCTCCTCGGCGACGTCGAGCAGGTCCTTGACCGCCGGCTCGTAGGCGCGGTCGTGGATGTCCAGGCCGTAGGCCGGCAGGATCTGCTCGAAGAGGCCGACCATGTGGCCGGTCTCGATCTCGAGGACCTCGACGATGTTGTTCTTGTAGACCGGCTCGATGCCGCTCTTCTTGCCGATGAAGTGGATCTGCGCCGTGGCCTTGCCGGTGGCCTCGCGCTCGCTGATCAGCACGAGCTGGTGGCGGACCGGCTGGTAGTAGTAGTAGCCCGGCTTGAGACCGCCGACGCCCTCCAGCTCGAAGTACATCTGCGTCGCGTACAGCGCGCCCGGGGAGGCGTAGCCGTACTTCGGCAGCAGCCGCTCCTCGCTGATGTACTGGCCGAACCAGCGCAGGATCTGGCCGAGTTCGGCGGGAGCCAGGTCGGCCGCCTTGCGCGAGTAGCCGGCGGTGACCGTGGCGCCGAGCAGGCCGAGGAGGTCGGCCTGGGTGACGGGGCCGCCCTCGTAGAAGCGGTACGTCTTGCGGGCGAAGACGCGGGCGCGCTGCTCGGGGGTGGGCTCGGAGCCCTCGAGGTCGAAGGCCGGGCGGGCGGCCAGCTCGGCGTCGTCGCGCAGGCCCGGGTTGGACAGCTGCGCCTTGACCTGGAGCTTGCTCTTCTTCGACGCGTGGTGGGAGCCGTGGTTGCCCTGGTCCATCAGGGCGGCTTCCTTCTCGCTGAGCTCGATGCAGGCGATCAGGTTCTGGAAGCCGGTGCGGCCGTCGTTCTTGACGATGACGGCGGCGTTGCGGACCCAGTCGTGGTTCTCGATCGCCAGGGAGATCTCGTCCAGCTCGACGCGGTAGCCGCGCAGCTTGACCTGGTTGTCGGCGCGGCCGGCGAACTGCACCGTGCCGTCGGCGTTCCACTGGCCGAGGTCGCCCGTCTTGTACAGGCGGACGGGCTCGGCGCCCTCCTCGATCTCGATCTCCAGGAAGCGCTCGGCGGTGAGGTCCTCGCGGTGCAGGTAGCCGCGGGCCAGCTGGATGCCGCCGATGTACAGCTCGCCTATCTCCCCCACGCCGACCGGCTTGAGGGTCTCCTTGTCCAGGATGTGGTAGGTGGTGCCGTGCACCGGGGAGCCGATGGAGATGGACTGCGGTCCCTCGTCCAGGTCGGCCGGGTCCACGGGGAACGAGGACGAGTTGATGGTCGTCTCGGTCGGGCCGTAGACGTTGATGAGCGCCCGGCCGGGCATCTCCTGCGTGGTCTGGATCGCGAGCAGGCGCGAGAGGGCCTCGCCACCGCTGAAGATCTGCTGGAGCGAAACGCACTCGGGGAACCGCTCGGTGTCGATCAGACCCTGGAGCAGCGTCGGGACGCACTGGAGGGTGGTCACGTTGTGCTTGACGATGGTCTCGATGAGGCCCTCGGGGTCGGCGTAGACGCCGGGTGCGCCCATGACGACGGTGGCGCCGTTGGCCGGGGAGAGGATCTCCCACTGGGCGGCGTCGAAGCTCATCGGGGTCTTCTGCAGGATGACCTTGCTGCGGTCGATCGCGTAGGTCTCGCGCAGCCAGCCGAGCTGGTTGACGATGCTGCGGTGCTCGATCATCACACCCTTCGGCTTGCCCGTGCTGCCGGAGGTGTAGATGACGTAGGCGAGGGTGTCCGGGCGGGCGCCGTCGCGGGCCGGGGCCTCGGTGCCCTCGGGGCGGACGAAGGCCTCGGACTCGCGCAGGGTCACGATGGTGACGTCCTGCGGGGCGAGCTCGCGCAGGCGCGACACCAGGCGCTGCTGCGCCAGGATGATCTTCGCCTGGCTGTTCTCGATCATGTAGCGGAGCCGGTCCTCGGGGTACTCCGGGGACAGCGGCAGGTAGGCGGCGCCGGCACCGAGGATGCCCCACGCGCCGACCATGAGGTCGATCGACGGCTCGACGAACAGGCCCACGCAGTCGTCCGCGGAGACACCGAGGTGCTCCAGGTAGTCGGCCAGGGCCGAGCTTCTGGACGCGAGCTCCCGGAAGGTGAGCTTGTCGTCCCGGTAGGCGACCGCGATCGCGTCGGGGTGCTCCGCCACACGCTGGGCGAGCAGGCCGGGCAGGGTGTTGGTCCCCTGGAGGGTGGGCTCGAGCACGCTGGTCTCCTGAAGAGTCATTTCCCGCTTCCTAACGTTCCGTTGTGGAGCACGGGCGCGGTCAGCGCCCCGGCTGCCGGGCTCCGGTGTGGAACGGGCCCGGCGGACGGCGCCGCACCGCGAAGCGTGGGGGGTGGCGTCCGCACGGGGCGGACGCCGCTTCGAACGCGGTGGGGCGTCGGTTGGCCGGGCTGCAGCCCGGCCGGGAGGTACCGAAGAACTGAGGGGCGCAAGGGCAAAGCCTCACCACCCGGAAAGACCGGAACGGCGCGGTGCGTGCGGCCGCCTCCCCCTTCGGACGGACGGGCCCCCATCGGGCCCGTCCGCCCGGGCGATCACCGGCTCTGCAGGAGCCGGGTTACTGATCCGTTCTCGAACACGGCCCGCGAGGCGCCCGCGATGAGCGGGGCGATGGACAGGACGGTGACCTTGTCCAGTCCGAGGGCCCCGGGCACCGGCAGGGTGTCCGTGAACACGAACTCGCTCACCCGCGAGTTCTTCAGGCGGTCCGCCGCGGGGCCCGAGAGCACCCCGTGCGTGGCCGCCACGATGACGTCCCTCGCCCCCTGGGCGAAGAGGGCGTCGGCGGCGGCACAGATCGTGCCGCCGGTGTCGATCATGTCGTCGACCAGGACGCAGACCCGGTCGTGCACGTCGCCGACCACCTCGTGGGCCGTGACCTGGTGGGCCACGTCCTTGTCGCGCCGCTTGTGGACGATGGCCAGCGGAGCGCCGAGGCGGTCGCACCAGCCGTCGGCCACGCGCACGCGGCCGGCGTCGGGCGAGACCACGGTGAGGGCCTCGCGGTCCACCTTGGAGCCGATGTAGTCCGCGAGGACCGGCATGGCGAACAGGTGGTCCACCGGGCCGTCGAAGAATCCCTGGATCTGGTCGGCGTGCAGGTCGATCGTCAGGATCCGGTCGGCGCCGGCGGTCTTGAGCAGGTCCGCCACCAGACGGGCCGAGATGGGTTCCCGGCCGCTGTGCTTGCGGTCCTGTCGCGCGTATCCGTAGAAGGGCAGGATGACGGTGACGCTCCGCGCGGAGGCCCGCTTCAGCGCGTCGATCATGATGAGCTGTTCCATGATCGACTTGTTGATGGGGGCCGTGTGGCTCTGGACCACGAAGCAGTCCGCACCGCGCACGGAGGCGTGGTACCGGATGTAGATCTCGCCGTTGGCGAAGTCGATCGCCTTCGTCTCGACCAGCTCCGTGCCCAGCTCCGCCGCGATGGCCTGGGCCAGCTCGGGGTGCGCGCGCCCCGAGAAGAGCAGCATCTTCCCGGAGTCGCTCACGCGGCGGTGCCGTCGAGCGTCGGGTAGTCGGTGTAACCGGTGTGGTCACCGCCGTAGAACTTGCTCTGGTCCGCCTCGGCCAGCGCGGCGCCGGTGCGGATGCGCTCCGGCAGGTCCGGGTTGGCGATGAAGGAGGAGCCGAAGGCGACGGCGCACGCGACGCCGGCCTCGAGCGCCGCCTCGGCGATCTCGGCGCTGACCGCGACACCGTTCTCCGGGTGCGGGCACAGCACGATGGTGCCGGTCCACTGGGCGCGCAGGGCCGCGATGTGGTCGCGGTTGGCGCCCTCGAGGATGTGCAGGAAGGCGATGGGCGGCAGGGCCGCGACGAGCGCCTCGTAGATGGCGTGCGTGTCGCCCTCGACGATGTCGTTGTACGGGTTCGACGGGGAGATGCGCACGCCGACGCGGTCGGCGCCGATGCGCTCGGAGACCGCCTCGATCACCTCGATCGCGAAGCGGATGCGGTTCTCGACGGAGCCACCGTACTGGTCGGTGCGCAGGTTGGTGTTCTCCGAGAGGAACTGGTGGAGCAGGAAGCCGTTGCCCGCGTGGATCTCCACGCCGTCGAAGCCGGCCTCGATGGCGAGCTCGGCGGCGTCCGCGTGCTCCTTGACGACCTCGGCGATCTCCTCGACCGTCAGGGCGCGCGGCTCGGGGTAGTCCAGCGGGCCCTGGGGGCCGTAGGCCTGGCCGGCCGCGGTGACGGCGGACGGGGCGACGGACTGGTGGCCGCTCGGGTAGAGCGAGGGGTGGCCGATGCGGCCGCAGTGCATGAGCTGCGCGACGATCAGACCGCCGTTCGCGTGCACGGCCTCGGTGACCGGCTTCCAGGACTCGGCCTGCTCCTGGGTGTGCAGGCCCGGGCTGTTGCCGAAGCCCTGACCGGTGACCGAGGGCTGGATGCCCTCGGTGATGATCAGACCGGCGCCCGCGCGCTGGCCGTAGTAGGTGGCCATCAGTTCGGTGGCCAGGCCCTCGGCGGTGGCCCGGTTGCGGGACATGGGCGCCATGACGACCCGGTTGCGGAGGGCCAGCTTCCCCAGGGTGACCGGCGCCAGCAGCTTCTCGGACATGTGTGTGTCTCTCCAGACTGAGTTCAACGCGTGGTGCGGTGGTGGTTCGAAGGGGCGGGTCAGCGCCCCGCGCGCTCGGCGAGGTGCGCGGCGTGCGCCACGGCCAGCCGGCCCGCCGCCTCGGCGCAGGAGGCGAGGACGGCCATGTTGGCCTTGGCGCTGCGGCCGTCGGTGGCGGCATCGACGGCGCGCATCAGGTACTTGGTGATGGCCTGGCCGGAGACTCCGTCGCGGGTGGCCTCGGCGACCGCGGCGCGGATGGCCGTGTCCACCTCGGTGGAGTCGATGGCGTCCTCCTCCCGGACCGGGGTGGTGATCAGGAAGGAGCTGTTGTTGCCGAGCGCCCAGTGCGCCTCGACGGCGCGGGCGATGACCTGTTCGTCGTCAAGGCGGTGGGGCGCCTTGTGGCCGCTCGTACGGCAGTAGAACGCGGGGAAGTCGTCCGAGCGGTAGGCGACGACGGGGACGCACTGCGTCTCCAGGTACTCCAGGGTCAGTCCGAGGTCGAGGATCATCTTGGCGCCGGCGCAGACCACGGCGACCTTGGACCGGGTGAACTGGATCAGGTCCGACGAGACGTCCCAGGTCTCCTGGGCGCCGCGGTGCACGCCCCCGATGCCGGCGGAGGAGAAGAAGGGGATCCCCGCGAGCTCGGCCGCCACGACGGAGGAGGCCACCGTGGTGGCGCCCAGGCCGCCCTGCGCCAGGATGACCGGCAGGTCCCGGCTGGACACCTTGGGGATGTCCGGCAGGGAGGCGAAGCGCTCGATGTCGGCGTCCGACATGCCGACGCGGATCTCGCCGGCCTCGATGCAGATGGTCGCCGGGACGGCGCCGCCGGCCCGTACCGCGTCCTCCACCTTGCGGGCGGTGGCCGCGTTGTCCGGGTAGGGCAGGCCGTGGGTGATGACGTTGCTCTCGAGGGCGACGACGGCCTTGCCCTCGTGGAGGGCCTCGCGGACTTCCTCGGTGTAGACGACGGGGATGCCGCTGCTTGCGCTCATCGGGTCTCTCTCAACTCTCGTTCAGGTAGCCGGGTCGCTTGACCAGCAGATCCGGGCGGGCCGCTATCTCGGAGAGGACCTGCGCCTCCCAGTCCTCCGGGCTGACGGGCTCCACGGAGATCGAGACGGTGTCCTCGCCGGTGGCGAAGGTCTTCGTCACGGCGGCGGTGACCGCCTCGTCGATCGCCCGGAGCTGCTCGGCCGTGAAGTCCCTGGGGTAGTGCCGGATGTGGATGTGGGGCACCGTTGGGGTCCTCTCACGAGTCGTTCGTGCAGGGGGGTTGGTGGCACACCGCGGACGGGGGAGGCCGCGGTGTGCCACCACCGCTCCCCGCCCGCCTCGGGGGCGGGGGCGGGCGGGGAGTCTCGGGCGGGCGTCGTCCGCGGCTTACGCCTGGACGGACTCCCGCGAGGTTTGTGGGACCGGGGCCGCTTCGGGCTTGGGCTTGCCCTTGCGCGGCTGGGCCAGGACCACGGACGCGACCACGGTCGCCGCTCCGAGGAGCTGGATCGGGGAGAGCGACTGGTCGAGGACGAAGTAGCCGAGCAGCGTGGCCGCCAGCGGCGAGGCGAAGCTCAGGAACGAGACCGCCAGCGCGGGCAGCCGGGCCACACCGCGGAACCAGATCGCGTAGGCGAACAGGGCGCCGATGATGCCGAGGTAGGCGAAGCCCAGCAGGTTCTTGCCGGTGATCTCGCTCGGCAGGCCCTCGCCGATCAGTGCGATCGGGAGGAGGACCAGGCCGCCGACGGTGAGCTGCCAGCCGGTGAAGGGCAGCAGGCCCACGCCTTCGGGACGGCCCCAGCGCTTGGTCAGCACGATGCCGGAGGCCATGCTGAGCGCGCCCAGCAGACCCGCGATGACACCGGTGGCGTTGAGCCCGGCGTTCGGCTGGAGGACCAGCAGGGCCACGCCGGCCGCGCCGAGGGCGCAGGAGATCAGGTGGATCGGCTTGATCTTGTCCTTCAGCAGGGCGGCCCCGAGCAGGAGCACGATCATCGGCTGGATGGACATCACCAGCGCCGCGACGCCGCCCGGCAGGTGGTAGGCGGCCACGAAGAGCAGGTAGAAGAAGGCGCCGATGTTCAGCAC
This sequence comes from Streptomyces sp. NPDC001594, assembly GCF_042893675.1. Taxonomy (NCBI): domain Bacteria; kingdom Bacillati; phylum Actinomycetota; class Actinomycetes; order Kitasatosporales; family Streptomycetaceae; genus Streptomyces; species Streptomyces sp. NPDC001594. The sequence continues at coordinate 43,472 of NZ_JBIAVB010000025.1, read as the reverse complement.
GCCGAGTACCAGGGCGCGCCACCACCAGATGCCCTTGGGCAGCTGCCGGCCGATGATCACGAGGATCAGGCCGGCGGGCAGGGCACGGAGCAGGGAGGCCAGCAGCGGCCGGCCCTCCGGCAGCAGCTCCGTGGTGACCAGGTACGTGGAACCCCAGATCGCCGGCGCGAGTGCCGTCAGCGCGGAGTCGACAACGGTACGGCTGCTCTTCATCAGGCGACTGCCGAGTCGGTCGTTCCGAAGTAGCGGTCACCGAAGTCGCCGATGCCCGGGATCATGAACGCGTTCTCGTTGAGGCGCTGCTCGATCGAGGACGTGACGATCTTGACGAGCGGGTACGCGGCGTGGACGGCCTCGATGCCCTCGGGCGAGGCGAGGAAGTTCACGAAGATGATGTTCCCTTCCTTCACGCCGGCGTCGAGGAGGACCTCGATGGCCGCCTTGGCGCTGCCGCCGGTGGCGAGCATCGGCTCCAGGAGCAGGACGTGCCGGTCGGCGATGTCCTCGGGGAAGTTCTTGTAGAACAGGTGCGGGAGCTTGGTGGTCTTGTCCCGCTGGATGAGCAGCTTGCCGACGGTGATGTCGGGGATCACCTGGCGGAGCTCGTCGAGCATCGAGTCGCCGGCCCGGACCACGGGCACGGCGCACAGCTGGGGGCCGAGTCTCAGGCCCTCGTACGTCTCTCCGACCGGCGTGATGGCTTCGTGCTGGTCGAACGGCAGCTGGTTGAGCGCCGATTCGAGCAGGAGGCGGATGATGCGCCGGGAGTAGAACACGAAGTCCGCGCGGGAGGCTCTGCGGTCACGGATGATCGTGTGCATGGCGCGGAGCTGGTTGGTCTGCGGCAGCGGGTGGACATTGTGGTGGCCGGTCGCCATGAGAAACCTGCTTCTCGTCGGTCGTGGAGACGTGCTGCGGCCGGGCCCGGGGCCGTGTGGGCCCCGGGAACCGCAACCGTGTGGGTCGGGTGCCGAGATCAGGCGTTGGCGATCTCGGCGAAGGCCTTGCGCGACTCGGCCACGAACTTCGCGACCTTGGCGCGGTCCTTGCGGCGGTCGTCGCCCTCGAGGAGGCTGTGCGCGTCGACGGCGGCGGGCTTGACGAAGCGGATGGCGTCGGCGACGTTCTCCGGGCTCAGGCCGCCGGCCATCATGAGCGGCTTGGGGGAACGGCGCACGAGCTCGGCGCTGACGTTCCAGTCGTGGGTGAGGCCGGTGGCGCCCTTGGCACCGGTGGCCGGGTTGAAGGTGTCCGTGATGAACATGTCCACGAACTCGGCGACCTCGTCGACGAACTGGAGCAGCTCCTCGGCGTTGTCCTCCTTCACGACCAGGCTCTTGAGCACGTAGAGGTCGGGGCGGATGTCCTTGAGCTTGCGCAGCTCCTCCGGCGTGACGTCGCCGTGCAGCTGGACGGCCTTGACGCCGAGCTGGGTGGTGAACTCGCTGATCTCGTCGGCGTCCACCATGTAGCTGATGAGGACGCCCTCCTGGGGAGCCGTCAGGCCGGCGATGATCTCCGTGGCCTCGGCCTCGGAGATGTCGTCCTTGCCCGACGGGAGGCGGAGCGGGAAGCCGAACCAGTCGACGCCCTCCTCGGCCAGCAGCTTGGCCTCCTCGGCGTCGATGATGCCGGCGACCTGCACCAGGTCCTTCACGTCACTCATGTGTGTTCCTTTGCGGAATGATCTGATGAATCAAACAGTTTGATGAATCAAACAGAATTGCGAGAGGCCGAGTGGACGTGTCCCGGTATGACGGACTTCGGTACACGTCACGGGATGCTCACGAAAAGCCTCGTTGGTGCCCATCTGTTGGTCAACGGGATCTATGTCAGATTCCGGTCAACCTTCTTCATTTCCCGGTCAGTTGGGACCGGAAGCCGCCCGGCCCCCGGCTCGCGGGCGAGCAGGCACTCCTCCAGGAAGGCCATGACCCGCAGGTGGTACGAGCGGGAGGCCCAACCCAGACTGGTGTTGTGTCCAGCATGGGGCTGGATGACCACTTCTGTAGAGGCCCCGATCAGCGGACTCAGCAGTTCCTCCACCGCCGCGCTGTCGCTCCTCCACCACAGCTCCTGCTCGGCGAAGGTGAAGCGCACCGGAGCCCGTACACCGGCCGCCACGGCGGGGTACATCCGCGGCCACAGCGGGGTCTCGCGGGCCTCCTCGGCGGGAACCGGACACACCAGGTCGGTGCAGGCCCGGAAGGCCTCCGGCGGGTAGAAGCGCAGCGCGCCCCAGTGCCTGCGCCACTGCCCGGGGAAGTCCGTCCCGGGCAACTGCCCGGGGTCCACGGCGAAATGGCGTCCGACGCCGCACAGGTCCACCCCCAGCGGGGCGCTGCGGCCCCGGGCGGCGGCCGCCGCGGACAGCGCGAGTCGGCCGCCGTTCGAGTGCGCCACGAGGAAGAAGCCCGCGCCCAGCTCGTGCCCGCGGGCGTACCCGTCGAGGGCGGCGAGCAGGGCCGCGGTCTGCCCGGCGAGGTCCAGGCCCCGGGGCAGGAGTTCCGCGGAGGCCCCGTAGCCGGGCCGGTCCAGGGCGAGCACGGCGAAGCCCAGCGAGGCGCCGAGCTCCAGCAGGGAGAACCCGGGCCGCACCCGGCTGTCGAAGTAGCCCGCCCGCATCCCCGCCCCGTGCAGGGCCACCACCACGGCCCGCGGCACGGGGTCCGCGGGCAGGGCGAGCAGCCCGGACAGCGGGATCCCGTCAGCGTCGAGGACGACGGGCCGTACGGCGCTCATCCGCAGCTCACAGGCGCACGCCCGCGAGCTCGGGCAGCCGGACGCCGGAGTCCCACACCACGCGGAACGAGACGTGGCTCAGCCGCCAGCCGTCCGCGGTGCGCACGGCCCGGGCCTCGGTGTGCCCGCCCACGTCGAAGTGGGCGGCCGGCCCCGCGCCGGCGTGGTGGACGTGGGTGGTCACCTGCTGGGCCCGGACGACGGCCCGGTCCCCGTCGAGGGTGATGGAGTGGTTGGCGCTCACGTGGTGGGTGCGCGCCCACCGCCCCCGCGCCTCGCGCTGGAGGGCGGCGAAGGCCTCGACGCCCGTGCACACGCCGATCGGGAAGGCGAAGGTGGCGCCCTCGGTGAACAGCGTGGCGAACCGGGCCTCGTCCGGACCGGTCCCGTCGAAGGTGTCCAGGGCGGTGACGTAGCGGTCGAACAGCTCCCGCAGTTCGGCGCGGTCGCGCAGGATCCGTATCTGGTCGCGCAGCTCCGCGATGTCGTCGTAGGTCGATGGCATGGCCCTCTCCTGTGGGCGGACTCACGGGATACCGCGGTCTGGAGCGTCCGCCCGCGAACTCCTTGACCGGGTCGGCGATGTGGTCGGGCGTCCACGGGGGGCCGCGGGGCGGTACGGCCCCGGGTGGTGCCCTGCCGGACCCGGGGACCGGGACGGGGCCGCGCGGGTGGCGCGGCCGGTTCCCGGCCCGGATCAGACCGGGCGCGTGCCGGCGGGGTTCTCCCGCCAGGTGCGCGCGCCGTGGAAGGCCCTGGGCTGCTGTGGGCAGCGCCAGCCCGCCAGGGTGGGACCGCAGCCGGCCGTGCCGCCGTGCTGGCCCTCGTACGCCGCCGCCCGGGCCAGGACGACGGCGGTGAGCGCCGCCAGTTCCTCGGCGTCGGGCCGCCCCTTGACCACGTGGATGAGGCGGCCGGCCTCCGGATGCGTGTCCATGGACTGCTCCTCGTCTCGTGACCTCCCGCCGGCCGTCGGCGCGGCGGGTCTGACGTGCGTGCGGGTGCGCGGGGGCGGGGCGGCCCGGTCAGACCGTGGTCGCGCTCAGCTCGTCCACGACCCGCGCCAGCCCCTCGGGCGTGTGGGTGCTGTGGACCCGGGCCCCCGGCAGGATGCGGCGGACCAGCCCGCCGAGCACCCGGCCGGGGCCCACCTCCACGAACCGGTCCGCGCCCGAGGCGGCGAGCGTCTCCACCGCCCCGGTCCAGCGCACCGGGGTGGTGAGCTGGCAGCGCAGGGCGACCACGGCCTCGGCGGCCGTCGTCACCCACCCGCCGGTGACGCCGGAGACCAGCGGCACGGCCGGGTCGCGGAACTCGGTCGCGATCAGCGTCTCGGTGAACTCCGCCTCGGCCTCGCCGAGCAGGCTGGAGTGGAACGGGCCGCCGGTCCGCAGCCATTCCACCCGCGCCCCGGCCGCCCGGGCCGCCTCCGCCACCCGGGCCACCGCCTCGGCCTGCCCGGACACCACGGTCTGCCGGGGCTCGTTGTCCCCGGCCACCTCGACCACCTGGCCGGTGGCCGCCCGGGTCTCGGCGCACAGGCGCGTCAGGTCCGGGCGGCTCAGGCCGATGACCGCGGCCGTGGCGCTGCCGACCCGGTCCCCGACGGTCGCCACCAGTTCGCTGCGCAGCCGCACCAGCCACAGCGCCTCGGTCCACTCCAGGGCGCCCGCGGCCACCAGCGCCGCGTACTCGCCCAGGCTGTGGCCGGCCACCGCGTCCGGCTCCAGGCCCCGGCCGCGCAGCACCTCCAGTACGGCCATGCTGGTCAGGAAGGCGGCCGGCTGCGCCACCGTCGGGTCCTCCAGGTCCCGGGGGGACCCGTCGACGCACAGCCGGGACAGCGGGATGCCGAGGAGGTCGTCGGCCGTGCGGTAGTAGGTGTCGGCGAGGTCCGGCCGCAGGGCGAGCAGCTCCTTGCCCATGCCGGCGCATTCGGAGCCCTGGCCCGGGAAGAGGAAGGCGGTACGGGTCATCCGGTCACGTCCTTACTTGCGGTTCAACTGGCGAGGACCGTGTCGCTCGGTCCGGGGGCGGCTGCGCCGCACACGGTGTTGCCTGCGGCCAGCCAGGTGTCGGGCACCCACCTGACGTTGACGACCCTCGGGGCCTGCCCCTTGACCGCCACCGCGGCGGCGTGGGTGGTGTCCGCGGGAACGCCGACCATGGTCCAGCCCTCGGGGTGCCGGTCCAGATCGGTGCCCAGGTAGTCCTCGGCGGGTGAGCGGCTCAACCCTGTCCCAAGCCCCTTGAGAAACGCTTCCTTGCGGGTCCAGATCTGCCCGAAGAGGTGCCGGCGGGCTTCCACGGACCCGGCTTCGGCTATCTCGATCTGCTCGTCGGGGTGCAGCGCCTTGGAGCAGATGTCCACGGTCTCGGCGCCCGGGAGTTTCTCCACGTCAACGCCGAGCGGAACCGTCCCGACGCCGACCATGGCCACTCCCCCGCTGTGCGAGAGCGAGTAGTGCAGCGGCGGCGGCGGGGGCGACAGCGCCGGGCGGCCGTGCGCTTCGCCGCAGCCGGGGCAGGGCTCGCGCATGAAGCGGACGTCCTGGGGCAGAGTGGCCGTGTAACGTCCGAGCAGCCGGCGCACCGCGACGTGCGCGGCGGCGTAGAGCATGCCGTCCGAGCGGCGGATGAAGGCGTCGGCGCGCTTGCGCTCCTCCGCGTCGAGTTCACCCACCGCGAGGGCGTCGGCGTCCGGCCCGGTCGGGCGGCGGATCAGCCAGAGGTCGACCCGGTCGGCGGAGAGGGTGAAGTCGGGCCGGTCCAGGCCCTGGTGGTTCACCACCGGGCGGGCGGCCGGCAGCAGAGTCGTAGTCGTCATGCCGGCACCGCTGCCCCGTGCAGGTGGGCCTCGGGGCCGAGCTGACCGGCGAGGCAGTCGATGAGCTCCTGGGCGCTGTTGGCGAGCAGCAGCCGCTGGAGGTTCACGTCGACGCCGAGGGTGGCCTCCATGCGGTACTGGAGTTCGATGCCGGAGATCGAGCCGATGCCGAGGCAGCCCATGGGGCGGCCGGTGGTGTCGACGAGGTGCGGCTCGATGCCGAGGATGCGCCCGAGCTCCTCGCGCACGTACTGCTCCAGGATCCGCGTGCGCTCGCGCAGTCCGGCGGTGGCCAGGACCGCCATGTCGGGCCGGGTCATGTGGACCAGGCCGTTGTCTGTCTCGTATGTCTGTGACATGTGAAGTGTGGTCATGATGCTTTCCTGGTCGAGGTGGGCACCGCGGGAGGGAGAGGGAGCTCCGGCGGTTTCTCAGGACGGGTCGGTCGAAGGGTGTGCGAGTCCGGCGAGGGCGACGCCCGCGCCGGCCAGGCCGACGGCGGTGACCAGCCAGAGCGCCGCGCTCCGGCCGGAGGCCGCGTACAGCGCGGACGCCAGCGCCGGGGTGAGCGCCGCGCCGAGCTGCACGCAGGTCTGGTAGAGCCCGCCGGCCGCCGCCTGGAGACCGGAGGGGAGGGAGCCGGTCGCCTGGAGGTGCAGCGCCGTGAAAGCGAGCACGAAGGCGAGTCCGACGAGGGACAGGGAGGGCAACAGTTCGACATACGTCACACCGCCCGCGCCTGAGCGCGGGTAGAGCGCGTATCCGGCCGGGGCCGAGAGCGCCCCGGCGGCCACGGCCCGCGCCGGCCCCAGCCGGGCGGCGATCCGCCCCGAGTGCAGGGCGGTCAGCGCCAGGGGCGCGCCGGCGGGCAGGAACCCGAGGGCCGTCTCCCACGCGCTCCAGCCGCCGCGTCGCAGATCGAGCGCGGCCACCAGCAGGAAGCCCACGTAGGAGCCGTTGAGCGCGGCCGCCCCCAGCGCGGAGCGCACGAGCGGCCCGTGGCGCAGCAGCACGGCGTGCACGAGGGGCCGCGGGGAGGCCCGTTCGGCCCGTACGAAGACCAGCGCCGCCGCCGCGGCGGCGAGGACCCCGCCCCACCACCGGCGGGCCAGGGCGTCCACCAGCAGCAGCACGGCCGAGGTGAGCGCGCCCCCGGCCACCACCGCCTGCCACCGCGCCCCGCCGCCGGACACGGCCGGCTCCCGCGGGACCACCCGCAGCGCGACGGCGAACAGCAGCAGCGCGAGGGGCGCCGGGAACGCCAGGGTCCACCGCCAGCCGGCCGCCCCGGTGAGCAGCCCGGACAGCAGCAGCCCGGAACAGAACCCGGCGGCGCCGAACAGCGTGTACACCGACACGGCCCGCCGCCGCGCCCCGCCCTCGGGGACGGAGGCCACGATGATGGCGAGCCCGGTGGGCGCGGTCAGCGCGACGCAGAAACCTTTCACCACCCGGGTGGCGACGAGCAGGTCCAGCCGGTCGGCCAGGGGACCCCCCATGGAGGCGGCGGCGAACACGAGCAGCGCGACGAGGAAGACCCGCCGCCGCCCGAACCACTCCACCAGCCGCCCGCCGAGCAGCACAGCCCCGGCGAACCCGGCGGCGAACCCGGTGACGATCCACTGCACCCGGGTGACGGAAGCCCCCAGCCCACTGCCGACGGCGGGCAGCGCCACCAGGGTCGCGGACACCTCCAGGGCGTCCACCAACATGTTCGCGGCAAGCACGGCCACCAGAGCCCAACGGGCCCCGGCCCGCGTGCCGGAGGCAATGCTCATCGGGAAGTACACACTCGCATTCGAAGAAAGGGGGCGGAACCGCCCGGGGAGGGATCCCCGGGCGGTCCCGCCCACCGCCGGCGTGGCGGCGTGGGATACACACGCCGACGGAGTCAGAGGACCGGCGGGGCAGAAATAGCCCCGCCGGCGTTTGAGGCGCTGGGGGCACCTCCCAGCGGTAGCTGGGGGAGGGTCTGGGGGCGGAGCCCCCAGGGGTCCGGGGCGGAGCCCCGGGGAACGGAGGAAGGGCGGGGCGGGGAGACGTCACCCCAGCAGCGTGCCGCCAGTGGCATCGACGAACGACCCGGTGATCCACCGCGCCTCATCGGTTGCCAGGAACGCCACCACGTCCGCGACGTCCTCCGGCTCACCCACCCGCCCGAACGCCGACAGCCCCGCCATCTGCTCCACCACCTCCGGGATGTCGAACACCGGGTTGCCGTTGCGCGTGATCCCCGGCGCGACCGAGTTGATGGTGATCCGGCGCGGCCCGAGCGCCTTCGCGAAGTGCAGTGCGAGCTGCTCCAGCGCGCCCTTGCTCATCGCGTACGCGATCTCGTCCGGGTTGGCGAACCGCGTCAGCCCGGACGAGATGTTGATGATCCGCCCGCCGTCCGGCATGTTCCGCAACGCCCGCTGGATCAGGAAGAACGGCGCCTTCGCGTTGACCGCGAAGATCCGGTCGAACTGCTCCGGCGTGATCTCGTCCGCACCGACCCCGCCCATCACCCCGGCGTTGTTCACCAGGATGTGCAGGTCGGTGGAGCCGGTCCGCTCCCGCAGGTCCTCCTCGAGTACGGCGAACAGGCCGTCCACGTCACCGTCGACACCCAGCTCCCCCCGTACCGCGAAGGCCCGCCCGCCGTCCTTCTCCACCGAGGTGACGACCTCTCGCGCCGCCGCCTCGTCCCGGTGGTAGTGGACGGCGACCAGCGCGCCCTCCTGGGCGAGCCGGATCGCGGCCGCCCGGCCCATGCCCCGGCTCGACCCGGTGACCAGCGCGGTCCGCCCGGTGAGCCGTTCCCCGCCGACGCCCCGCCGGACCCCGGCGAGCACCTCCGGCGCGGCCTCCGTACGGGCGGCCGGCTCCGCGACGGGAACGGCGGCGACGGCGACGGCGGGGGCACCGGATTCCCCGGCCCCCGCTCGGGCGCCCCCGGCTCCGAACCACCGCGCGAGCGCCTCGTCCAGCGCTCCCGCCCCCGGCCCGTCGGCCCAGACCACGTACCCGTCGGGCCGCACGAGCACCGCGCCCTCGGGCGCCCCGCCGGGGGTCGCCGACACCGACACGGCCCGCACGACCCGGACCCGCTCGCCCCAGGCCCCCGCCGTCCGCGCGAGCTCCGTCCGCCGCGCCTCGTCGCCCGGCGGCAGGAGCAGCAGCCCCCGCCCCGGCCGCAGCAGCGCCAGCGTGGTGGTGCTCCCCTCGGCGGTGGTGACCTCCCAGGCCGGCACGCGCGAGCCGGTCAGCCCGCGGCCGTCCCCGGAGGCGTCCCCGGCGGCGCCCACCTCGTGGCGGACCGACAGCCCGGAGATCAGCCCCGCCAGGTGCGTCCGTACGTTCTCACTGGCGCTCAGCTCCGCGAACACCTCCCGTACCGCGTCCACCTCGGGGCCGCCGAGCAGCAGCAGCGCCTGGGTCCTGACGTTGCTCTGGACGCCCTGCCCGACCGCGTGCCGCTCCTCGTGGTAGGTGTCCAGCAGCGCGTCCGTGCCGTGCCCGGCGATCCGGGCGCCCAGCTTCCAGCCGAGGTTGAAGGCGTCCTGCAGCCCGAGGTTGAGGGCCTGGCCGCCGATCGGCATCTGCTGGTGCGCGGCGTCCCCGGCGAGCAGCAGCCGGCCCCGCCGGTACTCGGAGGCCTGCCGGGAGGCGTCGCCGAACGAGTTCACCCACAGCGGGGTGCCGCCGCCGATGTCCTCGCCGGTGATGCGCTTCCAGCTGTCGGCGACCTCCTCGAACGAGGGCTGCCCGGGCCGGGGTCGCGCCCCGAACTCGTGCACCATCACCCGGGTCACCCCGTCGGGCCGGCGGGCGGCGATGACGAGACCGCCCTCCAGGCGCTCGAAGCGGCGGGCCGGGATGTCGATCCCGGCGACGTCCGCGCGCAGCAGCTCGCGTTCGGCGTCGGTGCCGGGGAAGTCGAAGCCGCCCAGCCGGCGGACGGCGCTGTTCTCGCCGTCGCAGCCGACGACGTACGCGGCCCGCAGGGACAGCGTTGCGCCCTCGGTGCGCACGGTGGCGACCACCCCGTCCCGGGTCTCGTCCAGTCCGGTCAGCTCGTGGCCGCGCCGGATGTCCGCGCCCAGGTCGGCGGCCCATTCCCCGAGGACTTCCTCCAGCCGGGTCTGGGCCACCTTCCACTGCCCCGGGTAGGGGCCGGGCAGGCCGAGGTCGAGGGGGATGCCCCCGAAGTGTCCGGCACGGTCGTGCGGTACCTCGCCGATCGGCTCCAGCAGGCCGCGGCTGTCGAGGATCTCCATGGTGCGGGCGTGGAGGGTGGACGCCCGCGATTCGGAGGTGGGGGCGGTGAGCGTGTCGAGCACCACCACGTCCGTGCCCGCCAGCCGGAGTTCTCCGGCGAGCAGCAGTCCGACGGGGCCCGCGCCGACCACGATCACCTGGGTCTCGGTGAGGTCCTGATCGATGGCCATGGGCGTACTCCCTTTCTGTGGGCGGGGGTGGGGGCGGAGGTGTGGTGGCGGGGAGCCGGAGCCGCGGTCCTCGCGGGGGTGGCGCGGCTCCGGCCGGTCCGGCCGGCTCAGACGTCGGCCGGCTCAGGCGTCGGCCGCTCAGGCGTCGGCCGCTCAGGCGTCGACCGTGACCTTGAGGCTCGCGTTGACGGCCTCGACGAGCGAGCGCGGGGTGGTGTGGTCGGCGAAGATGTCGTCGTCCAGCGTGATGTCGAACTCGCGCTCGATCCGGCTGCCGGTCTCCAGCAGCGCCAGCGACTCGTAGCCCAGCGACTCGAAGTCGGTGTCGAGGATGTCGCCGTCGAGGTCGATCTCCTCGTCGGCTCCGGCGCCCTCCAGGAGGATGCGCTTGAGGTCGTCGAAGGTGAATTCCTGCTTGGACACGTGGGGTCCCTTCATCGGTGTACCGCACCGGTGTTTCCGGCTGCGGGAGTTCGGTGCGGGGCATGGGGGCGCCCGTCCCCGCCCCGGGAGGGGACGGGGACGGGCGCGGGCCGGACGCGGCGGAACCGCTCAGTCGAGCGCGCGCAGCACCACCGCGGAGTTGAAGCCGCCGCGGCCGCGCGCGAGGACGAGCGCGGTGCGCACCGACGCCGTCCGCGGCCGGACGGCCACGAGGTCGATGTCGTACGCGGGCGAGAGCTCCACGTTGGTGGTCGGCGGGATCAGTCCCTCCCGCATGGAGAGGACCGCCGAGACCACGTCGACGGGGGCTCCGCCGGCCCCCATCCGCCCGGTCGTCGTCTTGGGCGCGGTGACCGGCACGCCGAACGGGCCGAAGACCGCGGTGATGGCCTCGGCCTCCTCCCGGTCGAGCCGCGGCACGCCCGCCCCGTCCGCGAAGACCACGTCGACCTCGGCCGGATGGCAGCCGGCGTCGGCGAGCGCCGCCAGGGCGGCCCGGCGCAGACCGGGTTCCCGGCCGCTGCCGGGGCGGGGGTCGAGCGTGGCGCCGTATCCGGCGAACTCGGCGTAGGCGTCCCGTGCCCCGCGGGCGACCGCACCCTCCTCGTCCTCCAGGATGATCAGCGCGCCGCCCTCGCCCGGGACGTAGCCGCGGGCGGCCTCGTCGAAGGGCAGGTAGGCCCGTTCGGGTCCGTCGCCGGTGGACAGGTCGCCCCCGGCGAGGTGCGCGGCCCAGCCGAGCGAGCAGATCGGGGCGTCGAAGCCCCCGGCGGCGATCAGCCGGCTGCCCTTGCGGAGCCGGCGCCGCGCCTGGGCGAGGGCGTCGAGCCCGCCGGCCTGGTCGCCGACGAGGACCCCGGTGGGCCCGCGCAGGTCGTTGCGCACCGCGATCTGGCCGGTGTTCACGGCGTAGAACCAGGCGAACGACTGGTACGCGCTGACGTGCTTGGGCCCCTGGCTCCAGAACTTGCGCAGCTCGTTCTCGCCGAACTCGGCGCCCCCGGAGCCGGCCGCGGTGACCACCCCCATGTCACAGGGGTGGAGGTCGCCCGGGTCCAGGCCCGCGTCCTCGAACGCGCAGTCCGTGGCGACGAGGGCGAGCTGCGTCACCCGGTCGGTCTGGGGGACGAGCCGGCCCGGGAGGTGTTCCGCCGGCTCGAAGCCGTGGATCTCCCCGGCCAGCCGCGCCGGGTAGGAGGAGGCGTCGAAGCGGGTGACGGGCCCGATGGCGTTCTTGCCGATCCGGGTCGCCGCCCAGAAGTCCTCCACACCGAGGCCGCTGGGGGCGGCCACGCCGATGCCCGTGACCAGGGTTCGGGCGCTCATGCGGTCCTCCTGTCGGGCCGGGCCAGCACCATCGCGCTCTGGAACCCGCCGAACCCGCTGCTGACCGTGAGGACGGCGTCGGTGCGGTGCTCCCGCGCGGCGAGCGGGACGTAGTCGAGGTCGCACTGGGGGTCCCGGGTGCGCAGGTTCGCCGTCGGCGGCACGAGGTGGTGGCGCATCGCGAGGACGGACGCGGCGATCTCGATGGAGCCGACGGAACCCAGCGAGTGCCCGATCATCGACTTGACCGAGCTCACCGGCGTGCGGTGGGCGTACGGGCCGAGCGCCAGCTTGTAGGCGGCCGTCTCGTGGGCGTCGTTCTGCCGGGTGCCGGAACCGTGGGCGTTGACGTAGTCGAGGTCGGACGGGTTCAGGTGCGCCTCGTCGAGCGCCACCGTGATGGCCTCGGCCAGCTCGCGGCCGTCGGGGCGAAGTCCCGTCATGTGGAAGGCGCTGGAGCGGGAGGCGTAGCCGGCCACCTCCGCGTAGACGGTCGCGCCCCGGCGGCGGGCGCTTTCGAGTTCCTCGAGGACGAACACGGCGGCGCCCTCGCCGAGGACGAAGCCCCGGCGGGTGGCGTCGAAGGGCCGGGAGGCCCGTGCCGGGTCGTCGTTGAGGCTGGTCGTCGCCTTGACCGCGTCGAAGCACGCCAGGGTGAGGGGCGTGATCGGGGCGTCGGTGGCACCGGTGACCATGACGTCGGCGCTGCCCTCGCGGATGAGGTCGACGGCGTGCGCCACCGAGTCGATGCCGGAGGTGCAGCCGGTGGAGACCACCGTGGCGGGGCCTTCGGCACCGACGGCCCAGGCCACTTCGGTGGCGAAGGAGCCGGGGACGAAGTGGTCGTAGAGGTCGGCGGGGGCCCGCATGTGGTCCACCGCCGCGAGCCGGCCGTGGTCGGTGGCCGTGCGGTAGGCCTTGTCGAGGCTGGAGACCGCGCCCACGCCGGTGCCGATGCTGACACCGGTGCGGTAGGGGTCGAGGGCGGCGAAGTCGAGGCCGCTGTCCTCGACCGCCTCGCGCGCCGCGACCACGCCGAACTGGGCGGCGCGGTCCATGCGGCGGATCTCGTCGTCGGTCAGCCCGTGCAGCTCCGGCAGGAAGTCGGCCTCGGCCGCCACCCGGGAGCGGAAGGGGGAGGCGTCGAAGTGGGTGATCTCCCGCGTGGCCGTGCGCCCCGAGCTCAGCAGCTCCCAGAACTCCCGGACACCGATGCCCCCCGGCGCCAGCACCCCGATGCCCGTGATGACTACCCGGCGGCCCACGGTCGGTGCCCTCCCGTCATCTCTGCGGTCGCGGACATCACTCCGTCGCCGTCCAGTCGTAGAAGCGGGTGGCCATCGCGTCCGCGGGGGAGCGCCAGGTCTCCGGGTCGTAGGGCTGGATGAAGGGCTGGAGGTCGTAGCTGATGCGCATGAACCGCGGGTCGTTGCGGGACTGCTCGATGCGCTCGCCGCCGTCGTCCTCGGCGAAGTCCTGGAGGTGGAAGTAGAGCCCGTTGTAGGAGAACAGGCGCCGGCGGAGCGTGCCCATGCGCTCCGGCATGTCGGTGCGGTCGAACTCGGCGAAGATCTTGGCCACCTCGGCGCTCGAACGGACGTCCATCCGCGCCACGATCAGGTTGCTGTGCATTGTTTCCACTCTCTCCGGGAATCAGCGGGGTCGGCGGGCCGGCGGCCCTGCGGTCAGCGGGAGGCCGGGCCGTACAGGCGGATGAAGTCGTCCACTCCGTCGGCGATGAGCGCGTCCTCCTCGGCGCGTCCGAGCGGCAGCGCGCCGTGGAAGGAGCGCTGGACGACGGACGAGGGGACCAGCAGGATGAAACGTTCCGCCGCCTGGTCGGCGTCGGTGATGTCGAGCAGGCCGCGGCCGGCGACCTGCCGCAGGCGCCGGGCCAGTTCGCTCCGGGCCTGGCGGGGGCCGGTGGCCTGCCACTTGTCGACGGCCTCGGCGGGCAGGTGGGTGACCTCGGCGCTGATGTGCCGGACGATCGCGAAGTGCTCGCGGAAGGCCTCCAGCGGCGCCAGCCAGGCCCGGCCGAGCGCGATCAGGTCCTCGCGGAGGTCGTGGATCTCCGCGAGGTAGCTCTCGGCGACGGCCGCGAGGGAGGCGGCGACGGAGGCGGAGCTGTCCAGCAGGACGCCCAGCAGCAGCTGCTCGTGGTCGGGGAAGTGCCGGCCGACGGCGGCCCTCGGGAGCCCGGCCTCGGCGGCGGTGGCCTCGGCGGTGCAGTGCCTCCAGCCCTCGCGGGCGAGGACGGTCCGGGCCGCCCGGACGATGTCGCGGCGCTCCCCGTCGGGGCCGTCCGGGGCGGCTCCGGGCCCTGCGGGGGCGCGCTCGATCGTTGCTTGCGGCGTTGCCATGTGTGGTTCCTCCGGTTGACGTGCTCGTCCGGCCGTCGGGTGCGTCGGCCTCAGGGGGTGCCGGTCGCCGGGGCCCCGGTCGTCAGGGGGTCCCGAACCAGCGGTCGAGCGCCATCGGCAGGTCGTGGTGGCTGCCGGGCGCGGCCCATGCCACGTATCCGTCGGGCCGGATCAGCAGGGCGGTGGTGTCGTGCAGTCCGTCGGCGGCCCCGCGCGGCCGGGCGGTGACGGTGTCGACCCGTTCCGCCCAGGCGGCCGCGCGGCCGCGCAGCCGCGGGTTGTCCGCCAGGTCGAGGAGCACCCCGCGGCCGGGGCGCAGGAGCGCGGTGCTGGAGGTGGTGCCGTCGGCGGCGGCCAGCTCCAGGTGGGGCATGCGCCGGCCGAGCAGCGGGTGGGAGCCCTTGCCCACCTCGTAGGTGATCTCCAGGCCGGTGACCATGGCGGCGAGGTGGCGGGCCACGTCCTCGTACGCCATGAGCTCCTTGAGCGAGTCGCGCAGCGGCTGCACCTCGGCGCCGCTCAGGAACAGCAGCCCTTGGGCGCGGGTGTTCATCAGCAGCCGCCGGCCGACCGCGTGCCGTTCGGTGTGGTAGGTGTCGAGCAGGCTCAGCGGGGCCCGCCCGTGCACCACGGAGGCGAGTTTCCAGCCGAGGTTGAAGGCGTCCTGGATGCCGGTGTTCATGCCCTGTCCGCCGGCGGGCAGGTGGATGTGGGCGGCGTCGCCGGCCAGCAGGACGCGGCCGCGCCGGTACTCGGTGACCTGCCGGGCGGCGTCGCCGAAGGCGCTGACCCACACCGGTTCGGCGGCCGAGATGTCGTCTCCGGTGAGCCGCTGCCAGGCGGCGGCGACCTCGTCGAAGGAGGGCGGGCTCTCGCGCCGCCGCGGGGGCGCGCCGCGCTCGCAGACCACGATGCGGGTGGTGCCGCCGGGCAGCGGGCCGACCATGACCATGCCGCCGGGGAGGGTCTCGCCGATCATCCGGGGCTTGAGGTCGATGCCCTTGATGTCGGCGAGGAACATCTCCATGGTGGCCGGGGTGCCGGGGAAGTCGAAGCCGGCGGCCTTGCGCACGGTGCTGCGTCCTCCGTCGCAGCCCACCAGCCAGGCGGCGCGCAGGGTCCGCTCGCCGTCGGGCCCGCGGACCCCGACGTCGACGCCCTCGCCGTCGTCGTGGACGGAGAGGACCTCGTGGCCGCGCCGGATGTCGGCGCCCAGGCCCGCGGCCCACTCCTCCAGGTGGGTCTCGGTGACCGACTGGGGGACGGTCTTGGCCGCCTGGCAGGCGCCGTCGAGCACGCCGAAGTCGAGGGGCAGCCCGCCGAAGTGGCCGAGCGTGCTGCGTTCGATGTCGCCGAAGCGGGCGAGGATGCCGCGCTGGTCGAAGGTCTCCAGCGTGCGTGTGGTGAAGCCGAGGCCGCGCGACTCTCCCGTACGCCGCTCAAGGCGTTCCAGGACGATGACGGCGACTCCCGCCAGCCGCAGTTCGCCCGCGAGCATCAAGCCCGCGGGGCCCGCGCCGACGACGATCACAGGGGCGTCCATCGCGTCTCCTTGAATTCGCCTCCGGAGACAGTGCACCGGATCTTGACTACAAGGTTCTTCGGGCGCGAGCGGCCGTTCAATGGCGCGGGGTTCAGGAGTCGGTCAGGTTCCACAAGGGCCGGTCCGCTGCTTCGCGAACCGGCCAAGGAAATGTCAAACCGCGGTCAGACTCCTCGATCCGGCTCCTACCGGATCGAGTGCGGACCGCTGTGGAAGGTCGTGCGGGAGAAGACCGTTTCAGGTGCGCGCGGCCGCCCGCCGGTCGAAGCAGGTCCGGACGTCGGTCTCGTTGTAGTAGGTACGGCCCGCGTGGTTGCGCCGGCGCCACCGCTGCTCGCTGGCCAGCCGGTAGACGGTGCCGGTGGGCGTGTGCCACAGGCGGGCGATGTCGGCGGCGGTGAGCCAGCGCTCGGTGGGCGCGGCCGCGGCGGTGCCGGGCGTGCGGCCGGCGTCCATGGTGCGGCTGAGCTCGCTCCACTGGTCGCTGGTCCAGCGGTGCGCCGGTTCGGCGTCGCACACGACCGGCTGGCCGCTGTCGTCCCCGGAGTGGCGGACGGCGACGGTGAGGGAGCCGGAGCAGCCGGATTCGGGGCAGGCACCGAGGCGGATGCTGCGGGCCGGTTCGGGGAAGGCGGCGCGGCGTCCGGCCCGCACCAGGCGGGCGACCTCCTCGGTGGCCTCGGCCGCGGCGGGGTGGGCGGCGAGCCAGTCCCCGTTGCGGCGCAGGAAGGCGGTGAGCGCGGCGACGTGGCGCGGCGGGGAGGCGAAGCCGCGCTCCTGCGCGACCAGTCCGCTCCAGGATCCCAGGACTGAGACCATCCTGGCCCGTACGTCGGCGGCGGCCCCGTTGAAGGGCAGGCCGGGCAGGTCGCCGCCGGTGGTGCGCTCGCGCAGGCTGCCGGGGGCCGCGCCGGCGAGCATCCTGCCGCACTCCTCGTAGAGGTGCGCGAGTTCGGCCAGGCCGGCGTCGAGGTGTTCCCGGCAGGGCCGGCAGAGCCGTCCGGTCGCGGCCGTGCGCCGGCGGGAGCGTCCCTCGGCGGTCCGGCGGCGGCAGCCCTCCCCCTGGCACGGTGCCGTCACTGCCATGGTCTTCCCCCCTCGGCTCGTATCGGTGCGGACGGTTCAGCCCTGGCCGAACCGGAAGCCGACGCCGCGGATGGTGATGATCCAGTTGGCGCCGATCTTGTTGCGGAGCGTGCTCACGTGCGTGTCGACGGTGCGGCGGGACCAGGAGTCGCCCCAGACCTGCTGCATCAGCATCTTGCGCGGGATGACCGTGTCGGGGTGCGAGGCGAGGAGGTAGAGCATGTCGAACTCCTTGCGGGTGGTCTCGACGGGCTCCCCGTTCAGCGTCACCTCCCGGGTGCCGGCGTCGATGCGCAGCGGTCCGCAGGTGATGGTGGCGGCGGCGGGTCTCGACGGCCGGGCGCGGCGCATGACCGCCTCCATACGGGCCATCAGCTCGCGGAAGCCGTAGGGCTTGACCAGGTAGTCGTCCGCGCCGGCCTGCAGGCCCAGGACCCGGTCCAGCTCGCTGCCGCGGGCGGTGACGGCGATGACGGGGATCTCGTGGGCGGCGCGGATGCCCCGGCAGACCTCCAGCCCGTCGAGGTCGGGGAGTTCCAGGTCGAGGAGGACGAGGTCGGCGTCGGCGTAGCCGCGCAGCGCCTCGCTCCCGGTGCCGACGATGTCCACTTCGTGTCCGTGCCGGCGCAGGCCGCGCGCCAGCGTCTCGGCCTCCATCGTGTTGCTCTCCACGATGAGGACCCGCCACAGTGCCGACGGGGCCGCCGCGTGCGGTGGCACCCTCAGTCCCTCGGCCGGTAGGAACCCACCGTTCGCCCCCGCGGCGGTTGTGTGAGGTTCCAGTACAGCGAACGTCCGCTGGTTCATCTGCCCCCCTCCCTCAAGCTCAGTCGAGCCAACGTCAACGAAGATACAAACCGCTTCGTCGGTTTGTCAAAGCCTGCAAATCGCGGCAAGGTTCGCGATAAGTGGATCGAATCAGGCCACAGCGGGGCAGGAATCGCCGTTGATCAAGCCATCAGAGGCAGGCGGCGCGCTCTTCCAATACCAACGGGGCGGTTTAATAATAGAAGGAAACTGATACAGGAGCTATGCGTGATGAAACAAGAACGCGCCGTCCGAACCCGTCAAGCACTGCTCGAGTCAGCGGCCACGGTGTTCGGACGGCGCGGGTACGCAGAGGCGACGCTGAACATGATCAGCGTCGGCGCCGGAGTGAGCCCGGGCGCGCTCCACTTCCACTTCGAGAACAAGGCGGCCGTCGCCCAGGCCGTCGAGGCCGCAGGGGCCCGGACCCTGCGCGCGGTCACGCGCGAGGTGTACACCCGGCGGACGTCGGCCCTCCAGGCCCTGGCGGACAGCTCCCAGGCGCTCGCCGGGCTGCTGCTGTCCGACGTCGTGGCCCGGGCCGCCTTCCAGCTGAACCGGGAGCCGGCCTACCCGTCGTCGTTCGCCCTGCCCAGGGAGTGGCACGACTACGTGTACCGGCTGCTCGTCGAGGCCGCGGAGGAGGGCGCCCTGCTGCCCGGGCTCAACCACCGCAACGTCGCGACGACGGTGGTCGCGGCCACGCTGGGCTTCGAGGCCCTCGGCCGTGACGACCCCCAGTGGCTCGCCCCGCGGACGCTGGCCGGGTTCTGGCGGGTGGTGATGCCCTGTCTGGCCGCGCCCGCCGTGCTGCGCGAACTCGACACGGCCGGGCGCGGGAGCTGACGCGCCCGTGGCCCGCCGCCGCACGCCGCGGCGGCGGGCCACGGACCCGCGCGGGAACACCCCGAACACCCCGAACATCCTGAACACCCGGCGCAAGCGGCAGACGCGACGCACCCGGACGACCACAGGACCGTACGGGCTCACACCGACCGCAGGGCCCTGACCGGCTCCCCCGCGTACTGCCCGGCCGCTCCGAGCACGGCCCGGCCCTCCTTCCCGAGCAGCTCGCGCACGTACCGGCGCGCCCGCCCCAGTTCCGCGCCGGGCCCCAGCACCCGCTCCACCGCCCGCTCGTCCAGCAGGACGTCGTTGCGGCACACCAGGGTCAATCCCGCCGGATCAGGCTCCACCGACCACTCCCCGGCGTGCGCCACGAGCAGCGGGTGCGGCCGGGTCCGCTTGAAGACGATGCGCCCGGCCGCCGGGAAGCACACCCGCACCTCCTCCACCGGGTACGAGGAGCCGTCCTCGGCCAGGTGCGCCAGCCGGGCGCGCTGCACCCCGGGCCGGTCCTCCACCACCTCGGCCTCCGCGACGTGCGCCACCCGGCCGGGCCAGGAGCCCGCCTCGTAGAGGAAGGAGTGCACCGGCTCGGCGGGCCCCTGGATCCGTACGGACTCCTCGAAGGACAGCAGCAGCCCCTCCAGCCGCCGCCACCGCTCGGCGACGGCCCGCAGCCCGTCGGCCACCGCCCGCCCCCGCGCCCCCGCCTCGGCGAGCACCCGCTCCGTGCCGGGCCCCTGCGCGACGGTGAGCTCCTGCTCCAGGAGCAGCCGCGACCAGCCCGGCGCCAGCTCCTCCACGCGCCAGCTGCCGCCCGCCCCCGTCACGGGGCCGGCGGGCCGCTCCTCGCGGAAGTCCACGCGCCGCCGCCCGGCGTCCAGCGCCCGCCGCCACATCGACCGCCGCGGACGGCCGTCCGTCCCCGCCCAGTGGGAGTACCGCTCGACGCTGCCGTCGAAGTCCAGCCGCTCCGTGTGCACGGTGTCCGGCAGGAACAGGGGCCACGGAGCGGTATCGGCCACCAGGGCGTACAGGACACCGGCCGGCGCGGCCGCGTCGACCGCGTACGAAAGCCGGTGCACTCGCTCGACAGACATCGGACACCCTTCTCTCGGCGCTAGCCACAGATCCTGTCGCGGTCCGCCGGAGTCCGGACGGACCGCCGCTGGAGCATCAGACCGCGGCCCGGCTGCCCAGGACGCGGTTGACCAGCTCGAGGAAGCGCCGGGGGGTGTCGCCCAGTTCGAGGAGCTCCCCGTCGAGGAGGACGTCGAACTTGCGCTCGATGGAGCCGGTGGTCTGCAGGACGGACAGCGAGTCGTAGCCGAGCTCGTCCCAATAGAGGTCCTGGACCTCCTCGGTCAGCTCGACGCACTCCTCCTCGCCTCCCCAGATCCGCAGGATGCGGGTCAGGTCGGTGAGTTCCAGCCGGTGCATGGGTGTGCCTCTCTCCAGGTCCGCCGGCGTGGCGACGCATACCGGGTCGCCAGGAGCCTGGCCGAGGGTTCTGGAGGGACACTCACACCGGGCCCCAGCCCCGCTGGAGCCCCGCCACCACACCGCCCGGCCGTCAGGCCGTCCCCTGATATACCTAGGCGGCGTACAGATCGAAGGTGGAGCTGCGACGCGGTCCCGCGACCACGTCCAGCGCGGGGTCCACCCGCAGCATCGCCTGGTGCAGGCGCTGGAGCTGCTGCGAGGGCTCCACCCCCAGTTCGCCGATCAGCCGGGCGCGGAGCCGGCGGTAGACGTCCAGGGCGGTCGCCTGCCGGCCCGAGCGGTACAGGGCCACCATGGCCTGCGAGTGCAGGCCCTCGTGCTGCGGGTTGCGGGCCATCAGCTCGGTGAGCTCCGCGAGGAGTTCGGTGTGCCGGCCCAGCCGGAGGTCGACGTCGATGCGCCGCTCGGTGGTCACGAGCCGGCTCTCGGCGAGCCGCAGCACCTCGATCTCCAGGATCGGCCCGACCCGTACGTCGACCAGGGCGGGGCCCTGCCACAGGTCGAGCGCCTTGCGCAGCAGGTCCGCGGCGCGCTCGTCGTCCCCCTCGTCGAAGGCGTTCTGGCCCGCGGCCGCGAGGGCCTCGTAGCTGTGGACGTCCACGGACTCCTGCGGGATCTGGAGCAGGTAGCCCCCGTGCCGCGTGGCGAGCACGTCCTTGGCCGTGCCCGGGGCGCCCGGCCCCATGGCGGTGCCCAGCCGGCGGCGCAGCTGGAGGATGTACGTCTGCAGGGTGGTGAGCGCGCTCTCGGGCAGCTTGGTGCCCCAGATCTCCTCCATGAGGGTCGGTACGGGCATCACCCGGCCCGGGTAGAGCGCGAGAAGCGCCAGGATCTGACGCGGCTTGCCCGCCGTAGGAACGATCGATGCCCCGTTGACCTCGGCACTCAAAGGACCCAGAACCTGAATCTCCACGGTCTCCCCGTCTCCCCTCCACATTTCGTCGAGATACCCTCGGTTATCAGTATTCGACCCGATGACGGTAAGGCAGCCCAGGGCAACATCACCGGGCACTCAAGCCGACGTCGAGCGGACCTCCGAAACGGGCGAACAGACGACGGATTCCCAGCACAAGATTCCGACAGGACGTCAAACCCCGTGCTCAGCCCATGGATCGAGCTCGTCGCAGCTGTTCCGATTCCCGGCTGTGCAAAATGCATCTCAGGTTTTCCGGCAGCTTCTGCAAAAGACCTGACAAAGATTTCTCATATCAGCTGCCGGTATTCGTGCTCCGCCGGGCTCAGCCGACCCGCGCGAGCCGCTTGCGCGCGGTCTCGGGAGATTCCGCCGGGCTCTCGGGGCTGCTCATCAGGATCGAGCGCTGCAGGCTGCGCAGCGCGGCGGACGGCTCGATGCCGAGCTCGCGCACCAGGGTGGAGCGCAGCCGCTGGTAGACGCTGAGCGCCTCGCCGCGCCGGCCCGAGCGGTGCAGGGCGAGCATGAACTGCCCGTGCAGGTTCTCGTGGATGCGGTAGCGGCTGGCCAGCACGGTCAGCTCCGCGAGCAGCTCGCGGTGCCGGCCGAGCCGCAGGTCGGCCTCGATGCGCTGGTCGAGCGCGCACAGCCGGGTCTCCTCCAGCCGGCGGGTCTCCATGTCCAGCTGCACGCCGCCGTCGACGTCGGCGAAGGCCGACCCCGACCACAGGGCGAGGGCCTCGCGCAGCAGCCGCGCCGCCGTGGGGAAGTCCCCGGCGTCCATGGCCCGGTAGCCCATCCCGGCCAGCCGGTCGAATTCGCGGACGTCACTGGTCCCGCCGCCGCTGTTGAGCATGTAACCGCCGGGCAGCGTCACCAGCACGTCCTTGGCGGTGCGCGACCCGTCGGTGCCCTCCAGCGCGGTGCCGATGAGGCCCCGCAGCTGGAGCACGTAGGTCTGGAGCGTGGTCCGGGCGCTGCGCGGCGGCTCGTTCCCCCACAGCTCCTCGATGAGCGCGGCCACCGGCACCACCTGGTCCGCGTGGAGCGCGAGCAGCGCCAGCACCTGGCGGGGCTTGGCGGCAGTGGGAGTGATCGAGACCCCGTTCTCCCGCACGGTCAGTGCGCCCAGTACATCGATGTCCACGCCGTACTCCCCTGCTTCGTCCTTGGATGAGCCCTCGAAGTTCGCTGGAACGAGGAAAAAACAGCTGAGCCGGTTTGTCAATACCAAACCGGCTGTACCGTTTTTCTTCGACGGCCCCTCCCTGAATCACCCTCGCAACCCGTGTTGACCTGCGGCTTCAATGGTCACAGGGAGTCGGCCAACGCCTGTCTCCGACGTAACGATCAAGGAAACCCCCCACTCCGAGGCCTGGAGAGTGGCGCGAAACGGCAGGAAACAGACCGCAAAGTTGGCTGATTCTCGCTGTTGAAGGGGTGCAGTGGGGCGGTCGGCCCGCATCCAGGACCCCTCAGGGGCCAGCAGTATGCAATTTCGGGCCCAGTACAAACCGCTTTCGCGGTTTACTGAAGCGCAATCTTGGTCGCCTGACGACGGAGCCCTGCCAGAGCACCGCTGGAGCACGGCTTGAAACGGGGGGAGGCGCCCCCCTCCGCACGAGGGGCCGCCGCGCGCATTCGGGCCATGCCCCGCACGCCACAAGGCCGTTCGCCGGTACGGCCGGCCCCTGCGCACGGAGCCGGCCAACGGTCCGCCGATGGCCGGTTTTCAGGTGTCCGGATGCCGGACCGTCCCACGGCGCCGGGAGCCCCCCGGACATCACCTTCACAGAGGTAAACGATTGGATGCCCTCACGAACGCTCGCGGCCCCACGGGGACCCTCCCCGACGCCCCCGCCCTGCGCGCCCGACCCGAGGCGGGGCCGTCGCAGGCGTCGGCCAAGGTGGAGCAAGTCCGTACCAGCGGCGTGACGTTCGGCGGTGGTCGGCGGCCCGCCCGCCGACCCGCCCGGCGGGGCCGCCCCCACTCCGCTCCCGAACCACCCCTCTTCGGTCCGCAAACGGAAGAACCCCCTCACTCCGGCACCCACCGCCTCCCCTCCTCCCCGGCCGCCCCCCCGCCCGCAGCTAAAGGATCACTCTTGACGCGCTTGAGATGCTTCTCGGCGTGTGGCGGAGATTCACCTGCGGTCAACTGGCGGAGACCTGGGGAAACATGTGACCGAAGGTTGGCCGGAATCGACTCCTCCGCATATTTCGCCACCGATGCTCCGGCTACCCCTGGAGAAAAAACCGGTTGGTATATATTTTTCTGACCAGTCACACCTGTTTCTGGTCAGCGCTGTCTAGGGGGAACAATGAGCGCGAGCACGTTTCATGCCGAGCGCACTGCGGTCTACGACCCGGCATGGCGGGCTACATCTTCACCAGCGAAGCGGCCCAGTTTCCGCTTCCCGTCACTCACGGCCACCGTTCCGAAGGAACTGGTGCATCGCGCGTCCGTGGCCGAAGTCCTGCTCACCGACTGGCAGCGCGTCGACGAGGCCCGCTTCTCCGTCACCGCCCAATGGCCGCGGAGCCACAGTTTCTTCACTCCGGTCGCGGGCGGTCACTACGATCCGCTCCTCTGCACAGAAACGATTCGTCAGATCGGCAGTCTGCTGGGGCACGCCGAGTTCGCGGTCCCGTTCGGCCACCACTTCCTGTTGTGGGAGCTGAGCCTCACCGTCCACCCGGAGCACCTGCTGGTCGGTCACACGCCGGCCACCCTCGACATCGACGTCACGTGCACGGAGATCAAGAAGCGGGCGGGCCGCCTGTCCGGGCTCACCTACGAGTCGGTCGTGCGCCGCGACGGACACGTCCTCGCGACGGGGCGGGTCTCCTACACCTGCACCAGCCCGGCCGTCTACGAGCGGGTCCGGCCCGAGCACACCCTGCGGGCCGACCACCGACCGCTCCCGCTGACGGCGCCCACGGCGCCGCAGAGCGTGGGGCGGCTGTCCCCGACCGATGTGGTCCTCTCCCCCATCGGCGAGGCGGACCGCTGGCAGCTGCGGGTCGACACCCTCCACCCCGTCCTCTTCGACCACCCGGTCGACCACGTGCCGGGCATGGTGCTCCTGGAGGCCGCCCGGCAGGCCTCCGCCGCCGCGCTGGGACGGTCCTCCTTCCTGCCGCTCGGCATCGACAGCGAGTTCAAGCGGTACGTCGAACTCGACGCGCCCTGCATGATCAGCGCCGAGCGGCTGTACCAGGACGACCTGCCCGGAGCGCAGGAGGCCGTCCGCGTCACGGGGCGGCAGAACGGCGAGTTCGTCTTCGGCGCCACCGTGACGGCCGCGTCCTACGCCGGCTGACCGACCACGTCCGAGGGCGGCATGAACGCGGCCAGCTGCCCGGCC
Organism: Streptomyces sp. NPDC001594; assembly: GCF_042893675.1. Classification (NCBI taxonomy): domain Bacteria; kingdom Bacillati; phylum Actinomycetota; class Actinomycetes; order Kitasatosporales; family Streptomycetaceae; genus Streptomyces; species Streptomyces sp. NPDC001594. Next base: position 19,274 of record NZ_JBIAVB010000025.1, on the reverse strand, counting down.
GCCCATGCCCGGAAGGTTCCCGCCGGCCTCCCGGTCACCTCCTCGACCGTGTCCACCACCCCGGCCTTGGCCCCGTCACGCTGCCGTTCGGCACTCCGCAGCAGCGCCTCGACGACGGGATCCGGATACCGGGTGCTCCAGAGGGAACGGGCCCCCTCCGGCCCCATCTCCTCATAGCGCAGCGCACGGCCCAGCAGCTCGGACAGCTGGGCCGTCTGTTCCACCGCCGTGAGCGCCGCCGGCCCGGTCAGCACGTGGACCCGGCCGGCGTGCCCCGGCTCGGTGAGCGCGCGCACCGCTACCTCGGCCACGTCCCGCGGGTCGACGCAGGAGTTCGCCGACGTCCCGTACAGCGCGCGCACCACCCCGGCCGAGCGGACCGAGGACGCCCAGGACAGGGTGTTGGACATGAAGGAGCGCGGGCGCAGCAGCGTCCACTCCATCCCCGAGCCGCGCAGCAGGTCCTCGTTGCCCCGCTGCCACCGGGTGATCAGGTCGTCGGCCCGGCTGTCCTCCACGGCCGCGGCCGAAAGCTTCACCACGTGCCGGACACCGGCCTCCCGCGCCGCGCGCAGGAACCGCCGGTCGTCGTCGCGGCCCACCCGGCTGGTCACGAGGAACACGCTGTCGACCCCCTCCAGCGCCCGGTCCAGAGATTCCGCTTCGTCGTAGTCCCCTGGAACGATTTCGGCCTTCGCGGGGGCGTCCGTGACGCGTGCGGGCTGCCGGGCCATGACCCGCACCGGCACCTCCGGGGCGAGGTGGCGCAGCACCTCGCGTCCGATCGTTCCGGTGGCACCCGTCACGAGCATCATGGTCTATTTCTCCTCATATCGGGCTTAGAGAGCGACTACGGGGTTGGCGTCGGCATTACCCGCTGTAAGCTACGTACGGGACGGACGGTTTGCACAGCGCTTCCGACGCTCCGAGGATTCTTGTGGAGAGGAGCCATCGTGGCTGAGCAGGTCCGCGCCATCCGTACGCGCCAGGCGATCCTGAGCGCGGCGGCCAAGATCTTCGAGGAGCGGGGCTACCAGGCGTCCACGATCTCCGAGATCCTCACCGCGGCGGGTGTGACCAAGGGAGCCCTCTACTTCCATTTCCAGTCGAAGGACGACCTGGCGCAAGGGGTCCTCAACGCGCAGAACCAGAATCTGGTGCTGCCGGACCGTGCGGCCAAGCTCCAGGAGGTCGTGGACATCGTGATGCTCCACACCTACCGTCTGCAGACCGACCCCATGGTCCGGGCCGGAGTCCGTCTGACCATGGACCAGCTGGCGGGCGACCTCGACCGCAGCGGCCCGTTCCGCAACTGGGCGGTTCCCGTCCGGGACCGGCTGGAGAAGGCACAGGCGCAGGGCGAGCTGCTGCCCCACGTGATCCCGTTCGAAACCGCCGACGTCATCGTCGGCGCGTACGCGGGCGTCCAGTCGATGTCGCAGGCCCTCAGCGACTACGAGGACCTGACCACCAGGGCCAGCGCCCTGCTGCGCCACCTGATGCCCAGCGTCGCCCAGTCCTCGGTGCTCGCCTCCCTGCACATGGGTGAGGAGCGGGCGGCCGAGGTCTTCCACGAGGCTTCGGCCGCGGCGGCCGGCGAACCGGCGTAGCCCTCGGCGGACGCCGGGCGCTCCGCGTGTACCGGCGGGGCGTCCGCGCTCCGCCGGCCCTTCGAGCGCCGTTCACAGCGCCCGGCCGTCCGGTCCACCCGTCTGCCGTCGGCGGTTCGCAGACCGCCGCCACTCCTGCCCCTCAAGGTGTTCCCCTCCCCTGGCTGCAGGCCTAAAGATACCGCACGCCCCGTTCTTTTCAAGCGCTTCTCACGCACTAGGCTGCGCGCATGATCAGCTCATCGCTCCGCCTGGTGCCGGTCACCCCGGACAACTTCGACGCGGTCTGCGCCGTACGGGTCCACCCCCGCCAGGAACACCTCGTCTCCCCGGTCATGAAGTCCCTTGCCGAGGCCTACGTCCACGGTGAGACCGCCTGGCCCCGCGCCGTGGTGGACGGCGACGAGGTGGTCGGTTTCGTCATGGCCTTCCTGGACTACCAGTGGGACCCGGCGAAGGACCCGGAGGACATCCGCTCCGGCCTGTGGCGCCTGAACATAGCGGCCGACCGGCAGGGCAAGGGCTACGGCCGCTTCGCCGTCGAGGCGGTCACGGAGGAGATCCGCCGCCGCGGCGGCACGCGGGTGTACGTCACCTGGAAGCCGGCCGAGCACAACCCGGAGCCCTTCTACCTCTCCCTGGGCTTCCGTCGTACCGGCGAGGTCAACGGCGGCGAACCGGTGGGCGTCCTCGACCTCGGCTAACCGAGCACCACGGTCCCCGCCGCCCCCACCGGACCCCCCGCCTGCCCCGCCCCCGCCCGGAACTCCCGCGGGCTCACCCCCCGGACCCGCTTGAAGGCCGCCGACAGCGCGAACGCGCTGCCGTACCCCACCCGCCGCGCCACCGACGCCACCGTGGCGTCCGGCTCCCGCAGCAGGTCGGCGGCCAGGGCGAGGCGCCAGCCCGTCAGATAGGCGACGGGCGGCTCCCCGACGAGCTCCGTGAAGCGCCGGGCCAGCGCGGCCCGCGACACCCCCGCCCGCCGCGCCAGCTCGGCCACGGTCCACCCGTGGGCGGGGTCCTCGTGCAGCAGCCGCAGCGCCGCCCCCACGACGGGATCGTCCTGCGCCCGGCACCAGCCCGGGGCCCCCGCCCCCGGCGCGGCCAGCCAGGCCCGCAGCACCCCGATCAGCAGCAGGTCGAGCAGCCGGTCCAGCACGATCTCCTGGCCCGGCTCGTCCCGCGCCACCTCCGTGGCGAGCAGCGTGATCAGGGTGGCGTCGGCGGCCCCCGCCGGGCGGACCAGCACCGCGGGCAGCGCGCCCAGCAGCCGCCCCCCGATCTCGCCCGGCGCCTGGTACGTCCCGCTCAGCATCACCGCCGCACCGGCCCCCGGCCCCGGCCGGCCCCAGGTCCGCACCCCGAGCGCCAGCCGCTCACCGAGGTACTCCCCCTCCGGCGAGACGCACCGCTGGTCGGGCCCCACCGTGACCTCCACCGGGGTGTCCGGCGAGTCCGCCAGGGTGTACGCCCCGGGCCCCCGTACGACGGCCACGTCACCGGGGCCGATCAGCACCGGCTCCCCGTCGTCGGGCAGCAGCCAGGCCGGACCGCGCACCATCGAGACCACCGACAGCGGCGCCCGGTCCTCGATCCGCACGGCCCACGGCGGGTCGAAAACGGACTTCAGCAGGACGGCACCACGGGCCTTGGGCCCGTCCAACAGCCCGGTCAACGCGTCCATGGGCCCCCCTCCCCATCCCATCCTCGTCCCCACGGCCCCTCAGGCCCCCCACTTCCCCCAAGACCCCCACGATCCGTCACACGTCCCAGACCCCGGTCGCCGCCGCCTCCCGCGCGTAGTCCGCGAAGTCCCTGGACCGACGCCCGAGCACCTCCTCCACCCCGTGGACCAGGTGTGCGTTGCGCCCGTCCAGGATCAGGGCGAACAGCTCGGCGAACTCCTCCGGGAGCCCCTCCTGCCGCAGCGCCGCCCGGAACTCCCCGTCGGAGACCGGGACGTACGCGATCTCCCGCCCGGTCGCCTTCGACAGCTCGGCCGCCACCTCCCCGAAGGACAGCAGCCTCGGCCCCGACAGCTCGTAGGTCCGCCCGGCGTGCCGGCCGTCGGTCAGCGCGGCCACCACCACGTCGGCGATGTCACCGGCGTCCACGAAGGGTTCGACGGCGTCCGCCACCGGAAGGGCGATCTCCCCGGCCCGCACGGACTCCAGGAAGAAGCTCTCGTCGAAGTTCTGGTTGAACCAGCTGGCCCGCACGACCGTCCAGTCGGCCCCGGAGTCCTTCAGCCGGTCCTCGGCGAGCCGGGCCGCCTCCTCACCGCGCCCCGACAGCAGCACCAGCCGGCCCGCCCCGGCCGCGACGGCCGCCTCCGCGAAGGCCCCGACCTGGTCGGCGGCCCCGGGGAAGGCGAGGTCGGGCTGGTAGGTGACGTACACCCGGTCCACGTCACGCAGCGCCGGCCCCCAGGTGGCGGGCGCGTGCCAGTCGAAGGCCGGCTCCCCGGTCCGCGACCCGATCCGCACCTCCCGCCCCTGGATCAGCAGCCGCTCCGCGACGCGCCGCCCGGTCTTGCCGTGGCCCCCGATGACGAGGGTCTTCTTCGTCCCGCTCGTGTTCGTGTTCGTCTTCGTCGTCATGAGAACCAGTCAATCCCCCCGCGGCGAGACGCGACATGGCCCAGACGCTCGCTCCCATACGCGTGCGTCCAGCTCACCCACGCTTCTCGGCGAGGGTGTACGCGACGAGGGCGTTGGCGTGTCCGTGCCCGATCCCGTGCTCGCTCTTGAGCCAGGAGACCAGCTCCATGTGCCTGGTCAGGGGAGAGGTCCGGATCAGTTCCGTCCACTCGGCGACGGGACGGCCGTACTTCTTCTCGATGGAGGGGAAGTAGCTCGTGGGGCCCTTCACCGGCTCGCTCATGTCGTGACTCCTCGTAGGTGTTCCGTGCGAACGGCTCCCGTCCACACAGGGGTAGACCGCCCCTCACCCGAAAACTCATCGCGGATCCCGAGCATTTTTTCCAACGCCCCCACCCCCGGTACCACCAGGCTCCTGCCGATCTGCCGGACCCTCAGGACACCCCCGCGCCGGGCATGTGATCCCATGATCCACATGACGAGGACTCTCTACCTGTTCTGCTCCGCCGCCCCGCCCGTCTTCGACGTGGCCCACGTGATCGAAGACGCCCAGTCGCGCGGCTGGGACGTCTGCGTGGGCCTGACGCCGACGGCGGCGCAGTGGGTGTCCGGGAGCCTCGACGGCCTCGCCGCCCTGACCGGCAACCCGGTCCGCTGGCAGTACAAGCTTCCCGGGGAACCGGACGTGTGGCCGCCGGCGGACGCCGTGCTGTTCGCCCCCGCCACCTTCAACACGGTCAACGCCTGGGCCCTGGGCCTCACCGACCGGTTCACCGTCGGGGTCGTCGCCGAGGCCCTCGGCAAGGGCGTCCCGGTGGTCGCCATGCCCTGCACCAACGCGGCGCTCGCCGCGCACCCCCAGTTCGAGCAGTCCCTCGCCGTCCTGCGCGGCGCCGGCGCGGAGCTGCTGTTCGGCGAGGGCGGCTTCGTCCCCGGCCCGGCCGGCCAGGACGCCCCGGCGCACTTCCCGTGGCAGACCGCCCTGGACGCGGTGGACCGGGCCGCCGCCGAGCGGGCCGTCTGAGCGGGGGGCCTACTCGCCCGTGACCCCGTCGATCGCCTCGCGCAGCAGGTCCGCGTGCCCGTTGTGCCGGGCGTACTCCTCGATCATGTGGGCCAGGATGTAGTGCAGCGAGTACGGCTGGTCGCCGAAGTGCCCCCGCACGTCGAGGGATTCGGCGGCAGCCACGATCTTCCGCGAGCGCTCGCACGCCTCCTCCCAGATCCGGAAGGATTCGCCCGGGTCCGCGTCCTCGACGTGGAACTCCGTCCACTCCCCGGCCTCGTTCTTCGGGAAGAACCCGCGGACGTCCTCCCCGGCCAGCACGTTGCGGAACCAGCTGCGCTCCACCTCCGCGAGGTGGCGCACGAGCCCCAGCAGGCTCAGCCCGGACGGCGGGACGGCCTTGCGCCGCAGCTGCTCGTCCGTCAGGCCCGCGCACTTCATCCGCAGGGTGTCCCGCTGCCACTGCAGGACGCTGGTCAGGGTGGCCCGTTCGTCGCCCACCAGCTCGGGCGGGGTGCGCCGTTCATCGCTCATCGGCCGATGATCACACCACGGACCGCACCCCACCGGCCTTTCCACATACTGGACGACGCCCCACCCTGCGGCCGGCCCACCCTGCGCTCCGCCCAACAGCCCGTCCCCCAGCCCGCCACCCGCCGCCACCGCAGCCGCCCGCACGCCCTCCCTCGCCGATCGGCGCCCCGCCGCGCTACGCCGCGTAGAGGTCGAAGGTCGACCCCCGCCTGGGCCCCGCCACCACGTCCAGCGCGGGGTCCGTCCGCAGCATCGCCTGGTGCAGCCGCTGGAGCTGCGGCGACGGCTCGACCCCCAGCTCCGCGATCAGCCGCCCGCGCAGCCGCCGGTACACGTCCAGCGCGCTCGCCTGCCGCCCGGACCGGTACAGCGCGACCATCAGCTGCGAGTGCAGCCCTTCGTGGCGGGTGTGCCGGGCGCCCAGATCGGTGAGCTCGGCGAGGAGTTCGGTGTGCCGCCCGAGCCTCAGATCGGCGTCGATCCGTCGCTCGACGGTGACGAGCCGGCTCTCCTCCAGCCGCATCACCTCGATCTCCAGGACCGGCCCCACCCGTACGTCGACCAGCGCCGGCCCCTGCCACAGCGCGAGCGCCTCCCGCAGCAGCGCGGCCGCGCCCGCGTCGTCACCGCCTTCGAAGGCGGCGTGTCCCCGGGTGACCAGCCCCTCGTACACGTGGGCGTCCACGGCGCCGGGCGGCACCTGGAGCAGGTACCCGCCGTGCCGTGTCGTGAGGACCTCCTTCGCGGCCCCCGGCCGGCCGGGCCCCATGGCCGTGCCGAGCCGCCGGCGCAGCTGGAGGATGTACGTCTGCAGCGTGGTCAGCGCGCTGTTGGGCAGCTCCTGCCCCCAGATCTCCTCCATGAGGGTGGGCACCGGCATCATCTGCCCGGGGTGCAGCGCGAGGAGGGCCAGGATCTGACGCGGCTTGGACGCCGTCGGCACGATCGAGTCCCCGTCGACCTCCGCACTCAGCGGACCCAGAACCTGAATCTTCATGGTCTCCCCTCCTCAGTCCGTCGCTTCGCCCCGCTCCTCCGCATCCCGCCGCGCCGGCTCCCGCCCGGCCCCGGCAGGACCTCTTGCCGCCAGGACCGGACCGGTTCCTCCACGGCCCGGCCCCGGCAGGTCTCACACCCGGGGTCCTAGACCCCGCTCCCGAGGAACTCGTAGCTCCGTTCCCCGTCCGCCACCCGCACGTCACGGGCCGCCCGCGTCCGGTAGTCCCGCGCCCGCTCCGCGCCGACGAGGCTCGGCAGCAGCAGCCCCCACAGGGCCGCCACCTTCCGCTGGAGTTCCACGTAGGACAGCCCGGTCCCGGCCAGGACCTCGATCCCGCAGACGGCCGCGGCCACCAGCGCCTCGGCGCTCTCCCACCGGTCGGCGGCCCGGCCGCCGTCACCGGCGCGGTCCCCGCCGTCCAGCCCGTCGGCCGGCGGGTCCAGCGGGAGCTCGCCCACGTCCCGTGCCATCCGCAGCAGTTCGCACACCGCCGCCAGCCACGCCTCGTGGAAATCCACCGCGGGCGGCTGCTGACCGGCGCACTCCTTCGTGATGCGGAAGCTCGCCGGGATCGCGGGATCCTCGTGCAGCGTCCGCGCCAGCCAGTGCGTGGTGTCGATGAGGGCCTGCAAGGGCGAGGCCCCGCTCTCCCGCAGCCCCCGCACCGCCTCGTGCAGCAGGCCGCAGCCGCGCTGCTGGACGGCGTCCGCGAGCTCGTCCTTCGAGGCGAAGTGGAAGTACAGCGCGCCCTTCGTCACCCCGGCCGCACCCGCGATCTCGCCGAGCGTCGCGTTGGCGTAGCCGTTGCGGTGGAACAACTCGGCCCCGGCGAAGAGCAACCGCCTGCGGGTCCGCTCCGACCTTTCCTGCACCGCTCCGTCTCCTTCCGCCCCCCGCTGCGTCCTTGGCCGCCCCCCGGCCGTCTCCCGGCCGGCGCCGTCGGCCTGGGACCGGCACCGGCCGCGCGGGTCAGGCCCGAACGAGGTGGTCGGCCCGCGCACCCGTTCCGGCCACCGCGGCGGCCACCGGAGCCGCCTTGCCGACACCGCCCTCCGGACCCGCCATCAGGATCGACCGCTGCAGGCGGCGCAGCGTGGTCGACGGCTCCAGCCCCAGGTCCCGCACGAGCGTGGCGCGCAGCCGCTGGTACACGTCCAGCGCCTCACCGCGGCGGCCCGAACGGTGCAGGGCGAGCATGAACTGCCCGTGCAGGTTCTCGTGGGTGCGGTACCGGCTCACCAGCACCGTCAGCTCCGCGAGCAGCTCGCGGTGGCGGCCCAGCTTCAGGTCGGCCTCGATGCGCTGGTCGAGCGCGCACAGCCGGGTCTCCTCCAGCCGGCGCGTCTCCATGTCCAGCTGCACGCCGCCCTGTACGTCGGCGAAGGCGGGCCCGGACCACAGGGCGAGCGCCTCGCGCAGCCGCTGGGCGGCGACCGGGAAGTCACCCGCGTCGATCGCCCGGTAGCCCAGCCCGGCCAGCCGGTCGAACTCCCGCACGTCGCTGGTCCCGCCGTCGCTGTTGAGCAGGTAGCCGCCGGGCAGCGTGACGAGCACGTCCTTGGCGGTGCGCTCCCCCTCGGTGCCCTCGAGGGCGGTCGCGATCAGGGCGCGCAGCTGGAGGACGTACGTCTGCAGGGTGGTGCGCGCGCTGCGCGGGGGCATCGACCCCCACAGCTCCTCGATCAGCGCCGACACCGGTACGACCTGGTCGGCGTGGAGGGCCAGGAGCGCCAGGACCTGCCGGGGCTTGGGGGCGGTGGGAGTGATGGAGATCCCGTTCTCCCGCACGGCGAGTGCGCCCAGTACATCGATGTCCACGTCGTACTCCCCTGTCCTTTGGATGAGTCGCAAGAGTCAGTAGAAAACAGGCCGGACGGTTTGTCAATATGAAACCGGGCAGCCAGTTTCCGCCTCGGCGAGATCGCAACGCCGCTCAGCAAACCCGCCTGACCTGGCGTTTTATGGGCTCACACACCCACACGTGCCAGTACGGCTCTCAACGGCCGCCTCGCAACAGCAGCCATATAACACCCCCAGAGACCAAAAAATCAAACCAGTCAGTCTGTTTCCTCTTCATCAAACGCCTCGACAAACGCCTCGACGAGGACCGCAGCCGCCGCCTCACCACCCGCGATCCCCGGCAGGACCACGGTCCAGATCCGGTGCAGCAGCTGCCGGGCCTCCTGGTCGGCCTCGAACCCTCCCAGCCCGTCGAGCCCCACCGTCAACGCCACCACCAGGTCCGTCGCGTCCTGCGGGGACACCCCCTCGGCCAGCAGCCCCGCCCGCTCCGCGCCGACCAGCAACTCCTCTACCCACGCCCGCCACTGCCGGCGCAGGTCCATCCGGCCGCTGTGCGTGGTGTCCGCGCACAACGCGAACGCGGCCCGCACCGCGACGTCCTCGGCCAGCAGCGACAGCATCGTGTAGGTGGACCCGACCAGCACCCGCAACGGCCCGCCGGCCCGGTCACGCTCCCCCTGCACCGCGGCCGCCTCCCGCAACGCCCGCCCGGCCCGCTCCTCCACGGCCAGGGCGAGGGAGGTCTTGCCGTCGAAGTGGAAGTGCAGGGCGCCGGAGGTGACCCCGGCCCGCCGGCTGATCTCGGCGATCGACGCGGCGGTGAACCCCTCCTCCGCGAACACCTCCGCGGCGGCGTGCACCAGCGACTCCCGCGTGCGCGCGGCACGTTCCTGCTTGACCATGGGGGGCTCTCCACACATCCGCCGCATCAGCGGTCCGCCCCGCAGAAATGGGGTACAAGACATCCTCCGCCACAGCCGGTCCGCCCACCGGAGCCGGACCGGACTCCCACCGGAGCACACCCCCCGTTAACGCCGTTAACACCCACCCGCACCCCGAGCACCCTGCCCCCTGAACCATTAACGCCGTTAACGCCCCCACCCACCCGGGGTCAGGACCGAGCCCGCCGCTCCACGAGCAGCCCGACCCCGTCGAGGATCCGCTCCAGCCCGAACTCCAGCCCCTGGTCCTGCCCCCCGTGCACGGCCTGCGACCCCAAGGCCGCCGCCAGCGCCGGATAATCATCCCCCCGCTCGCGCACCACCTCCCCGAGCACGGCCCCCAACTCGGCGTCCACCCCGCCCGCGCCCCCCGAGGCCCGCTCCTGCTCCACGATCCCCCGCACGTGCCCGGCCACCAGCACCACCACGTCCATGGCCTCCGCCCCGCTCAGCCCGCGCCCCTCCAGCGCCGCCAGCGCCCGCTCCAGCCAGCCGACCTCCCGCGGCCCGAGCACCCGCGCCCCCACGGTGGCGTCCAGCACCCACGGATGCGCCCGATACCCCTCCAGCAACTCCCGCGCCCACACCCCGAGCCGCTCCCGCCACCCCGCCCCGGCCCCGGCCAGGGCCACGTCCAGCGCCCCGCCCGGCTCCGGCAGGGCCGCCTCCACCATCAGCGCGACGAGCTCCGCCTTGCCGGGCACATACCGGTAGAGGGCCATCTTGGTGACCCCCAACCCGGCGGCCACCCCCTGCATGGAGACCCCGCCGAGCCCCTCCGCATCGGCGATCCCCACCCCCGCCGCCGCGATCTGCTCCAGCGTCAGCCCCCGCCGGGGCCCCCGCGCCGGCGTCACCGGCGGCCCCCAAAGCAACCGCACCGCCATCCCCCGCTGCCCGTCCGCCACCCCACGCTCCCTCACCCCGAACACCAAAACCGCGTCCACGGTACACAAACAGGCGACCCCCCTCTACTAACCGCCTTAAAAGTACTGGTCGACTGGTTTTTTTTCGCAGCCTCCTATTAGATTGATCTTCAATACCGCCGGACGAAACCGACATCAGGAGACACACGTGGCGAGGGTCAGGCAGGAACGGGCCGAGATCACCCGACAGGCGATCCTCGACGGCGCGGCCATCGCCTTCGATCACGCCGGCTTCGGCGGCACGAGCCTCAGCGACGTCGTCAAGCACGCCGGAGTCACCAAGGGCGCCCTCTACTTCCACTTCCCCTCCAAGCAGGCCCTCGCCCGCACCCTGGTGGAGGAGCAGTTCCAGGTCTCCGCAGGCGTCCCCGAAGCCCTCGACGACCCCGGCCTCCAGACCGTCATCGACCTCACCCACCAGATGGCCTTCGGGCTGCGCACCAACGTCCGCATCCGCGCCGGCATCCGCCTGGTCATCGAGTTCGGCTCGTTCACGGACCCGGACCCCTCCCCGTACAACTCCTGGATCGAGACCTGCCGCAGCTGCCTGACGCCGGCCCAGGAACGCGGCGACCTACTGCCCTCGGTCGACGTCCACGACCTGTCGACCTTCCTCGTCGGCTCGTTCACCGGCGTCCAGGTCACCTCGTACGTCCGCACCGGCCGCGAGGACCTGCACGCCCGGCTCGTCGACCTCTGGACCTACCTCCTCCCCGGGATCGTGCCCCCCGACCGCCTCCCCCTCTTCGACCCCGAGGGCTCCCCCGAGTGCCGCAGGCAGCTCGAACTGCCCACCGCCCCACCCCTCCCCCTCCCCTGACACCCCCTCCAGGGCGGCCCCGCACCCCGCGGAGCCGCCCTTTCGCATGCCCGGGCCCATTTCGTTAGCAAAACCCAAGCGTGGCGCCTCCACAGACCCAAGAACGTTAGTAAAGTCCCTCTCATGACTTCGCCCTCGTCCCCGAACGACCGAGAGAAGGTCGTCTCCAAGCTCCCCCCGTGGCTCCGCCAGGAGTTGAAGATCCGCACCGCCCAGCTGCGGGTCGACATCCAGGACGCCGTCCACCAGGGCATCGCCCACTGGAGCGCCCTCGCCTCCGCCCCCTCCCCCGTCGACACCTCCGGCGCCGAGTCGTTCTCGACATGGCTGCCCGCCGGCCAGTGGGACTCCTTCCGCACCGGCTCCAAGGACCGGGGCGTCTCCCTCATCCAGGGCCTGGCCCAAGCCGTGCACCTCTGGCTGGAGATGAACCCGGCCCCCACCGTCCAGCGCCCCTCGGTCGTCCGCCGCATCGTGGTGTGCAACCAGAAGGGCGGCGTCGGCAAGACCGCCATCACCGCCGGCACGGCCGAGGCCCTCGCCGAGGACCCCGCGACCCTGCACCCCGTCCGCATCGCCCGCCAACTGGCGAAGCTCGCCGATCCCGACGCAGCACACGCCACCCCCACCACCCCCCTGGACCTCGAAGACCTCCCGGGCCTGGGCATGCGCGTCCTGCTCGTCGACTTCGACCCCCAGGGCCACCTCACCAAGCAGCTCGGCCAGCAGCCGCTCCCCATCGGCGGCGACAGCCTCACCTGCCACATGGCCGGCGAGGCCAAGGGACCCCTCCAGGACCTCATCGCCCGCATCGAGCACGACCGCTTCGGCGACCGCCTCCACCTGCTGCCCGCCTGCACCGACGCCTTCCTCCTCGATGTCCGCCTCTCCACGGTGCGCGCCCGCGAAGCCGCCCTCGAACGGGCCCTCGCCCCCGTCGAGTCCGACTACGACGTCATCCTCATCGACTGCCCGCCCAGCCTCGGCCTGAGCATGGACGCGGCGATCTACTACGGCCGCCGCCGCGACGCCGAACAGCCGGGCGCCTCGGGCGCGCTGATCGTCGTCCAGGCGGAGGACTCCTCGGCCGACGCGTACGACCTCCTCACCTCCCAGATCAACGACCTGCGCGACGACCTCAGCCTGGACATCGACTATCTCGGCCTCGTCGTGAACCTCTACGACGGCCGCCGCGGCTACATCGCCACCAGCTCCCTCCAGGCCTGGATGGACATAAAGGATCCGCGGGTCGTGGCGATCGTCCCCGACCTCAAGGAACAGCGCGAGTCCGTCCGCCTGAAGCAGCCCCTCTTCGTCTACGCCCCCAACGGCGACCAGGCCGTCGCCCTGCGCGCACTCGCCCGGGAGATCTCATGAGCAGCAAGGCCGACAAGCTCGGCGTCTCGGCGTCCTTCGCACGGGCCCAGCCCGTCGGCGTCAGCTCCCGCCGCGCCGCCATCGCCGAAGCCACGGGCGCCCCCACCTCCGGTGTGGTCCCGCCCTCCGAGGTCCCCATCGAGGCCCTGGCCCACAACCCGTTCAACCTCCGCGAGGACCTCACCGACCTCGACGAGCTCGCCCAGTCCCTCGCCGTGCGGGGCCAGCTCCAGCCCCTGGCGGTCGCGACCCGCATGGCCTTCATGGAGGCCCACCCGGGCGCCACCGACGGCCTCGGCCGCGCCCCGTACGTGGTCATCGACGGCAACCGCCGCCTCGCGGCCGCCCAGCTGGCCGGGCTCAAGACGATGCACATCCACGTCAACGACGCCCTGTCCGCCTCGGCCGCCGACATCCTCGAATCGGCACTCATCGCCAACGTCCACCGGGTCGACGTGGCCCCCATGGACCAGGCCCGCGCCCTCCAGGAGCTCGTCGACGTCCACGGCTCCCAGGCCCAGGTCGCCAAGCGGATCGGCAAGACCCCCGCCTGGGTCTCCCAGCGCCTGACCCTCCTCAACCTGACGCCCGAGCTCCAGGACAAGGTCGAGACGGGCGAGCTGAAGGTCGAGCCGGCCCGCCGCATCGGCCGCCTCCCCCAGGAGCAACAGGCGGCGGCCGCCACCGAGAGCATTAACGCCGTTAACCCCCCGCGCCAGCGCACCCGCCCGGCCCCCCCGACCGTTAACGCCGTTAACACCCCCACCCCACCCCCCTCCCCCACCCCCAACCCCCGTATCACGATCTCCGCCCAATCCCCGGAGACCATCGCGGACGCCCTCACCGCCCACCTGACCCCGGACGACCTCAAGGCCGTCACGGAGCTCCTGATGCAGCGCATCTGAACCGCACCACACACACGCCGGGGGCGCTGACGGCATTAACGCCGTTAACGCCCCCACGTGCGTTTCATGTGCGTTCAACCGTGCGGTTCACATAGGGTGACCCTGGAGGTAGCAAGCAATGAGCGAGACGAACGAGCAGACCACCCTCTTCGCGGCGGTCGACGCCCTGCTGGAGGAAGCCGCGGCCCAGGACGGCCTCCCCGTCCCCGACGAGCGCAAGCGCCTGCGCGAGGCCGCCGGCCTCAGCCAGGACCAGATCGCCAAGGCCCTGTCCGTCCGCCGCGAAACCGTCACCTCCTGGGAGACCGGCCGCACGGCCCCCCGCCCCCCCAAGCGCGCGGCCTACGCCCGCCTCCTGGAAGGCCTCGCCGCCCTCCACCCGGCCACCCCCACCGTTAACGCCGTTAACGCCCACGCCCCCACCCCCCAGCCCACCGTTAACGCCGTTAACACCGAGCCCCCCACCCCACCCACCCCCCAGCCCACCGTTAACGCCGTTAACGCCGAACCCCCCACCCCCCCTGCCACCGTTAACGCCGTTAACGCCGTTAACGCCCCCCCAACGACCCACCCCACCCCACCCCCCACCCGCCGCCCCTCCCCCCTCCCCCTCCAAGGCAACGGCCCCCTCGCCGTCCTGGACGGGGCCGGCCACGCCCACGCCGCAGGCGGCCTCCTCCTCACCCACCCCACCACCGACCTCCCCTCCCTCATCACCTGGGCCCTCAGCCCCGAAGCCGACCTCCGCGCCCCCCGCCTCCACCGCAACGGCAAGGACGGCGACCCCCTCCTCGTCCTCACCGCCCCCGCCGCCGAAAGCCTCGGCCTCCCCCTCACCCTCGAAGACCGCCGCAACCTCCGCCTCCCCGACAACCACCCCGTCATCAAGCAGCTCACCAAGGCCAAATGGCAGCTCACCCGGCGCGGCTTCGGCCCCTGGGCCCGCATCTACCGCCCGGCCTCCCCCACCACCGGACGCCAGTGCGTCCAGCTCGCGGTCCTCCCCTGGGGCGCCCTCGACTCCCGCGCCTGGGGCGAGGACACCGGCGACCTCCCCGCCCCCGAACTCGCCGAGCTGCTCTCCACCTACGCCACCCGCGTCCTCACCCCCCGCGGCTCCACCGCCGTCACCGGCCTCGAACTCATGACGGCCCTGCGCCCGCCCACCCGCGCGGTCCGCAACCCGGCGACCAACGCCTGGGAGTCCGCCCCCGTTCCCGGCTCCCTCACCCGCCCCGTCGACCCGGCCCCGCCCGAGGCCCCCGACGAACACCCGGTGGTCGCCGCCCTCTACCCCCGCTCGCACCAGCGCACCCCGGACCAGGTCCTCGACGAGGAGGCTTACGACTGGATCCGCGACCCGGAGCTCCTCACCGACGCCGAGTGCGCCCGCACCCACGCCGTGGGCATCGACGTGAACATGGCCTTCGCCGCCGCCGCGAACCGCCTCACCGTCGGCACCGGCCCCGCCGTCCACACCACCGCCCCCCGCTTCGACCCGAAGCTCCCCGGCTGCTGGCTCGCGGACCTCTCCTCCCTCTCCCTGGACCCCCGCCTCCCCAGCCCGTTCACCCCGCACGGCAGGCCCCCCACCGGCCCGGCCTGGTACGCGACCCCCACCCTGGCCTACGCCCAGGAGCTCGGCCACGACGTCCGCCCCACCGAGGCCTGGATCCGCCCGGAGCACGGCCCCTACCTCGACGCCTGGTACGCACGCCTCCGCGACGCCTACCTGGCCACGATGGCGGACCTCGGCATCACCACGGACCTCACGGAACCCGATTTCCTCACCGCCATGGAGACCTACAAACAGCGCGACCCCCTCCCCACGGCTGTCCTCTCGGCGATCAAGTCCACCGTCAAGGGCGGCATCGGCAAGCTCCGCGAACGCCCCCAGGGCGCCGGCTACCGCCCGGGCGAGCCCTGGCCCGCCCTCGAACGCCCCACCTGGCGCCCCGACATCCGCGCCGCCGTCATCTCCACGGCCCGCGTCAACATGCACCGCAAGATGCAGAAGCTCGCCACCGCCGCCGGCCTCCACCCCATCGCGGTCCTCTCCGACTGCGCGGTCTACCTCTCCGACGGCCCCAGCCCCCTGGACTTCCTCCCCCGCACCCCCGAGGGCAAGCCGCTCCCCGGCGGCTTCCGCCTGGGCGTCAGCCCCGGCATGGTCAAGCACGAGGGCACCCAGCCCCTCCTGTGGGCCGTCCAGCTCCTCGACGAACACCTCAACCCCGCCCGCCACATCAAGGGCCACGACGCGTCAGCAGACGGCGAGTAAGCAATGTCCGACATCTCCGACAGCCTCACCAAGGCCGACGAACAGCACTTCACCCGCCCCATCCCCAAGTCCGCGGGCGCCCAGATGCGCTACCTCGTCAAACAACTCAAATCCACGAAGAACGTGGCCACCCTCCTCGGCATCTCCCAACGCACGGTCGAGCGCTACGTAACGAACAAGATCAAGCAGCCCAAGCCGGCCCTGGCAGCCCGCCTGCACAACGAAGTACGCCGCCGCTGGCAGCCCCTGGTCCGCAAGCGCGCCCGCGAAAAGGCCGCCCGCACCACGGGCCTGGTCATCGAGACCCGCGCCCGCTTCGGCTTCACCGCCGCCCCGGGCACCACCGACGACGGCCGCATGCGCCGCATCACCCAGCACCTCCCCCCGGAGTACGCCGGACGCCTCCTCGCAGCCCAGGACACCGGCGCCACCGAAGCCCAACTCCGCCAGATCACGGCCGAAGCCCTCCAGGAGATCTACTTCAAGGACAACGGCACCCGCGCCGGCACCCTCCTGGTCGAGTTCACCGACATCGACTACGTCGACTTCGCCTTCTGACCCCCCCCTCACCCCCTGACGGCCCCCGCGATCCGCGCACGGAGCACGGCGGTCTCGACCACGAGCGGCCGCCACGGCGGCCAGTGCTGGAAGCGCGAATCCGGTATCAGCCACTGCACGAGCGCAGCCGCGTCCTCACCCTGATCACGGACCGCGCCAACGCCGAACCGACCGGCTGACCCCCAAGCCCCAGAAGCCCCCACAAGCCCCTCAAACCAATCGAGGGTCCCGGGATATCACCGGGACCCTCAAAGCCTCCTGAGAGGCCATCAGAGGCCTTCTCGGCCCCTCCCTCAAGCCATCTACCCCACAGCGTGCAAGGTCCGCCGCCGCTTCGACTCCGCAGCCTTCTTCGCCGCGGCCTGCGCCGCCCGCTTCTTCCGCTGCTCGGCGAGCTGGTCCTGATACTCCGCCACCGCCTGGTGGTAACTGGCCACGTACCCACGCGCGTCCAACCGCTCGTCGGCAGCCATCTCGTTCACGGCCGCGACCGCGTCCTCGAACGAGTTGTACCCGGCCAGCATCGGATTGATCTGGTACACGCCGTTCCTGACCTTCCGCACGAGCTTCGCCAGCTCCAGGCTACGCAGCGCGGCGTTGACGCTCGGCCTGCTCAGCTCCAGCAGCCCCCCGATGGTGGCCTGGTCGATCAGGATCCGCCCACCGGGCTCGCTCAGCGAACGCAGCTTCAGCAGCACACGGTACGCGGCAGGCGGAAGGTCCAGGTCGGAGAGAAGCCCGTCGGCGTTGACCGCAGCGAATCGCAAGGTGCTCACTGAGCTGTCCCTTCTTCCTTGCGCTGCGCCCGGCTCAGCCGGCGCGCAGCGCGCTCTTTGGACCGTTCGGCCCGCAGTTCCTCGATTGCCTGCCGCATGTGGTCCAGCGACGGGAACCGCACCAGGTCCGGCAGGCTCGTGTCGCTGCGAATCTGCGAAATGGTGCTGTGCTGCTCCACCTTCACGAACTCACCCGCCGTCTCCGTTCCCGGGATGAACTCGGCCACCCGGTAACTGTAGGGCGGGTTGAACTGGTACACACCCCGCCGCACCTTGAAGACGATCCCATGAGACATGACGGTGTGCAGCGCCTCCGACGTCTTTGTCCGACTGACATCCAGGATCGTAGCCATCTCCTCCTGGGTAAGTGGAATCCGCCCTCCCGCCCGCTGGCACGCGATCAGCAGCAGGATCAGCCTCAGGGGCAATGCTTCCCTGAAGTACTGGGCGATCACCAGGAAGAACTCCAGGCTGTCCATCGAGAACGCGTTCGGCTGGCTCTGCGTCCCGTAGAACTCCAGCGGCTTGCGCTCGCCGTCCAGGGTGAGCTTCCGGCTGGGGTACCGCTTCGCGAGGCTGTCCAGATCCTTGACCGGAGCCAGCGGCTGACTCCACGCCGAGATCGCGTCATCAACGGGGAGATCAGGACGCGGCGCGCGCGACGGACTCGGCCGGCGGCGCTGTGCTTCTGATGACACGAGGATGCTCTCCACTTCGTTGATCTGCAGAGAGAGTATGTCAACAAGGGTGACACTAATGTCACGCTCGTTGACGTTCGGCGTGTCTTGTGTCCCCCCAGGGGGGACACATCTCGGCCACGGCCTCCCCGGAGCGCCTCAACGACCCCCCTCACCCAACGACACCCCCCTCCGGTGCAGTTCACCGACACATCTCCGCAGAAACGTCAGTCTCCCCGACGTTTTAAGCGAAAAAGCGTCAGCCACGCTGACGTTTTGCAGCCGTTGTGTCCCCCCACCAGCGACACATCCCCCGAGTTATGTCCCTTCTGAGGGGACATAACTTTCCCCCCGCACCCCCTCTGACCTGCGGCAACGCATATCCGTACCCTCTATAGGCCGTCTCCTGCCGCGCTGCGCGCACTCAATGCCGTCGTGAACCCCCAGCACGAGCGCATTTCCTGACACCGAACCAGTCCAGCCACTCCACCGTCAGGGACCGGACACCCTGTCCGTAACCACGCAGAATCTGACTGATTCCTATCTCTATCCCCACATCACTTTGAATCACCCACCCAACCAACCATTAACGCCGTTAACACCCACGCCCCACCTCCAGACCACCTCCACCCACTTTCAACCACCCCCACCCCAACCCCTCAAGCCAACACCCCACACCCCACCCCACCTTCACCCCAACACTTCACCCAACAAGCCCCTCCACTAACCCCAAACCCCTCGAAAACCTCCAACCCCTAAAAACACCAGATCCCACCACCCACTACGCAAAAATGGAGCCCCACCCACCAGCCCACCCCCCCCCAGCAACCAGCACCCCTCACCTACCCCAGGACTCACCCCTCAAGGCCGGCAGCACAGCACCAAGGCTTCACGTACTCCAGAACCAAACTGCCCCCACAGAGCCCAGCGAGGCTGACTCTCCTCCATGCTCCGGAGCGAAGCGGAGGAACTGCTCGCCGGAGGCGAGCCCATGGTCCGCGAAGCAGACCACTGCCGAGCGCAGCGAGGCGGGGTTCCCTCATTCTGGAGTGAAACGGAATCGCTCACCAAAGGCGAGCCCCTGGCCTGCAAAGCAGGCCAGGCCCAAGCTCAGCGAGGAGTTTCCCTCCTCATACCGGAGCGAAGCGGAGGAATCCTCCCACCGGAGGCGTGGCTTTGGCTGGCGAGGCCGGCCCCCGAGCGCAGCGAGGGGACCTCAGTTCTCATTCCGGAGCGAAGCGGAGGAATCCCCCGCCGGAGGCGGGGCTTTGGTCCGCGAAGCGGACCACCCCCGAGCGCAGCGAGGGGGGTCCCTTCGATTCCGGAGCGGAGCGGAGGAAACCCTCGCCGGAGGCGGGGCTTTGGTCCGCGAAGCGGACCACCCCCGAGCGCAGCGAGGGGGGTCCCTTCGATTCCGGAGCGAAGCGGAGGAAACCCTCGCCGGAGGCGAGGCCTCG
>NZ_JBIAVB010000024.1:0-92487 GCF_042893675.1 Streptomyces sp. NPDC001594 | reverse complement strand
AAAACGCTTGCACACCGCCCCCAGCCACCCCCGCCCACCCCCCCCCCGCCCGCCCCCGCCCAACATCGAAGCCCGCCCCGGACGACACCCCACCCCGGCCCCGACCCCGGCCACCCCCGACCCCGCCCCCGACCCCGCCCGGCCAGGGCAGCGGCCGACCCCATACCCGCCCGACCAGGGCAAAGACCGACCCCATACCCGCCCGACCAGGGCAGCGGCCGACTCCGTAACCGCCCGGCCAGGGCAGCGGCAAAATGGACGACACCCCCACCCCCCAGGAGCCCCGCCGTGAGCCATCCCCCGCGGAAACCCGACACCCGCGCCCTGGCCACCGTCATGCACGCGGCGTTCTTCCTCCTCCTCGGCGCCTCCGTGGCCCGCTTCCTCCTCCGCCACCCCGGCGAACCCCGCACCCCGTGGATCATCGCCCTCAGCATCACCCTGGCCCTCCTCTACGTCCTGGGCCCCGCCGTGGGCGGCGGCACCACCGCCGCACCCGCCCCCCACCGCCGGAGGCGCTGGCTCTGGCTGGGCCTCGTCGTGGCCACCTGGGTGGTCCTCGTCGTCCTCGCCCCCAGCTTCGCCTGGTGCGCCGTCCCCCTCTTCTTCACCACCCTCCGCACCCTCCCCCCACGCGCCGCGGCAGCCCTCGTCACCGTCCTCACCGTCTTCGTCGTCGCGGCCCAGCTCAAGCTCTCCACCGCCTTCGACCCCAACCTCCTCCTCGCCCCACCCGCCATCGCCGCCCTCGCGACGGCCGTCTTCATCCACATGGAACGCCAGGCCCAGGCCCAACGCGCACTCATCGACGACCTGATCCGCACCCGCAGGGAACTGGCCGCCACGGAACGCCGCGAAGGCACCCTCGCCGAACGCCAGCGCCTGTCCATGGAGATCCACGACACCCTCGCCCAGCACCTGTCCAGCCAGCAGATGCTCCTCCAGGCCGCCGACCGCACCTGGGACACCGACCCCGCCACCGCCCGCGGCCACGTCCGCACCGCCACCGGCATCGCCGCCCGCGGCCTCGCCGAGGCCCGCCGCCTCGTCCACGACCTGGCCCCACCCGAACTCGACAACGGCACCGGTCTCGCCGACGCCCTGCGCGCCCTGGACGCCGGCCCGGACATCGAGGTCCGCTTCCACCTCGAAGGCACCCCCGCCCCGCTCCCCGACCGCGCCGAATCCGCTCTGCTGCGCATCGCCCAGGGCGCCCTCGCCAACATCCGCGAACACTCCGGCGCCCGCACCGCCGCCCTCACCCTCAGCTTCCTCGGCGACCAGGTCGTCCTGGACATCGCCGACGACGGCACGGGCTTCCCCACCGCCCCCACCGGCGCCCCGACCCCCACCCCCACCACCACCCCCACCGACCGCGGCCACGGCCTCCCCGCCATGCGCGCCCGCGTGCGCCAGCTCGGCGGAAGCCTCACCATCGAATCCACCCCCGGCGAAGGCACCGTCCTCTCGGCCTCGATCCCCCTGGAGCCCACAGGATGACGACGATCCTCCTCTGTGACGACCACGTCGTCGTCCGCGCCGGCCTGCTCGCCCTGCTCGGCAGCGAACCCGACATCGAGGTCCTCGGCGAAGCCGGCAGCGGCGAGGAGGCCGTCGCCCTGGCCGCCAAGCTCCACCCCGACGTCGTCCTCATGGACCTCCAGCTCGGCGAGGGCATCGACGGGGTCGAAGCCACCCGCCGCATCACCGCCCTCCCCCGCCCCCCGCACGTCCTCGTCCTCACCACGTACGACACGGACGCCGACATCACCCGGGCCATCGGCGCCGGAGCCACCGGCTACCTCCTGAAGGCCGAACGCCCCGAGGAACTCTTCGCCGCCATCCACTCCGCCGCCGCCGGCCGCACCACCCTCTCCGCCCCCGTCGCCAGCCGCGTCATGGCCCACATGCGCGGCACCCGCCCCACCCTCACCGACCGCGAACTCGACATCCTCGGCCAGCTGGCCCGCGGCCTCGGCAACCGCGACATCGCCCGCGCCCTGTTCATCAGCGAAGCCACGGTCAAGACCCACCTCGGCCGCATCTACGACAAGCTCGGCGTCGACACCCGCGCCGGCGCCGTGGCGGTGGCCAAGGAACAGCGCCTCCTGCCCTCCTGACCCCCACGACGCACCACCTCCCACCCACCCGTGACACCATCGACTACGTGCTCGACATCGGCTACTCCCTCTCCCGGCGCTTCCCGGACCCCCCGCAGACCGACTACCGCTCGGCGGACGTCCACACCCTGCGCCACGACCTCTTCTGCGGCGACGTCTACCTCGCGGACACCGAAAAGGACACCGAGGTGTCCACAGCCTGGGGATGGGTACCCGTACTCGACTTCGCCTGGGCCCTCTGCGACATCGTCGAACAACTCGACCAGGACCCCCGCGGCAGCCGCTCCTCCCAGAGCCGGTACGCCGAACTCGACTTCACCGAGTCCAGCGACCGCATGCTCTTCGAACGCCGCTTCGGCTGGGTCGACATCGAAGCCGACTGGATGCCCCCGGAGGAGGACCCGCTGACCTTCAGCCACCGCCTCCTGCGCCGCGAGGCCCGCGACTTCCTCCACGACCTCATCGCCGACCTCGTCGACATGCACGAGGGCCTCGCCGACAACCCGGTCATCTGGACCCTCCAGGCCCGCTTCCCCCGCGTCCCCGCCTGACCGACCGGCCGCCCGGCCGCCCGGCCCGCGGTACGACCCGGTCACGACGGCCGCCTACCCCACCACCCGCACACCCAGCTGCGCCGCCAGCACCGGAGCCAGATCGAACAGCTGCGACGGACTGATCACCGCCCCGGCCAAGGACTCCACCCCCCGCGCCACCCCCAGCTCCACCGCGCCCCGCAGATCCACGTCCACCAGCCGCGCCCCCGTCACGTCCGCTCCCCGCAGCACGCAGTCCCGGAACTCCACCCGCTCCAGCACCGCACCCCCGAAATCCGGCTCCACCAGCACGCACCCCTCGAACACCACGTCCCGCAGCCGCGCCTGCCGCAGGTTCAGGTAATCGATCTTGCCGCCCCGCACCAGGACCCGCTCCAGCACCGCCCCGTGCATCTGCACCCCGCCCAACCGGGCGTCCACCAGCTCCACGTCCCGCAACGACGCCCCCGCCAGGTCCACCCCCACCCCCCGGACCTCCTCCAGCACCGAGTCCAGCACCCGCGCCTTCACCAGCCCGGCCCCGTCCAGCCCGCACCGCCGCAGCGCACAGTCCATGAACCGCGCCCCCACCGCCTCCTGCCCCGCCAGATCCAGATCGGCGAACTCCAGCCCGTCGTAATCCCCGTCCGGCTCCAGCGCACCCCCCTCCCACCCCGCCAGCTCCGGCAGCACCACCTCCGCACGCCTCGCCGCCTTCACCGACTGCCCGCCACCACGACCGTTCCTCGCCATGCCCCCATCGTGACCGACCCCACCGACAATCCACCCCTTGACCTCAACTCCACTCGAGGTCGGAACCTGTCCCCATGACCCCCGACACCGACACCGACACCGACACCGACACCCCCATGAGGGCCATCCGCCTCCACGCCTTCGGCCCCGCCGAGAACCTCACCTACGAGACGACCCCCCGCCCCGCCCCCGCCCCCGGCCAGGTCCGCATCAAGGTCGCCGCCGCCGGCGTCCACCTCCTCGACACCTCCCTCCGCCAGGGCATCCAGGGACCCCCCGCACCCCTCCCCGACCTCCCCACCATCCCCGGCCGCGAGATCGCCGGCACCGTCGACGCCCTCGGCTCCGGCACCGACCCCGCCTGGCTCGGCCGCACCGTCGTCACCCACCTCGGCTTCCACCCCGGCGGCTACGCCGAACACGCCGTCGCCGACGCCACCCGGCTGCACCCCGTACCCGACGGCCTGGACCCCGCCGAAGCCGTCGCCATGATCGGCACCGGCCGCACCACCCTCGGCATCCTCCAGTTCGCCGACCTCGGCCCCCACTCCACCGCCCTGGTCACCGCCGCCGCCGGAGGCATCGGCACCCTCCTCGTCCAGTACGCCAAGAACGCCGGCGCCACCGTCATCGCCCTCGCCGGCGGCCCCGCCAAAACCGCCCTCGCCACCGCCAACGGCGCCGACCTCGCCCTCGACTACACCACCCCCGACTGGGCCGACACCCTCCGCGCCCACCACCCCCACGGCGCCACCGTCCTCTTCGACTCCGTCGGCGGCACCACCGCCCGCACCGCCCTCACCCTCCTCGCCGAAGCCGCCCGCGCCCACCACGACCTCGAAACCCGCGCCACCACCGGCAAGGTCGTCCTCGAACCCTGACCCCGCACCTGGACACCCCTCCCACACCCCCTGTACCAACTCCCCCATGACGATCAACGGCGGAATCTCCTTCTGGTACGCGAACGACACGGCCCCCCACCAGCCGCCCCGCGCCCCCCTCACCACCGACGCCACCGCCGACGTCGCCATCGTCGGAGGCGGCTACACCGGCCTGTGGACCGCCTACTACCTCAAGCGCGCCGCCCCCGACCTCCGCGTCACCGTCCTCGAACAGAAGTTCTGCGGCTACGGCGCCTCCGGCCGCAACGGCGGCTGGCTCTACAACGGCATCGCCGGCCGCGACCGCTACGCCGAGCTCCACGGCCACCAGGCCGCCCGCCGCCTCCAGCAGGCCATGAACGACACCGTCACCGAGGTCATCGACGTGGCCGCGGCGGAATCCATCGACGCCGACATCCACCGCGGCGGCGTCCTCGAAGTCGCCCGCACCCCCGCCCAGCTCACCCGCCTCAAGGCCTTCCACGCCGGCGAACTCTCCTTCGGAGAAACCGACCGCGAGCTCTACGACGCCACCGAAACCCGCACCCGCATCGACATCGCCGACGCCGTCGGCTCCAGCTGGACCCCCCACGGCGCCCGCATCCACCCCGTCAAACTCCTCCGCGGCCTCGCCACCGCCTGCGAACGCCTCGGCGTCGTCATCCACGAGTGCACCCCCGTCACCGAACTCGCCCCCCGCCGCGCCGTCACCCCCTACGGCACCGTCCGCGCCCCCTACGTCCTGCGCTGCACCGAAGGCTTCACCGCCTCCCTCAAGGGCCACAAACGCACCTGGCTCCCCATGAACTCCTCGATGATCGTCACGGCCCCCCTCCCCCCGTCCGTCTGGGCCCGGCTCAACTGGCAGGACGCCCCCCTCCTCGGCGACATGGCCCACGCCTACATGTACGCCCAGCGCACCGCCGACGACCGCATCGCGATCGGCGGCCGCGGCGTCCCCTACCGCTTCGGCTCCCGCACGGACAACGACGGCCGCACCCAGCCGACCACCATCGCCGCCCTCACCACCCTCCTCACCACCTTCTTCCCCCTCCTCACCGGCACGGAGATCACCCACGCCTGGTCCGGCGTCCTCGGCGTCCCCCGCGACTGGTGCGCCACGGTCACCCTGGACGCCGCCACGGGCCTCGGCTGGGCCGGCGGCTACGTCGGCTCGGGCGTCGCCACCGCCAACCTCGCGGCCCGCACCCTCCGCGACCTGGTCCTGGGCGACCCCACCGACCTGACCACCCTCCCCTGGGTCCACCACCGCGTCCGCCGCTGGGAACCGGAACCCCTCCGCTGGCTGGGCGTCCACGCCCTCTACGCCGCCTACCGCACAGCAGACCGCCACGAAGCGAAAACCCACACCCCGAACACAACCCCCCTGGCCCACCTCGCCAACCGCATCTCGGGCCGCACCTGAGGCATGCCGAAGGCCCCGGACCAGGGTGGTCCGGGGCCTTCGGAAGCGGAGCCCCCTGTCGGATTCGAACCGACGACCTACGCTTTACAAGAGCGTTGCTCTAGCCAGCTGAGCTAAGGAGGCGGGGCCGCCAACACTCTACACAGCGGCCCCATAATCCGCCCCGTCAGATTGCTGACAGATCCCCCCGCGCCGGGTAGCGTCGGGCCGAGTCCTGAATATTGGACTAGACCTTCCACTCGGATCGTCCGGCACGTTCCTGCCGGTAGAAGGGATGCATCACCATGGCTTCTGTCACCTTCGACAAGGCGACCCGCCTCTACCCCGGCGGCGACAAGCCCGCCGTCGACCAGCTGGAGCTGGAGATCGAGGACGGCGAGTTCCTCGTCCTCGTCGGCCCCTCCGGCTGCGGCAAGTCCACCTCGCTGCGCATGCTCGCCGGCCTGGAGGACGTCAACGGCGGTGCCATCCGCATCGGGGAGCGCGACGTCACGCACCTGCCGCCCAAGGACCGGGACATCGCGATGGTGTTCCAGAACTACGCGCTCTACCCGCACATGACCGTCGCCGACAACATGGGCTTCGCGCTCAAGATCGCCGGTGAGGACAAGGCCACCATCCGCCGCAAGGTGGAGGAGGCGGCGAAGATGCTGGACCTGACCCAGTACCTCGACCGCAAGCCCAAGGCGCTCTCCGGCGGTCAGCGCCAGCGCGTCGCCATGGGGCGGGCCATCGTGCGCAAGCCGCAGGTGTTCCTCATGGACGAGCCGCTGTCGAACCTCGACGCCAAGCTCCGCGTGTCCACGCGTACGCAGATCGCCGCGCTCCAGCGCGACCTCGGGATCACCACCGTGTACGTCACGCACGACCAGGTCGAGGCCATGACCATGGGCGACCGGGTCGCGGTGCTCAAGGACGGCCTGCTCCAGCAGGTGGACACCCCGCGCAACATGTACGACCGGCCGGCGAACCTCTTCGTGGCCGGCTTCATCGGCTCCCCCGCCATGAACCTCGTCGAGGTGCCGATCACCGACGGCGGCGTGAAGTTCGGGGACAGCGTGGTGCCGGTGTCGCGCGAGGCGCTGTCGGCCGCGGCCGACGCGGGCGACAAGACCGTCACCGTCGGCGTGCGCCCCGAGCACTTCGACGTCGGTGAGACCGGCGGTCTGACGATCACCGTGAACGTCGTCGAGGAGCTGGGCGCCGACGGCTACGTCTACGGCAGCAAGGACGGCCAGGACATCGTGGTGCGCGTGGGCGGCCGCCAGGTGCCCGAGAAGGGCTCCTCGCTGCACGTGGTGCCGCGCGCCGACGAGATGCACGTGTTCTCGACGTCGACCGGGGCGCGCCTCTCCGACTGACAGCCGGCGAACCGAGGGGGAGGTTCCGTGAAGGGGCCTCCCCCTCGCGGCAGTTGTGGGTAGCGTTTCCCATGAACTCCGGCAGACCGGGCCATTCGGCCGCACACGTCAACCCTTAAATCGAAAAGCCACGTCGAACCATCCCCCGACCGGGTGACTAAATGTCGCCAAATCCTCACCGAGCGCTACTCTCGCCCTCGTGACCCACTCTGCCCGCCGAATCGGCCGTTCCCTCGCCCTGGTCCTGCCCGTCGTCCTGGTCCTGTCCGGGACCCTCGCGGTCACCATGGTCCCCTGGGCGGACAATTCGCCCTCCCAGGTCCTGACCGCCTCCGCCGAGGACGTCTCCGTGCCCGCGAAGCCGCGTGCCGCGCAGGACGTGCTCCGCGACAAGCTGCTGAGCGAGCTGCAGCAGGGGGAGAACCCCGGTGTCGTGCTCGGGCACCTGCAGGAGCAGGTGAACGGCCGGCCCTCGCTCGCCGAGCACTGCATGGGCATCGCCCGGGCGCTGGGCCGGGCCGCCGTCGAGGCGTACGGGCCGACGAAGGCACAGTCCTACTCGCGTCCGGTGTGTGACACCTCGTACGCGTCCGGGGTCGCCTCGATGGGCTGACGGGCTGATGCCCGTCGTGCCGTCCCCCCGGGTGCGGTGGCCGTCCCTACGCTGGCGGCCATGACCGGCGCCCCTCCCGCTTCCGCATCTTCCACCGACCGCGCGGCCGCGTTCCCGCCCCCGCCCGTCCAGGCCGTCGTCCTGGCGGGGGGCCAGGGTTCGCGGCTGCGGCCGTATACGGACGACCGGCCGAAGCCGATGGTCGAGATCCCGGGGACGGGAGTGCCGATCATCGGGCACCAGTTGGCGTGGCTGGCGGCGGAGGGGGTGACGGACGCGGTGGTCTCGTGCGGGCACCTCGCGGGGGTGCTGCAGGAGTGGCTGGCGGGGGCGGCGCTGCCGTTGCGGGTGACGACGGTGGTGGAGGACGAGCCGTTGGGGCGCGGGGGCGGGTTGAAGTACGCGGCCCGGCGGCTGCCGTATCCGGACCGGGCGTGGTACGCGACGAACGGCGACGTGTGGACGAGGTTCCCGTTGCGGGAGATGGCGGCGTTCCACGCGGAGCGGGAGGCGGTGGCGACGCTGGCGCTGGCGCGGCCGCGGATTCCGTGGGGGGTGGTGGAGACGAACGAGTTCGGGCAGGTGCTGGACTTCGTGGAGGCACCGCCGTCGCCCTATCCGGTCAATGCGGGGGTCTACGTGTTCGCGCCCGAATTCGCCGCGCTGCTGCCGGACGTGGGGGACCACGAGCGGACGACGTTCCCCCGGCTGGCACGGGAGCGACGGCTGGCGGGGTATCCGCTGCCGCAGGGGGCCTACTGGCGGGCGATCGACACGGCGAAGGATCTGGCGGAGGCGGCGCGGGAGTTGAGGGCTCAGGGCGCCCTCTGAGGCCGCTCCGTGGGGCGCTGCGGTCCGCGCCGGGAAGCCGAGAAGTGGAAGGGCCCGGCGCGCCGTTGGCGCGCCGGGCCCTGTGCCGTGTGAGGGGGGTGTCAGCCGAGGAGGCCGCCGACGAGGCCGGGCTTCTTGGCGGTGGTGTCGCCGCCGCGGCTGCCCGAGGTGGCGGGGGGCTGCTGCGGGCTGGACTGCCGGGGGGTGCTGCTGCGGGGGCTCTGGCCGCTGCCGCTGCCCTTGGTGGCGGTGGGGGCGCCGGAGCCGGAGCCGGCGCTCTCCCGGGTCGGGGCGCCGCTGCCGGTGCGGCCGGACTTGGCGGCGGGTGCGGAGGCGGAGGCCGAGGCGGACGGGGAGGCCTGCTTGGAGGGCTGCTGCTTGGCCGGCCCGGACTGCTGGGGGGCGGGGGGCTGCGGCAGGGGGCTGCCGGGGAGGTAGTTGCTGGGGGCCTGGCCGGGGCCGGGAACGGTGACGACGGTGCTGGAGCGGACGGCCCCGCCGAGGAGGGAGCCGATGAGGAGGGTGAGCCCGCAGACGACGGTGGCCATGATGGTGCCGCGGCGCAGGACGCGGCGGCGGAGCTGCCACACCTCGGAGCGGGGGCCGAGGGTGCGCCAGGCTTCGCCGGCGAGGCGTCCGTCGAGGGAGTAGACGGGGGCCCCGGCGATGATCAGCGGGCTCCAGGCGGCGAGGTAGATGATGTCGGGGGCGTCGTAGGCGGGCACGGTCTTCCAGCTGACGGTCATCAGCAGGGCGGCGGAGAGCAGGGCGCCGATGCAGGCGGCGAAGCGCTGCCAGAGGCCGAAGACGGTGAGGACGCCGACGATCACCTGGAGGAAGGCGACGGTGAGGCCGGCGCCGACGGGGTGGGCGAGGGCGAAGTCGCGCAGGGGCTCGGCGAGGGCCCAGGGGTGCAGGGTGCGCAGCCAGGTGACCATGGAGCCGCGTTCGCCGCCGTCGAAGTAGACGGGGTCGCAGAGTTTGCCCATGCCGGCGTAGATGGAGATGAAGCCGAGGAAGACGCGCAGCGGGAGCAGCACGACGCCGAGGTTCATGCGGCGGCCGGGGTAGTAGGAGGCCTGGGCGCGGTTGTCGGCGGGGCGGCGGGTGTCGGCGGCGGGGCCGCCGGGGTACGGGGGCTGTTGGTCGTAGGGCGCGTAGGGCTCGTACGGCTCGTGGGCCTGGCGCGGCTGGTCGGGTACGGCGCCCAGGGGGCGGGTCTCGTCGGGGTCGGCGTAGCTGCGCTGGCCGATGACGGTGGGGGTGGCGAGGGTGTCCTCGGTGAGGTCGCGCGCGAGGTCCACCCGGGGGATGGTCTGGGTGGCGCCGCCGTCGTAGTCGTCCTGGGCGCGTCCGGCTTCGCGGACGGCCTGGAGGAGTCCGCCGGTGGCCGCGGCGTCGCCGCCGGGGGCGGTCTTGCCGCTCCAGACGACGGGGGCGCGGCGGCGGGTGGCTCCGGCGGCCGCGACGGCTCCGGCGGCCAGGACCGGTGCGCGGCCGGGGCCGGGGGCATTCGCGGGCTTGGAACGCGCGCTCGGGCTCGGTGCGAGCCGCACGCGGAAGCTGGCGTGGTTGACGATGACCTGTGCGGGGTCGCACGGCACCTTGACCATGCTCAGCGCGGGCTGGTCGTCGAACCCTGACGTTCTGGTGTCCACACTCATCTAACCGAGTGATCAGTGTTTAGGACACTGCCTTGACAGCAGGGATCTGTCCGAGGCCCGTCAAGATCCGGCCACCTTGGTCACGGCAGAAACATTGTTCGGACATGTACCCCCATCTGGTGTGAGAATCCCGGGAGTTGCGTCGCCACGACTCTGGGGGAGCCGTCCGTGGAACAAGTTCAGCGTGCGCACAATCAACTGGTCTTCGCCGATCTCACCGACTATCCGGTGATGGCACAGGCCCTGGACAACCAGTGGCTTCCCGCAGGACTCGCCGAACGGCGGCAGAGCGCGCTCGCGGCGTCGGGGCCGCCGCCGGAGGCGGTCGCGGCGAGTGCGGCCGAATTGCGCCGCTCGCTCGTCAACAGCGGGACGCTGGTGGTCAACCGGGCGTTCCTCCTCAACAACAGCGCCCTGTACTCGTCCTATCTTCCGACGGCCGATCCGGCCGAGCGGCAGGCGTTCATCCGGCTGCTCGACTCCCGGGCGCTGGTGCCGTACCTGTACACGGAGCGGGATCCGGCGGGCGAGTTCACCTGGGGGTACGACCGGCAGGTGCACCGGGCGTGGGCGCGGCTGCTGGCGGACGAGGCGGATCCGGGGCTGGTGCGCTTCGACTGGGACGACGAGCGCAACGCCGAACTCGCGGGCCGGGTCGGGAACTGGTTCTCGACGGAGCTGTCGCGGCTGCGGCGGCTGGAGCCGGTGAACCTGGCCAAGAACCTGGGGATCGGGCTGGAACAGGCGCGGGCGATGCGCGAGGGGATCCTCAAGGAGCTGTACTTCTGGGCGGGTGACCAGGACAACGACCAGGCGATCACGCGCAATGCGGTGTACCAGCGGTTCCTGGGGCGGCCCGGTACCGACCCGTACGAGAACCTGCTGCGCGAGGGGCCGCACGTCGTGGCGACGAAGCAGCTGGTCGATCTGCTGTACGGCCTCGGCGTGCCGAAGGCGAGCGGTCTGGCGGCGCTGACGCCGCCGGATTCGCCGCCGCGTTCGACCCTGCAGGAGCTGCGGGCGGAGGAGCGGCCGCGGGACGACGACCCGGAGGCGGTGGCGCTGCTGCTGCGCGGGCTGCTCGCGGACGACCTGCACCGGGCGGTGGACGGCCCGAACTCGTACGCCGGGCTGGGGCTCGCGGACGTGGTGCGGCTGCGCCGCGAGGAGGAGTGGCGGGCCTACGTCGACGCTCTGGCGTCGTTCGTCCGGGGCGGTTTCGAGGGCGGGCGGCTGCCGTCACCGGAGGAGTTCGCGGCGGGGACGCGGGAGGTGGCGCGGCGGCACGCGCTGATGCTGCGGGCGGCGCGCAAGACGAGCCGCTCCGCGGACGGGTTCAAGCGGGAGATCGCGACGGTGCTGGTGGTGGAGTCGGCGGGGATCGCGCTCCAGGTGGCGGCGGGGCAGGACTTCTCCCCGCTCGCGGTGGCGGCGCAGATGCTGACGGCGGCGGCGGGCACGCTGACGGTCCGGCTGCAGTTCCGGGACAAGGCCGCCGGGTTGAGCCACAGCGTGACATTGCCGGCGCTCAGGCTGGGCAGTCTCAGGAAGGACTGGGCGACCATCGTGCAAGTGCTGGGGGCCGAGACCGTGGAGACCGACCGCGTCCTGGTGGGCGCGGGCCGGCTCGCGGACCGGCAGGCATAGCGCGGGGCCGGCGCCCCAGCGGCACAGCCATACGGCGGCAGGGGCCGACGGATCGGGGGACGGTAGATGGGCGTGGGCAAGGGGACCGAGCGGTACGAGGCGCTCCGCGCGGCGCGGCCGGAGCTGTTCCGCAACGAGCCGGGCGGGATCGAGATCCTCACCGACCCGGAAGCCGTGGCCGCGGCGGGCGGGGTGCTCTACCAGGACCCGTACGTGATGCTGGTCCGGGACGCGGTGCGGTTCCCGGACGGCCGTGAGGGGACGTACATCCGCGCGATCGGGACGACGGCCGAGCCGGGGTGCGTGGTGCTGCCGCTGCTGGAGGGGCGGGTGGTGCTGATCGAGCACTTCCGGCACGCGCCGCGCTCATGGGGGTGGGAGATCCCGCGGGGCTTCGGCACCCGGGGTCTGGAGGACACGGCGAACGCCGCGAAGGAGCTGCGCGAGGAGATCGGCGCGAAGGTGCTGGAGCTGCTGCCGCTGGGGGTCGTGCAGCCGGACACGGGGATGACGGGCGACCGGGTGCGGCTGTACGCGGCCCGGATCGACGGCATCGGCACGCTGGCGGTGGGTGAGGGGATCCGCAGGACGCTGACGGTGCCGTTCGGGGAGGCGGAGGCGATGGTCCTGGACGGCCGCATCACGGACGGGTTCACGATGGCGGCCCTGCTGCGGGCCCGGCTGGCGGGCCTGGGCGGCTGAGGGACGGCCCGGGGGCCGCCGTACGGAGCGTGCGGAGTGCGGAGTGCGGAGTGCTGGTGCGTACCGTACGGCGGCCCCGGGGCGCGGATCCGCGCCCCGGGGCCGAGCTGGGGGCCGAGCCGGGGGGCGTTGGGGAGGGAGCGGCCGGGTGGGGCCGTTCCGGTCAGACGCGGCCCTGGGCGGCGCGGCGGCGGGCGGCCTCGTAGAGGACGACGCCCGCGGCGACACCGGCGTTGAGGGACTCGGCGCCCCCCGGCATCGGGATGCGGACGAGGTAGTCGCAGTTCTCGCCGACGAGCCGGCCGAGGCCCTTGCCCTCGGAGCCGACGACGATGACGACGGGGCCGGCGAGGGCTTCGAGGTCCTGGACCTCGTGGGCGCCTTCGGCGGCGAGGCCGACGATGGCGATGCCGGCCTTCTTGTACTCCTGGAGGGCGCGGGTCAGGTTGGTGACGCGCGAGACCGGGGTACGGGCGGCGGTGCCGGCGGAGGTCTTCCACGCGCCGGCGGTCATGCCGGCGGCGCGGCGCTCGGGGATGACCACGCCGTGGCCGCCGAAGGCGGAGACGGAGCGGACGATCGCGCCGAGGTTGCGCGGGTCGGTGACGCCGTCGAGGGCGACGATGAGGGGGTCCTCGCCGTTGTCGTAGGCGGCGTCGGTGAGGTCCTCGGGGTGCGCGTACTCGTACGGCGGGACCTGGAGGACGAGGCCCTGGTGGTTGAGCCCGTTGGTCATCCGGTCGAGCTCGGGGCGCGGGGCCTCCATCAGGTTGATGTTGCCGCGCTCGCCGGCGAGCTTGAGGGCGTCGCGGACGCGCTCGTCGTTGTCGATGAACTGCTGCACGTAGAGGGTGGTGGCGGGGACGCCGTCACGCAGGGCCTCGAAGACCGGGTTGCGGCCGACGACCATCTCGCTGGCGCCCTTGGGGCCGCCGCGGCGGGGGGCGGGGCGGCGCTTGGCGGCCTGGCGGGCCATGGCGTTGGAGACGCGGAACGCCTTGTGGCCCTTGCGGTCCTCCGCCTTGGGGGTGGGGCCCTTGCCTTCCAGACCCCGGCGCCGCTGGCCACCGCTGCCGACCGTAGCGCCCTTCTTGTTGGACGTGCGGCGGTTCCTGCGCTGGCTGTTACCGGCCATGACCTCTACCTGTTTCGTTCGTGCTGCGATATGTACGTATGAAGAGTGTGCCGCCCGGAAGGCCGAGCGGCACAACGGCGCTGGTCCGAGCGGGTCCGCCCCCGGTGAGGAGCGGCCCCGCGCGGACCTGGATCAGCGCGGGCCGAGGGTCCAGCGCGGACCGGTCGGGCTGTCCTCGATGACGAGACCGGACTGCTGGAGCTGGTCGCGGATGGCGTCGGCGGTCGCCCAGTCCTTGCGGGCCCGCGCGGACTCGCGCTGGTCCAGGACGAGGCGTACGAGGGTGTCGACGGCGCCGTGCAGTTCCTCGCCGCGGTCGGACTCGCCGGCCCACTGGGGGTCGAGCGGGTCCAGGCCGAGGACGCCCAGCATGGCCCGTACCTCGGAGAGGCGGGCGATGGCCGCGTCCTTGTCGTCGGCGGCGAGCGCGCTGTTGCCCTGGCGGACGGTGGTGTGGACGATCGCGAGGGCCTGGGGGACGCCCAGGTCGTCGTCCATCGCCTCGGCGAAGGCCGGCGGCACCTCGGCGGCGGCCTCGACGGGCCCGCCCGCCTTCTCCACCACGCGCTGGCAGAAGCCCTCGATCCGCGCGAAGGCGGACTCGGCCTCGCGCAGCGCCTCCTCGCTGTACTCGATCATCGAGCGGTAGTGCGGGGTGCCGAGGTAGTAGCGCAGGACGATCGGGCGCCACTGCTTGACCATCTCGGAGACGAGCACCGAGTTGCCGAGCGACTTGGACATCTTCTCGCCGGACATGGTCACCCAGGCGTTGTGCACCCAGAAGTTGGCGAACTCGTCGCCGAAGGCCTTGGCCTGGGCGATCTCGTTCTCGTGGTGCGGGAAGATCAGGTCCAGGCCGCCGCCGTGGATGTCGAAGGCGGAGCCGAGGTACTTGTGGGCCATGGCGGAGCACTCCAGGTGCCAGCCGGGGCGGCCGCGGCCCCACGGGGTCTCCCAGGAGGGCTCGCCGGGCTTGGCGGCCTTCCACATGGCGAAGTCGCGGGAGTCGCGCTTGCCGGTCTCGCCCTCGGCGGAGGGCTGGAGGAGGTTGTCGAGCTCCTGGTTGGACAGCTCCAGGTAGCCGGGGAAGGAGCGCACGTCGAAGTAGACGTTGCCGTCGGCCTCGTACGCGTGGCCGCGCTCGATCAGCCCGCGCATCATCTCGACCATCTCGGTGACGTGGCCGGTGGCGCGGGGCTCGTAGGTGGGCGGCAGGCAGCCGAGGGCGGCGTAGCCGTCGTTGAAGGCGCGCTCGTTCTCGTAGCCGATGGACCACCAGGGGCGGCCCTGCTCGGCCGACTTGGAGATGATCTTGTCGTCGATGTCCGTGACGTTGCGGATGAAGGTGACGTCGTAGCCGCGGTAGGTGAACCAGCGGCGCATCATGTCGAAGTTGAGGCCGGAGCGGATGTGCCCGATGTGCGGTGCCGCCTGGACGGTGGCACCACAGAGGTAGATCGAGACGCAGCCCGGCGTGAGCGGGGTGAAGTCGCGGATCTGCCGGGCGCTGGTGTCGTACAGGCGAATAGTCACGGCATCCAGGGTAGTGCGCCTGCGGCAGTGCCCCGCGACCGTTTGAGGTCGCGGGGACTCTTTGTTGCCGAAGAGGTGACATCGGTCATCGGCGGCCTGACATCCGTAACGGCCGCCTCGTGGGCATACCCCGTACTCAGTCCCGGTTCGTCCGGTGGACGAGGGCGGTGGCGATGGCGGCGAGCCCCTCGGCGCGGCCGGTGAGGCCGAGCCCGTCGGTGGTGGTGCCGGACACGGAGACGGGGGCGCCCGCGGCGGCCGCGAGCGCCTTCTGCGCTTCTTCGCGCCGCTTGCCGATCTTCGGGCGGACGCCGATCACCTGGATCGCGATGTTGCCGATCTCGAAGCCCTCGGCGCGGACGATGCGGGCGGCCTCCGCCAGGAGGGTGACGCCGGCGGCGCCGGACCACTCGGGGCGGGAGGTGCCGAAGTGGGCGCCGAGGTCGCCGACGCCGGCGGCGGAGAAGAGGGCGTCGCAGGCGGCGTGGGCGGCGACGTCGCCGTCGGAGTGCCCGGCGAGCCCGTCCTCGCCCTCCCAGAGCAGGCCGGCGCACCACAGCTCACGGCCGGCCTCGAAGGCGTGCACGTCGGTGCCGATGCCGACGAGCGGCATCAGGGGGGCGGCGGGCGCCCCGGCGGGCTGCTCGGAACCTGCGGGGCTAGTACGCATCGGTGGCCCTCCTGCGGGCGAGTACGGCCTCGGCGAGGACCAGGTCGAGGGGGCGGGTGACCTTGAAGGCCTCCTCGTGGCCGGGGACGACCACGACGGTGACCCCGGTGCGCTCCACCATCCCGGCGTCGTCGGTGGCGCCCTCTCCGGCGACGGCGATGGTGTCGTGCGCGTGCAGGAGGGTCTTCAGGTCGAAGCCCTGAGGGGTCTGCACGGCGCGCAGCCGGGCCCGCTCGGGGGTGCCGAGGACGGGCTCGGGCTCGCCGGGGCGGCCGGGCTCGACCTCCTTGACGGTGTCGGCCAGCGGCAGGGCGGGGACGACGGCGGGGGCGCCGTCGCGGACGGCCTCCACGACCGAGTCCACGGTGTCGACGGGGACCAGCGGGCGGGCCGCGTCGTGGATGAGGACGGAGGTGATGTCGGCCGGAAGGGCGTCCAGGCCGGCGCGCACGGATTCCTGACGGGTCTCGCCGCCGGGGACGACGAGGACGTCCGTGCGCTCGGGCAGCGGGTGCTCGTCGAGGAGGTGGCGCACCTCCGTGGCCCCGTCGGGCGGGGCGACGACCACGACGAGGGACACGGCGCGGGAGCGGGCCATGGCGCGGACGGCGTGGACCAGCATCGGTGTCCCGCCGAGGGCCCGCAGGGCCTTGGGGGCGCCGGGGCCGAGGCGTACCCCGCGGCCGGCGGCCGGGATCACCGCGGCGGTGCGGTGGGGGCGGGATTCGTCAGACATCAGTAGCTCCGAGCCAGGTTTGTGACTTCGGCCGACATGGGTATGGCCTGAAGGGTGCCGGGTGCGACGCCCTCGCCCCTTCCGTGACGACCGGTCGAGCCGGCTGCCCGGACCCGGCACGCCAGATGGTGCAGCCCGTGGAAGCGGACGAAGCGGAAGCGGACGCAGACATGCCGCAGCGCCCGGCAACAGCCCTCCCGTGGAGGAGAGGGCCTGTCATCGGGCACCGCGGCACACTGTGATCACAGCGCTTGATCGAGATGCGTGAGCGTCAGGACGCGAGCACCTCGTCGAGGAGGGCCTCGGCCTTGTCCTCGTTCGTGTTTTCGGCGAGCGCGAGCTCGCTCACCAGAATCTGACGCGCCTTCGCGAGCATCCGCTTCTCACCAGCGGAAAGCCCACGCTCACGCTCACGACGCCACAGGTCGCGCACCACTTCGGCGACCTTGATGACATCGCCCGAAGCGAGCTTCTCCAGATTTGCCTTGTAGCGACGTGACCAGTTCGTGGGCTCTTCTGCGTACGGTGCGCGGAGCACCTCGAAGACCCGGTCCAGCCCGTCCTGGCCGACTACGTCGCGAACACCGACGAACTCCGCATTGTCCGCAGGCACACGAACCGTCAGGTCGCCCTGGGCGACCTTGAGCACCAAGTAGGTCTTGTCCACGCCTTTGATCTGGCGAGTTTCGATGGCCTCGATCAGCGCGGCCCCGTGATGGGGATAGACCACGGTGTCGCCAACCTTGAACGTCATGTGACAGGTACCCCTTCCGTGGCTATCCAGGGTAACACGAGAACCGACTGTTATGAATGGCGTTTTCGCAGGTCAGGGCACATCTCGGGGCTTGACAACAGCGACACGAACGTGCTGCGGAAGGGTTCCGGAGGGGGGTATTCGCAGGTCGGAGGCGCTGTGCGGACCGGGCGAAACGACCACGTTACACCGGGCGGACGCATCCACCAGTGTGACGTACGTCCCGTTTTGTCGGGTTCTAGGGCAGGAAACCGAAGTACTCCGTTCGACTGGCGGCCACGCGTACGGAGCGGGTTCCGGCCCAATCCTGAATTGATCACGGGCCGGCGTTCGACGGAATGCCTGAATTCGATCATCGGAGGACCCTCCGGCCCGATAGCGGAATGCAAGATCGCGCACGCGTGCGGCGCGGTGCGCCCGCTGCGGAGGGTCGGGTGCGGGGGCGGGGTGGCGGCTCGGTAACCTAAGGCCGCTGACACACCCTTAGGGCGGCTTTACCTCGGCCGCTCCGAGAGCCCACCGTCCCGTCCGTACGTCCAAGGAGTTGCCGCCGCCGTGAGCCGCAGCCTTCGACGCGGCGCCCTCGCCGCTTCCGCCGTAGTGTTCTCGCTCGCCTCGCTTGCCGCGTGCGGCGCGGGCAACGACGCGCAGACTCTCCAGATCAAGCCGGACAACGCCGCCGTCACCAAGGGCGACATCAAGGTCCAGAACGCCCTGGTGATCACCAAGGGCGACAAGGAGAAGAAGGGCCCGGCCTCCGTCTCCGCGACCCTCTTCAACTCCGGCGACAAGGACCAGACCCTCGACGCGATCACCCTGGCGGGTGGCAAGTCCAAGGTGACCCTCAAGGGCGCCGAGGGCTCCGGCAAGGTCACCGTCCCCGCCGGCGGCTCCGTGGTCCTCGGCGGCAAGGGCAACGCCTCCGCCGTCGTCGAGGGCGGCCGCGAGGCCGTCCAGAACGGCAACGTGCAGGAGATGACCTTCCAGCTCAGCACCGCCGGTGACGTGAAGCTCGAGGCCTACGTCGTCCCGGCGACCGGCATGTACGCCGGCTACGGCCCCACCGAGGCCCCGGCCGCGGGCGCCACCCCGGCCCCGTCCGGCTCGGCCTCCGCCTCCCCGTCGGGCAGCCCCTCCGGCTCCCCGGCCGCCTCCCCGTCGGGCTCCGCCTCCGGCAGCCCGTCGGGCTCCCCCGCGGCCTCGCCGTCGCACAGCGCCGGCCACTGACCACGGGCGCACACGGACACACGGGAAGGGCCCCGGCCGCGCGATGCGGCCGGGGCCCTTCCCGTGTGTCCGCTGTCCTCCACGGCTCTACGGCTTACGGCTCGAACTTGTAGCCCAGGCCGCGGACCGTGACCAGGTAGCGCGGGGCGCCCGGGTCCGGCTCGATCTTGGCGCGCAGGCGCTTGACGTGGACGTCGAGGGTCTTGGTGTCGCCGACGTAGTCCGCGCCCCACACCCGGTCGATCAGCTGCATGCGGGTCAGCACGCGGCCCGCGTTGCGCAGCAGCATCTCCAGCAGGTCGAACTCCTTGAGCGGCAGGTCCACCTTCGCCCCGCCGACCGTGACCACGTGCCGGTCCACGTCCATCCGCACCGGGCCGGCCTCCAGGGCCGCCGGGGTGACCTCCTCCGGCTCGCCGCGGCGGCGCAGGACCGCGCGGATGCGGGCGACCAGCTCACGGGAGGAGAAGGGCTTCGTGACGTAGTCGTCGGCTCCTATCTCCAGCCCGACGACCTTGTCGATCTCGCTGTCCTTGGCGGTCACCATGATCACGGGGACGTTGGAGCGGCCGCGCAGCTGCCGGCAGACCTCGGTGCCCGGCAGGCCGGGCAACATCAGGTCCAGGAGGACGAGGTCGGCGCCGTTGCGCTCGAACTCGTCGAGCCCGTCGGGCCCCGTCGCGGCGATCGCGACCTCGAAGCCTTCCTTGCGGAGCATGTAGGACAGGGCGTCGCTGAAGGATTCCTCATCCTCTACGACGAGCACTCGGGTCACGGAAGGACCTCCGGGGAGGGGACGGCTGGTTCTGGGTCGGGCAAGGGTGCGGCGGCGGCCGGGGCCGGGGCGGCCGCCTCGGGGAGCTTCAGGGTGAACGTGGAACCCTGGCCCTCGGAGCTCCACACCGACACCTCCCCGCCGTGCGAGGCCGCCACGTGCTTCACGATCGCGAGGCCCAGTCCGGTTCCGCCGGTGGCGCGGGAGCGGGCCGGGTCCACCCGGTAGAAGCGTTCGAAGATGCGTTCGCGGTCCTTCTCGGGGATGCCGATGCCCTGGTCGGTCACGGCTATCTCGATCAGGTCCCCGCCCGGCGCGGTCACCCGGCGGGCGGCGATCCCGACCCGGGTGCGGGCCGGGCTGTAGTTGACGGCGTTCTCCACCAGGTTGCCGAGGGCGGCGGCCAGCTGGCCGCGGTTGCCCCAGACGCGCAGGTCGGCGGTGCCCCCAGCGGCCATGGTGATCTGCTTGGAGGTGGCCGTGTGGCGGCAGCGGTCGATGGCCTCCGCCACCAGCGTGTCCACCCGTACGGGCTCGGCGTCCTCCAGCGGGTCGTCGTTCTGCACCCGGGAGAGGTCGATGAGCTCCTGTACGAGGTTGATCAGGCGGGTGGCCTCGATCTGCATGCGGCCCGCGAAGCGGTTGACCGCCTCGGGGTCGTCCGCGGCGTCCATCACCGCCTCGGAGAGCAGGGAGATCGCTCCTACCGGGGTCTTCAGCTCGTGCGAGACGTTCGCGACGAAGTCGCGTCGCACCGCTTCGATGCGACGGGCCTCGGTGAGGTCCTCGACGAGCAGGAGCACCAGCCTGGAGCCGAGCGGGGCGACGCGGGCGGAGACCGCGAGGGCCTCGCCGCGGCCGGTCCCCCGCCGGGGCAGGTCGAGCTCGATCTGGCGTATCTCACCGTCGCGGCGGGTGTCACGGGCCATGTGGAGCATGGGCTCCACTGCGAGCTTCCCGCCGCGGACCAGGCCCAGGGCGTAAGCCGCCGAGCTGGCCTTGACCACCGCGTCACCCTCGTCGAGGACGACTGCGGAGGAGCGGAGTACGGAGAGCACCGTGTCCACGCCGGGCGGGAGCACCGCGTTGATATCGGGGCGCATGGAGCTCCTCGTGGGGCGGGCTTGGTCGCGCTCGCTCCAGCGGAACGCCAGCATGGCGATGACACCGGTGCAAAGACCGGCGATCGCCGCAGCTGCGGCGACCGCCGCGTTCACGTCCATGTGTCCAGGTTAAGCAGCCGCCACGACACTTCCACAGCCGTTCGGGTGGCAGCTCGAACAGTCGTCGCCCAGAGTTCACCCTGGCGACGGTGTTGATTCATTTGTGATGCCGGAGTCGGACGCGTTGGCGGCCGAACGTGTCAACGTGGGGCCCGACGGACCACACCGCAGCAGAAGGCAAGCAGGCAGGAGAAGGACACATGCGCGACGCGTACCACGAGGAACTGGACTCGATCGGAGAGAGCCTGGTCGAGATGGCCCGGCTCGTCGGTTCCGCGATCGGGCGGGCCACCACCTCCATGCTGGACGCCGACCTGAAGCTCGCCGAGAGCGTGATCGCCGCCGACCAGAAGGTCGACGACCTCCAGCACGACCTGGAGGCCCGCGCCATCGCCCTGCTCGCCCGCCAGCAGCCGGTCGCCACCGACCTGCGCATCGTCGTCACCTCGCTGCGCATGAGCGCCGACCTGGAGCGCTCCGGCGACCTGGCGCAGCACGTGGCGAAGCTGGCCCGGCTGCGGTTCCCGGACCG
Organism: Streptomyces sp. NPDC001594; assembly: GCF_042893675.1. NCBI lineage: Bacteria > Bacillati > Actinomycetota > Actinomycetes > Kitasatosporales > Streptomycetaceae > Streptomyces > Streptomyces sp. NPDC001594. The sequence goes on along the minus strand of NZ_JBIAVB010000024.1, from coordinate 71,371 downwards.
CGCGGTGCCGCGCGACCTGCACGCGACGATCCTGGAGATGGGGCAGCTGGCGCAGCGCCTGATGGCGAAGGCGGCCGAGGTCATCATCACGAAGGACGTCGACCTGGCCCTCCAGCTGGAGCAGGACGACGACGAGATGGACCAGCTGCACCGCACCCTCTTCCAGCACCTGATGGACGACCGCTGGAAGCACGGCATCGAGACGGCCGTGGACGTGACCCTGCTGGGCCGCTACTACGAGCGGTTCGCGGACCACGCGGTGTCGGTGGCCAAGCGCGTCGTGTACCTGGTGACGGGTGAGCACGCGGACGATCTGCAGCAGCCGACGCAGGTCGAGGGCGTCTGACCGCCGCGGCGTTCCGCGCGCCCGCGGGGCCCCCATGCGCCGTTGACGCGCCGCTGTGGCTGGGCATGAATGAGGCGAAGGCACTGCGCCGTCCTGTACGACGTCCTGTACGCCGCCCGCGAGGAGGATCCATGCCCGATTCCCCCGTCCCCATCACCCCGGAGCAGGAGCAGCCGCCCCGTCCGGAGCCCCTGCGCCTGCCCCTGCTCGCGGCCTGCGGCTGCGGTTCCGGCTGCGGCTGCGGCTGCCAGTCCGGCGCCCCTTGCCAGTGCGGCGGCTGACGGCCACCGCCGCCGCCCGCGAACCGTGCAGGGGCTCCGTCCGGTCGACCGGGCGGGGCCCTTGCGCGGGCCGCCTCACCCGGTGGGGCGGACGCCGTCGCCCTGGAACTCCTTGACGAGGTCGTCGATGAAGTGGCGCGTCTCGTCGGGGTTGAGGGCTTGCGCCTGAAGGTGGTCGTACATGATGTGGTACGGGTAGCGGTCGGTGTACTTCTCCAGGTAGAGGTCGCTGGTGAAGCGCTCGAGGTAGACGACCCCCGCGTCGGCGTCGGAGAACCCGAGGATGGAGAACTGCCCCAGGAGCCCGGCGTGGGCGCCGGCGGTGTGGGGCAGGACCTGCACGGTGATGTGCGGCTGGGTGCCGAGGGTGTTCAGGTGCTCCAGCTGCTCGCGCACGACCTCGCGGCCGCCGACCTCGCGGCGCAGGGCGGATTCGTCCAGGATCGCCCATAAGCGGAAGGGGCGGGCCGGGTGGTGGGCCCGGTGCTGGCGCCGCAGCCGCACTTCCAGGCTCACGGCGGCCTGCTCGGGCGTGATGTGGGGCACGGTCTCGGTGATGAGCGCGGCGGCGTACGCGGGGGTCTGCAACAGACCGGGGATCACCTGCGGCTCGTAGGTGTGGAGGGAGGCGGCCTCCGTCTCCAGCCCGATGTAGACGCCGTACGGGACGTCGCCGCAGGAGACCCACCAGCCCTGGCGGCCCGATTCCTTCGCCATCCGCATCATCGAATCGACGACCTGCTGGTCGGCCACTCCGTAGAGCCTGCACAGGTCGCGCACGTCCCGCGGGTTGATGGGGCGGCGACCGGTCTCGATGAGGCTGATCTTGGACTGCGACACCAGCAGCTGTCCGGCCGCCTGTGTGGACGTCATTCCCGCGGCTTTGCGCAGTTGCCGGAGCTCCGCGCCCAGGCGGCGTCTTCTGACCGTGGGATATCCGTTCACCGCCATGGGCGGTCTACCTCCAGCTACAGACGCGCAGGCTACACATCCCACGGCCGACCTCGACAGAACGCATTGTGCATACGCGGCCGAAGAGGTCCGCCACCCGCGTGCCCCAGCACCACCTGTTCGGCCCAACGGGCATGCGGAGGCGGGCGGCGGACCGCCGGGACCATGTCGGGCCGGGGCCCGGTCACAGACCGCCGGTGATCCACCGCCGGAGGGCCTCGTGGGTGGTGTCGTCGACCGTGGAGAGCACGGCGATGGCGTGCGGGTCGTCGGCGTGCGGGCGGACGCCGGCGCTGGTCAGCCACGCGTGCAGGTCCAGGCGTCGGCGGTCGGCCGCCACCGGGGCGTCCGGCCCGCGCACCGCCGCGGGGAGGGGGTCGGGTGCCGGAAGGAAGCCGGGCCAGGCGTTCACCGGAGCCACGGGCTCGGCTTCCTCGCCGTAGGGCGCACCGCGTAAGCCGGGGAATCGGTAGGGGTCGGCCGGCCACATGTTCATGCCGGGCCCTCCGCCCCGGTCACCGCTCGGACGCCCCCGTCCCGGCGCCGGGGCTCACAGCTGCTGGCCTTCCAGGGCCTGGGCGCCCGCGGCGATGACCTCGGCGAGCTGGTTGGCGAGGGCGACGCTGCACCCCCCGAGCCGGACGAAACCCCGACAGCCGACCGGTCCGTCGTTGTACAGCGAGGGCAGGACCAGGCCGGCGAGCGCGAGTGCGGCCTGAAGGTTGGTGACGGCCTCCTCACCCGCCCGGTACGCGGCGTCCTGGCGCCGCTTGTACCGGAGGCGCTCGGCGTGGGTGAGCTCGTAGGTCATGCTGTCGTCCTCTCGGTGTGGGGGGAGGGCCGGGACGGCGCGGTGCCCGTAGGACTGAGACCGCGCACAGCCCGTGACTTATGGGTTTGGATCTTCGTTCCTGTGATGCACGGGTCGTTGAAGCCTGGAAGGTCCGAGGTATCCGAGGTGTCCGAGAAGTTAGGGACGTTCGACCGCATCGCGTCGAGCGCCGACGAGGGCCTGCTCCGCGGTGCCGTCACGACCCGTAGCGGAGCCGATAGCCGGAGGAAGCGGGCACGGACGCCCTCCCGTCCCGCACCGGATACTCGGGGAGCACGGCACCAGGGCTCGCCGCTGTCGCCGGCCGGAGCCGCGCGAGTCGCCGGCCGCGGTGCCGCGGAGCGGTCTGCTGGGGCGGGCGCGTCAGCGTGATCTGCCGGACGAGTTGCTGGAAGCAGGCCAGCGCGGCGATGGGGGGCAGGGTGGCCGCCGCCTCCGCGGCGAACGTGCGCGGCGCCTGCGCCATGCAGAGCAGCGTGGCCAGGGTGGAGAACAGCAGGACGATCGACCAGGAATGCACGGCCCGGCGTTGGTGCAGGGCGGCCCGCAGGATGGACAGGGAGGCGACCATCCACGGCCCGTAGATCAACAGCGGCCACCCGCTCGACACCCCGTGCCCGGTGCGCGGTCCGGCGCTGTGGCGCAGGGCCTCGCAGATGGCCAGACCGCTGAACGTGCTGACCACGGCGGCGATGACGGCGACGAGCACCGCGGTGCAGAGGCTGCCGGTCCGCAGGAGGGTCACCACCGACGTCCTCGCAGCGGCACGCCGCCGGTGCCCGCCTCCCGCTGAGGCCCTCCCGCCGGCCGGGCGGGGGACGAGGCCCGACGCGAGGCCGACGCCGCTGACCGTCTCGCCGACGCCCCCGTCGAAGGGGACCCGGTCGAAGGCGACACCGTCGAAGGCGACCCGGTCGAAGGCGCGGTCGACCGGCTCCGCCGGCCCCGGGGCCATGGCCTCCTGGCAGAGATGGGCCAGCTCCTCCGCCGGATCCCAGGGAGCGCTTGCCCCGCCCGGCACGAAGAGCGGCTGTCCGTAGGCGGCGTGCTGCTCCTGGTCCGACAGCGGCCAGTACACCGTGGGCTCCGCCGCAGGGGCGTAGGCCCCGTACCGCTCATACACGGGACGTCTGCCCGGAGCGCTCCCCAGCCGGCGCCTTGCGCGGCGCGGCCTCCTGGGACCTTCGGTTGAACTCCCTCTGGATCCGGCAGACCGCGTCCAGGAAGTCCTCGAAGATCGAGGACGAGTAGTGGAGTCCGACCTCCAGGCCCTCATGCCGAAGGGTCGCGCCCTTCTCCAGCGCCGGGTCCGTCGAGACGGGCGTGTATGTCCATTTCCCCACCCTCTCGGTCCGGATCCGACCGGCGCGCACGTCGTTCTCTGCGCTCAGCGGCAACATTGCCGCGTGCTTTGCTGTTGTCATAGTCCACCCAACGCTCCCGGTACCGGCGAGGGTGTGCGCCGTCCAGGTGATGCTGCGCGGAGTAAAGCCCAGGTTGACCAGTGACTTTTATCGGTTCCGCCCGAACGGGCGACCCGTCGGGGCGAGGGTCCGCACCTGATGGTCCCGGCGGTCCTTCCAGCTCCAGGGGGGAAAACGGAGTCCGAGCGCGTCCATCGGCCCGGCCTGCCGGCGCGTCCGCGCGGGGGCGCCCGCCCCGCCATGAGCGACGGCGCGCATTGAGCCACCCAGGCGGCGCTCGCTCCCGAGCGCACGCCCCTGGTGCGCGAGGGCCCCGGAACCGCGCGTAGCGGCAAACGGCTGACAGCACGCAACCCCGCATATGCCGCCACGTTATGACGAGGTGTTGTCGAGGGCGCCGACGCGCCCTCCCCCGATCACCTGCAGCGGAGAGGACCCGCAGTGACAGACACCCTCATGTGGCTCGCCCTGATCTGCTCCGTACTGGGCACGGGCGTCACCGCCTGGACCACCTCGGGCGTGGGCCGCATACACCCCCTGGACGTCCGCGAACTACGGCGCCGCCAGCACCTCGGAGAGGTGCTCTCCCGCCACGTGGAGGCGACGAAGCCCCCCAGACCGACCGCCCCTCCACCCCCGACACCCGACCCCGCCACCCACTGACGAAGAAGCCCCCCACCCGCCGGACAGCCGGCAGGCGGGGGGCCACGTCGTCCGCGTCGTCCTCTTCGAGTTACTTCTTCTTGCCCTGGTTCTTGACGGCCTCGATGGCGGCCGCGGCGGCCTCCGGGTCGAGGTAGGTACCGCCCGGGGTGAGGGGCTTGAAGTCGGCGTCGAGCTCGTAGGAGAGCGGGATGCCGGTCGGGATGTTCAGGCCCGCGATGTCGGCGTCGGAGATGCCGTCGAGGTGCTTGACCAGGGCGCGCAGGGAGTTGCCGTGCGCGGCGACCAGGACGGTGTGGCCGTCCAGGAGGTCCGGGACGATCGAGTCGTACCAGTACGGGAGCATGCGGACGACGACGTCCTTGAGGCACTCCGTGCGCGGGCGCAGCTCCGGCGGGATGGAGGCGTAGCGCGGGTCCGCGGACTGGGAGAACTCGGTGCCGTCCTCGAGGGCCGGCGGCGGGGTGTCGTACGAGCGGCGCCACAGCATGAACTGCTCCTCGCCGAACTCGGCGAGGGTCTGTGCCTTGTCCTTGCCCTGGAGGGCGCCGTAGTGGCGCTCGTTCAGGCGCCAGGAGCGGTGGACGGGGATCCAGTGGCGGTCGGCGGCCTCCAGGGCCAGCTGCGCGGTGCGGATCGCGCGCTTCTGGAGGGAGGTGTGCACGACGTCGGGGAGCAGGCCGGCGTCCTTGAGCAGCTCACCGCCGCGGACCGCCTCCTTCTCGCCCTTCTCGTTCAGGTTGACGTCCACCCAGCCGGTGAACAGGTTCTTCGCGTTCCATTCGCTCTCGCCGTGGCGGAGGAGGATCAGCTTGTACGGTGCGTCGGCCATGCGTACGAGCCTAGTGGACGGCCGGGGACGCCCGCGCGCGGTCCCGGCACGGGCCGGCGGTGGGGTCGATTGACTGCGGGCGTCAATTGAGTGGCGGGCCGGAGGCCCCTCTCGTAATGTGCCGGACGGATCAGCGACTCTTACACCGCCCGGGGGAATCCTTATGCCGTATGCCCGTCTGAGCCGTGCCGCCCGGGAGAGCGTCGCGGGTCTGCCACGCGCGTTCTGGTGGTTGTGGGCCAGCACGCTCGTCAACCGGCTCGGGGCCTTCGTCGCCACGTTCATGGCCCTGTACCTGACCCTGGAGCGGGGCTACTCGGCCTCCTTCGCGGGACTGGTGGCGGCCCTGCACGGGCTGGGCGGGGTCGTGTCCTCGCTGGGGGCGGGGGTGATGACCGACCGGCTGGGGCGGCGGCCGACGATGCTGGTGGCGCAGGTGTCCACGGCGGTCACGGTGGCGCTGCTGGGGTTCATGGAGCACCCGGCGGCGATCGCGGCGGTGGCGCTGCTGGTGGGGATGGCCTCGAACGCCTCCCGCCCGGCGGTCCAGGCGATGATGGCCGACATCGTCCGGCCGGAGGACCGGGTACGGGCCTTCGCGCTGAACTACTGGGCCATCAACCTGGGCTTCGCGGTGAGCTCGGTGGCGGCGGGGCTGGTCGCCGAGTACAGCTACCTGGCGGGGTTCCTGGGCGAGGCGGCGCTGACGCTGCTGTGCGCGGTGCTGGTGTTCGTGAAGCTGCCGGAGTCGCGGCCGGCGGTGGACGCCGGGAGTGCGGGGAGCGCGGGCTCGGCGGCGCGGGTGGCGCCCGAGGTCGGGCTGGGGACCGTGCTGCGGGACCGGCGGTTCATGGGGGTCGTGGGGCTGTCGTTCCTGATCTCCCTGATCTTCACGCAGGGCTCGGTGGGCCTGCCGGTGGCGATGGGCGCGGCCGGGTTCTCGCCGGGGGACTACGGGCTGGTGGTCGCGGTGAACGGGGTGCTGATCGTGGCGCTCCAGCTGCCGGTGACCCGGCTCATCGAGCACCGGGACCCGCGGCGGCTGCTGGTGGCCTCGGCGCTGCTGGCGGGGTACGGGTTCGCGATGACGGCGTTCGCGGGGCCGCTGTGGGCGTACGCGCTGACGGTGTGCGTGTGGACGCTGGCGGAGATCGTGAACTCGCCGACGCAGATGGGGCTGGTGGTGCAGCTGTCGCCGGTGCACGGGCGCGGGCGGTACCAGGGGATGTACACGATGTCCTGGTCGGTGGCCGCGCTGGTGGCTCCGCTGATGTCGGGGCTGGTGATCGACCGGTGGGGGGCCGGGTGGCTGTGGGCGACCACGGGCGTCCTGGGGACGGTGGCCGCCGGGGGGTACTGGGTGTTGATGCGGGCCCTGCCGGGGGCGGCTGACGCCGCCTCTTCCGGGGCCGGGGCGGTGCCTGCCGTCGGGGGTGGGGCGGCTGCGGTGGCGGCCCCTGCCGAAGCGTAGGCCCGGGGGGCAGGGCTGCCGGGGTACCGCTGCGCGGGCGGTCTCCCCGCCCTTCGCCCGTTCCCCAGGGCTGCGCCCCGGACCCCCTGGGGGCTCCGCCCCCAGTCCCCCGCGCCCCAAACGCCGGCGGGGCTGGTTGGGCGCGCGGTTCAGGAAGGGCGGGTCAGGTGTTTGAAGGCGTCCAGGTTGTGGGTGGGTTCGCCCCGTGAGGTGCGCCATTCGTACTCGCGGCGGATCGCCGAGGCGAACCCCAGTTCCAGGAGGGTGTTGAAGGCGCCGTCGGCGGCTTCGAGGACCGTGCCCAGGAGGCGGTCCAGGTCTTCCTCGGTGACCACCGAGAGCGGCAGCCGCGCCGTGAGGTAGACGTCGCCGAGCGGGTCGACGGCGTACGCCATCCCGTACAGCTTGAGGTTGCGCTCCAGCAGCCAGCGGTGGACGCCCGCCTCGTTCTCGTCGGGGTGGCGGATCACGAAGGCGTTCAGCGACAGGGAGTGGCGGCCGATGCGGAGCGAGCACGTCGTGCTCAGCTTGCGGGTGCCGGGCAGCTGGACGACGTACGTGCCCGGCCGGGGGGACTCCCAGCTCAGCTCGGCGCCGGTCAGCGTGGACTCGATGATCGCGGCGGTGTCAGCCATGGTGGGAGCGTACGCGACGGCGGTGATCATGCATCGCGGCGGTGTACACGTCGGCGGTGCCGCTCGCGGCGGTGTCCCAGCCGAAGTGCTGGGCGTGCCGGGCGGCGGCGGCGCCCATGCGGTCGGTGAGGCCGGGTTCGTCGACGAAGCGGCGCAGGGCGCGGGCGTAGTCGACGGGGTCGTGGCCGGGGACGAGGATGCCGGTGACCCCGTCGTCGACGGCGACGGGCAGGCCTCCGACGGCCGCGGCGAGGACGGGGGTGCCCGTGGCCTGGGCCTCGATGGCGACCAGCCCGAAGGACTCGTTGTAGGACGGCATGACCAGCACGGACGCCGCCCGGAACCAGTCGGCGAGCTGGTCCTGGGCCACCGGCGGGTGGAAGTGGACGAGGTCGGTGATGCCGAGGCGCGCGGCGAGCTTCTGCAGCCCCTCCGGCTTGGCGAGGCCGCTGCCGCTGGGGCCACCGACGACGGGGACGAAGAGGCGGCCGCGCAGCGCGGGGTCGCGGTCGACGAGCTCGGCGACGGCGCGCAGCAGGATGTCGGGGGCCTTGAGGGGCTGGATGCGGCCCGCGAAGAGCGGGATCACGGCGTCCTGGGGCAGGCCGAGGCGGGCGCGGGCGGCGGCGCGGCCGTCGCCGGTGGTGAAGCGGTCCAGGTTGACGCCGGGGTGGACGACGGCGACCTTGCCGGGGTCGGCGTCGTAGTGGCGGACGAGTTCGTCGGCCTCTTCGGCGGTGTTGGCGATCAGCCGGTCGGCGGCGGCGACGATCTGGGTCTCGCCGATGACGCGGGCGGCCGGCTCGGGGGTGTCGCCCTCGGCGAGCGCGGCGTTCTTGACCTTGGCCATGGTGTGCATGGCGTGGACGAGCGGGACGCCCCAGCGTTCGGCGGCGAGCCAGCCGACGTGGCCGGAGAGCCAGTAGTGGGAGTGGACGAGGTCGTAGTAGCCGGGGCGGTGGCCGGCCCAGGCCTGCATGACGCCGTGGGTGAAGGCGCACAGCTGGGCGGGCAGCTCCTCCTTGGCGAGGCCCTCGTAGGGGCCGGCGTCCACGTGCCGGACGAGGACGCCGGGGGCGAGCTCGACGACGGGCGGCAGGCCGCCGGTGGTGGCCCGGGTGAAGATCTCCACCTCGATGTTGATCGCGGCGAGGCGGCGGGCGAGCTCCACGATGTAGACGTTCATGCCGCCGGCGTCGCCGGTGCCGGGCTGGTGCAGCGGTGAGGTGTGCACGCTGAGCATGGCGACGCGGCGGGGCTTGCGGTGGTGGCCCACGGCCGGGAGGCGCAGGCGGGGCGCGTCCTGGCGGGCACCGCGGGCGGCGGCGATGCGGCCGCTGATGCTGCCGCCGAGGCGGGACACGTACTGGCTCAAGGGAGCAGTTCCTCTCGCTCGGATCGCGCGGACGGCGGGCTGTGCGGTGTGCCGGTGGGGCGGCACGGCGTACGGCGTTGACGGCATGCGTGCGGGAGCGCGCGCGGCGCCCTGCAAGGAGTGCAACCCGGATGGCCGTCCCCCGCATTCCGGGGCGCGGCAACTTCCTGCCCTGGACGCCCGATTTTTTTGCGGGCCGGGCGCTCCGCTTACGCTCGGCTCATGGTCTCCCGCAGCACTCCGCCTCCGCCCAAGCGCCCTGTGGGCACCGTGACGCGCGGGACGACCAACCCGAACCGGCTGCGCCGCATGGACCGCTGGATCGCCGCCGTGCACGGGGCCGCGCTGCGCTGGGCGGACGCCCCGGTGGCGGTGGACCTGGGGTACGGGGCGGCGCCGTGGACGGCGGTGGAGCTGCTGGCGCGGCTGCGGGAGGCGGCGCCCGGGGTGCGGGTGGTGGGGATCGAGATCGAACCCGCGCGGGTGGCGGGGGCGAAGCCGTACGAGCGGGAGGGGCTGAGTTTCCGGCACGGGGGTTTCGAGGTGCCGCTGGAGGGCGGGGAGCGCCCGGCGCTGATCCGGGCGGCGAACGTGCTGCGGCAGTACGAGGAGGAGCAGGTCGAGGCGGTCTGGGAGCGGCTGTGCGCGCGGCTGGCTCCGGAGGGGCTGCTGGTGGAGGGGACCTGTGACGAGATCGGGCGGCGGCACGTGTGGGTGGCGCTGGGGCCGGAGGGGCCGCGGACGGTGACGTTCGCGGCGCGGCTGGGGTCGCTGGAGCGGCCGTCGGACCTGGCGGAGCGGCTGCCGAAGGCGCTGATCCACCGGAACGTGCCGGGGGAGGCGGTGCACGCGTTCCTGCGGGACTTCGACCGGGCGTGGGCGGCGGCGGCGCCGTACGCCTCGTACGGGGCGCGGCAGCGGTGGATCCGGACGGCGCGGGCGCTGGCGGTGGACTGGCCGCTGGCGGACGGGCCGGTGCGGTGGAGGCAGGGGGAACTGACGGTGCGGTGGGAGGCCTTGCGCCCGGCGGGGTGAAACTCGCGGCGTCGGGAACCGGGTGTGGGGGCGGCCCGTTGAGTCGTGCGGGGTGGACGGTGCGTGGCCGGTCATGATCGGAGCGGAATCCGGAGGGTGTTGGATTTCGCCGGTTCGTGGCACCATCCCGGAGGCACTGCGAAGTTACTGACGAATAGTCAGATCTGATGTCCGGTGACATCGGTTCTGGCTCGGGCGCCTGGGGGAGCCATGGGGACCGTGAAGCGAGCGCCGTCGCGCCGTAGGGGGGCGTCCGCCCTGACGCTGCTGTGCGCGATGGCGATACTGACGGCCCCCGGTCTCGCGACGGGCCCGGCGTTCGCCGCCCCGTCCGCCCCCGCGGCCCCGTCGGCCCCCGCGCCGGAGCCGGGCGCCAAGACCCTGGAGCAGGTCCGCAAGGAGATAGAGGACCTCTACCGCCAGGCCGGCAGCGCGACGGACGCCTACAACCTCGCGGAGAGCGAGACGAAGGCGCAGTCCGAGCGGATCGTCCAGATCGCCAACCTGGTGGTGGCGGGCCAGGACCGGATCGCCACCCTGAAGAACCGTGCGGGCGCCGCCGCCCGCGCCCAGTACCGCTCGGGCGGTCTGCCGCCGGGCGCGCAGCTCGCGCTGAGCGGCAGCCCCTCCGAGTTCCTCGACGGGGCGGGCCGGCTGCGGCAGGGCGAGAAGGCCACCACGGACCTGCTGGCGGAACTGAACCGCACCCAGGCCGACTTGGAGCGGTACGCGAAGGACGCGGGCGCGGTCTGGCAGAAGATGGAGGACAACCGGGTCAAGAAGGAAGCCGCCAAGAAGGAGATCGAGGGCAAGATCAAGGCGGCGGAGGACCTGGAGAGCAGGCTGGCGGCCGAGGAGAAGGCCCGGCTGATCCAGCTGGAGCAGGACGCCCAGTACCAGGCGCAGACGGCGTGGCTGTCGTCGGGCGCGATGAAGGACGTCAAGGGCCTGGCCTCGGACGCGGGGAAGCGGGCGGTGCAGTTCGCCACCGCGCAGATGGGCAAGCCGTACGTCTGGGGCGCGGAGGGCCCGGGCTCCTACGACTGCTCGGGGCTCACCTCGCAGGCCTGGCTGGCGGCGGGGCGCCCGATCCCGCGCACCTCGCAGGAGCAGCTGCGGCTGCTGCCGAAGGTCGCGCTGAAGGACATGCGGCCCGGGGACCTGATCATCTACTTCGACGACGCGAGCCATGTCGGGATGTACGTCGGGGACGGGGCGATCGTGCACGCGCCGCGGCCGGGGCGGAACGTGACGATGGCCGGCGCCGGCTCGATGCCGATCAAGGCCGTGGTCCGCCCCGACGCCTGAGCCTGGCCGGGCGGGAGACACGGCCCGGGGGCTACCGCCCCCGAAACCCCGCCCCCGAAACCCCGCGCCCGCCCGCGCGCGCGGCCGGCTCCCGCTGCGCGGTGCGAGGCCCCCGCCCCGCGCAGCGGCACCCGCACGCCCGCCCGTGGCTCCGGGCCGCGCCTGTGACCGGGGTCTCGGGCGGGGGCGGCCGGGTCGTGACGTTGGTCATCCCGGGTGGGCGGGTTTCCGCCGGGATGGGGGTATATGGCGCGGGCCACCGCCCGTTTCGGCATTCCCCCTCCCCACCCCCGCCCGCTAGGGTCCCGGCATGAGCGCACTTCCGGGGGGAGGCAAGGAACCGGAGACGATGCCCGTACCTGTACCGCGGCAGAGGGAAACCCCCGCCCCGGAGAACGGCGGCCCCGCCCCCCAGGCGGCGGCCTCGCTGACCCTGCTGGTCATCGAGGACGACCCCGCGGGCGGCCTCACCGTCCCCGAGATCCTCGACGCCGACGGCCAGCGCATCCGGCTCCGCACCGCCCGCAACCTCACCGAGGCCGCCCGGCTGCTCACGCCCGACGTGCACTGCGTACTGCTCGACCTCGCCCTGCCCGGCCCCGGCGAGGACGGCTTCGGCGCCCTGCGCGAGGTCCTCCGTATCGCTCCCCGCCACGCCGTGCTCGTGCTCACCGCCGAGGCCGACGCCGAACGCGCCGCCGAGGCCGTCCGGGTCGGCGCCCAGGACTTCCTCTTCCGCGACGAGCTCGACGGACGGCTCCTGAGCCGCGCCATCCGCTACGCCGTGGAGAGAAAGCGGGCCGACATCGCGCAGTACAAGCTTGCAGAATCGAAACTTCGGGCCCAGGAGAACGCCCGCCTCGAACGCGGCCTGCTCCCCACCCCCCTCCTCGACGGCTCCGGCCTCCGCTTCGCCGCCCGCTACCGCCCCGGCCGCAGCCGGGCCCTCCTCGGCGGCGACTTCTACGACGCGGTCCGCACCCCCGACGGCACCGTCCACGCCATGATCGGCGACGTCTGCGGCCACGGCCCCGACGAGGCGGCCCTCGGCGTGGAGCTGCGCATCGCCTGGCGTGCACTGACCCTGGCCGGTCTCTGCGGCGACGACCTGCTCGCCACCCTCCAGGAGGTCCTGGAGGTGGAGCGGCCCTGCGAGGAGATCTTCGCGACCCTGTGCACGGTGGACATCTCCCCCGACGGCCGCCGCGCGGGCCTGTGCCTGGCCGGCCACCCGGCCCCGCTGGTCTCGCGCCCCGGCCGGGCGGCGCGGCTGCTGCCGTACGAGAACAGCGGCCCGGCGCTCGGGCTGCTCCCCCGGGCCCGCTGGCCCCGCCGCCAGGTGGACCTGGGCGGCACCTGGAGCCTGATGCTCTACACGGACGGCCTCATCGAGGGCCGGATCGGCGAGGGCCGCGAGCGCCTCGGCCAGGACGGCATGGTCGACATGATCAACCGGCACCTGGCGGACGGACTCACTGGCGAGCACCTGCTGGAGGCCTCCGTCACCGAGGCCCGCCGCCTCAACGGCGGCGAGCTCACCGACGACGTGGCCCTCGTCCTGCTCTCCAGGGGTTAGGCCGTCTAGCGGCCGCCGTTGTAGGGGCCGTACGGGCCGTCGCTGCTGCTGCCGCCGCGGCGCCGGTTGCCGCCGCCCGAGACCTGCTTGAGGGCGGGGCGGACGTCGACGAAGAACACGATGGACGCCACCAGGCCGGCGATCTGCAGGAACAGCATCCCGAGGAAGAAGTCCACCAGGACCGTGACACCCAGGATGACCAGCCAGAAGGTCTTGGTCTGCTTGTCCGCCGCGCGGTAGGCGTCCTCGCGCGCCAGCAGCGCCAGGACGAAGGCCACGACGGCGAGCGCCAGCATGGCGTAGCCGAGCAACGGGAGGACCCCGTTATCGAACCCCTGCATCAGCATCGTGTCGACCGCCTTCTCGCATCCAGCACTTCTGATTCCACGCTACCGCCCGATCCGCCTTCCGAAACGAGAACGAACCGGACACCCCACGGGTGCCCGGTTCGACCGTGGACCGGTCAGCTCTCGTCGGCCGCCTCGGCGGCGGCCTTCCTGGTCCCGTTGCGGCGCGCGGCGGGCTTCTTGGCGGCGGGCTTCTCCTCGCCCTCGGCGGAGGCCTCGGCGGAGGCCTCCGCCGGAGCGTCCTGCGCCGCCGGCCGCGCCGCCGCCGGCTCCGGCTCGACGGCCCCGGCGATGTCCACGATCTCGTCGGCGACCTCGCCGCGCCAGGCGCGGACGGCCTGCTCGCCGTGCTCGGCGACCTTGTCGTAGGTCTCCTTGGCCCGGACGGCGTACTCGGCGGCCACGCCGACACCGCGCAGCGCCAGATCCTGAGCGGTCTCGCCCAGCTTCTTCGGGTCGATCGCCCCGAACACCTCGACGACCCGGGCCGTGACGGCCTCCTGGGCCACCTTGGCCTTCTCCTGCACGACCTTGGGGTCGGTGTCGAGTACGGCCTCGATGCGGGCCGGGGCCTCGGCGCGCAGCTGCTCGATCAGGCCGGGCACCTTCTTGGCCTGCTGAAGGGCCAGGTCGGCGGTGCCGGCGGCGAAGTAGAGGGGGGTGGGGTCGGTGAGGGTCTTCTTCAGGTCATCGGTGATGGCCATGTGCGGGTCCTCCCGGATCCGGTCAGTTCGTTGGTGGCACCGCGCCGTCGACGGCCGGTTCGTCCGGTTCGTCCGCCGCGTTCTCCTTGCGGAAGGCGTCGTAGATCTGGAGCAGCACCTGCTTCTGCCGCTCGTTGATCGACGGGTCGGAGAGGATGACGGCCCGCGTCTCCACCTCGTCCCGGTCCCGCTCGTCGAGCATCCCGGCCTGCACGTACAAGGTCTCGGCGGAGATCCGCAGCGCCTTGGCCAGCTGCTGGAGGATGTCCGCGCTCGGCTTGCGCAGCCCGCGCTCGATCTGGCTCAGGTACGGGTTCGACACCCCCGCCGCGTCGGCCAGCTGGCGCAGCGAGAGTTGGGCCTGCCGCCGCTGCTCGCGGAGGTACTCGCCGAGGTTCCCGACGTTGAGCGATGCCATGCTCCGATCCTGCCGCACCTTGCTAACTATTGCAAGCGCTTGCTTGCAGGAGTATCCATCCGGCTCCGCCTCGAACCGGTGGTGCCGTGGACGTCGGCGAGTCCTATGAGCAGGCGGCCGCGCGGGAGCTGGTCGAAGAGCTGGGCGTGCGCGCGCTGCCGCGCCTGCTGTTCACGTTCGTCAACCGCGGCGGCCTGAGCCCGCACTGGCTCGGTGTGCACGAGGCCGTGGTGCCGGACGCCGTGGTCCCCGATCCCGGGGAGGTCGCCTGGCACGGCTGGCTGACCGAGGCGGAGCTGCGGGCGGCCCTGCCGCGGTGGCGTTTCACCCCGGACAGCCATGAGGCCTTCGGCCGGTACCTCGCGTTCCGGGCCGCGCAGCTCTGAAGCACCGGAAAAGTTTTTCGCGGGGCTGTCACATCCGTGCGCGGCGGCGGGTCAGAGGGGTGTCGGACGCGAGAGAGCGACGACGAAAGACAGACAGACAGACAGACAGACAGACCGCCCCGGAGGAACCCCGATGTCCACCACCGCCACCGTCATCACCCTCGTCGCCGCCTTCATGGCCGGCTTCTCCGGCATCTCGATCTTCCGCGGCGCCGCGTTCGTCACCGAGCCGCTCATCGAGTACGGCGTCCCGAAGGGGATGTGGACCTTCCTCGGTACCGCCAAGGTCGCCGGCGCTCTCGGCCTCCTCGCCGGCTTCGCCGTCCCCGCCGTCGGGATCGCCGCCGCGATCGGCCTGGTGCTCTACTTCACCGGCGCCGTCATCACCGTCCTGCGCGCCCGCTCCTACGCGCACGTCGCCTTCCCGATGATCTACGCCGCCCCCGCCGTCGCCGTCCTGGCCCTGGTCTGAGACCGGGGCCAGGACCGGGACGAGGAGCGGCGGGACCTCAGTCCTCCAGCGACGCCAGGTCCAGCGCGCCCAGGCGCTCCGGGTCCGACAGGACGTCGATCGCGACGATCCGCCCCTCCACGACCGTGAAGGCCATGACCGAAACGGCCCGGTCCTTGCGGACCACCACGACCCCCGCGGCGCCGTTGATCAGCGCCGGGCGGACGAACGGCACCAGCGAGCTGTACGTGACCGCCTGGCCCGCCACCGTCCGCGCACCCGTGAGCACCACGGTGAGCGCACCGCCCACCCCGCCGTCCGAACGCAGCACCACGTCCGGGTCGAGCACCGACAGCAGCGCCTCGAACTTCCCGTCCCGCGCCGCCGCGAAGAACGCGTCCACCGCCTCCCGCTGGCGCGCGAGGTCCTTGTCGGGAGCCGGGGCCTGGCCCTGCACCTTCCGGCGGGCCCGACTGGCCAGCTGACGGGTCGCCGCCGAGGTCTTCTCGACCAGCGGGGCGATCTCCTCGAACGGCACCGCGAACATGTCGTGCAGGACGAACGCCAACCGCTCCGCCGGCGACAGCGACTCCATCACCACCATCAGCGCCAGCCCCACCGAGTCGGCCAGCATCACCTCCTGCTCCGGGTCGATCCGGCGCTCGGAGCGGATCAGCGGATCCGGGATCCGCGTCTCCAGCCGCTCCATCGGATCCTCACGCCGCTGCTCGCGCGAGCGCAGCATGTTCAGGCAGATCCGCGAGATCACGGTGGTCAGCCACCCGCCGAGGTTCTCCACCCCGCTCACATCGGTGCGCTCCAGGCGCAGCCACGTCTCCTGGACGGCGTCGTCGGCCTCGGCCAGCGAGCCGAGCATCCGGTAGGACACCGCCTTCAGATGACCTCGGTACTGCTCGAAGCAGGCCGTCGGATCCGCCAGATCCGAAGAGTTCTCGTCCACCTGTCACATTCCTTCCTCGCTGCGGGTCAGAGCAGTAGACCGCACACCCCCTTGAAATCGAACGAGTTCAAGCCCGGGACGTCAACTTGCGCCCCATCGATCGGAGATGACCCAGATGACGGACACGACCGGATCCCCCCGCCCCCTCCTCGTCACCGGCGGCACCGGAACCCTCGGCAGCCTCGTCGTACCGATGCTGCGCGCGGCGGGTGTCCCCGTACGGATCCTCAGCCGCAGCTCCCGCCCCGCCGCCGACGGCGTCACCTTCGTACGCGGCGACCTGATCCGGGACGAGGGGCTGGACGCCGCCCTCGACGGCGTCGAAACGGTCCTGCACCTGGCCGGCGGCCCCAAGAACGACGACGTCGCCGCCCACAACCTGGTGCGCGCCGCGAAGGCCGCCGCGGTCCGGCACCTCGTCCTGATCTCCGTCATCGGCGCCGACACCGTCCCCCTCGGCTGGTTCCGGACCAAGCTCGAAGCGGAACGGGCCGTCTCCGGATCCGGACTCCCCTGGACCACCCTGCGCGCCGCCCAGTTCCACGAACTGGCCCTGACCGTCGCCGAGAAGCTCGCCAAGCTCCCCGTGGTCCCGGTCCCCGGCGGGGTGCGCTGGCAGCCCGTCGACTCCCGCGACGTCGCGGCCCGGCTCGTCGAACTGGCCCTCGGCAAGCCCGCCGGGCTGGTCGCCGACCTCGCCGGGCCCGACGTCCGCACCCTCGGCGACCTCAGCCGCGACTACCTGCGGGCCCGCGGCAAGCGGCGCCTGATGATGCCCGTCCGGATGCCCGGGAAGGCCGGCCGCGCCTACCGCGCCGGGGACAACCTCTCCCTCGACGGCGCGGTACTGGGCGAGCGCACCTGGGAGGCCTTCCTCGCCGAACGCCTCACCGACGAACGCCTCGCCTCCTAGGAGCCCGTACGCAGACCCTCCCGCACCGGCGCTCCGCCGATCACGACCGTCGCGTGCAGCTCCTCCGACGTGGCCGCCCGCACCGCGAGACCCCCCGCCGTCAGCGCCGACGCCGTCAGCGGCGCCTGCCGGGCGCTGGTCTCGATCAGCAGGTGGCCGCCCGGGGCCAGCCAGCGCAGGGCCTGCGCCGCGATCCGGCGGTGGACGTCCAGCCCGTCCTCGCCCCCGTCGAGGGAGACCAGCGGCTCGTGCACCCGCGCCTCCGGCGGCATCAACCCGATCTCCCCCGTCGGCACGTACGGGGCGTTGACCACCAGGACGTCCACCCGCCCGAGCAGCTCCGCCGGAAGCGCCCCGTACAGGTCGCCCTCCCAGACCGCTCCGCCGTACGGGGCCACGTTGCGCCGGGCGTACACCAGCGCGGCCGGGTCGATGTCGGCCGCGTGCAGCTCGACCCCGCCCGGCACCTGGGAGGCCACCGCGGCGCCGAGGGCGCCGACCCCGCAGCACAGGTCCAGGACCACGGCACCCGGCCGGGCCAGCGCCACCGCCTCCCCCGCGAGGAACTCACTGCGCCGGCGCGGTACGAAGGCGCCCGCGCCGACCTCCACGCGCAGCCCGCAGAACTCCGCCCAGCCGACGACGTGCTCCAGCGGCTCTCCCTGCGCCCGCCGGGCCACCAGACCCTCCAGCCGGCCGGCGTCGCCGGAGGCGGCAGCGGTCAGCAGCTCGGCCTCCTCCTCCGCGAAGACGCAGCCCGCCGCGCGCAGCCGCTCGACGATCGATGTCACGTGTCCCCTCCTCGGGTTCCGGTACGGCAAAAGGCGACGGCACGGATCAGAACATGCACGGGTCAGAACACATCCGGGCACCACGGCCGCCGGGCGGTGCGGAACACCGCGTCGGCCAGCGCGGTCGCCCCGGCCCGCACCTCCGTGACCCGCCCGAGCGCCGCCAGCCGCGCGGCGGACGCGTCGCCCAGGTAGAGGGCGCCCAGCTCGGACACGTCGAGCCGCAGGTCGGCCGGGGCCTCCGTACGGGCGCAGGTGCCGGCCGCCGCGTCCAGCCGGTAGCGGCCGTCCGCGAGCCCGGCGGCGTCCACGACCTCCAGGACCAGGACCCCGGGCACCGCGTACGTCCGCGCGGACAGGGCCCGTTCGACGTCGAGCAGGCGCAGCCACATGAAGTCCGCCGAGGTCACCGGCCGGGCGGCGCGCGGGTCGGGCAGCAGCAGCGGGAGGAGGTCGTCGGGGGCGCGGTAGCCGGTGCGGACCTTCAGCACCCAGTCGATGGAGCACAGGTACCGCCACAGGGCGCGCTCGGCGGCCGGGGTCACCGCGATCAGGTCCTTGACCTGGAGGGTGTTCAGCGGGCGCTTCTCGTCCGTCCAGGTCTGGTCGGCCGAGTACACCGCGAGGCCGGCCGGCTCGCCCGCCGCGTCCCGGTAGAGGGCGTGGAACTTGGGCTTGTAGGGCCGTTCCTGGGACGGCTCGATCCCGCAGGCGATGTCCCACCAGCGGGCGCTGCGGCCGACCGTGCCGTGCCCGGCCGCGCGGAGCCGCTCGTGGATACGGGGACCGGTCTCGCGGAGCTCGGAGGCGTCGATCAGGTCGATGCGGCCGCCGTCGCCGGGGACGGGGGCGCGGGGGTCGAGGCCGCTGCGGGCGACGTCGACCTCCCACTCGACGGCGCTGGTGGCGGGCCCGTACCCGTAGCGGCCGTAGATCGGGTACTCGGCGGCGATCAGGGTGGAGACGACGTCACCGCGCTCCTTGGCGGCCGTCAGCTCGGCCGCCATCAGCCGGGTCAGCAGGCCCCGGCGGCGGTGGGTTGCGGTCACGCTGACGTTGGTGACGGCGCTGGAGGGGACGACCGCGCCGCCCGGGACGGTCAGCTCCTGGGCGAAGGTGCGGAAGGTGGCCACGCAGCGGCCGGTGGCGGGGTCGAAGGCGCCCTGGGTGCGGGCGAGGTCCCAGTGCTTGCCGCGCAGCGCCACGTCGGACTCGGGAACCGGAGCGGGCATCAGGAAGCCCGTGTTCAGGGCCCGCATCCACTCGGGGAGTTCGGATTCGGCGATCGGCCGGATGTCAGCACTCATATCCGGTCACGCTAACGGCCGCACGGCGCCCGGTCGCCCGAATTTCCGCCCGGCCGCCCGGCCACACCCGCAGCCTTCGCCGCGGCCTTCGCCGCGGCCGCCACCGCGGCGGCCACCGCCGTCCGCTCCCGCCGCCGTTACGCCAGCAGGTCGTCGACCTGTGCCTCGCCCTCCCGGTAGCGCCGGGTGATCTCCGCGCTGGAGTCGTCCGCCGTCCGCTGGAGCTGCTGCCGGCGCCGCGAGACCTGCTGCTCGTAGCGCACCAGCCGGGCCATCGCCTCGTGGAGCTCGGCGTCCGTACGCGCGTCCAGGTCCGAAAGCTCCACGTCCGAGAGCATCTCGGCCGCCAGCAGCCGGTACTCCTCGTTGTGCGGGGTGCCGAGCGTGACGTGCCGGGCGGAGGCGCTGCGGCTCGACGGGGCGTCGGCGAGGATCTCCGAGAGCCGGTCCACCACCGGCGCCTCGGGGTCCGTCCGGCGGGCGAGCTCGGCGCGCAGGATGTCGATGCGGCCGTGCAGGAGCCTGCGGACGTAGCTGAGGTCGGCCTCGTCGCGCTGGGCGTCGCGGCGCAGGGCTCTCAGCTCGGGCAGCCCCAGCGCGGCGGCGGGGGTGGGCGGCCCCTCGGGGCCGCCGGTGCGCTGCGCGGGCGGCCGTACCTGGGGCGCGGACGCGGGCGCGTCGTCGGGTGATGCGGGTGCAGGTGCGGAGGTACCAGAGGTGTTCATCGTTTCGTGTCCGTCCCCTCGACCGGTGCGGGAGGCACCGCCTGCAGGCATGGTGCCACTCTCCGTGGTGCGGACGCAGTCCCACGCCACCCGATCGGCCCCGGACGGGTGCACGCCTGGTACACAGGTGGTATGCGAGCAGTGGTGCAGAGGGTGGACGGCGCGAGCGTCGTCGTGGCCGGCGAGACGGTCGGCGAGATCGTCGGCGAGGGGCTGTGCGTGCTGGTGGGGGTGACCCACGACGACACCCCGGAGAAGGCGGCGGTGCTGGCCCGCAAGCTGTGGTCGGTGCGGATCCTGGAGGCGGAGAAGTCCTGCAGCGACGTGGACGCGCCGCTGCTGGTGATCTCCCAGTTCACGCTCTACGGGGACGCCCGCAAGGGCCGCCGCCCCACCTGGAACGCGGCCGCGCCCGGGCCGGTGGCCGAGCCGCTGGTGGACGAGGTCGTGGCGCAGCTGCGGGCGCTGGGCGCGACGGTGGCGACGGGCCGGTTCGGCGCGGACATGCGGGTCTCGCTGACCAACCACGGCCCGTTCACCATCGTCATCGACGTGTAGGCGCGAGGGGCGCTACGGCGCCACCACGACCTCCTGCGCGGCCGGGGTGGTCCCGGCCAGCAGCGGGGCGTCCACCGGAACGTTCCGCTTGACCAGCGCGAGCGCGATCGGCCCGAGCTCGTAATGGCGCACGGCGGTGGTGACGAAGCCGAGCTGGCGGCCGTCCTCCCCGTCGGCGGCGAGCCGGACGGGCGTGCCGTGCGCCGGGAGCAGCACCTCGGAGCCGTCCAGGTGCAGGAAGACCAGGCGGCGCGGCGGCTTCCCCAGGTTGTGGACGCGGGCGACGGTCTCCTGGCCGCGGTAGCAGCCCTTCTGGAGGTGCACGGCGGTGCCGATGAGGCCGATCTCGTGCGGGATGGTGCGGTGGTCGGTCTCCAGGCCCAGGCGCGGGCGGTGCGCCTCGACGCGCAGGGCCTCGTAGGCGAGGAGCCCGGCGGCGGGGCCGTGGGCCGCGGCGAAGTCCTCCAGCCGCTCGCGCGGCAGGAACACGTCGCGCCCGTAGGCGGTCTCGCGGACCACGTGCTCCTTGTCGGTCTCGGCGATGGAGCCCGCCGGCAGGTGGACGACGGCGAAGTCGGCGGTGCGGTCGGCGACTTCGACGCGGTAGAAGAACTTCATCGACTCCAGGTAGGCGATCAGCGCCTCCTGCGTGCCCGGCTCGACGTGCGCCCAGGTGGTCTCGCCGTCGTCGACGAGGAGGAGCTGGTGCTCGATGTGCCCGTTGGCGGAGAGGATCAGCGCCTCGGTGGCCTGCCCGGGCGGGAGTTCCGTGACGTGCTGGGTGATCAGCAGGTGCAGCCAGGCGAGCCGGTCCTGGCCGGTGACGGTGACGACCCCGCGGTGGGAGAGGTCGACGAAGCCTCGGCCGTCGGCGAGGGCGCGCTGTTCGCCGTAGAGCTCTCCGTAGTGGGCGGCGACGCCCTCGTCACGGCCTTCGGCCGCTACGGCGCCGGGAAGATGGAGCAAGGGGCTGCTGGTCATGCCACCAAGCCTACGACCCCGTCGGCACGGCCCCAGGGCGCACCGGGGGCGCTACGCGTCGCCCTGGCCGGCGGCGGGTGTCTCGCGGCGGCGGGCGGCGCACTGCTCGCACAGCCCGAAGATGGCGAAGTGCTTCATGTCCGTCTCGAAGCCGAAGGTGGTGCGCAGTTTCGCCGTGAAGTCCGCGGCGATGTCGAGGTCGGCCTCGATCACCTCGGTGCAGTCGCGGCAGACGAGGTGGATGTGGTGGTGCCGGTCGGCGAGGTGGTAGGTGGGCGCCCCGTGCCCGAGGTGGGCGTGCGAGACGAGGCCGAGCTCCTCCAGGAGCTCCAGCGTGCGGTAGACGGTGGAGATGTTGACGCCGGAGGCCGTCTTGCGCACTTCGACGAGGATCTCGTCGGGGGTCGCGTGCTCCAGGGCGTCGACCGCTTCCAGCACGAGCTGGCGCTGCGGTGTCAGCCGGTATCCGCGCTGCCGCAGGTCGCTCTTCCAGTCGGTGGTCACCACCCGGCCAGTGTAAGCGCGCGAAGGGGACCACGGCCCTGCCGTGGTCCCCTTTCCTACGCGTGCGCGGGCTCGCGGCCGCGGGCTCAGCGGAAGAAGGCGATGCCGTCTTCCGGGAGCTCGGGGAGGTTGCGCGCCATGTCGGCGATCTCCTCCGGGGTGACGACCTTCTTCAGCTGCGCCGACATGTAGGGGCGCAGCTCGACCTCGGGGGTCGCCTTCTCCCCGACCCACATCAGGTCGCTCTTCACGTACCCGTACAGGCGCTTGCCGCCGCTGTACGGGCCGGAGGCGGCGGTGCGGGCCACCGCGTCGGTGACGAGGTCGATCTGCGGCTTCTGGTCGGCGAGCTCGCCGTACCAGACCTCGACCACGCCCTGGTCGCGGACCATGACGATCTCGACCTTGCGGTCCTTGTCGATGCGCCAGTAGCCCGACTCGGACTCCAGCGGGCGCACCTTGTTGCCCTCGGCGTCGAGCACCCAGGAGCGGGAGGTGTACTCCAGGAAGTCCCGGCCGTCGTGGCTGAAGACGACTTCCTGGCCGAAGTTGCACTTCTCCTCGCCGGGGAAGTCGAACACGCCGGCGCCTTCCCAGGTGCCGAGGAGGAAGGCGAGGGGGACAAGACCCGGGTTCAGGTCGGACGGGATCTGGATCATGGTTGGCTGCTCAGGCGATCTGTGGGAGGGGTTCCGGGGCGGTCGGCCGGTCGGCTGTTAGCGCTGACCCTGGTAGAGCTTCTTGACGGCGAGGCCGGTGAAGGCGAGGACGCCGACGCAGACCAGGACCAGCAGGGAGGTGAAGAAAGCCTCAAGCACGGGGTGCTCCTCGGAGGAATCGGTGCGGGTGGACGGGGCCGGTCCCCAAGCCTACTGGGCCGGGGACCGGCGCACCGTGTGAGGTGGGCCGAACCGGGCCCGCCGGGATCACTGGAGCAGTTGGTTCTGGAGGATCACCGCTTGGTGGAGGGGCACGGCGGCCGCCCCGCCCTTGCGGCTCTGGAGGATCACCGCCCGGATGTCGCCCGACTCGACGCAGCCGATCCTGGTCTGCTCGTCACCGAAGGGGACGGCCTCCTCCAGTGCCTTGAGGCCCTCGACGGCGGGCGAGACCTGCTCGACCTTGGCCTTGTTCCAGACCTCGTCCGTCACGACCTGCTTGACGCCGTTCAGCTCCATGTCGGCACCGCACCCCTTGAAGGTGTCCGCGAACCCCGACGCGTGGTAGCGCAGCAGGTAGACCCGGGTGCGGGTGCCGTCGGGGGTGGTCCAGCCGCGGCCCGCGATCTGGCGCAGGCCGTTGAGGTCGAACTGCGCCCGCAGCTTGTCGCGGGCCGACGGCTCGTACTCCTCCAGGAAGGTGTCCACGGTGACCGCCGAGTCCTTCTCCAGCTTCAGCCCGGCGTCCGGGGCGGAGCCCCGCGGCGCGGGCAGCAGGAGCTGGGTCAGGCCGGCGTAGTGGATGCCGTCCGGGTTGTCCGCGGCGAAGGGCAGCGGTGCGCCGGGCGGCGGGGTGGGCCGGACCAGGGCGGGGTAGGCCCAGCGGCCGTCGCCCTTGGTGGACAGGCCGGGGACGTCGGTGCGCTCGGCCCGGGCGATCCCGTACGCGGTCCCGGCGCCGGCGGCGCCGAAGACGAGGACGGCGGCGGTCCAGCGCAGGACGGCGCGCAGCGCCCGGCGGTCCCTGGGGGCGGCCGCTGCGGGGCCGGCGGCCCCGGTGTCCGGGGTCGCGGCCGCCTCAAGGGGCACGGCGGCGTCCGGGACGGCGGTGGTCTGCTCGGTCATACCGACTCCCCGGGGGACTTCAGGTGGTCCAGCTGCTTCTTGAAGACGGCGACGGCGTCGGACGTGGGGAAGTCGGTCTTGGGCCCGGAGGCCGTGAAGTCGACCATCACATCGCCCTGGACGGCCACGCAGGAGAGGGTGTCGATCCCGTCCTCCGTCTTGCGGCCCTCCCCGACCGAGACCGCCAGGGCGCACCTGGCGTCGGGGTACCCGTCGACCTTGGGCGCCTCACGGCCGTCGCCGCCCGATTCGAGCAGCTTGCGGCCGACCTGCGAGAAGGAGTCCAGGGCCTTGGGGTCGGCCTGCATCAGCTGGATCGCCACCAGCAGCTTCCCGGTGTCGTTCGAGAAGGTGCGGCCTGCCACCCCCTTGAGCTTGAGCTGGGCGAGCATCTCGTCGCGCTTCTTGCGTTCCGAGGTCGACAGACCCGTGCGGGCCTCCTTGAAGACCTCGACCGCGTGTTCTCCCGAGATGACGTAGTCGTTGCCGTTGACGTCGTTGTCGGGTCCGAGCCGGTAGCCGGGCGGCATCGGGAGCAGCTTGGCGGACAGCGCGTTGCGCGGGACGACGTCCGGCACCGGCCGGTTCGGCAGCGACGCGCCGTCCGGGACCCAGTAGGCGGTGGGCGCGCTGCGGTCGGCGCCGGCGAGGGCGGACGAGGCCCATGTCCAGCCGCCCACGAGGGCGGCGACCACGACACCGGCCGCGACGAGGGCGCCCGTCCTGCGGCGCCGGACGGCGGGCACGGCGGCCTCCTGCGAGGGCGTCCCGGAGGACGCCCCTTCCTCGACGGGGGCGCCGGACGACGCGGGCTCCTGCGCCGTGGTGTCGGTGTCCTTCTGCGGCTCGGTCACAGTCGCTCCCACTGGCGCTTGGCCACCTCGGCGATGTCGCTCTCCGCGATCGCGCCGCCGCGGCGGTCGTAATAGAACACCCACATGGCGATGTCGCCCCGGCGGGCGACGGCCCTGGCCTCGCGCCCCGGGCCGCCGCGGTCCGTGGTCTTCGAGTGCACCCAGAGGTGCCCGGCGTCCGAGGGGACACCCGGAATGGCCGCCCCGTCGTTGCCCGCCATCCGGGCCGCCTCGTCGGAGCCCTCCTGCCAGCCGCCCCAGCCGTCCGCGCCCTTGAAGTCCCGGAACTGGAGCAGCTGCACCTCGACATAGACGTCGCCCTGCTCCCAGGACCTCGTGGCGACGCGCCGGAAGCCGATGTCGAGGAGGTGGCGGAAGCCGGGCCCCGGCGTGTCGAAGCCCGTCACGAAGGTGTCGAGGGTGTCGTAGCCGTCGAACTCGACCTTCGCCCCGGCCGGCGCGTCGGCCAGCAGCTTCGTGAGGTCGTCGTCCGTCTTGTGCCAGCGGTTGGCGTTGACCGACTTGATCGTCGTGGCGTCGTTCGGTGCCTGCGCCTTCGGCGTGGCCATCTGCTGCTGGGCCAGCGGCGGCAGCGGCGTCGGCTTGCGGCCGTACTGGATCGCGTAGCCCGTGACCGTGCCGGCGAGGGCGCCGAGGACGAGGGCGGCGGCGATCAGGGCGGTCGTGCGGCCGCGGCGGCGCGGAGCGCGCGGTGGCGGCTGTTCGTGTTCCAAAGGGGTCCCCCCACAGACCTGGAGGCGCGGGAGCGTTCGCCCGCGCGCATCCAAGACACCATGGGCCCCAGGGACGTTGTACGCATCCTTATTACGCTTTTATCTCGAACGCGTTCAATCCTCGGGCGGGCGCCGCTTCCCGTCCAGTTCGTCCCACCACTCGTCGGACTTCGGATCCCCCGACGGGTCGTCCCACCAGCGGTCGTCCGGCCCGCGCCGGTTCGCGACCATCGCCGCGACCGGCGGGATGAGCATCGCGACCACGCACAGCGCCACCGCGGCCGGTACCGAGAAGAGGCGCACGAAGGACCAGGCGGAGACGAACAGGAACAGGCATCCGCCCATGAGCAGGAAGTAGGCGCGCCGACGCCGGGCGTACATACCTCCAGCGTAGGACCGGCCCCCGCGAACACAAGGGTGCGGACGGCGCGAAGGGCCGCACCCCTTTCCAGTGGCGTCCAACCCCCTGGGGTGCGGCCCTTCGGCCGGTACAGCGGTGCGGTTCGCGTCAGACCGCGATGGCGACGTCCGTCACGCCGCCGGCCTCGGCGACCACGACGGCGCGGTCGGCCTGGCCGCCGGGCACCAGCGCCCGCAGCGTCCACGAGCCGGTGGCCGCGTAGAAGCGGAACTGGCCGGTCGCGGAGGTCGGGACCTCGGCGGTGAACTCGCCGGTCGAGTCCAGCAGCCGCACGTAACCGCTGACGGGCTCGCCGTCCTTGGTCACCTGGCCCTGGATCGCGGTCTCACCGGGCTTGAGCGTCGCGAGGTCGGGCCCGCCGATCTGTGCTCCACACATGTTCTCTGTCCTGTCCTGGAGGGGTTCTGCCGCTGCGCGTGCGGGGGTTACTTGTTGGGGCCGAGCTCGATCGGCACGCCGACGAGCGAGCCGTACTCGGTCCAGGAGCCGTCGTAGTTCTTGACGTTCTCCTGGCCCAGGAGCTCGTGCAGCACGAACCACGTGAGCGCGGAGCGCTCACCGATGCGGCAGTAGGCGATGGTGTCCTTCGCGAGGTCGACCTGCTCGGCCTCGTAGAGGGCGGTCAGTTCCTCGTCGGACTTGAAGGTGCCGTCGTCGTTGGCGTTCTTCGACCACGGGATGTTGCGGGCGCTCGGCACGTGGCCGGGGCGCTGCGACTGCTCCTGCGGGAGGTGCGCCGGGGCGAGCAGCTTGCCGGAGAACTCGTCGGGCGAGCGGACGTCGACCAGGTTCAGGGAGCCGATCGCGGCGACGACGTCGTCGCGGAAGGCGCGGATGGAGGTGTCCTGGGGCTTGGCCTTGTACTGGGTGGCCGGGCGGTTCGGGACGTCCTTGCCGTCGACCAGGTCGCGGGAGTCGAGTTCCCACTTCTTGCGGCCGCCGTCGAGGAGGCGGACGTCCTGGTGGCCGTAGAGCTTGAAGTACCAGTAGGCGTAGGACGCGAACCAGTTGTTGTTGCCGCCGTAGAGGACGACGGTGTCGTCGTTGGAGATGCCCTTGGCGGACAGGAGCTTCTCGAAGCCCTCCTGGTCCACGAAGTCACGGCGGACCGGGTCCTGGAGGTCCTGCTTCCAGTCGATCCGGACGGCGTTCGTGATGTGGTTCTTGTCGTACGCGGACGTGTCCTCGTCCACCTCGACGATCACGACGTTGGCGTCGTTCAGGTGGGCCTCGACCCAGTCGGCGTCTACGAGGACGTCGCTGCGGCTCATGGTGATCTCCTCCGGGGCAGTGTGCGGCGGGGCTGTGCGTGCTGCGGTGGGGCTTGGTGTTGCGGTGCGTGCGTGCGCCGTTCCGGGTGTCGCTCCTCGGCCCTGCGCGGGGAGGCGTCGGGGGGCGGGAGGCAGGTGCGGTGCGGTGCGGTCACGCGGGATGAAGGGCCGTCGGTCCGGCCGGCGGAGCGGGAAGGCTCACGCCTCACATGGAGCGACAGAGCATGGCGGCGACGCGACACAGGTCTACTGCCCGCCGCTTCGTGAGGTCCGCCTGCTGATGCTTCATAGCCAGGATCGTAGGGAGGAACCGGCCGCCCTGTCACCGGCGTGTCATATGGCGAGACAGGATCGTCCGAATGGCGGGATGAGAAAGCCCCGGGAGGCGTCCTCACGGCCTTCCGGGGCTACTCGCGCGGCCCGTCCTTCTGCGGATCGGACCGCGCTGTCTCACGATCCGGCCAGACTCACGTCGGTGCCGGTCAGCGTGAGGTGGACGCCCGCCTCGTCCGAGGTCAGGGCGGAGAGCTTCAGACCGGCCGGGAGGCCGTCGTCGATGCGGCGGTCGAAGTCCGTCCGCTTGCGGATCGCGCTCTCGATCCCCGGTATGCCCTCGCCGGGTACGGAGTCCGCGTGGACCCGGACGATCTTGCCGCCGCCCGACCCCTGCCTGCCGTCGACGAGCTCGACGGTGGAGATCACGCTGCGGGTGATCGTCCGGCCCAGGAAGTCCACCGACGCGGTCACCTTCAGCTTGCCGGGCTGGCCCCCGTAGGTCAGGGTCGCGCCCGTCTGGGAGGCCTTGGTGAGGTCCGCGTACGAGATCAGCGCGGTGCCCTCGGCCCGCTTGGCGGAGCCGCCGGTGTAGCTGGAGTTCAGCTTCACGTCGTGGAAGCTGGCGTCCAGGCGGGAGAGGCGGGTCTTGCGGCCGTCGGCGGTGGCGTCGACGTCCGTCAGCTTGAGGTCGACCTGGTCGAGCTCGTGGCTGAGGGCCTGGGTGAGGAACGGGAAGCCGTGGATGTCGACCTCCACGCCGCCGGCCAGGCCCTGGCGGGACTGGACCTTCTCGGCGAGCCGGTTCTCGGCGTAACCGACCGCCCATCGGTCGGCTCCGACGAACAGGCCCCCCAACACCACTGCGACGATCACCACGAAACGCAGAAAACGCACGTGCCTCCCCCTCCTCATCGGTACGTGCGTTCTAGTGGACCATGATCGTGGTCGGAGCGCGGTGAGCGGGACTTGTGAGCACCGTCTCCCCCGGCGCCCACCCGCCCCGCCCGCCCCACGCGGTACCTCAGCCCACCACCCGGCCGATCAGGTAGACGGCCGGGGCGGCCACCGCCAGCGGCAGCGCGACACCGGCCGTCATGTGCACGAACTTCGACGGGTAGTCGTACGCGGCGACGCGCAGCCCGACCAGCGCGCACGCGCCGGCCACCAGGCCGACCAGGGCACCGCCCGCGCCCAGCCCGACCAGCCCGCCGACCGCGATGCCCGCACCGGCCGCGGCGGCCAGCGAGACGCCCACGGAAGGCGCCGTCGGCAGCGGCAGGGCCCGCGCGAACACGGCGACGGCCACGGCGGCCGTCCCGGCGCTCACGGCCTTCCAGTCGGCCGCGAGGAACCCGGCGCAGGCGATCGCCAGCGCGGCCGAGGCCACCGAGGCCATCAGCCCGTACATCCGCTCGTCGGGGTCGGCGTGGCTGCGCAGCTGGAGGACCAGGGTGAGCAGCACCCACGCCCCGAGGGTGCCGATGATCGCGCCGGGGCCGTACGTCCCGTCCACGGCGAGCACCGCCCCGTCGGCGACGAGGGCTCCGGCGAAGGCGAGGGCGATGCCCTGGCGGGCCGGCCACATGCCGTTGAGCCGGAACCAGCCGGCCGCGGTGAGGCCCTGGAGGGCGACCAGCGGAGCCAGCAGCGCGTAATGGCCGAGCGCCGCGGCGGCGGCCAGCACCAGCCCCAGGGCGGCGGTCAGTATGGCCGACTGCGGCCCCGGGTCGATGATCGGCGAACGCCCCTCGGCCCGCGCCTGCGCCGGGTCCACGGCGCGCAGGGTGTTCCCGCCGAGCGTCGGCGGCGACCACTCCGCCCCACCGGCCGCGACCTGCGGCCCGGCGTGCGCCGCGTCGTCCTGCGACTCCCGCACGGGCGGCAGGTACGCCGTCTGCGCGGCCGCCGCATCGGCCTGCGGCTCCCGCACCGGCGGCAGGTAGGCGGTCTCGGCGGCGGCGTCCGCCGGGAGCCGGCCGTCGCGGACCGGCGGCAGGTACGCCGTCTCCGCCGCGGCGGCCGCCGGTGACGGAGGCTGCGGCTCGCGGAACCACGACTCGGGCACGGCGGAGCCCTGCGGCTGCCCCGGGTACGGCGGCAGGTAGGCGGTCTCGGCGGCGGCGTCGGCGGGCTCCCGCACGGGCGGGAGGTACGCCGTCTCGGCCGCCGCGGAGGCGCCGCCCGGCCAGGACGTGCCCCCGTCACCCGGCTGCGGCGGCTCCGGCTCCCGCACGGGCGGCAGGTACGCCGTCTCGGCGGCGTCCGGCTCGCGGAACCAGGACTCCGGCACGGCGGAGCCCTGCGGCTGCCCCGGGTACCCGGCACCGCCGCCGGACGAGGCGTCCGGCCACGGCACACCCCCACCGGCCGGCTGGGGGTCGCGGAACCACGACTCGGGCACGGCGGAGCCCTGTGGCTGGCCCGGGTACCCGCCGCCGGCGGAGGCGTCCGGCCACGGCACACCGGCGCCGCCGCCGGTACCCCCGGCCTGCTGCTGCCAATCCGGCGGGTCAACGGGCGGGGCCGCCTGCCCCGGCACCGAGCCGAGCGGCGGCTGCACCGGCTGGTACCCGGTCTCCCAGGTGTCGGACTGCCAGGTCTGCGTGCTGTACGGGTCCTGCTGCGCGGCGGCCGCGGCGGCGGCCTGCTGCTGCCGCTGCTGCTGCTGTTCTTCGGGAGTGCTCATAGCCGCCTCACCCGCCCGCGAACGGCGGGAGCACCTCGACGGTGCCCCCTTCGGTCAGCGGCACGGTGTCATGGGCCCGCTTGCCCACGGGTTCGTCGTTCACGAGGAAGGAGCAGCGCTGCAGGACCCGGGTCAGCTCCCCCGGGTGGCGTTCCCGCACTGCGTCGAGCGCCTCGGCCAGTGTGCGTGCCGAGTACGGCTCCTCCGCCGTCCCGGCCGCGGCCTTGGCCGCCGCCCAGTAGCGGATGGTTCCGGTTGCCACTGCAGCTCCTATCGTGTCGGGCTCCGTCGGATCTCTACCGTCGGCCTCCATGATGACGCCTCCGGCTCGTCACCCCGGCGTGCCTCCGCGCGCCGTCCGTGCGCCCGGGCGGCCCGCTGGGGTTCCACCGATCCGGTGAAACCAGGGCATACGCAGGAGGAAGGCGTGGCGCGAACCACAGAATGCGGTGCATGGCGGCCCTCGGCCCCGAAAGGGCGGGTGGGCTATTCTGGCGGCGTAGAGGATCCGGGCAACGTAGCCCCCGGGTCCTTTTGTGCTTTCAGTACGTTGAACGGACCGACAACAGTGGTATCCATCCGGACCTCAGGGCGCGGGGACCGGACGGGATGCCGGCAGTCACATCGCACGAAGCCGTACCACGCACGTCCTCGACGGGACCGAGGAGGAACCGACGTGATGGACCAGCGAAGCAAACAGGAGTACGACCATCCGACCCGGGCAGGTGGTCGGGCGTGAGCTCTCTCCTGCTGCTGACCAATGCCCTGCAGCCGTCCTCCGAGGTGCTGCCCGCCCTCGGACTGCTGCTGCACAACGTCCGGGTCGCCCCGGCCGAGGGACCGGCCCTGGTGGACACCCCCGGGGCCGACGTGATCCTCGTCGACGGCCGGCGCGACCTTCCGCAGGTGCGGTCTCTGTGCCAGCTGCTGCGGTCCACCGGACCCGGCTGCCCGCTGGTCCTCGTCGTGACGGAGGGCGGCCTCGCCGCCGTCACCGCCGACTGGGGCATCGACGACGTGCTCCTCGACACCGCCGGCCCGGCCGAGGTCGAGGCACGGCTGCGGCTGGCCACCGGCCGCCAGCAGCTCGGCTCCGACGACTCCCCCATGGAGATCCGCAACGGCGACCTGTCGGTCGACGAGGCGACGTACTCCGCCAAGCTCAAGGGCCGGGTCCTGGACCTGACCTTCAAGGAGTTCGAGCTCCTGAAGTACCTCGCCCAGCACCCCGGCCGGGTCTTCACCCGCGCCCAGCTCCTCCAGGAGGTCTGGGGCTACGACTACTTCGGCGGCACCCGGACGGTGGACGTCCACGTCCGGCGGCTGCGCGCCAAGCTCGGGCCCGAGCACGAGTCGCTGATCGGCACCGTGCGCAACGTCGGCTACCGCTTCGTCACCCCCGAGAAGGTCGAACGGGCGGCGGCGGCGGAGGCGGCGGCCAAGGCCGAGCGCGCCGACCGGAAGAAGGCCCCGGCCGAGGCTCCCGCCGAGGCGCCGGCCGAGACCCCGGCGGCCGTCCCCCATTAGGAGGAGGCCCTGTGACCATCCACTCCCCAGGACGCCCTGCCCAGAGGTAGGTCACCCCGCGTAGACTTCCGCGCGTGGCCAAGGTGACGCGGGATGACGTTGCACGACTTGCGGGTACGTCTACCGCCGTCGTGAGCTACGTCATCAACAACGGACCCCGGCCGGTCGCCCCGGCCACGCGCGAGCGTGTCCTCGCCGCGATCAAGGATCTGGGCTACCGCCCGGACCGGGTCGCCCAGGCGATGGCGTCGCGGCGTACCGACCTCATAGGCATGATCGTCCCGGACGCGCGCCAGCCGTTCTTCGCGGAGATGGCGCACGCGGTCGAGCAGGCCGCCGCCGAGCGCGGAAAGATGGTCCTGGTCGGGAACTCCGACTACCGGGACGAGCGCGAGGTCCACTACCTGCGCGCGTTCCTGGGGATGCGGGTGTCCGGGCTGATCCTGGTCAGCCAGGGCATGAGCGAGCGGGCGGCGTCGGAGATCGAGGCCTGGGACGCGCGGATCGTGCTGCTGCACGAGCGTCCCGAGGCCATCGACGACGTGGCCGTCGTCACGGACGACATCGGCGGCGCCCAGCTCGCGACCCGGCACCTGCTGGAGCACGGGCACGAGTACGTGGCCTGCATCGGCGGCATCGAGAACACCCCGTCCGTCGGCGACCCGGTCGCCGACCACGTCGAGGGCTGGCGGCGGGCCATGCTCGAAGCCGGGCGGTCGGTCGAGGGCCGGGTCATCGAGGCCCCGTACAACCGCTACGACGCGTACCGGGTCGCCCTGGAGGTGCTGGCCCGGCCGGACCGGCCGACGGCGATCTTCTGCGCGACGGACGACCAGGCGATCGGTGTGCTGCGGGCCGCGCGGGAGCTGCGGATCGACGTGCCCGGGGAGCTGGCGGTGGCCGGCTTCGACGACGTGAAGGAGGCCGCGCTGACGGACCCGCCGCTGACGACGGTCTCCTCGGACCGGCCGGCGATGGCCCGCGCGGCGGTGGACCTCGTCCTGGACGACGCCCTCCGCGTGGCGGGCTCGCGGCGCGAGCGCCTGAAGCAGTTCCCCTCGGCCCTGGTCATCCGCCGCAGCTGCGGCTGCCGCTAGCCCCGCTTCCTCACGCGGCCCCCGCACCGCTGCCCCGGACTCCGTCCGCCGGTGGCCGAGCGGGTCCGCCACCCCTGGCCCACACCCGGCCGCCGCGTGCGGGCCGCCGCCGCCGCGCGGGGCGGGGCCCCCTCCCCGCCCTTATATCGGGCATACACGGTTCTGTCGGGCTTCTCAGCCGGGACTCAGGAAGCTCTCATGATCCGCGGACAGAGTCATAGACATGACCGACAGCTTCCGCCGCGAAGGCGAGTACCCGCAGGAGAACCGCCAGGCCCCGCACTCGCCCTTCGGCGAGCAGTGGCAGCGCGGACGTGACCGGCTGGCCCGGGACGCGATGGGCGACGGCGGGTCCTACCCGCCCCCGCCCGCGTACCCCCCGGCCGCCCCCGCCCCGGGATGGCACGAGGCCCACCAGCCCCCGGCGCAGACTGTCGTCCCGGCCGGAGACGGCAGCGACGGCAACGGCGGCAACGGCGGCTGGGCCCACTGGGGCGACGCGGCCCCCGCCGCCCCGGCCCCCCGGGCCAAGCGCCCCGTCGCGCTCCTCACCGCCGTCGCCCTCGCGGCGGCCGTGGTGGGCGGCGGGACGGCCGCCGCCGTGCAGCAGTTCCTCGGGCAGAACGGAACCCCCGGAGCCGGCTTCACCGGCACCAACGTCTCCCAGTCCAGCAACGGCACCGTCTCCGGCGTGGCCGAACAGGTCAGCCCCTCCGTCGTCCGCATCGACACCCGCACCGGCTCCGGCCAGGGCACCGGCTCCGGCATCGTCGTCACCGCCGACGGCGAGATCGTCACCAACAACCACGTCGTCAGCGGCGCCACCGAGATCCAGGTGACGATGAGCGACGGCAAGAAGTACACCGCCAAGACCGTCGGCACCGACCCCGCCAAGGACCTCGCCCTGATCAAGCTCCAGGGGGCGAGCGGCCTCAAGCCCGCCAAGCTCGGCAACTCCGACAACCTCAAGGTCGGCGACCAGGTCGTCGCCATCGGCTCCCCCGACCGCCTCACCGGCACCGTCACCAGCGGCATCGTCTCCGCGCTCGACCGCGAGGTGAACGTGCCCAAGTCCGAGGAGCAGCAGCAGCCGCAGCGCCGCCAGGGCGGCGGAGGCGGCGGCTGGCCGTTCTCGTACGACGGGCAGCAGTTCAACGGCGACACCGGGTCGAACACCACCTCCTACAAGGCCATCCAGACCGACGCCTCCCTCAACCCCGGCAACTCCGGCGGCGCCCTCGTCAACATGAACGGCGAGATCGTCGGGATGCCGTCCGCGATCTTCTCCCC
This sequence comes from Streptomyces sp. NPDC001594, assembly GCF_042893675.1. NCBI lineage: Bacteria > Bacillati > Actinomycetota > Actinomycetes > Kitasatosporales > Streptomycetaceae > Streptomyces > Streptomyces sp. NPDC001594. Next base: position 37,656 of record NZ_JBIAVB010000024.1, on the reverse strand, counting down.
GTCCAACGACAGCTCCAGCGCCGGCAGCGTCGGCCTCGGCTTCGCCATCCCCGTCAACACCGTCAAGGCCGACCTCGCCAACCTCCGCAAGGGCGGCAGCGGATCCGGCACCAGCTCCGACGGGAACGGAACCGGGAACGGGAACGGCCGCAGCGGCAACGGCAACGGGTTCGGCATCTCCCTCCCGTCCTTCTGAGACCCTGGAACGGGACGGGCGCCCGGACCCGTCCCGCCCGACCACCACCCTGGGGGCCCCGAATGAATCCCGCCGAAGGCGACCCGCAGCGGATCCTCGTCGTCGACGACGAGCCGGCCGTGCGCCAGGCCCTGCGCCGCAGCCTCGCCTTCGAGGGGTACGACGTACGGACCGCCGTCGACGGCATCGACGCCCTCGACCAGGCGGCCTCGTACGCCCCCGAGCTGATCGTCCTCGACATCCAGATGCCCCGCATGGACGGCCTGACGGCGGCCCGCCGGCTGCGCGCCGGCGGCAGTGTCACCCCGATCCTGATGCTGACCGCCCGCGACACCGTCGGCGACCGCGTCACCGGCCTCGACGCGGGCGCCGACGACTACCTCGTCAAGCCCTTCGAGCTCGACGAGCTGTTCGCCCGCGTCCGCGCCCTGCTGCGCCGCAGCTCCTACGCCGCCCCCGCCTCCGGCCCGGCGCAGCCCGAGGACGTGCTGACCTTCGGCGACCTGCGCATGGACCTCGCCACCCGCGAGGTCGTCCGCGGCGGGCGGCCCGTCGAGCTGACGCGTACGGAGTTCACCCTGCTGGAGATGTTCCTCGCGCACCCGCGCCAGGTCCTGACCCGCGAGCAGATCCTCAAGACCGTCTGGGGCTTCGACTTCGAGCCCAGCTCCAACTCCCTCGACGTGTACGTGATGTACCTGCGCCGCAAGACCGAGGCGGGCGGCGAGCCGCGCCTGGTGCACACCGTGCGCGGGGTCGGGTACGTGCTGCGCGCCGGTGAGGGCGGGCCCGAATGACCGGTCCCGCCGCCCGGTTCCGCGCCCTGCCTCTGCGCTCGCGGCTGGCGCTGCTGGTGACCGTCGCGGTCGCGGTGGCGGTCGCGGCGGTGGCGGGGGTGTCGTGGGTGATGGTGCGGGCGCAGCTGAACGAGCAGCTGAACCAGTCCCTGCTGTCCACGCAGCCCGACGAGCAGGTGGTCAGCACCCTGAACAACAGGGGCTGCGTGACCCGCCCGGCCCCGGGGCTGCCGAACATCGCCGAGGAGCTCGGCCCGACCGTGCAGATCGTCACCGCGGACGGCATCCGCTGTCTGGTGAGCGGACGCACCGACCTGCCGGTCTCCGGGACGGACAAAGCCGTCGCGGCGGGCCTGAGCGCCAAGACGCTGCACGACGCGACGACCGCCGACGGCACCAAGATGCGCGTCTACACGATCAACAAGCGCCTCACCAACGGCGCGTCCTTCGGGGTCTCCATCGCCAAGCCCCTCGCCGACATCGAACGGCCCCTCTCCACGCTGGCCTGGGTGCTGCTGCTGGTCTCCGGCATCGGTGTGGTCGGGGCGGGCGCGGCGGGGCTGTGGGTGGCCCGTACCGGGCTGCGGCCGGTGGACGAGCTCACCGGGGTGGTCGAGCACATCGCCCGCACCGAGGACCTCACCGTCCGGATCCCGGAGGAGGGCGACGACGAGATCGCCCGACTGTCGCGGTCGTTCAACTCCATGACGGCGGCCCTGGCCTCCTCGCAGGAGCGGCAGGCCCAGCTGATCGCGGACGCCGGGCACGAGCTGCGGACCCCGCTGACCTCGCTGCGCACCAACATCGAGCTGCTCGCGCGCAGTGAGGAGACCGGCCGGGCCATCCCGGCCGAGGACCGCCGGGAGCTGCTGGCCTCGGTGAAGGCGCAGATGACGGAGCTGGCCTCGCTGATCGGGGACCTCCAGGAGCTGTCCCGCCCCGACGCCGCCCCGCACGCCCCCCTGGGGGTGGTGGCCCTGCACGAGATCGCCGGGACGGCCCTGTCCCGGGCCCGGCTGCGCGGTCCCGAGCTGCGGTTCGAGGCGGATCTGCGGCCCTGGTACGTGCGGGGCGAGGCGGCCGCGCTGGAGCGGGCCGTGGTCAACCTGCTGGACAACGCCGTGAAGTTCAGCCCGCCCGGCGGGGTGGTAGCGGTCGGGCTGTGCGCGGGCGAGCTGACGGTGCGCGACCACGGGCCCGGGATCCCGGCCGAGGACCTCCCGTACGTCTTCGAACGGTTCTGGCGCTCCGAGTCCGCCCGGGCCCTGCCCGGCAGCGGGCTGGGCCTGTCCATCGTGGCCCGTACGGCCGCCCGCTCGGGCGGCACCGCCGAGCTGCGGGCGGCGGCGGACGGGGCGGGCGGCACGGAGGCGGTGCTGCGCATCCCGGGCGCGCCGGCGCCGCCGCCCTCCGAGCAGCCGCAGGCGCGGGCGTCAGTTGTGCCGGATCAGTGAGGCGACCAGGCCGGAGCGGGTGTTGGGGAAGTCCATCGGGACGATGCCCAGACCGCTCCGGCCGGTCAGTTCGGCCCCGTCGACGAAGGCGTGGACCTGCGGGTTGAGCCGGTCGGAGTTCCAGCGCGGGGGCATGTAGGCGGCGGTGCTGGTGTAGTTCACGAAGAGCTTGCCGGGCTGCTGGACGGCCTTGCGGAACTGGTCCTCGATGCGGCCGCGCTTGGCGAAGGGCTCGGTGTTGTAGTCGTCCTGGATGTCGAAGACGCCGCCGTCGCCGTAGCGCAGGCCCGGCAGGCCGGCGTTGTCGGCGAGGAGGACGACCCTGCCGCGGGCCTGGCCGAGGGTGGGCAGGGTGTCGGCGATGCGGAAGAGCGGGCGCCAGCCGCGGTGGTCGAGGTAGTCGTCGAAGACGGCGCGGAAGGTGGCGTCGCTCTCGGTGGAGTACTCCTGCTTCACGCGCATCAGGACGGTCTCGGAGGGGTGCGCGGCGAGGAAGTTCCAGCAGGCCACGAGGACGTCCCCGAACATCAGGTCCTGGAAGAACGCCGCGTGGTGGATGGCGAACGAGCCGCCCGTCACCCGGCAGCGGACGTCGAGGAAGCGGATGCCGGAGTCGAGCTGCTCGGCGATGGAGGTGTTCTGGCAGGCGACGTAGAGACCGCCCTTGGTGGCACCGGAGTCGTGGGTGCCGGGGATGGTCATGCGCTGGAGGGCGGTGGAGTCGGCGAGGCCGGCCATCCAGTCCTGGCTGCCGAGGGTTCTGGTGGCGGCCGGGGCTCTGGTGACGGCGTGTGCGGGGGCGGTGGTGGCGAGGGCGGTCGCCGCGCCCGCCGCCAGTGCGCCGGTCAGGAAGGTCCGTCGGTCCAGTGCCATGCCCGCTCCTCGCTCCGCGATCCGGTCGTCGTCCGTGCGTTCGGCCGTGGTGGCCGGACCGGATTATGGCGTGCGGAGCGTGCGCTTACTACCCGTCGGTACGGACCGGTTTTCCGAGCAACTCGACCATGGTGCGCAGCCCTTGGGCGAGGTCCGCGCCCGTGGGGGCGTGCTCCGGGTCGGTGAGGACCTGCACCATGACCCCGCTCAGCAGGGCGATGTGCAGGGAGCCGAGGGAGCGGACGTCCTCCTCCGTGACCGCCCCCTCCGGCACCCCGCGCAGGGCCGCGGCGACCATGCGCCGGTTGCGGCGCTGGCCCTCGGCGAGGATCGCGAGGAGTTCGGGCGAGGACCGCGCGTGGACGAAGGCCTCGACGGAGGCGGTCCAGAGCCAGCTCATCTCGCCGAAGTCACGGATCTTGCGGTCCCAGGTGTCGGCGTAGCGCTCCTCGGCGGTGTCGCCCTGCCCGGTGAGCCGCCCGGCGCCGGCGGCCCACTCCTCCATGGCGGCGAACAGCGCCTGGTTGAGGAGCACCTCGCGGGAGCCGAAGTGGTAGCCGATCGCGGCCATGCTCACCCCGGCCGCCGAAGCGATGTCGCGCACGGTCGTGCGCAGGTAGCCCTTCTCCTCCAGGCAGCGGCGCGCTCCGGCCAGCAGGTCCTCGCGATTTCCCATGCCGGGATCGTAGCCGGGGCAGGATTTTGGGCGGTCGCCCTACACGTATGTATTGCGCACTTGCCCAACCGATGGCAGGCTGAAGCCGTCACCGCGCACCACCGAGAACGGGGAGAGCCGAACCATGCGCCACACGCTGGACATCGACGGACGCACGCTGTCGTACCTGGACTTCGGCGGCACCGGCCGCCCGCTGCTCGCCCTCCACGGCGGCATGTCCGAAGCCGCCGCCTTCACCGGCCTGGCCGCCGCCCTCGGCGACCAGTGGCGGGTCATCGCCCCCGACCAGCGCGGCCACGGCGACTCCGACCGGGCCCCGCACTACCGCCGCGAGGGCTACGTCGCCGACGCCGTCGCCCTCCTCGACCACCTCGGCCTCACCGAACCGGTCGCCCTCCTCGGCTACTCCCTCGGCGGACTCAACGCCTACCACCTGGCCGCCGCCCACCCCGACCGGATCGGCGTCCTCATCGGCGTCGACGCCACCGTCGACATCAACGTGCCCGACGGCCCCCAGTGGTTCGACTTCCTGGGCGCGCTCCCCTACACCGCCCCCACCCGCGAGGAACTCCTCGCCGCCGTCGACCCCGCCGCCCTGCCCTTCGTCGCCGACGGCGTCCGCCCCCTGCCCGGCGGCGACGGCTGGCGGCTCGCCTTCCACGGCCAGGACATGCTCGACTCCATCCGCGCCTGCAACGGCGACCACTGGGACACCTGGCTGACCGGCACCTGCCCGGCCCTGCTGATCCGCGCCACCCACAGCCAGGCCCTCAGCCAGGAGGTCGCCGACGCCATGGTCGCCCGCCGCCCCGGCACCGCGTACACCACCCTCGACGGGGACCACTTCGTCCCCTTCACCGACCCGGAGGGCTTCCACGCGGCCGTGGCGAAGTACCTGGCCGAAGTCGCCTGAGACGCACGGGAGGGGCGGCGCGCCTTCCGGCCCGCCGCCCCTCTCGCCCTTCAGGTGTTACTTGACGACCGTGATCCGGTTCGCCGCCGGCGGCGCGATCGGCGCCGCCGCCGTCGACTTCGCCAGGAGGGCGTTGAACGCCTCCAGGTCCGGCACGCCGACCAGCTTGTTCTTGTGGTCCTTCAGGACGGTGAAGCCGTCACCGCCGCCCGCCAGGAACTCGTTCATCACGACCCGGTAGGTCTTCGCCGGGTCGATCGCCACGCCGTTCAGCTTCACCGAGTCCACGACGATCCGGTCCGCGCCCGACTTCGTCAGGTCCAGGGTGTAGGTGAAGCCCTTCGAGACCTGAAGGATCTTCGGGTTCGGGCCGTTGACCGGGCCGCTGACCTGCTGCTGGAGCGCCGTGACCAGCTGCGCGCCGGTCAGGTCCACCACGTTCAGCAGGTTGTTGAACGGCTGCACCGTGTACGACTCGCCGTACGTCACGACACCGTCGCCCTCGTCAGCGGCCGCCTTGTACGCCAGGTCGGCACGGATGCCGCCCGGGTTCATGATCGCCAGCTGCGCCCCGCCCTTGTCGGCCGCGGAGGTCGCGTCCAGCTGGGCGTCGGCGATCAGGTCGCCGAGCGGCTTCTCCGGGGCCTCCGAGCCGCGGCCCGCGATGTCCGCGGAGATGTAGCCCATCGGACGGTTGGCGACCGGGGCCGCCAGCTTCTTCCAGCGGTCGATCAGCTCGGTCATGTCCGGGGCCTTCGGCAGGTCCCGGGTGACGACCTTGTTCACCGGCTTCGGCGACTGCACCGGCGTACGGACGATGTCCTTGGTCGCCTTGTCGTACGTCAGCGTGGTGTCCGTGAACAAGCGGCCGTAGGAGGCGGCCGAGGTGACCGTGCGCGGGTTGCCCGCCGGGTCGGGGATGTTGCACGAGTACGCCTGGTGGGTGTGGCCCGTCACCAGCGCGTCGACCTTCGGGCTCACGTTCTTCGCGATGTCGACGATCGCACCCGAGATGCCCGCGCCGGCACCCGGCACGTTGCAGTCGTAGTTGTACGCGCCGCTCGCCGGCAGACCGCCCTCGTGGATCAGCGCCACGATCGACTTCACGCCCTGCTTGTCCAGCTCGGCGGCGTACTTGTTGATCGTCTCGACCTCGTCGCCGAACTTGAGGCCCTTCACGCCGTCGGCCGTGACGACGTCCGGGGTGCCCTCCAGGGTGACGCCGATGAAGCCGATCTTCACGTCCCCCTTCTTCCAGACGAAGGTGGGCGACATCAGCGGACGCTTGGTCTTCTCGTCCGTCACGTTCGCGGCGAGGTACTTGAAGTCCGCTCCGTCGTACGTCTTGCCGTACTCGAAGCAGCCTTCAACCGGGTGACAGCCGCCGTACTGCATCCGGCGGAGCTCGTTCTTCCCCTCGTCGAACTCGTGGTTGCCCACGCTCGTCACGTCGAGCTTCAGCTTGTCCAGCGCCTCGACGGTCGGCTCGTCGTGGAAGAGACCGGACAGCATCGGGCTGCCGCCGATCATGTCGCCGGCCGCGGCCGTGACGGAGTACTCGTGGCCCTTGCGGGCCTCGCGCAGACCCGACGCCAGGTACTCGACGCCGCCCGCGGGTATGGACTTGGTGGTGCCGTCAGCCTGCAGTTCCGCGACCGTGCCCGAGGAGCCCTGCGGGGGCTCCAGCGTGCCGTGGAAGTCGTTGAACGACAGCATCTGTACGTCGACGGTCCGGCCCTTGGCGACCGGAACGCCGCCACTCGCGGCACCTGCGGGCAGCGCGGCGGCGATCATCGCACCGGCGCCCGCGGTGAGGGCGAGGGCGCCGAAGGTCAACCGGCGCGCCGTGCGGTGCCGTTGTGGCTTCGCTGACATCTGTTCCCCTTTTTGGACAGCGAGACAACTGGGAGGTGACCCGCAGCCTATGGTCAACGCGCGTAGCACCAACAGGGGGGTACCGGTTGCGAGCTGGTTACGCGCAGCCGTCGGGCGGGTCGGGCTGTGTCGGTCGTAGGCTCGGAACATGACTGACGCAGACGCAGCGACGGCCGTCGAGCCGGGACGGCACATCGAGATCCTCGACGAACTGACGGAGGAACAGGCCGGGGCGGTCCTCGACCTGATCCACGAGGCGGCCCGCACCGACGGCACCACCGCCGTCTCCGAGCAGGGCCGCCTCCAGCTGCGCGGCGGCCCCCGCGAGGGCATCCGCCACTTCCTGGCCACCGCCGAGGGACGGCTCGTCGCGTACGGACAACTGGAGGACACCGACCCGGTGGAGGCCCCCGCCGCCGAGCTCGTCGTCCACCCCGCCCTGCGCGGCCGCGGCCACGGGCGCGCGCTGGGCACCGCCCTGCTGAACGCCTCCGGCAAGCGGATCCGGGTGTGGGCCCACGGCGGCAAGTCCGCCGCCCGGCACCTCGCGCAGGTCCTCGGCCTGACCCTGTTCCGCGAACTCCGCCAGCTGCGCCGCCCCCTGGGCCCGGCCTCACCCCCGCTGCCGGACCCTGCCCTGCCCGCCGGGGTGACCGTCCGCACCTTCGTCCCCGGACAGGACGACGCCGCCTGGCTCGCCGCCAACGCCGCCGCCTTCGCCCACCACCCGGAGCAGGGCTCGCTGACGCAGCGCGACCTCGACGACCGCATGGCGCAGCCGTGGTTCGACCCCAAGGGATTCTTCCTGGCGGAGCGGGAGGGCGAACTGGTCGGATTCCACTGGACGAAGGTCCACGCCGAGGAACAGCTCGGCGAGGTCTACGTCGTCGGAGTCCGCCCGGGCGCCCAGGGCGGCGGCCTCGGCAAGGCCCTCACCGCCATCGGCCTCCACCACCTGGCGGAGTCGGGCCTCCCGACGGCGATGCTCTACGTCGACGCCGACAACCCGGCGGCCCTGGCGGTGTACGAGGGGCTCGGCTTCACGACGCACGAGGTGGACCTGATGTACCGCACGGAGAGCTGAGGGGGGCCGGGGGCGCGGGGGGCTCGGGGCGCGGACCCGTCATCTCCCCCTCGAGGGGTCGGGGGCGGGTCGGTGTCTGCCCACCCGCCTCCCCGGGTGCGGCCGGTGGGGTGGGGACGGTACACCGCCCGGCGGTAGCGGCCGGCGAGCCGGGACGGGGAGGGGCGGGACCCCTCTCAGCGGGCTCAGGGATGCCTTGGGGGTTTCCCGTCAGTCCCACTGTCCTTCCGGCTCGGGCCGGCCAGTCAAGGGCGCTCCCTCCGGTCGCGTCGCTCCGCGATGGCCTTCGGCCACCCTTGACAGACCGGCCCGCCCCGGAAAGACAAGGACTGCCGGGAAACCCCCAAAGGAACGGCACGGTCCTACCTTGACCATCCGGCTCCCTCAGCGATGAGCCGGGGCGGTCGGGGGCCGGCAGGCCGGGCATCCGAGCCGCCCCAAACAGCAAGCGGCGCTGCCCTCCGCATCAGATCGCTACGCGCTTCTCGCCTCTCGGCGTCCGCCGCCCGTCCGGGGGTTACTGCTGTCGCCAAAGGACGACGAGATCGGCCTCCGGGGCGGGTGAGCGCGACAGATCGCTACGCGCTCCTCTTTCCTCGGCGTCCGGCGGCCGCCTGGGGCTGATACCCGCACCAAATGACGAACCGACCGGCCTGCGGAGCACCCAGGCGCGACAGATCGCCACGCGCTTCTCCCTTCTCGGCGTCCGGCGGCCGTCTGGGGCGTTGGGACCGCCGGGGGGTGGTCTGGTGGACTCGGGGGATGAACCGCTTCGTTCGCGCACTTGCACGGTTCCACGCAGGCCGGCCTTGGGACCACAACGCTCAGTACCACCGGTGGATCCTGCGCCGGCTGCCCCCGCGCTTCGGTAGCGCCCTGGACGTCGGGGCCGGCAGTGGGGAGCTCGCGCGGCTGCTGGCCTCGCGGGCGCGGGCGGTACGGGGGATCGACGTGGATGCCGGGATCGTCGGACGGGCGCGGGAGCTCACCGACGCGGCGGCGCCCGTGGTCTTCGGGGTCGGGGACGTGCTGGAGGGCGTGCAGGGCGGGCCCTACGACGTCGTCACCTGTGTGGCCGCCGTCCACCACATGCCGATCGGAGACGGCCTCGCCCGGCTCCGGGAGTGCCTCGCGCCCGGCGGAACCCTGGTCGTCGTCGGGCTGTACCGCCCGCGGACCTGGAGCGATCATCTGATCGGCGCCGCCGCCGTACCAGCGAACGTCGCCATGGCCTGGGTGAAGAACCGCGGGCGGAAACGGCCCCGGCCCGTCTCCATGACCGCCCCGACCCGCCCGGCGGAGACGACCTTCGCCGAGATCGTCCGCGAGGCCCGCCGCACGCTGCCCGGCGCCCGGCTGCGCCGGCGGCTGTTCTGGCGGTACACGCTCACCTGGCACCGCCCGTAGCCCGCGGCCACCCACACGGCCGTACGGCGGCGGGGGCGGGGGAATCCTGCCCACACGCGGAGCCTGGAAGCCATACGCCATTAACCGGGCATTCAGACGCGCTTGCGAACCTCCCGGCATGCAGCCCCGACTCCGCCTGACCGCGGACACTTCCGACGCGCCTGTCCTACCCCGCGCGCGGAAGAATAGAGGTATGAGCCACCAGCCCAGCGCAGGCCCCACCGAGGTCCCCGCCCAGCACCCGTCTCACACCTCCGCCGCGGTCTCCTCCGCCTCCACGACACGGACCAAGGCGGAGGAAAAGGCGCCGGCGAAATCGCGCCTCGGCTCCATAGCCGCCCACCGCCCCCTCGACCCCGACCTCGACGCCGACCTCGACGCGTACGAGGACAAGGACGACGACGGGCAACTGCCCGCCAACCGGTTCCTCGACCGGGAGCGCAGCTGGCTGGCCTTCAACGAACGCGTGCTGGAGCTGGCCGAGGATCCCAGCACCCCGCTGCTGGAACGCGCGAACTTCCTCGCGATCTTCGCGAGCAACCTGGACGAGTTCTTCATGGTCCGCGTCGCCGGCCTCAAGCGCCGCATCGCGACCGGCGTCGCCACCCGTTCCGCCTCCGGCCTCCAGCCCCGCGAAGTCCTCGACCTCATCTGGACCCGCTCCCGCGAGCTCATGGCCCGGCACGCCGCCTGCTACCAGCAGGACATCGCCCCCCAGCTCGCCGAGGAGGGCATCCACCTCATCCGGTGGCCCGACCTCACGGAGAAGGAGCAGGCGCGCCTCTTCACCCTGTTCCGCAACCAGATCTTCCCGGTGCTCACCCCGCTGGCCGTGGACCCCGCGCACCCCTTCCCGTACATCTCCGGCCTGTCCCTGAACCTGGCCGTCGTCGTGCGCAACCCCGTCAGCGGGCACCGCCACTTCGCCCGCGTCAAGGTGCCGCCGCTGCTGTCGCGGTTCCTGGAGGCCTCCCCGCAGCGCTACGTCCCGCTGGAGGACGTCATCGCCGCGCACCTGGAGGAGCTGTTCCCCGGCATGGAGGTGCTCGCGCACCACATGTTCCGCGTGACCCGCAACGAGGACCTGGAGGTCGAGGAGGACGACGCCGAGAACCTCCTCCAGGCCCTGGAGAAGGAACTCATGCGGCGCCGCTTCGGCCCGCCCGTGCGCCTGGAGGTCGAGGAGTCCATCGACCCCGGCGTCCTGGACCTCCTCGTCCAGGAGCTCAAGGTCTCCGCCGCCGAGGTGTACCCGCTGCCCGGCCCCCTCGACCTGACGGCCCTCTTCGGGATCTCCTCCCTCGACCGGCCCGAGCTCAAGTACCCCAAGTTCGTCGCCGGCACCCACCGTGACCTCGCCGAGGTGGAGTCCGCGTCCGCGCCCGACATCTTCGCCGCCCTGCGCGAACGCGACGTGCTGCTCCACCACCCGTACGACAGCTTCTCGACCTCGGTCCAGGCCTTCCTGGAACAGGCCGCCGCCGACCCCGACGTCCTCGCGATCAAGCAGACGCTGTACCGCACCTCCGGCGACTCCCCCATAGTCGACGCCCTGATCGACGCCGCCGAATCCGGCAAGCAGGTCCTCGTCCTCGTCGAGATCAAGGCCCGTTTCGACGAGCAGGCCAACATCAAGTGGGCGCGCAAGCTGGAGGAATCCGGCTGCCACGTGGTCTACGGCCTGGTCGGCCTCAAGACCCACTGCAAGCTGTCGCTCGTGGTCCGCCAGGAGGGCGAGACCCTGCGCCGCTACAGCCACGTCGGCACCGGCAACTACCACCCCAAGACCGCCCGCCTGTACGAGGACCTCGGCCTGCTCACCGCCGACCCGCAGGTCGGCGCGGACCTCTCCGACCTCTTCAACCGGCTCTCCGGCTACTCCCGCCGCGAGACCTACCGCCGGCTGCTGACCGCCCCCAAGTCCCTGCGCGACGGGCTCATAGCGCGCATCGACAAGGAGGCCGACCACCACCGGTCCGGCCGCCCGGCGTCCGTCCGGCTGAAGATGAACTCGATCGTCGACGAGGCCCTCATCGACGCCCTCTACCGGGCCTCCCAGGCGGGCGTCCCGATCGACATCTGGGTGCGCGGCATCTGCGCCGTACGCCCCGGGGTCCCGGGGCTGTCGGAGAACATCCGCGTCCGCTCGATCCTCGGCCGCTTCCTGGAACACTCCCGGGTCTTCGCCTTCGGCAACGGCGGCGAACCCGAGGTGTGGATCGGCAGCGCCGACATGATGCACCGCAACCTCGACCGCCGCATCGAGGCACTGGTCAGGGTCACCGACCCCAGCCACCGCGCGGCACTGGACCGGATGCTGGAGACCGGCATGTCCGACGCCACCTCCTCCTGGCACCTGGGCCCGGACGGCGAATGGACCCGGCACAGCACCGACGCCGAAGGCCAGCCGCTGCGGCACGTACAGGAGATGCTCATAGACGCGCGGAGGCGCCGGCGTGGCTCAGCCAAACCATGACCCGACCGCAGGTGACGTGCTCGCCGTCTACCTGCGTTCCCAGGCCACCGCTTTCCTGCGCGCGCTGCGCCTGCATGACGCGGGCGCCGCGGGCGCGGCGGGCGGCCCCGATCCGCGGGAAGAGACGGAGGCGGCGCACGGCCTGCGGGGGGCCGCGCGCCGCATCGCCTCGTCCCTGAGCACCTTCCGGGTCGTCACCCAGGCGAGCTGGGCGGACCCGCTGCGCACGGAGCTCGTCTGGCTGTCCTCCACCCTGGCCGACGAGCACGCGTACGCGGCCCGGCTGTCGCGCCTGATGGAGGCCCTGCAACGGCTCTCGGCCTCCCCGGAGGTCCCGGCGCCGCGCGGCAGTGCCGCGGGCGCGCTGACCGTCGGCTCGGCGCGCGCGGGCGCCCTGCTGGAACGCCAGCTCACCCTGGCCCGTACCCGGGCGCACTCGGCGACCCTGCAGGCGCTGGGCTCGGCCCGGTTCCACGCGGTGGCGGACGCGGTGGCGGTACTGGCCTCGGAGGTCCCGCTGGACCCGGTGGCGGCGAGCGGACCGGTGGACGACGTCCTCACCCCGCTCGCGGAGGTGGCCCGCACCCGCCTGGAGACGGCGGTCACGGCCCTGCCCGTCGCGGACGCCTCCGCCCCGTACTCGGCGCACGCGGACGCCGCCTGGCACGAGGTACGCCGCCTGCTGCGCGTGCACCGCTACGCCCGTGAGGCCCTGGGGGACCACGCCCCGCGCCTGGCGGCCGCGAGCGGGGCCCTGAACCAGCACCGCGACGCCGCGGAGGCGGCCACCGCCTCGGCGACGGCCGCCCGCACCCCGCGCATCGCCCCGGCGACGGCCTACGCCCTGGGCGTCCTGCACGCCGACCAACGCCACGCGGTGGAAGCCAGCCGCCTCACCTTCCACACCCTGTGGGAACCGGCGGCGGCGGTGTCGTGAGGGGGGCGGGACTGAACAGCGGACCGGGGTGGGGAAGGGTCGGGACCCCGGCGGGCGGTCTCAGAGAGGGGTTGGGGCTTTCCCGCCAGTCCCACTGTCCTTCCGGTTCGGGCCGGCCTGTCAAGGGCGCTCCCTTCGTCGCGTCGCTACGCGATGGCCTTCGGCCACCCTTGACAGCCCGTCCCGCCCCGGAAAGACAAGGACTGCCGGGAAACCCCCAAAGGAACGGGACGGATGTACCTTGACCATCCGGCTCCCCTGGATGCCTTTCGGGGCCGCCCTTCGCGCTAGATCGCTACGCGCTTCTCATTTCTCAGCGTCTGCGCCCCGTCTGGGAGTGCTGCTGTCGCCGAAGGACGACGGATTCGTCATCCGGGGCCGGTGGGCGCCCCAGATCGCTACGCGCTTCTCCGATCTCGGCGTCCGGCGGCCGTCTGGGGCTGATCCCCGCACCAAAGGCCGACGGGATCGTCATCCGAAGCCGCCAGGCGCATCAGATCGCTACGCGCTCCTCCCGTCTCAGCGTCTGCTGCCCGCCTGGGGCCGCTGCTGTAGCCAGATGCCGACAGAAGGACCATCAGCCACCCTCCGGCGCGCCAGATCGCTACGCGCTCCCCTTTTCTCGGCGTCCGGCGGCCCTCTTGGGCCGGGATGCTCTGCGGATCGGCTTTTGGTGCCGTCACCAGCCCCGGACGGCGGTTCGACGCCGAGATTCGAGGAGCGCGTAGCGATCTGCCGCGCCTGAGGGCCCCGGATGCCGCCCTGTTCGTCATTCGGTGCAGGTACCAGCCCCAGACGGCAGCTCGCCGCCGAGATTTGAGAAGCGCGTAGCGATCTGCCGCGCCTGGCGGCCCCGGATGACGATCTCGTCGGCCTTTGGCGCGGGGACCAGCCCCAGACGGCCGCCGGACGCTGAGACGAGAGAAGCGCGTAGCGATTTGCCGCGAAGGGCGGCCCCGAAAGGCATCCATGTCGGCCCGGATGGGATGTCTGCCGACCCCCGACCATCCCGCCTGGTCCCTGATCCGGCCGCATGTCCATGAACATCCGTCCCGTTCCTTTGGGGGTTTCCCGGCAGTCCTTGTCTTTCCGGGGCGGGACGGGCTGTCAAGGGTGGCCGAAGGCCATCGCGCAGCGACGCGACCGAAGGGAGCGCCCTTGACAGGCCGGCCCGAACCGGAAGGACAGTGGGACTGACGGGAAAGCCCCAACCCCTCCCTGAGACCGCCCCGCCGGGACCCCGCCCTCCCCGACCCCACCGGCGAGATCCAGCCACCCCCGCCCAGCTGTCTCCCCCCGCCCCCGCCCCCGCCCGGGAAGGTCACAGCGGCATAACGGGCGGATAACGCCCGCTTAATCCCAGGTACAAACCCCCCATCCGCACCCGCCCGTCCGCCATGGTTCACCATCCGTTCACCAACCCCCGTCGACCCCGTCACCTGTTCTGCCTAATTTCGGTACCGCACGGTGCGAGCCGAACCGGAAAGTGCGGCCCCGCACCCCACCCACCACGTAGTCCTCTTCGCACGCCGCCCCGATACAGAAAGCGGCCGGCGGCTCCCCGGAAGGAACACCCGAACAGTGAAGCTTCAGCGCAAGAACCGGCTTCGTGCCTCCGCCCTCGGGGCCCTCGTCGTGTCCGGCGCCCTGGTCCTCACGGCGTGCGGCTCGGACGACAACACGAAGACCGGCGCCGACGGCACCACCAAGGCCTCGGCTCCCGCCCCCGGCGACATCAAGTGCGACGGCGCCAAGGGCAAGCTGCTCGCCTCCGGCTCCTCCGCCCAGAAGAACGCCGTCGACCTGTGGGTCAAGAACTACATGGCCGCCTGCTCCGGCGTCGAGGTGAACTACAAGTCCTCCTCCTCCGGTGAGGGCATCGTCGCGTTCAACCAGGGCACCGTCGGCTTCGCCGGTTCGGACTCCGCGCTGAAGCCCGAGCAGGTCGAGGACTCGAAGAAGATCTGCACCGGCGGCCAGGGCATCAACCTGCCGATGGTCGGCGGCCCCATCGCCCTCGGCTTCAACGTCGCCGGCGTGGACAAGCTGAACCTCGACGCCGCCACGATCGCCAACATCTTCAACGACAAGATCAAGAAGTGGGACGACGAGGCGATCAAGAAGCTGAACCCCGGCGTCACGCTTCCCTCCACCGCCATCCAGGCCTTCCACCGCTCCGAGGACTCGGGCACCACCGAGAACCTGGGCAAGTACCTCAAGGCCGCCGCCCCTGACGCCTGGTCCTACGACGCCTCCAAGAAGTGGCCGGCCCCCGGTGGCCAGGCCGCGTCCGGCTCCGCCGGTGTCGCCTCCCAGGTCAAGGCCGTCGACGGCGCGATCGGCTACTTCGAGCTCTCCTACGCCACCTCGCAGAGCATCAAGACGATCGACGTCAACACCGGCGCCTCCGCCCCGGTCAAGGCCACCCCGGAGAACGCCTCCAAGGCCATCTCCGCCGCCAAGGTCACCGGCACCGGCTCGGACCTGGCCCTCAAGCTCGACTACGCCACCAAGGCCGAGGGCGCCTACCCGATCGTCCTGGTCACCTACGAGGTCGTCTGCGACAAGGGCAACAAGGCCGAGACGCTCGGCACCGTGAAGTCCTTCCTGGAGTACACCGCCTCGGACGCCGGCCAGAAGGCCCTCACCGAGAACGGCTACGCCCCGATCCCGACCGAGATCAACGCCAAGGTCCGCGAGGTCATCAAGTCCCTCGCCTAGGACTCGAAGCTCCACGGATCCACAGAACCACCCGCTCCACCGCCAGACCCTGACCCCCGAGGTCCGGTCCGCCCCCCAGGGGCGGGCCGCCCCCCGGGGACCCTCCCCCTCCACCCCGGGGGAATCCGGTGCACCGCCGCCAGGGGGCTCGCCCCCCACACAGACCGGAAAGACCATGGCTTCCACCACACCCACCCACATAGACACGGCTCCGCCCGTCTCCAAGAGCGGAAGGTCCACCGGCCGCGCCGGTGACAAGATCTTCGCGGGGCTCTCCAAGGGCTCCGGCATCCTGCTCCTGGTGATCATGGCGTCGATCGCCGCCTTCCTCACCTACCGGGCCGGCATCGCCCTGTCGAAGAACGAGGGGAACTTCCTCACCACCTTCGACTGGAACGCCTCCGCCCAGCACCCCGTCTTCGGCATCGCCGTCCTGCTCTTCGGCACCGTCGTCAGCTCGATCATCGCGATGGCCATCGCGGTTCCGATCGCCGTCGGCATCGCCCTGTTCATCTCGCACTACGCGCCGCGCAAGCTGGCCGCGCCCCTCGCCTACGTGGTCGACCTGCTGGCCGCCGTGCCGTCGATCATCTACGGCATCTGGGGCGCCCTCTTCCTCGTGCCGCAGCTGAACGGGCTGAACCTCTGGCTCGACGAGTACCTCGGCTGGACCTACGTCTTCGACAAGACCCAGGTCGGCGTCGCCCGCTCGCTGTTCACCGTCGGAATCCTCCTCGCGATCATGATCCTGCCGATCGTGACGAGCGTCAGCCGCGAGGTCTTCCTCCAGGTCCCGCGCATGAACGAGGAGGCCGCCCTGGCCCTCGGCGCGACCCGCTGGGAGGTCATCCGGATGTCGGTGCTGCCCTTCGGCCGCTCCGGTGTCATCTCCGCCTCCATGCTCGGCCTCGGCCGCGCGCTCGGCGAGACCATGGCCGTGGCCACCGTCCTCTCCCCGAGCTTCCTGATCTCCGGGCACATCCTCAACCCGGGCGGCGGCACCTTCGCGCAGAACATCGCCGCGAAGTTCGACGAGGCCACCGAGTTCGGCCGTGACGCGCTCATCGCCTCCGGTCTCGTCCTCTTCCTGCTCACCCTGCTGGTCAACGGCGCCGCGCGCCTGATCATCGCCCGTCGCAAGGACTTCTCGGGGGCGAACGCCTGATGAGCCACGCACTCCAGGACCACCGGCCCGCTCCGGCCCGCCGGTCCTCCGCCCCGTCCGGCCTGACCCGCGGCGGCCTGCCCCGCTGGGCGCCCGCCGGCATCGCCGCCGTCTCCGCCGTCCTCGGCATCGTCGTCGGCCTGGTCTTCGACCTGAGCAGCAAGGTGCAGTGGGGCCTGATCGCCGCCCTGCTGTTCGTCGTGATCACGTACACGGCCAGCTCGATCGTCGAGAACCGCCGCCAGGCCAAGGACCGCGTCGCGACCTCCGTCGTCTGGGTCTGCTTCGTCCTCGCGGTCGTCCCGCTGCTGTCCCTGATGTGGACGACGATCAGCCGCGGCATGAAGGCCTTCAACGGGGACTTCCTCAGCCACTCCATGAACGGCGTGACCAGCTTCGAGAAGGGCGGCGGCGTCTACCACGCGCTGCTCGGCACCCTGGAGCAGGTCGGCCTCGCCACCCTGATCGCGGCGCCCGTCGGCCTGCTGACCGCCGTCTACCTGGTCGAGTACGGCAAGGGCCGGCTCGCCCGGGCGGTCACCTTCTTCGTCGACGTCATGACCGGCATCCCCTCCATCGTCGCGGGCCTGTTCATCCTGACGACCTGGAACCTGATGCTCGGCTTCGGCCCCTCCGGCTTCGCCGGCGCGATGGCCCTGTCGATCCTGATGATGCCGGTCGTGGTCCGCTCCACCGAGGAGATGCTCAAGCTCGTCCCGAACGAGCTGCGCGAGGCCGCCCTGGCCCTCGGTGTGCCGAAGTGGCGCATGATCCTCAAGGTCGTCCTGCCCACGGCCATCGGCGGCATCTCCACCGGTGTCATGCTGGCCGTCGCCCGCATCGCCGGCGAGACCGCCCCGATCATGCTGCTGGTCTTCGGATCGCAGCTGATCAACGGCAACCCCTTCGAAGGTGCCCAGTCCTCGCTCCCCCTCTACATCTGGGAGCAGTACAAGGTCGGCAGTGAAGCCTCCTACGACCGTGCCTGGGCCGCGGCGCTCGTCCTGATCGCCTTCGTCATGATCCTGAATCTGGTGGCCCGCGGCATCGCCCGCTGGAAGGCCCCGAAGACCGGTCGCTGACGCGACTGTATGAAAGCGAAGTGACCCCTCATGGCCAAGCGAATCGACGTCAGCGGCCTCTCCGCCTTCTACGGCACCCACAAGGCCATCGACGACATCTCGATGACCGTGGAACCCCGCTCCGTGACGGCCTTCATCGGCCCCTCCGGCTGCGGTAAGTCCACCTTCCTGCGCACCCTGAACCGCATGCACGAGGTCACCCCCGGCGGCCGCGTCGAGGGCAAGGTGCTGCTGGACGACGAGAACCTGTACGGCTCGAACGTGGACCCGGTCGCGGTGCGCCGCACCGTCGGCATGGTCTTCCAGCGCCCGAACCCCTTCCCCACCATGTCGATCTTCGACAACGTGGCGGCGGGCCTGCGCCTGAACGGCAGCTACAAGAAGTCCGAGCTCACGGACATCGTGGAGCGTTCGCTCCAGGGCGCGAACCTCTGGAACGAGGTCAAGGACCGCCTGAACAAGCCCGGCTCCGGCCTCTCCGGCGGCCAGCAGCAGCGTCTGTGCATCGCCCGCGCCATCGCGGTCGAGCCGCAGGTCCTGCTGATGGACGAGCCCTGCTCCGCCCTCGACCCGATCTCCACCCTCGCCATCGAGGACCTGATCGGCGAGCTCAAGGAGCGCTTCACGATCGTCATCGTGACCCACAACATGCAGCAGGCGGCCCGCGTCTCGGACCGAACCGCCTTCTTCAACCTCGCCGCCGTAGGCCAGCCCGGAAAGCTGATCGAGATCGACGACACGGACCGGATCTTCTCCAACCCGTCCGTCCAGGCGACCGAGGACTACATCTCGGGCCGCTTCGGCTAAAGAGCCGGGGCCGCTCGCACGGTCGTCCTGCGGTGCTGCATGGCGGTGCCACCGCAGGATGGAAAGAAAGAGGGCCGGCTCCCCCTGGGTGGGGGGAGCCGGCCCGTTTCCGTACCGGTGCGGTCCGCGTCAGCTCACGAAGGCCAGGTCCGCGAGCCAGAAGCAGACCGCCGCGACCAGGGCCGCCGCCGGCATGGTGATGCTGCATCACCCGGGGGACGACCCCCGGACCCCCAGCAGGAGGCCGCCGGGCCCCGGCTAGCTCACGAAGGCCAGGTCCGCGAGCCAGAAGCAGACCGCGGCGACCAGGGCCGCCGCCGGCATGGTGATGAACCAGCCGAGGATGATGTTCTTCGCCACGCCCCAGCGGACCGCGTTGACCCGCTTGGTGGCGCCCACGCCCATGATCGCGGAGGTGATCACGTGAGTGGTGGAGATCGGCGCCTTGAAGAGGAAGGCGGTGGCGAACATGATCGACGCGCCGGTGGTCTCCGCCGCGAAGCCCTGCGGCGGGTCCAGCTCGATGATCTTGCGGCCGAGGGTGCGCATGATGCGCCAGCCGCCCGCGTAGGTACCCAGCGACAGCATCACCGCGCAGGCGATCTTCACCCAGACCGGGATCGGGTCGTCGGCGCCCTGCACGTCGGCGATGACCAGGGCCATCACCACGATGCCCATGGTCTTCTGGGCGTCCTGGAGGCCGTGGCCGAGGGCCATGCCGGCCGCCGAGACGGTCTGCGCGATGCGGAAGCCGCGCTTGGCCTTGTGCGGGTTGGCGCGCCGGAACATCCACAGGATGGCGACCATCACCAGGTAGCCGACGATCAGGCCGACGACCGGTGACAGGAACATCGGGATGACGACCTTCTCGACCACCCCGTCCCACAGGACGTCGATGCCGCCGGCCAGCGCCGCGCCCACCATGCCGCCGAACAGGGCGTGGGAGGAGGACGAGGGCAGCCCGAAGTACCAGGTGACCAGGTTCCAGACGATCGCGCCGACGAGGGCGGCGAAGAGGATCCACATGCCCCGGTTGCCGTGGGGCGTCTCGATCAGGCCCTTGCTGACCGTGTGGGCGACACCGCTGCCGAGGAAGGCACCGGCGAGGTTCATCACCGCGGCCATCGCGAGCGCCGCGCGCGGGGTCAGGGCCCGCGTCGAGACGGAGGTCGCGATGGCGTTCGCGGAGTCGTGGAAACCGTTCGTATACGTGAAGCCGAGCGCGACACCGATGGTCACGACCAGAGCGAAGGTGTCCACGAGGTTCAGGACTCCTTGACCGCGATGGTCTCCACCGTGTTCGCGACGTGCTCGAACGCGTCGGCGGCCTCTTCGAGCACATCGACGATCTGCTTGAGCTTCAGCACCTCGATGGCGTCGTACTTGCCGTTGAAGAGCTGGGCGAGCAGCTTGCGGTGGATCTGGTCGGCCTGGTTCTCCAGCCGGTTGACCTCGATCCAGTACTCGGTGAGGTTGTCCATGGTCCGCAGGTGCGGCATGGCCTCGGCGGTCAGCTCGGCCGCCCGCGCCAGGACCTCGATCTGCTGCTCGACGCCCTTGGGCAGCTCCTCGACGTTGTAGAGGACGACAAGGTCGACGGCCTCCTCCATGAAGTCCATGATGTCGTCGAGCGACGAGGCGAGGCTGTAGATGTCCTCGCGGTCGAACGGCGTGATGAAGGAGGAGTTCAGCTGGTGGAAGATCGCGTGGGTGGCGTCGTCCCCGGCGTGCTCGGCCGCACGCATCCGCTCCGCGATCTCGGCCCGGGCGGAGGGATCCGCTCCGAGCAGTTCCATCAGGAGCTTCGAGCCCGTGACGATGTTGTCCGCGGATGCGGCGAACATGTCGTAGAAGCTCGTCTCCCTGGGGGTCAGACGAAATCGCACGTGGGGTCCTCGGGGTGCATTGGATTCGGTCAGGCTGATGCTAGGCGTATCCCCCGGCCACGGCTAACCGGCGTCCCAGGGTGTCCTCCATCAGGCAGAGGGGGCAGAGTGGGCCCCACGGATCCCTGCCCCTGCGGCCCGGGCGAAGTAACCTATACCCATGAGGGGTATATACCCCCTCGTACCGGACCACGGGAGGACTGATGACGACCATCGAAGCGGAGGGCTCCGGGGCCGTTCCCGTCCACGGCTATCACCACCAGAAGGACGAGCACCTCAAGCGGCTGCGCCGGATCGAGGGCCAGATCCGGGGCCTCCAGCGGCTCGTCGACGAGGACGTGTACTGCATCGACATACTCACCCAGGTGTCGGCGAGCACGAAGGCCCTCCAGTCCTTCGCCCTCCAGCTCCTGGAGGAGCACCTGCGCCACTGCGTGGCGGACGCCGCCGTCAAGGGCGGCACCGAGATCGACGCGAAGGTGGAGGAGGCCACGAAGGCCATCGCCCGCCTGCTGCGCAGCTAGTTCCGGCCACCGGGGGCGGCCGCGGAGAAGACCCCCGAGGGGGGCTACGGCCCGATGCCCAGCAGCACCTCGTCGATCCGGTCCTGACTCAGCCGATCCTCGGCCGCGGCCGAGGCCGCGATGATCAGCTCCCCGCAGAGCTCGATCTCGGCGAGCGCCACGTGGTCCTGCACCGTCGTACCGCCCGCGGGAGTCACGCGTGTCACCTCTCTCTGCCGCCATCGCCCGTCCGGCACCCGGTTTCCCAGCGTAGGGACCGCCGCTCGTGCCGCGCATGACACGGATGGACCATTTCCGGATAGTGGAGCCATGGCCCGGACGTACAGCCCGGGCCGTTCCGGCCGGCTACTCGGCGATCTTCCCCGCGTAAATGTCCCCTTCTGCGGGCAATGCGACGGTCACCGGGGTGCCGAACCCGTACAGCAGCGTCGTCGAGGAGACATCGATCACGCCATTCTTGACGTAGGTGAAACGGTGGCGGACCTTCCGCAGCCGGCCCGCCTCGTCCAGGTACGCGTCGAAGGGCACGCTGTCCTTGCTGAACCCTTTCGCCGCGGCCTGCAGGGCCTCCTTGACCCCTGAGGAGGCGCCCTGCGCGGCCCGCCCGATGTCCGTCGTCCCCCGGTAGTGCCGCACCTTGGTCCCCGCCACGTCGGTCTCGCCGACGTACGTCACCTCCTGGGCGCCGCGCAGCAGCTCGGCGGCGGCCAGCGGGTCGGTGGCCCCGCCCGTGACGAGGTTCCCGTCGGGGAGGGCCGCCGTGTCGAGGCGGACCCACTTGTCGTCGGGGACTCCGGCGCCCCGGTTCTTCATGTAGAGCGCGCCGGGGACGAGCAGCTCGGTGATCGGCCGGTGCTCGGGCTGCCCCTTCACGTCGGCGGGCAGCATCACCAGCAGCTGGCCCATCCGCTTGCGGAAGTCGACCCCGCCCTCGCCCCGGATGGTCACCCGGGTCCCGCCGGTCGCCATCTCCATCGCCGTACGGGCCTGCGCGCTCCCGGTGGCGGCGAGCGCGTCGGCGGCCCCGCGGACCGCCGCCGCGGGGTCGCCCGGGGGACGGGCGTCGGCCGGGCCGCCGCCGGCCACCGTGCCGCTCGCGGCGCCGCATCCGCCCAGCGCGGCCACGGTGACGGCCACACAGACCGCGAGCACCGCCTTGCCCGCACGCCGTCGCCGCCGCCTGTGCTGGTGCACCACCATCGCCTGCCAACCCCCAACGCATGACCGCTGTTTGCCCGAGGCCCCCACCCGCTCCGGTTAACGAGGTCCGGGGTTTCCCGTAACGGTCCGGAAGTGGCCGGGGGCCGTACCGGGGCTGGGCCGCCCCCGGTACCGTGGAGAGGTGGATCCGCACACCAAGGCGACCCCGATCGCTCCGTTTACCGCTGTGCCCGAACCGCGTCACCCCGCGGAAGCCGCACAGCCACCCACCGGACACACGACGAGCACCGCCGAGCGGGGCTCCTTCTGCCTGGCCGTGTGCAGCTGCGGCTGGACCGGGCCGGCCCGCCGCTCCCGTGACCTGGCCCGCAAGGACGCCACCCGGCACACCTCGGACGGCTGACCCCTCCCGCCGACTCCCGCCGACTCCCGCCGACTCCCGCCGACTCCTCCCGACTCCCCCCGCGGCCGGGCGTGTCGCCCGTTCGGCCTTCCCGGCTGGCCGGGGGCGGCGGGACCGGTTGCGCTGGAGGCATGCCAGGAACCGCACCCCGTGTCGCGGCCCTCCTCTGGGCCCTGCTGCTCGCGCTCACCCCGGCCGCGGCGGCCTGGGCCCGTCCCGTGGGCTCGGCGGACGGCCCGGCCGACGTGGCGCTGGCCATCGGGCTCACCATCGCCGCGGCGACGGTCACCGGCCTGTGGCTGCGCTCCCGCTACCGCCGTGAGGAAGCGGAGCGCCCGGGCGGCGGCAGCGGCGAGGACGGCGACGCGTGACGCCCCGCTCCCGCCCGACGGCGGTCCGCCTGTGCTTCGGCGCGGCGGGCGTGTGCCTGGTGCTGGCGCTCCTGCTCGCGCTCTGGAACCCGTGAACGGCCCGTCCGCGCCTCAGGCGGCGAGGTCGCTCTCGCCGGGCCGCTGCGCCAGCTCCACCGGCCGGGCCACCACCCGTTCCCCGGCCCGGACGAGCAGCCCCAGGCGGGGCGTCCGGGCCAGGGCGCGTGCCAGCGGGGTCAGCCCGGCCATGGCGAGCGGGGCGAGGAGGAGGACGACGGCGGTGCCGAGCGCGAAGCCCCCGATGACGTCGGTCGGGTAGTGCACGCCCAGGTAGACGCGGCACAGCCCCTCGGCGAGCGCGAGCCCGATCCCGACCAGGCCGAGCCGGCGGTTGGCGAGGAACACCCCGATGCCGAGTGCCATCGCGAGGGTGGCGTGGTCGCTGACGAAGGTGAACCCGGCGTCCGGCCCGACGTGGACACCGCCGAGGACTTCGAGGCCCTCGTGCGCGACGAACGGCCGGGGCCGCGCCACGAACCCGCGCAGCGGCACGTTCACCATGAGCGCGAGCGCGGCGGCCAGCGGGGCCCACACCAGCGCGGCGAACGACTCGGCGGCGGCCGCCTCGTCCTGCCGGCGCGCTCCGCGCCAACACCACAGCACCAGCAGGACCATGGCCAGCGGCAGTCCGTAGGCGGCGAGGAGGCCGACGCCCCGGTCGAGCCATTCGGGGGCGCTGCGGGCGACGCTGTTGATCCGGTACAGCAGGCTGACATCCACATTCGGCCCACCGGTCGTGAGTCCAGCCATGTGACGCGGCCCCTTGCTTGCCTAGGTCCCGTGGGGACGCACGACGGTGCGCCCCTTCAAACCCCCCCGTCGATCAATCCCCGTGACCATGGAACGCCCGTACTACCGGGCATGGTTCCACTCTCCACCAGATGATCACGTCAACGTTATCCAAGAGTGACTCATCGTCGCAGCTCAGGGCCTGTGCTTCACGGAGAGCTACGAAGCCTTCGGGGCGGCCGCCGACCGCTCCGGAAGCGCCTCCGCCCCCTCCTTCGTCACCCGGGTCGCACCGAAGTAGTCCGGGGTGTCGATCTTGTCGAACCGGATGACGGCACCGGTGTACGGGGCGTTGATCATGTAGCCGCCGCCCACGTACAGCCCGACGTGCCGGATCTCCCGGGAGTTCGTCAGATCATCGGAGAAGAACACCAGATCACCGGGGAGCAGTTCGGCCCGCGAGGGATGCGACCCGGCGTTGTACTGGTCGTTGGCCACGCGCGGCAGATCGACCCCGACCGTCTCGTAGGCCGCCTTGGTCAGCCCGGAACAGTCGAACCGCCCGTTGTCGGCGGCCGTCCCGTCACCGCCCCACAGATACGGCGTCCCGAGCTGCTTCTGCGCGAAGTACACGGCCCCGGCGGCCTGCTGCGAGGGCGACACCCGCCCGACGGGGCGCTCGAAGGTCTTCGCCAGATCGGTGATCGACTTCACGTACCCCTGGGTCTCTTTGTACGGGGGCACCCCGCCGTACTTGATGACCGCGTACGCGCCCGCGTTGTAGGCGGCGAACATGTTCGACGTGGCGTCACCCGGCACCTTGGCCACGTCCTTGGCGAGTTCGCAGTCGTACGAGGCCGCCGACGGGATGGCGTCGTTGGGGTCCCAGATGTCCCGGTCCCCGTCCCCGTCCCCGTCGATGCCGTGACCCGCCCAGGTGCCCGGGATGAACTGCGCGATCCCGCGCGCGTCGGCGGGACTGACCGCCCTCGGGTCCCAGCCGCTCTCGGAGTACAGCTGGGCCGCCAGCAGCCCGGGGGTGAGCGCCGGGCACAGGGTGCCCCACTTCTGCACCAGCGCCTGGTACTTGCCCGGCACCGCGCCCTGCACCAGCCCGAGCGGCCGCCCGGAGGCGGAGCCCGCGATCCCCGCCGCGGCCGAGTACGTGCCCACGACGAGGAGCCCGACGAAGCCCAGACAGACCCCCGCCCCGATTCCGCCTGCCATCCAGAATCTGCGCATCCGTCAACACTCCCCCATCCCCGTCACTTCCACGTGTGAATCGCCCGTGTCGCCGGTCGTACTAACCCACTCGGAAGCCCGAGCAGTTGATGCTGGTGTACTTCGTGGGGTCATCCTCGACGTGGTAGAAGACCAGCGTCCAGTCCCCCGGGTCGTTGGCCAGGGGCACGGCGGGGTACGTCCTGCCCCCTTGCACGTGCTCCGCGAAATCGTCCGGGTAGGTGAGGGTGAGGAACTTCCCGGTGTCCCACTTGCCGTAGATGTCGACCGGCTTGCTGGTGAAGCCGACCCGCTTGTTGTCCACCTTGAAGGGCATGCCCGTCTCCGCGTCCGTGTCGTGCGGCGACCTGACCGCTACCGACACGTAGTACGGATCGGGCCGGGTCGCGCTCATCTCCGCGTACTTGATGCGCATCTCGACCTTCACGGAGTTCCCCGACACCGTGGCGGTGGTCTGCATGTCCGCGCCGGGCGGCTTCTGCTCGGCGGGCAGGTTGCACTGCCCCTGCCCGTGGGAGGCCAGGAGGGGGTCGGCCGAGGGCTTCCAGAAGTAGTGCGAGATCCGGTTGTCCTCGATGTACGGGGCCGGGCGCCGGGAGCCGCCCCCGGAGCCGGCGGACGGGGGCGTGCCGCCGGCGGCGGGCTCGGCCGGGGGCCGCGCGGACCCCGCCGGGGCCCGGCCGTCAGCCGCCGGGCTCCCCGAGGACGGACCGCCCGCGCCACGCGCCTGCCCGCCCCGCCCGCCGCCGTCGAACGGGAGCAGCTGCCAGGCCGCCAGCGCCAGTCCCGCGGCCACCGCCGTACCCGCGACCGCCCACGCCGCACGGCGCCCCGCCCGACGGCCCGGCTGCGCGGACGCGTGCCCCGCCTGCGTCGGCACGTACGGGTACCCCGGCCCCTGCGTCCGCATCTCGTGCAGCGGGACGGGCTCCCCCAGCGCCGGCAACGCCGTGTACACCGGGTCGTCCAGCAGCGCGTCCCGCACCCCGCAGCGCCGGATCACCTCCGCCGGATCCGGGCGGGCCGCCGGGTCCTTCGCCACGCAGGCCTCGATCAGCGCCGCCAGCTCCGGCTCCACCCCGGCCACGTCGACCGGCTCGTGCACCGCCCGGTACCCCACGGTCGCCGCCGCGCCGCCGCCGAAGGGCGGCCGCCCGGTCGCCGCGTACGCCAGCGTCGCACCGAGCGCGAACACGTCCGCCGCAGGTCCCGCCCCGCCGCCCAGCAGCACCTCCGGGGCCGTGTAGCCCGGCGTACCGGGCGCCTGCCCGTCCTGGGTCAGGGCCGTCGCACCGACCGCGCTCGCGATCCCGAAGTCGATCAGCTGGGGACCCTGCGCACCGAGGATGACGTTCTGCGGCTTCAGGTCCCGGTGCGTGACGCCGTACGCGTGCACGCTCGCCAGCCCCTCGGCCAGCGCCGCGCCCAGCCTGCGGCAGGTCTGCGCGGGCAGCGCCCCCCGTGCCCCCACCGCGTTGCCCAGCGTGGGGCCCGCGACGTACTCGGTGGCCAGCCAGAACGGCGCCGACTCCAGCGAGGCG
Organism: Streptomyces sp. NPDC001594; assembly: GCF_042893675.1. Lineage (NCBI taxonomy): Bacteria > Bacillati > Actinomycetota > Actinomycetes > Kitasatosporales > Streptomycetaceae > Streptomyces > Streptomyces sp. NPDC001594. Next base: position 11,276 of record NZ_JBIAVB010000024.1, on the reverse strand, counting down.
TCGATCAGGTTCGCCGTGTACGCCGACCGCACCGCCGCCACCGTGCGCGCCTCACGCCGGAAGCGGGCCAGCGCCTCGGGATGCCCGACGATCTCCTCGCGCACCACCTTGACGGCCACCAGCCGCCCTCCGGGCGACCGCCCGAGGTACACCTGCCCCATCCCGCCGGCCCCGAGACGGGCCAGCAGCGCATGCGCTCCGATGCGGGCGGGATCGCTCTCCCAGAGTGGCTCCATCCCGCGAGCCTGCCACACCGACTGACCAGCCCGGCAAGGGGGTTGACGCCCACGCGGCACCGCCGCCGAGCCGGCCGGCACCCCCGCACCGGCCGCCGCACCGGCCGCCGCACCGACACTCGTACCGGCACCCCGTACCGGCCCGTACCCCTGCCAGATCCCACCCCGGCACCGGGCCACCATCACCGGCCTCACCCCGGCGCTGTCACCTCGGCGCCACGAACAGGCTCTGCGCCCCCCGCCCGATCGGCCCCTTCTCGTCGTGCAGCCGCGCGTCCGCCAGCCCGATCCCGCCCGCGTCCACGCTCGTGCGCGCCTCGACGCACACCCACTCCCCCACCGGGTGCCGGTGCAGATGGACCGTCAGGTCCCCGTTGACGAAGACGAACCGCCCGAAGTCCATCACCGCCCCGATCCCGTTCCCCGAATCGGCGGCGACCAGCACCCGGTCCAGCGGCCGCACCGCCTCCCCCGCGACCAGCGGCACCCGCATCCGCATCCAGCAGGTCCCCGGCCCCGGCTCGGTGAAGGCCCCCTCCGTGAACCGGGCCTCCACCGACGTGTGGTACCCCGTCTCCCACGGCACGGGCAGGAACGGCGCCACCGCCGCCTCCCCGGGCGGCGGCACCTGCGCCCCCTGGGCCACCGCCGGCACCGGCTCCCCCGCCACCCTGATCCGCAGCGCCCGCGCCAGCATCACCGGCCCGTCCGCCCCGGCCGGGGTCAGCGCCGCCTCGACCAGCTCCGTGCCCCGCCCCGCCCGCAGCACCGAGGTGGTCACGGCCAGCTCCCCGATCGGCACCGGCCGAAGGATCTCGTACGTGATCCGCGCGACCCTCATGTCCCCGCGCGCCCCCGCCCGCTCCTCCACGGCCCGCCCCAGCAGCGCGGCCGGCGGCCCCGCGTGCTGCGAGCCCGGGTCCCACGGCCCGCGCGTCGCCACGGTGGCCCGGAAGCGGCCCTCACCGATCCGTTCGTAGAACCCGTCCTCAGCTCCCATGCCGCCGCACGCTACCCACAGGTAACCCCCCACACCAGCCCCGCGCCCCCCTCAGCGCGCCAGGCCCAGCCCCACCCCCAGCCCCACCAGCACCGACCCGATGGCCCGGTTCAGCGCCTTCTGCGCCCTGAGCATCCGCTCACGCAGCGCCGAGTGCGAGAAGAACAGCGCCACCGCCCCGAACCACACCAGGTGCGCCCCCGACATGAACAGCCCGTACCCGGCCTGCCGCCAGGCCGCCGTGTCCGGACCCACCACCTGCGTGAACGTGGACACGACGAACAACGTCGTCTTCGGATTCAGCACGTTCGTCAGGAACCCCGACCTCAGCGCCCCCAGCCGCGTCAGCTCCGGCTTCGACTCCAGGTCCACGGTCAGCTCGGACCGCGCCCGGAAGGTACGGATCCCGATCCACACCAGGTAGGCCGCCCCCGCCAGTTTGATCGCCGTGAACAGGGCCGTCGACGAGGCGATCAGCAGCCCCACCCCGAGCATGGTGTACGAGACGTGCACCAGCACCCCGGCCGCGACCCCCGCCGCCGCGAACAGCCCGGTGGACCTCCCGTACAAGTAGCTGTTCCGCACGACCATCGCGAAGTCCGCCCCCGGACTCACGACGGCGAGCAACGTAATGACGGCAACCGCGATCACTTCAGTCATGCACGGATGCTCACCGCCCCCCGGCAGCGGATCAAGACCTCCTCAAGCGACAATGGACCGGTGTCCAGCTCTCCCCGCCCCGCCCTCCCCCTCCTGCAGGCCGACTGCGCGAACTGCTTCGCGCTCTGCTGCGTCGCCCTGCCCTTCGCCAAGTCGGCCGACTTCGCCGTGAACAAGGCCGCCGGCACCCCCTGCAAGAACCTCCGCCAGGACTTCCGCTGCGGCATCCACACCGGCCTGCGCGACCAGGGCTTCCAGGGCTGCACCGTCTTCGACTGCTTCGGCGCGGGCCAGCAGATCTCCCAGGTCACCTTCGAAGGCCGCGACTGGCGCACCCACCCCGACACCCGGCAGGCGATGTTCGACGCCTTCCCGGTCATGCGCCAGCTCCACGAACTCCTCTTCTACGTGTCCGCCGCCCTCGACATCCCGGCGGCCGCCGCGCTCCACCCCGCCCTGCGCACGCTCCTCACCAGGACCGAAGCCCTCACCCGGGCCGACGCGGACACCCTCGCCGCCCTCGACGTCCCCGCCCTCCGCCAGGAGATCAACACCCTCCTCCTCAAGGCCAGCGAGCTCGCCCGCGCCAAGGCCCCGGGCCGCAAGAAGAACCACCGCGGCGCCGACCTCATGGGCGCCCGCCTCGCCGGAGCCGACCTGCGCGGCGCCAACCTGCGCGGCGCCTACCTGATCGCCGCCGACCTCGGCCGCGCCGACCTCCGGGGCGCCGACCTGATCGGCACGGACCTGCGCGACACCAACCTCCGCGGCGCGGACCTCCGCGACACCCTCTTCCTCACCCAGCCCCAGCTGAACGCCGCCCAGGGCGACGCCGCGACCCGCATCCCCGGCCACCTCACCCGCCCCGCCCACTGGAGCTGACCCCCGCCCGGCAGACCCCCCGGCGCCCGCCCCACCCCCGTGCGCCCCGCACGCACCCGCACGCCCGCCGAGCGCCACGACCGCGCCACACCCACGGCGCGCCACCCCCCGAGCCGCCAGTCATTGCCCGAGGTCACCCCCCGTGATACACAGAGTGACCAGGTCAGGCCATGCGTACGACCGCACACCCGCGCACACACGGCCCGACACCCGGGACATCGGGTAAAGAGACCGGCCAAGTCGACGACGGCCGACGTTTCATCAGCGAAGATAGTGAGTGACCCCTGCCATCGGGCACGGGCTACCGGAACTACCCATAACGGGGCGGTGAGTTACATGATCCTGGCAGCCGAAAAGGGCGACATCACCACCATCATCGGCGGAATCGCCCCGAACTGGGGGCCGTTCGGCAGTCTCGGCAACGAAGCGAAGGTCATGATCGAGGTCATCATGGCCGTGGCGATCCTCCTCTGCCTCGGCATCGCCATCTGGGGCGCCGCCAAGCAGCGCATCGGCGCCACCGCACTGCGCGACACCTTCAGCGCGGAGCAGGGCAAGGGCCTGATCGTGGCCGGGCTCACCGGAGTCTTCATCATCGGCTCCCTCGGCACCCTCTTCACGATCGTCTACGGAATGGCCGTCTAGCAGCACCACCGCGGCCGGCCGCACCCTGATGAGGAATCACCACACCGCGCCTGCGCGGAAACGAGCGCTACCGTCGTACGACGCGGAGGGGGCGGACGACAGGCAATGAGCAACGACGACCAGTACGGCGGGGGCGCCGTCGGCGGAACGGGCCAGACCCGCACCCGCCTCCCGGACTCCCCCTCCGACCCCTACGGCACCCCCCGCCGCACCCCCCGCGCCTCGCGCGGCCTGATCACGGTGGTCGGTGTCGTGGTCCTGCTCATCGCCGCCATCGCCTTCGCGAACCGCTCCCAGCCCCCCGCCGCCCCCCCCACCTCGAACAAACCCCCCACCACCAACGCCACCACCCCCACGGGCACGGCCCCGGTCACCACCAAGTCCGCCGGCATCCCCAAGGGCTTCGCCCACGACGAACAAGGCGCCCAATCCGCCGCCGCGAACTACGCGGTGGCCCTCAACTCCGACGGCATGCTCAAGAAGGACGTCCGCCACACCCTCATGGACGCCGTCTACACCCCGGAGGCGGCGGCCCAGCGCAAGGGGCAGCAGGACACCGCCTACTCCCCCGCCTTCTTCGCCGCCCTCGGCCTCGACGCGAACGGCAACGCCCCCCAGGGCAACACCTTCGTCACCCGCGCCGTCCCCGTCGGCACCCGCGTCGAGAACTTCGGCCCAGCCAACGCCAAGGTCTCCGTCTGGTACATGGCCCTGGTCGGCATGACCGGCGCCAAGTCCACCACCCCGGTGAGCACCACGTGGAAGACCTGGACCTTCGAACTGACCTGGGCGGGGGACGACTGGAAGGTCGCCTCCGACACCCAGCAGGACGGCCCCGCCCCGGTCCCCGGCGACGTACCCGCCTCCACGTCCGACGACATCAGCAAGGCCGTCCAGGAGTTCGGAGGGTTCACCTATGCCCGGTAGCCGCCCCGGCACGCCCAGCCGCGCCGGCAGCACCCTCCGTGCCGCCGCCCCCCGCGCCCCCTTCCGCGTCGCCGCGACCCTGACCGCCCTTCAGACGGCGCTCGTGCTGCTGTCCGCACGCGCCTTCGCCGCCCCCAGCCCCAACCCGACCCCCTCCGGGTCCCCGTCGGCATCCCCCTCCGGCACCCCCACACCGTCCAAGTGCGAAGGCGTCATCGGCACCCTCAAGGAGGCCTGCGAACGCCAGGCCGGCGGCGCCAGCCCCGGCACCGGCTCCAGCACCGGACTCTCGCCGAACAGCCCCACCGACGCCCTCAACCCCCTCGCCTCCCTCGCCCGCGGCTGCGCCGACGCCGCCGCCTGGATCGTCGGGAAGCTCAGCGAAGCCGTCAAGGGCACCGCCAACGTCGACTTCACCAACCCCGCCTTCCTCCAGCAGTACGCGGTCGTCTTCGCCGCCAGCACCGTCCTCACCCTCGTCCTCTGGCTCCTGGCCGTAGCCAAGCGCGCCATCCGCGGCGTCCCCCTCTCCACCGCCCTCTCCGAAGCCATCGGCTTCCTCTGGCTCACCGTCCTCGCCTCCGCCTTCACCCCCCTGATCCTCTACACCGTCGTCTCCGCCACCGACGGCGTCACCGACGTCATCGCCTCCGCCACCGGCAGCCAGAGCGACGTCTTCTTCGGCTCCTTCACCGACGCCCTCAAGAAGGGCGACGACATCGGCGGCGGCCCGATCATGCTGATCGTCGTCGCCCTCGTCACCGTCCTCGCCGCCGGCGTCCTCTGGCTGGAGCTCGTCATCCGCGCCGCCCTCCTCTACGTCGGCGCCCTCCTCGGCACCGTCGTCTACGCCGGACTCGTCGACCGCAACATGTGGGGCCACGTCCGCCGCTGGGCCGGCATCATGATCGCCGTCATCCTCGTGAAGCCGGTCATCGTCATCGTCCTCGGCCTCGCCGGCGCCCTCGCGGGCAACAAGGGCCCCAACGCCTTCTCCGCCGTCGTCTCCGGCCTCGCCATCATCCTCCTGGCGATCTTCGCCTCCGCCATGATCTACCGCTTCGTCCCCGGCTTCGGCGACGAGATCGCCTCCGCCCGCAGCAACCGCAAGCAGGCCACCGACGGCGCCCAGGCAGCCGCCGTCATCAGCTCCCCGGCCTCCCTCGTCTCCCAGGGCATCAAAACCCACAGCAGCCGCGGCGGCGCCCACCGCGCCGGCGGCGGCAGCGGCTCCACCGGCGGCGACGCCAACCAGATCTCCGGAGGCATGGCCGCCCACAGCAGCCGCGGCTCCGGCAGCGGAGGAGGCGGCGGGAGCGTCCCGCCCGCCGCACCCCCGCCCCGCACTGGCTCGAGTACGAGGAACACAGGAGGTGACGGGCGTTGACGACCCAGTCCCACCAGCTCCACCCGGTCGTGCCCCGCCGCACGTATCTCATCGGCCGGGCCCGGCCGAACGCGATCGTCGGCAAGAACCGCGAAACCGGCGAGATCGCCCTGATCATCGTCGGCGCGTTCCTCGGCATGATGAGCGGACTGCTCGTCCCCGACCTCACCCTGCGCATCGTCAGCCTCGCCGGCTTCCCGCTGCTCGCCCTCGCCGCCGTCTACGTCCCCTACAAGGGCCGCACCTACTACCGGTGGTTCGAGATCAACCGCAGCTACAAACGCACCCTGCGCCGCGGCACCACCTACCGCTCCTCCGCCATGGAGGCCGGCACCCGCGCCGCCGACGGCCGCGAGGTCGAGGTCGGCCCGCCCCCCGGCATCGGCCGCATCAACTGGCTCGCCGCCCCCTTCGGCCCCGACGAGATCGCCGTCCTCCTCCACGCCGACCGCCGCACCGTCACCGCCGCCATCGAGATCGAAGGCCCCGGCGTCGGCCTGCGCGACAGCGAGGACCAGGAAGCCCTCGTCGACCGCTTCGGCACCCTCCTCAAGCACGTCGCCAACGGCGACGGCTTCGTCACCCGCCTCCAGATGCTCGCCCGCACCCTCCCCGCCGACCCCGACGCCCACGCCAAGGACGTCGCCCAGCGCGGGGACGCCACCGCCGCCCCCTGGCTGCGCGACTCCTACGACCAGCTCCAGTCGATGGTCTCCACCTCCTCGGAGCAGCACCGCGCCTACCTCGTCGCCTGCATGCACTACACCCGCGAGCTCGCCGCCGAGGCCACCACCATCGCCCGCGCCGGCAGCACCAAGGGCCGCAAGCTCGACCGCGACGCCGGACTCGCCATCGTCATGGCCCGCGAGCTCACCGACATCTGCGCCCGCCTCGCCGAAGCCGACATCCGCGTCCGCCAGCCGCTGGGCCAGGGACGCCTGTCCTCCCTCGTGCACTCCATGTACGATCCGGACCACCCGATCGACCACATCCAGGCCATGACCAAGCGCAACGCCTGGCCCGCCGAGCTCGACGCCGTGGAGCCCACCTACCTCCAGGCCAAGACCCGCGAATCCTCCACCCGCGCCCCCTGGTGCCACGCCACCGCATGGATCAAGGAATGGCCGATGACCCCCGTCGGCGTGAACTTCCTGGCCCCCCTCCTCGTCCACACCCCGGACGTCATCCGCACCGTCGCCGTCACCATGGACCTCGAACCCACCGAGATCGCCATCGAGCGCATGCTGACGGAGAAGACCAACGACGAGGCCGACGCCTCCCGCGCCGCCAAGATGAACCGCACCGTCGACCCCCGCGACATCGCCGCACACGGCCGGCTCGACCAGAGGGGTGAAGATCTCGCCAGCGGCGCTGCCGGGGTCAACCTCGTCGGGTACATCACGGTGTCCTCGCGTTCCCCCGAAGCCCTCGCCCGCGACAAGCGCACCATCCGCGCCTCCGCCGGCAAGTCCTACCTGAAACTCGAGTGGTGCGACCGCGAGCACCACCGCGCCTTCGTCAACACCTTGCCGTTCGCGACCGGCATCCGACGCTAGCCGGAAGGGAAAAGCCGCCATGCGAGATCCCATGTCCGCGCTGACGGACGCCTTCACCAGCTTCCTCTTCGGCAAGGTCGAGACCACCCGCCTGCCCGTGCGCACCTCCACCGGCCAGGCCCAGGCCGTCTACCTGCCCACCGCCGCCCCCGGCCTCGGCGACTCCGGTGTGATCATCGGCCGCGAGGTCTACAGCGGCAAGGGCTACATCTACGACCCCTTCCAGCTCTACGGCCAGCAGCTCCCGGCCCCCCACTGGCTCGTCCTCGGCGAATCCGGCAACGGCAAATCAGCCCTCGAAAAAACGTACGTCCTGCGCCAGCTCCGCTTCCGCGACCGCCAGGTCGTCGTCCTCGACGCCCAGGGCGAAGACGGCGTCGGCGAATGGAACCTCATCGCGGAAGCCCTGGGGATAACCCCCATCCGCCTGGACCCCATCGCCGCCAACGACGACGGGATCCGCCTCAACCCCCTCGACCCGGCGATCACCACGACCGGCCAGCTCGCGCTGCTCCGCACCATCATCGAAGTGGCGATGGGCCACGGCCTGGACGAACGCTCCGGCTTCGCCCTCAAGGTCGCGCACGCCTACGTCGTCGACACCATCCAGGACCGCCAGCCCGTCCTCACCGACATCGTCGAGCAGCTGCGCCACCCCGAACCCGAGTCCGCCCTCGCGATGAACGTCGACATAGACGACGTCCGGGCCTGGGGCCTCGACGTCGCGCTCGTCCTCGACCGCCTCGTGGACGGCGACCTGCGCGGCATGTTCGACGGCCCCACCACGGTCGGCATCGACCTCGACGCCCCCCTGATCGTCTTCGACCTCTCCCACATCGACCGCAACTCCATCGCCATGCCCATCCTCATGGCGATCGTCGGCGTGTGGCTGGAACACACCTGGATCCGCCCCGACCGGAAAAAACGGATCTTCCTGGTCGAAGAGGCCTGGCACATCATCAACAGCCCCTTCGTGGCCCAGCTGTTCCAGCGCCTGCTGAAGTTCGGCCGCCGCCTCGGCCTGTCCTTCGTCGCCGTCGTCCACCACCTCTCCGACGTCGTCGACGGAGCCGCCGCACGCGAGGCCGCGGCCATCCTCAAGATGGCCTCCACCCGCACCATCTACGCCCAGAAGGCCGACGAGGCCCGCGCCACGGGCCGCGTCCTCGGCCTGCCGCGCTGGGCCGTCGAAATCATCCCGACCCTCACCCCCGGCATCGCCGTCTGGGACGTCAACGGCAACGTCCAGGTCGTCAAACACCTGATCACCGAGACCGAACGCCCCCTCGTCTACACCGACCGCGCGATGACGGAGTCCTCCACGCCCCAGCAGCTCCCCGAAGACCTGCTGGCCGCGGAACTCGAAGCGGAGGAACGCGCCCTGTACATCGAACGCCAGCGGGGCACCGGCCCCGGATCCGCGACCACGGTGGCCTGACCGCCATGCACGACGCCAGAGGTACGGAGCCCCGCCCGCGCGGCGGCGGCATCCCCGACGGAGCACTGGTCGGCCTCCTGGCCTTCCTCCTCGGCCTCGCCGTCCTGGTCTGGTCGGCCACCGGCCTGGCGGCCCTCTTCGCCAAGGGCGCCTGGCCGGCCACGGTCACCTTCACCCGCACCCCGGGCGCCGTCCGCGCCCTGATAACGCAACCGCACGACATCCCGGCCGCCTGGCCCGACACCGACCCGGCGGCCCTCTCCGGCTGGGGCCTGTTCTGGGGCCTGTTCATCAGCCAGCTCCTGCTCCTCCTGGTCCTCACGATCTTCACCCTGGGCGTGATCACCCGAACGAAGGCCCGCCGCATCCGGGCCAGGCAGCAGAAGCAGAAGCAGAAGCAGACCCAGGACCCGGACCCGGACTCCGCACCGGTCCCGGCCGACCGTTCGGGCACCACCGCGCCCCCCGGCCGGCCCCGCGACCGGGGCCCGTCCCAGGACCGCGGCCCGGCCCGGGGCCAAGGGCACGAGAACGCCTCCCCCCCAGCCCGGAACCGGGGGCCGATCCCGAGCCAGGACCCGGCCCCGGCCCTCGCCGCCGGCACGGGCCGGCCGCACCGGCCCCCGTCCCCCGACGCAGACACGGCCTCCCCCTCCGACGCGGATCGGATCCCGGCCGGGAGCACCCCACCGTCCCGGGACGCCCTGACCCCGGCCGGCCGCCACCTGCCCGGGCCGGACCGGGCGCCCGCCCCGGCCCACCCCCACCAGGCGGAGCCGCCCGCGCACGCCCCGGTCTCCGCACCGGCCCCCGCACGCACCCCGGCCCGCGGCACCAAGCCCCCGGCCCAGGAGGCCTACCGCTACGGCTTCGGCTACGCCCCGGCCGCCCGACCCACCACCCCGCGGGCCCACCGCGTCGCCTACGCACCCCCGGCCGAACGGCTCCGCCTCGCCGCCCAGGCCGTATCCGCCGCCGAAGGCGCCGTCCTGGTGGTCACGTCCTCCCCCGCCCTGTGGCAGGACACCAAGGACGCCCGCGCCAAGCTCGGCCCGGTCCTCCTCTACGACCCCTCACACCTGTGCGACACCCCGGACCGCATGCACTGGAACCCCGCCGACGGCTGCGCCGACCGCGACACCGCCGCCGCCCGGGCGAACGCCCTGCTGGCCGCCGTACGCCCCCAGGCCCGCCTCGACGCGGCCGTCGCCGACACCGCCGAAACCCTCGTCCGCAGCTGGCTCCAGGCGGCCGCCATCGACGGCCTCCCGTTCAAGCAACTGGCCCGCTGGGCCCAGGGCAACGGCTCCCAGGAACCGGTCCGCGTCCTGCGCACCCACCCCCAGGCCGCCCCGGGCGCCGCCGGCGAACTCGAGAGCGCCCTCATCGCCCACCCCGAACGCCGGGAGCAGGCCCAGTACCTGACGGCCCGCGCCCTGTCCTGCCTGACCTCGGTCCACATCCGCGAGGCCTGCAACCCGAATCGAACGGACGCCCTCACGCTCGCATCGTTCGCGGCCGAAGGGGGCACCCTCTACGTAGTGGGTGAGCCCCTGGAGGACCCGCGCACCCAGCCGGGTGCGATGCCCCTGCTCACCGCACTCGCCTCGCACGTGGTCGAGCACGGCCGCCGCATGGCCGCACGGTCATCCGACGGTCGGCTCGACCCACCAATGACGCTGGTCCTGGAGGACGTGGCGGCCGTCGCCCCCGTCCCCCAGCTCCCCGACCTCCTCACGGAGGAGAGGCTCCCGCTCCTGGCCCTGTGCCGCAGCCGCGAACAGGCCCGCGCCCGCTGGCCGGAGTGGCCCGTCGCCTAGGAAGCCCGCCCGGGCCGCAGGAAGACGTACTCGTGCTCCTTCGCGGACGGCTCGTCCGGCTTGGGGATCACCAGCCCGCTCGGCCGGAACCCGAACCGTCGGTAGAACCCGGCGGCCCGCTCGTTCTTCTCGTGCACGAACAGCCGCGCACGCCCCAGCACCGGCTCCTCCCGCGTCCACACCCACTCCAGCGCCGCCTCGAACAGGGCATCGGTGAGCCCACTGCCCCGCTGCCCGGGCCGCACGAACACACCGACGACGTGTGCCTGCTCGGTGTCGACCACCTGCTGGAGGAAGTCGGTGCTCCCCCGGTCCTCGATGAACACGCTCACGGACCCGTTCCACTGCCCGTCGGGGGCCTCGGCGATGATCTGCGCGACGTGCACGCCCTCGGCCGCGCCGGCCGCGCGCTCCTGCCAGAATTCGTCGGACTTGGCGGCCGCCTGCTCATAGGTATCGAGAAAGGCCAGCGACGCGTCCGGGTCCCGGAGCGCGTCCAGCCGCAGCTCCCTGACCTTCTCCCACTCGTCGGCCCGCACGGCCCTGATCACATGCTGCGTGTTCTGTTCCATACCCACGCATCCAATCGGTCCGAACTTCGCAGGTCAACGAAATATCGGCATCCGTACTTGCCCGTAAACGCAGAAAAGCCCCGCACCATGACTGGTGCGGGGCTTTCCCACAATGATTGTTCGGCGGCGTCCTACTCTCCCACAGGGTCCCCC
>NZ_JBIAVB010000023.1:0-106481 GCF_042893675.1 Streptomyces sp. NPDC001594 | reverse complement strand
CTCCACGAGATCTACGAGGGCGAGGTCCGCTACGCCCGTGACGCGTTCGAGGGCCTGCGGCTGATGGACGCGCTGATCGCCGTCAAGCGCGGCGTCCCCGGCGCCACCCTGCCCGAGCTCAAGCAGCGCCGCGTCGCCAAGCGGGACACGCCCGCCTTCCAGGTGGAGGAGCCCGAGCAGCCGGGCGGCCGCTCCGACGTGGCCGTCGACAACCCCGTGCCCACCCCGCCCTTCTGGGGGACCCGCGTGGTCAAGGGCATCCCGCTCAAGGACTACGCCTCCTGGCTGGACGAGGGCGCGCTGTTCAAGGGCCAGTGGGGCCTCAAGCAGGCCCGCGCCGGCGGCGCCACCTACGAGGAGCTCGTCGAGAACGAGGGCCGCCCGCGCCTGCGCGGCCTGCTGGAGAAGCTGCACACCGAGAACCTCCTGGAAGCGGCCGTGGTCTACGGCTACTTCCCGTGCGTCTCCAAGGGCGACGACCTGCTCATCCTGGACGAGCAGGGCAACGAGCGGACCCGCTTCACCTTCCCCCGCCAGCGCCGCGGCCGGCGCCTGTGCCTCGCCGACTTCTTCCGCCCCGAGGAGTCCGGCGAGACCGACGTCATCGGCCTCCAGGTGGTCACCGTCGGTTCGAGGATCGGCGAGGCCACGGCCAAGCTGTTCGAATCCGACTCCTACCGCGACTACCTGGAACTGCACGGCCTCTCCGTCCAGCTGGCCGAGGCCCTCGCCGAGTACTGGCACGCCCGCGTCCGCGCCGAGCTCGGCTTCGGCGGCGAGGACCCGGCCGCCATCGAGGACATGTTCGACCTCAAGTACCGGGGAGCCCGCTTCTCCCTCGGCTACGGGGCCTGCCCCGACCTGGAGGACCGGGCGAAGATCGCCACCCTCCTGGAGCCGGAGCGGATCGGGGTCCACCTCTCGGAGGAGTTCCAGCTCCACCCCGAGCAGTCCACCGATGCTCTGGTCATCCACCACCCCGAAGCGAAATATTTCAACGCACGCTGACACAGACCGGCGTACACTGGTCGGTCCCATACAGGCCGGTCACCTGTTCCCGAGGGGGATGCCCCGCGGCTCCGAGGTGACCGGCCTTGTCGTCCCCGGAGAGAGGCGTACGCATGACCAGCACCGTTCCCGCTCCCGTCGTCCACACGGCCGACGGGCACGCCCTGCAGGCGGTGCTGCTCGACATGGACGGCACCCTCGTCGACACCGAGGGGTTCTGGTGGGAGATCGAGGCGCAGATCTTCCAGGAGCTCGGCCACCGCCTCGACGAGGCCTGGCGGGACGTGGTCGTCGGCGGCCCCATGAGCCGCAGCGCCACCTTCCTGATCGAGTCGACCGGCGCCGACATCGGCCTCGCCGAGCTGAGCGTCCTGCTCAACGAGCGCTTCGAGGCCCGGATCGCCGAACAGGTCCCCCTGATGCCCGGCGCCGAGCGGCTGCTGAGCGAGCTCGCCCGGCACAACGTGCCCACCGCCCTGGTCTCCGCCTCCCACCGCCGCGTCATCGACCAGGTCCTGCTCACCCTCGGCCGCGACCGCTTCCACCTCACCGTCGCCGGCGACGAGGTCCCCCGCACCAAGCCCCACCCCGACCCCTACCTCTTCGCCGCGAAGACCCTCGGCGCGCACCCCTCGCGGTGCGCCGTCATCGAGGACACCGCCACCGGCGTGGCGGCCGCGGAGGCGGCCGGCTGCCGCGTCGTGGCCGTTCCCTCCGTGGGCCTGATCGAGCCCGCCCCGGGCCGGACCATCGTGCGCTCGCTGGAGGACGTGGACCTGTCCTTCCTGCGCTCCCTCATCACTCCGATGAACTGAGCGCACACCGTCAGTACCGGACGGAACGGGCGCCGGTCCGCCGTCCCACGGAAGGATCTTCCGCACCCGGGTCCGGAGGCCGAAATTCCATCCTGGCGATGTGGGCGGAGCGGGTGACTTTGGTCACCCGCGCAGCCTTAGTCGGACCTGCCCCGAGCCTCCAGGGGCTTCCCATGTGTCCGGATTGATCATCTCCTGACACCATCTGCGATGACTCCGGCATAAGCGGTCAGTCCGCGCCCATCACAGTGCGATTACGCCCCAACTCCTGCTGGTTCCAGCCACCCCGTCCCGGGCCACTAATGTCGTCGCGGGCACTCCGCACGCACCTCTGCCGTACCGGCCGCACACCCTTGCGCCGGCACGCGCGTGGACCGATCGTCAAACACCGGCCCGATCGTTCCGCCCTGAACGGGCGACCGCCGCGAAGTGCCCTCTACGCCGCTTAGCAAGTGCCGGGTGAGGGAGTACTTCCAGCATGAACCGCAAGACCATGGTGCTGACGGCCGCGATCGGCCTGCTCACCCCCGCGCTGTCCGCATGCGGCAGCGCGAGCGGAACGGGAGCAGGGTCCGGAGCGATCGTCGTCGGCACCACCGACCGGTTCGAGGCAGCCGACTACGCCCCCGCCCCGCTCGACCCCGCCTACGCGTACGACGCCACCACGTGGAACATCCTGCGCCAGACGGTCCAGACCCTGATGCACACCCCGCGCGGCGGCGGCCAGCCCGTCCCCGAAGCGGCCTCCGACTGCCGCTTCACCGACAACGACAACGAGAGCTACCGCTGCACCCTGCGGCCGGGCCTGAAGTTCGCGAGCGGGGACCCGCTCACCGCCAAGGACGTCAAGTTCTCCATCGACCGGGTCCGCGCCATAAAGGACGAGAACGGCCCCTCCTCGCTCCTCTCCACCCTCGACACCGTCGAGGTCAAGGGAGCCGACACCGTCGTCTTCCACCTGAAGACCCCCGACGCGACCTTCCCGTACAAGCTCGCCACCCCTGCGGCCGGCATCGTCAGCGAGAAGAACTACGACGCCAAGAAGCTCCGCAGCGGCTTCGCCGTCGACGGCTCCGGCCCGTACACGATGAAGCCCGAGGTCAAGGACAACCACCTGGTCCGGGCCGTCTTCACCAAGAACCCGAACTACAAGGGCGACATCAAGCTGCAGAACGACAAGGTCGAACTGCGCACCTTCCCCGACTCGGCCGCGGCCACCAAGGCGCTCTCCGACGGCTCCATCAGCATGGTCTCCCGCACCCTCTCCCCGGCCCAGATCACCGAGCTCTCCGCCAAGCCCCCCAAGGGCGTCAAGCTCGTCCCCATGCCGGGCCTGGAGATCCGCTACATCGGCTTCAACACCGACGCCCCGGCCGTCAAGGACAAGGCCGTGCGCCAGGCCCTCGCCGCCGCCGTCGACCGGGGCAACGTCATCTCCAAGGTCTACGGCAAGTCCGCGCAGCCCCTGTACTCGCTGGTCCCCACCACGGTCAACGGCCACGTCAACTCCTTCTTCAACAAGTACGGCGAGGCCAACACCGCCAAGGCCGCCGACCTGCTGAAGGCCGCCGGGATCAAGACCCCGGTCAAGCTGACGCTGAACTACACCACCGACCACTACGGCGACGGCACCGCGGCCGAGTTCCAGGCCCTCAAGGCCCAGCTGAACTCCACCCAGCTGTTCGACATCACCGTCCAGGGCAACGAGTGGGCCGACTTCCGCCCAGCCCAGAAGAAGGGCGACTACGCCGCCTACGGGCTCGGCTGGTTCCCCGACTACCCGGACGCCGACAACTTCCTCGCCCCGTTCCTGGAGCAGGACAACTTCCTGGGCACGCCGTACGCCAACAACACGGTGCGCACCAAGCTCATCCCCGAGTCCCGCAAGGCCGCCGACCGCAACGTCGCCGTCCCCGCGATCACGGAGATGCAGGACATCGTCGCCGATGACGTGCCGGTCCTGCCCCTGTGGCAGGGCAAGCAGTACGTCGCCGCCCGCGACGGGATCACCGGAGTGGAATGGTCGGTCAACGCCATCTCCGACCTCCAGCTGTGGGAACTCGGCCGGGGCGTCAGCGGCTGAGACCGGCGGCAACCGGCGGCGGACGTCGCAGGCCGGCGCAAGGATCAGACAAGAACTGTGAAGGACATCGCGTGAAGAGACGTAACCAGTGGCTGGTGGCCCCGCTCGGGGCGGCCACGGCCGCCGCGCTGCTCAGCGGCTGCGGTTCGCAGGACGGCTCGGCCGCCGGCGACGGCAAGGGCGTGGTCATGGGCATATCCGACAAGGTGAAGTCCACCGACCCGGCGTCCGGCTACGACCCGGGCTCCTGGCTGCTCTTCAACAACGTCTTCCAGTCGCTGCTCAGCTTCCCCAAGGGCGGCACCACGCCCGAGCCGGACGCCGCGCAGGCCTGCAACTTCGAGGGCGGCGACAGCAAGGTGTTCAAGTGCACCCTGCGCTCCGGCCTGAAGTTCAGCAACGGCCACAGCCTCACCTCGAAGGACGTCAAGTTCTCCTTCGAGCGCACGCTGAAGATCAACGACCCGAGCGGCCCGGCCGTCATGCTCTCCTCCATCGCGAGCATCGACGCCCCCGACGACCGGACGGTGATCTTCAAGCTGAAGACCCCCGACGCGACCTTCCCGAGCAAGATCGCGTCGGGCGCCGGCGCCATCGTCGACCACGCCGAGTACCCGGCCGACAAGCTCCGCACCGACAGCAAGGCCATCGGCTCCGGCGTCTACAAGCTGGACTCCTTCAGCGAGAAGAGCGCCAACTTCTCCGTC
Source organism: Streptomyces sp. NPDC001594 (assembly GCF_042893675.1). Classification (NCBI taxonomy): domain Bacteria; kingdom Bacillati; phylum Actinomycetota; class Actinomycetes; order Kitasatosporales; family Streptomycetaceae; genus Streptomyces; species Streptomyces sp. NPDC001594. Next base: position 101,868 of record NZ_JBIAVB010000023.1, on the reverse strand, counting down.
AACGACTCCTACAGCGGCAAGGCCAAGGCGCGGAACACCGGCGTCACGCTGAAGTTCTTCAACGGCGACCAGGCCGGCCTCAAGACCGTCCTGGAGAGCGGCGACGTCGACTTCGCCTTCCGCGGCCTCGCCGCCAAGGACATCGCCGGCCTCGCCGCGACCAAGACCGGCGACAACAAGGTCGACGTCGTCCAGGGCACCGGCGCCGAAGTCCAGCACATGGTCTTCAACGTCAACGACCCCGTCGTCGGCAAGCTCCCCGTCCGCAAGGCCATGGCGTACCTCATCGACCGCGACGCCCTCGTCAAGGACGTGTACTCCGGCACCGCCGTCCCGCTGTACTCGATCGTCCCGGCCGGCATCGCCGGACACACGACCCCCTTCTTCGACCGCTACGGCGGCAGCCCCCAGCCCGAGAAGGCCAAGGCCGTCCTCAAGGCCGCCAACATCACCGGCAAGATCAAGCTGACGCTGTACTCCACGCCGACCCGCTACGGCCCCTCCACGGACCAGCAGTTCCAGGTCATCGCCAAGCAGCTCAACGACAGCGGCCTGTTCGACGCCGACGTGAAGTCCGTCGAGTTCGAGCAGTACGAGAAGGACATCAAGGCCGGCAAGTACGGCGTCTACGTCAAGGGCTGGGTCCCCGACTACCCGGACGCCGACAACTTCACCCAGCCGTTCTTCGGGCCCGACAACGTCCTGATGAACAACTACGACAACAAGGAGATCAGCGGGACCATCATCCCCTCGACCTCCACCAAGTCCGACCGCACCGCGGCCAACCCGGACTACACCCGCCTCCAGGACATCGTCGCCGACGAGGTCCCGATCCTCCCGCTCTGGCAGAGCAAGCAGTACGCCGTCGCCCGCCAGAACGTCACCGGCCTCCAGTGGTCCCTGGACGCCTCCACGGTCTTCCGCTTCTGGGAGATCAGCAAGGGCTGACCCGCCCCGGACACACGTCCGCCCCGGCACCCGCCCAGGGTGCCGGGGCGGACGCACGTCCGGACCCCGGCGGCTACTGCGCGCCCGGCCGCACCAGACCGCTCTCGTACGCGTACACGGCCGCCTGCACCCGGTCCCGCAGGCCCAGCTTCGTCAGCACATGACCCACGTGCGTCTTCACCGTCGTCTCGCTCACGAACAGGTCCGCCGCGATCTCCGCGTTCGACAGCCCCCGCGCCACCAGCTTCAGCACCTCCACCTCGCGCTCGGTCAGCGTCCCCAGCACGTCCGGGACGCTCTCCTCGCCCGACGGCAGATGACCGGCGTACTTGTCCAGCAGCCGGCGCGTGATGCTCGGCGCCAGCATCGCCTCACCCGCCGCCACCACCCGGATCGCCTGCACCAGCTCGTCGGCCGGAGCGTCCTTCAGCAGGAACCCGCTCGCCCCCGCCCGCAACGCCTCCACCACGTACTCGTCCAGATCGAACGTGGTCAGCACCAGCACCTTCGCCGGCCCGTTCCGCTCCGGACCCGTGATCTGCCGCGTCGCCTCCACCCCGTCCATCCGCGGCATCCGGATGTCCATCAGCACCACGTCCGGCTGCAGCGCCCGCACCTGCTCCAGCGCCTGCAGACCGTCCCCGGCCTCACCCACCACCACCAGGTCCTGCTCCGCCTCCAGGATCATCCGGAAGCCGGTGCGCAGCAGTGGCTGGTCGTCGACCAGCAGGACGCGGATCGCCACGGGAAGTACCTCGAATTCGTCGGACGGCTTCGGCGCCGCCCATTCTGCCCCTTCGGACCCGTCAGGAATCCGCCGGGCGGCCGGGCCTCGGAACGACCGCCAGCGGGTACACCGGGGGAGTGCCGCCGAACTCCGGACACACCGCCTGGTGATCGCACCACCCGCACAGCTTCGTCGGCCGCGGCCGCCAGTCACCCGTCTCCGTCGCCTCCGAGATCGCCTCCCACAACGCGTGCAGCTTGCGCTCCACCCGCTCCAGGTCCGCCACCACCGGGTCGTACGTCAGCACGTCACCACTGCCCAGGTACACCAGCTGCAGCCGCCGCGGCACCACGCCCTTCAGCCGCCACACCACCAGCGCGTAGAACTTCATCTGGAACAGCGCGCCCTCGGCGTACTCCGGCCGCGGCGCCTTCCCCGTCTTGTAGTCGACGATCCGCACCTCACCCGACGGCGCCACGTCCACCCGGTCGATGATCCCGCGCAGCCGCAGCCCCGACTCCAGCTCCGTCTCCACGAAGAACTCCCGCTCCACCGGCTCCAGCCGCGTCGGGTCCTCCAGCGTGAACCAGCGCTCCACCAGGGCCTCCGCCTCCGCCAGCCACCCCGCCAGCCCGGCGCCCCCGTCCCCCTCCGGGAACAGCCCCGCCAGCTCCGGCTTCGCCTCCAGCAGCCGCTCCCACTGCCCCGGCAGCAGCTCCTTCGCCCGCGGCACCGTCCGCTCCGCCGCCGGGTGGTCGAACAGCCGCTCCAGCACCGCGTGCACCAGCGTCCCCCGGGTCGCCGCCGCACTCGGCTTCTCCGGCAGCCTGTCGATCACCCGGAACCGGTACAGCAACGGGCACTGCATGAAGTCACCCGCCCGCGAGGGCGACAGCGAGGCGGGCCGGGCAGCACCCGGGGAAGCACCGTCGGATTCGGCGCCGGGGATCGTCGTCATGCGTGAAACCCTACGACCCGGGACCGACAGCACGCGCATACCATCGACTCCTGGCCCATCGCCCTGCATGATCGGAGCATCACACCGCGCAACACCGGCCCCACGCCGCCCCACCCACGACGTGGACCACACTGGAAGCAAACGCACCGAACGAAGGACAGACGTGGCAGACACCGACGAAACCGGCGAGCGCCCCGCCAAGCGCTCCGAACCGGGCGGCGGCATCCTCATGGGCCGCCCCTTCGGCGTACCCGTCTACGTCTCGCCCAGCTGGTTCCTCGTCGCCGCCCTCATCACCTGGGTCTTCGGCGACCAGCTGGACCGCATCCTCCCCGACCTCGGCCCCGCCCGCTACCTCGTCTCCCTCTTCTTCGCCGTCGCCTTCTACGCCTCCGTCCTCGTCCACGAACTCGCGCACACCATCGCCGCACTCCGCTTCAAGCTCCCCGTGCGCCGCATCCAGCTCCAGTTCTTCGGCGGCGTCTCCGAGATCGAGAAGGAATCCGAGACCCCCGGCCGCGAATTCGTCCTCGCCTTCGTCGGCCCCCTCCTCTCCCTCGTCCTCGCCGGGATCTTCTACCTCGGCATGAAGGCCGTCGACCCCGCCACCGTCCCCGGCGTCCTCCTCGGCGGCCTGATGGTCTCCAACCTCCTCGTCGCCGCCTTCAACCTCCTCCCCGGCCTCCCCCTCGACGGCGGCCGCATGCTCCGCGCCCTCATCTGGGGCCTCACCGGCAAACCCATGACCGGCACCGTCGCCGCCGCCTGGGTCGGCCGCGCGCTCGCCGTCACCGTCCTCATCGGACTGCCCCTGATCACCCAGACCGGCGTCCTCGGCAACCCCACCCGGGAAATCGGCGGCATGGACACCGTCATGGACGCCCTCCTCGCCGCCATCCTCGCCGCGATCATCTGGACCGGCGCCGGCAACAGCCTGCGCATGGCCCGCCTGCGCGAACACCTCCCCGAACTGTGCGCCCGCACCCTCACCCGCCGCGCCATCCCCGTCCAGGCCGCCACCCCCCTCTCCGAAGCCCTGCGCCGCGCCAACGAAGCCGGAGCCCGCGCCCTCGTCGTCGTCGACGGCCAGGGCGACCCCACCGCCCTCGTCCGCGAGACCGCCATCGCCTCCGTTCCCGAACACCGCCGCCCCTGGGTCGCCGTCAGCACCCTCGCCCAGGACCTCACCGACGGAATGAAGGTTTCAGCGGAACTCACCGGCGAAGCACTCCTCGAGCACCTCCGCACCACCCCCGCCACCGAATACCTCGTCCTCGACACCGGCGGCGGGATCTACGGAGTCCTCTCCGCCCTCGACGTCGAGAAGGCCTTCGTGAAGGCCATGGCGCGGCCCCAGTCCTGAAGCCAATACACTGGTCACATGTCCGAACCGACCGGTGCCGCCCGCCGACGCGGGCCCTTCGAGGTCGGGGACCAGGTACAGCTGACCGACCCCAAGGGCCGCCACTACACGTTCACGCTCGAAGCCGGGAAGAACTTCCACACCCACAAGGGTTCCTTCCCGCACGACGAGCTGATCGGCGCTCCCGAGGGCAGCGTTGTCCGCACCACCGGCAACGTCGCCTACCTCGCGCTGCGCCCCCTGCTCCCCGACTATGTCCTGTCCATGCCCCGCGGCGCCGCCGTGGTCTACCCCAAGGACGCGGGCCAGATCCTGGCCTTCGCCGACATCTTCCCCGGCGCCCGCGTCGTGGAAGCGGGAGTGGGCTCCGGCTCCCTGAGCAGCTTCCTGCTGCGCGCCATCGGCGACCAGGGCATGCTCCACAGCTACGAGCGCCGCGCGGACTTCGCCGAGATCGCCACCGCCAACGTCGAGCGCTACTTCGGCGGCCCCCACCCCGCGTGGAAGCTGACCGTCGGCGACCTCCAGGACAACCTGGACGAAACCGACGTCGACCGCGTCATCCTCGACATGCTCGCCCCCTGGGAGTGCCTCGAAGCGGTCAAGAAGGCCCTCGTCCCCGGCGGCATCCTCTGCTGCTACGTGGCCACCACCACCCAGCTGTCCAAGACCGTCGAGTCCATCCGCGAGATCGGCTGCTTCGCCGAACCGCAGCCCTGGGAATCGATGATCCGCAACTGGCACGTGGAAGGCCTCGCCGTCCGCCCGGACCACCGGATGATCGGCCACACCGGCTTCCTCGTCACCGCCCGCCGCCTCGCCGACGGCGTCGAGCCGCCCATGCGCCGCCGCCGCCCCGCCAAGGGCGCCTACGGCGAGGACTACGAGGGCCCCGGCAGCGACCGCTCCGCGTAGGGAGCGGCGCCCCTGCCCCACCCCCGCCCCGCACGGGCCGCGGACCCAACACGAAAGCGCTGTGGCGCAGTTCCCCGGAACACTTCCGGAACTGCGCCACAGCGCCTTTTCGTTGTCCGCCCAGCCGGCGCGGACCCGGCCGTTCCACCGCGGTGTGAGGTATGGCACGATGCTGGCTCACCGTCACCCTTCGTACAGGAGACACCCCGCGTGACGCACAGCCCCACCGACCCCGCCCCGTCGTTGGAAGACCTGTCGCCCGAACACCCCGCGCGCCACCGGGCCAAGCCCGTCCACTGGGTCGCCACGGCCACCGCCATGGCCGCCGTCATAGCCGGCGCGGGCCTCCTCCAGCCCGACCGGGCCACCGGAGCCACCCCCGCCACCGAAACCGCCGCCGGACCGCGGGCCACCGCCCCCGACGCGCACGCGGTCACCTACCCCCTCGACTGCAAGGGCACCGCGCAGACCGTCACCGCCACCGCCGAAGGCGACCTCGACGGCGACGACCGCCCCGAGACCGTCGCCGCCGTACGCTGCGACGCCGGCTCCGGAACCCCGCCGCACGCCATCTACGTGCTGACCCGGGAAGCCGCGCCCGGGGCCCCGCCCCGCGTCGTGGCCACCCTGCTCGACCCCGCCAAGCGCCGCACCGCGACCGACCTGACGGTCCGCGACCGGACCGTCACCGCGAGTCTGCTGGGCTACTCCTCGCCCTCCGTGCCCCGGTACAGCCCCGACGTCAAGCAGCTCGCCAAGTGGCGCTGGACCGGCGGAACATTCCGCCAGGAGCTTACGGACTCGACCGCCGGACGTGTTTGAACCGTCACTCGGCGTCCGGGCCGTACACCTCGACCCTGTCCGAAACGCGCCTTACGTGAATGCAGTCGCCCGGGCATTCCTTCGCCGAGTCCACCACGTCCTGGAGCAGCGTCAGCGGAACCGGAGTGGTCGCTCCGGGGTCCGCCAGCAGCTCGTCCTCCGGGCTCTTCACATAGGCCAGACCGTCGATGTCCAGCTCGAACACCTCCGGGGCGTACTGGACGCAGATGCCGTCCCCGGTGCAGAGGTCCTGGTCGATCCAGACCTCGAGGGGCTCTCCGGCACCGCCGGAACCGCCCGCCGGGACCTCCTGCTGCACGGTCATATCTCCTGCCGTTCCCTGCTCTGATCGAACCGTTCCGGAAGCGGCTCTCGGCAAGTCGCGCGGGCCCGGACGGGTGTTGAACAGTTCGACCTTACAACCGGCTGCTTTCCGATGTTGAACGGTGGGTATTTCCCTGGCGTGAGGGAGTACGCAAGGGTGAAGATCGGACACACCCCTACCGTCTTTGTGATCTAGGGGTTTCAATCACCACCAGCCCAGGTAGGGTCAGGAAGCGTCCAGCTCCCCTTGGAGGAGGTGAGGACCGTGGCAGCCCACGACGACGACATCAACCGCGGCATCCGGCCCGGGCGAGGGTCTGAGGACCCCGCTGGCCAGGTTGCCTATCTCGAGCAGGAAATCGCCGTCCTGCGCCGCAAGCTCGCCGACTCTCCGCGTCACACGAGGATTCTCGAAGAGCGGATCGTCGAGCTCCAGACGAATCTGGCAGGCGTATCCGCGCAGAACGAACGCCTGGCGAACACCCTCCGTGAGGCCCGCGACCAGATCGTGGCCCTCAAGGAGGAAGTCGACCGGCTCGCGCAGCCGCCGGCCGGCTTCGGTGTCTTCCTTCAGGCCAACGAGGACGGCACCGTCGACATCTTCACCGGCGGCCGCAAGCTCCGCGTGAACGTCAGCCCCAGCGTCGACCCGGAAGACCTCCGGCGCGGCCAGGAGGTCATGCTCAACGAAGCGCTCAACGTGGTCGAGGCCATGGAGTTCGAGCGCGCCGGGGACATCGTCACCCTCAAGGAGATCCTCGAGGACGGCGAGCGCGCCCTGGTGGTCGGGCACACCGACGAGGAGAGGGTGGTGAGGCTCGCCGAGCCGCTCCTGGACATCACCATCCGCCCCGGCGACGCCCTGCTGCTGGAGCCCCGCTCCGGCTACGTGTACGAGGTGGTCCCCAAGAGCGAGGTCGAGGACCTCGTCCTCGAAGAGGTCCCGGACATCGACTACGACAAGATCGGCGGCCTGGGCGACCAGATCGAGCTGATCCGCGACGCGGTCGAGCTCCCCTACCTCTACCCGGACCTCTTCAAGGAGCACGAACTGCGGCCGCCGAAGGGCATCCTGCTCTACGGTCCGCCCGGATGCGGCAAGACGCTCATCGCCAAGGCGGTCGCCAACTCCCTTGCCAAGAAGGTCGCCGAGGTGACCGGACAGGCCGCGGGCAAGTCCTACTTCCTGAACATCAAGGGCCCCGAGCTCCTCAACAAGTACGTCGGCGAGACCGAGCGGCACATCCGCCTCGTCTTCCAGCGTGCCCGTGAGAAGGCGAGCGAGGGCACCCCCGTCATCGTCTTCTTCGACGAGATGGAGTCCCTCTTCCGCACCCGCGGATCCGGTGTCAGCTCGGACGTGGAGAACACCATCGTCCCGCAGCTGCTCGCCGAGATCGACGGTGTGGAGGGCCTGGAGAACGTCATCGTCATCGGCGCCTCCAACCGCGAGGACATGATCGACCCGGCGATCCTGCGCCCCGGCCGCCTCGACGTGAAGATCAAGATCGAGCGCCCGGACGCCGAGGCCGCGAAGGACATCTTCGCGAAGTACCTCAAGGCCTCGCTGCCGCTGCACACGGACGACCTGAACGAACACTCGGGCTCGCCCGAGGTGGCCGTCCACAGCATGATCCAGACCGTCGTCGAACAGATGTACGCGGAAACCGAGGAAAACCGCTTCCTCGAGGTCACGTACGCCAATGGCGACAAGGAAGTCCTGTACTTCAAGGACTTCAACTCCGGAGCGATGATCCAGAACATCGTCGACCGGGCCAAGAAGATGGCGATCAAGGCCTTCCTCGAGCACAACCAGAAGGGCCTCCGCGTCTCCCACCTCCTCCAGGCGTGCGTGGACGAGTTCAAGGAGAACGAGGACCTGCCGAACACCACCAACCCGGACGACTGGGCCCGCATCTCCGGAAAGAAGGGCGAGCGGATCGTATTCATCCGCACCCTCGTCACCGGAAAGCAGGGCGCCGACACCGGACGCTCCATCGACACGGTGGCGAATACCGGTCAGTACCTCTGACGGTGCGAGGCGGCTGCGGGTGCCTCACACGGCACCCGCGGCCGCCTGCTTTACCGCCCGCCTTTTCCGGCCGTGACAAAGGCGAAGTCAATGACTGAAATGATCTCCCCACCAGCGCGGAGTGGTTCTAGGCTCATCCGTACCGCCGGTCGCGCAGTGCGGGACGGGCACCGCACATGACGCACCGGAGCACCAGCGGTACTTGAGCGCCGCCCCCGAACGGGAGCGCCGCCGGGCAAGGAGGGCCGCATGACCGTACGGCGAGTAATGGGGATCGAGACGGAGTACGGGATCTCCGTCCCCGGGCACCCGAACGCCAATGCCATGCTCACCTCGTCCCAGATCGTCAACGCCTACGCGGCGGCGATGCACCGGGCGCGACGCGCCCGCTGGGACTTCGAGGAGGAGAACCCGCTTCGGGACGCCCGAGGCTTCGACCTCGCCCGCGAGGCCGCCGACAGCAGCCAGCTGACCGACGAGGACATCGGCCTCGCCAACGTCATCCTCACCAACGGCGCACGGCTCTACGTCGACCACGCGCACCCCGAGTACAGCTCCCCGGAGATCACCAACCCCCTCGACGCGGTGCTCTGGGACAAGGCCGGCGAACGGATCATGGCCGAGGCGGCCGAACGGGCCGCCCAGCTGCCCGGCGCCCAGCCGATCCACCTCTACAAGAACAACACCGACAACAAGGGCGCCTCCTACGGCACGCACGAGAACTACTTGATGAAGCGGGAGACCCCCTTCTCGGACATCGTGCGCCACCTGACGCCCTTCTTCGTCTCCCGCCAGGTCGTCACCGGCGCCGGCCGGGTCGGCATCGGGCAGGACGGGCGCGAGCACGGCTTCCAGATCAGCCAGCGCGCGGACTACTTCGAGGTCGAGGTCGGACTGGAGACCACCCTCAAGCGCCCCATCATCAACACCCGCGACGAGCCCCACTCCGACGCGGAGAAGTACCGCCGGCTCCACGTGATCATCGGGGACGCGAACCTCTCCGAGATCTCCACCTACCTCAAGCTGGGCACGACCGCGCTGGTCCTGTCCATGATCGAGGACGGGTTCATCAGTGTCGACCTGGCCGTGGACCAGCCGGTGCGCACCCTGCACCAGGTCTCCCACGACCCGGACCTCCAGCACCTGATCACGCTGCGCAGCGGGCGCACCCTGACCGCCGTACAACTCCAGATGGAGTACTTCGAGCTGGCCAGGAAGTACGTGGACGAACGGTTCGGCACCGACGCCGACGAGCAGACCAAGGACGTACTGGCCCGCTGGGAGGACGTCCTGGGCCGGCTGGAGACCGACCCGATGAGCCTGTCCGGGGAGCTGGACTGGATCGCCAAGCGGGAGATCCTGGAGGGCTACCGCAGGCGAGACGGACTCGGCTGGGACGCGGCGCGGCTGCACCTCGTGGACCTCCAGTACTCGGACGTGCGGCCGGAGAAGGGGCTGTACAACCGTCTGGCGGCCCGAGGGAAGATGAAGCGGCTCCTGGAGGAGCCGGCCGTCGAGCGGGCCGAGAGCAAGCCCCCGGAGGACACCAGGGCCTACTTCCGCGGCCGCTGCCTGGAGCAGTACGCGGACGACGTGGCGGCGGCCTCCTGGGACTCGGTGATCTTCGACCTCCCGGGCCGCGACTCCCTCCAGCGGGTCCCGACCCTGGAGCCCCTGAGGGGCACCCGCAAGCACGTCAAGGAGCTCCTGGACCGCTGCCGCACGGCGGAGGACCTGGTCCGGGTGCTCTCGGGACAGTGAGCGGTGCCTTCGGGGCCTGAAAAGCCTCCGGCGAGGGAATCATGAAAGCAGCCGGACGTTGTGAAAGTACGGGGACGGATGCCGGACCCTGCTTGTAGGGTCCGGCATAGGGTCTGATCTTGAGAGGTCCCGAATCCCGGGGTCTCTCCGTGTGAGCGCGCGAACCGAGCGGGGTGAGGTAGACATGGCGACCAAGGACACCGGCGGCGGACAGCAGAAGGCCACTCGCTCGACCGAAGAGGTCGAGGAGCAGGCCGCGGAAGCGCAGTCCGACCTCAAGGAACGACAGGAAAAGCTCTCCGACGACGTCGACTCCGTGCTCGACGAAATCGATGATGTGCTCGAGGAGAACGCCGAGGACTTCGTTCGAAGCTTCGTTCAGAAAGGCGGCGAATAGCCTTCGGATCGCAGGCCTGTCGGGGGTTGGGTCGTGGATTTGAAGGTCTGCGTGCGGTGCGGGGAAGCCAAGCCTCACGCGGCCTTCTCCGCCAAGCGGTCAAACATGGACGGCTTGCAGCGGCATTGCCGGGACTGCGCCGCGAGATCCCCCCATAAGGCGTCGTTGGTGGAAGCCCGGGCGACCCGCCCGCGTGCGCAGCTGCCGGAAGGGCACAAGCTCTGCACGTGCTGCGGGGAGGCCAAGCCGCCGTCCGAATATCACCGAAAGGCATCCGCCTCCGACGGGCTGCATGCGCGCTGCAAGGCGTGCCGGGCCATCGAAGGGCGAGCAGGCCATCTCAAGCGTAAGTATGGGATCACCGAAGTCGAACGTGACCGGATGATCGCCGATCAAGGCGGTCTCTGCTGTCTCTGCCTTCGGGCTCCGGCCGTGCATGTGGATCACTGCCACAAGACGGGTAGGGTCCGTGGCGTACTTTGCTTCAACTGCAACACCGGCCTTGGCCTGTTGAAGGACAGCCCGGACCGTATTCTTCGGGCCGCTGAATATCTGGAGGGAACGCGTGGAAGCCAACACTCGTAACACAGGGCGTCTACCGGCAGCCTTCCTGACGCCGGGGTCGTCGTCCTTCATGGACTTCCTGGGCGCGCACGCGCCCGAGATGCTGCCGGGGAACCGGAAGCTTCCGGAGGGGATCGTCGAGGCCCCGCACGGGACGACCATCGTCGCCGCCACCTTCCCCGGCGGGGTCGTCCTCGCCGGTGACCGGCGGGCGACCATGGGGAACATGATCGCGCAGCGGGACATCGAGAAGGTGTTCCCGGCGGACGAGTACTCCGCGGTGGGCATCGCCGGTACGGCCGGCCTCGCCGTGGAGATGGTCAAGCTGTTCCAGTTGGAGCTGGAGCACTTCGAGAAGGTCGAAGGGGCGACGCTGTCGCTGGAGGGCAAGGCGAACCGGCTCTCGACCATGATCCGGAGCAATCTCGGGATGGCCATGCAGGGGCTGGCGGTCGTGCCGCTCTTCGCGGGCTACGACGAGGGCAAGGAGAAGGGCCGGATCTTCTCCTACGACGTGACCGGCGGCCGCTCCGAGGAGCACGGCTACGCCGCGACCGGTTCCGGTTCCATCTTCGCCCGGGGCTCCATGAAGAAGCTCTACCGCCCCGACCTGACGGAGGAGCAGGCGACCACGCTGGTCGTGCAGGCGCTGTACGACGCCGCCGACGACGACTCGGCGACCGGTGGCCCGGACCTGTACCGGCACATCTACCCCATCGTCACCGTCATCACCGACGAGGGCTTCCGCAGGCTGGACGAGGACGAGTCGCAGGAGCTCGCCCGCAAGGTGACGGACCGTCGGCTCCAGGAGCCCGACGGACCGCGCGCCGCCCTGCTCTGACCAGTCCTCTCGTCGCCCAGAAGAAAGGGACGGAACCACGGTGTCGACTCCGTTCTATGTGTCACCCCAGCAGGCCATGGCCGACCGGGCGGAATACGCCCGGAAGGGCATCGCCCGCGGCCGCAGCCTCGTCGTGCTGCAGTACGCCGACGGCATCGTCTTCGTCGGCGAGAACCCGTCCCGCGCGCTGCACAAGTTCAGCGAGATCTACGACCGGATCGGCTTCGCGGCCGCCGGCAAGTACAACGAGTACGAGAACCTGCGCATCGGCGGCGTCCGCTACGCCGACCTGCGCGGGTACACCTACGACCGCGACGACGTGACGGCGCGCGGTCTGGCGAACGTCTACGCGCAGACCCTCGGCACGATCTTCTCCTCGGCCGGTGAGAAGCCGTACGAGGTGGAGCTGGTGGTGGCGGAGGTCGGTGCGACGGCGGCCGGGGACCAGATCTACCGGCTGCCGCACGACGGGTCGATCGTGGACGAGCACGGCTCGGTCGCGGTCGGCGGGAACGCCGAGCAGATCAGCAGCTTCCTGGACCAGCGGCACCAGGACGGGATGACCCTGTCCGAGGCGTTGAAGCTGGCGGTGCAGGCGCTGTCCAGCCAGGCCAACGGGGCCGACAAGGCCATTCCGGCGGAGCGGCTGGAGGTGGCGGTGCTGGACCGTACGCGGGCGCAGCAGCGCAAGTTCAAGCGGATCCGGGGCCGGCAGCTGGCGCGGCTGCTGGAGGCGGAGGTTCCGGCGGACGCCCAGGCGGATGCCGTGTCGAACGACGAGGCGCCGGAGGACGACGCCGAGTAGTCCGGACGGGCGCCTGGAGGCCCCGGTCCGCCCCTCGTGGGGTGGGCCGGGGCCTTCGTCGCGTCAGGCGGGTGCGGGGCCGGTGGAGTCGCGGACGATGAGTTCGACGGGGATGTCGGGGGCGGTCCAGGGGCGGCCGTCGAGGACGGCGAGCAGGGCGTTCATGCCGTGTTCGCCGACCTGCTCGGCGGGGAGGCGGACGGTGGTGAGCTCGGGTTCGACGGCGGTGGCCAGGCCCAGGTCGTCGATGCCGGTGACGGAGAGGTCCTCGGGGACGCGCAGGCCCAGGCGGCGGGCGGCCTTGCAGGCGCCGGCGGCCAGGACGTCGTCGTCGCAGAGGATGGCGGTGGGCCGGTCGGCGGGGTCCGCGAGGGCCGTCTCCATGGCCGTGCGGGCGGCGTCGACGGCGAGGGCGGCGCGTACGGTGCGCAGCTCGGTGGTGGGGCCGAGGAGGGCGGCGAGGGCGCGGGCGCGGATGTGGAAGGTCCAGGTGTCGACGTCGGCGGCGAGGTGGAGGAAGCGGCGGTGGCCGTGGTCGAGGAGGTGTGCGGCGGCTTGGCGGACGCCGTCGGCCATGGCGAGGTTGACGTGGGCGGCGGCGCGGCCGGCGGCGGGGTCGCTGTCGAGCATGACGAGGGGGAGGTCGTCGCCGCCGATGGCGTCGAGGGCTCCGGCGGCCATGGAGGAGGCGATGACTCCGTCGATGGCGGCGCGGGCGGAGGCGAAGGGGTCGCGGGCGGGGCCGGTGCCGTCGGGGGAGGGGTAGAGGACGACGCCGAAGCCGTGGGCGGCGGCGACGCGGGCGGCGCCGGTGTAGACGCGGGCGAAGAACTCGTTGGTGAGGGCGGGGACGACCAGGAGGGCGGTGCGGGTGCTGCCGAGGCGGAGGTTGCGGGCGGCGAGGTTGGGGCGGTAGCCGAGGGTGGTGGCGGTTTCGCGGACGAGGGCGGCGGTGCGTTCGGAGACGCGGCCGCGCCATTTGTCGCCGAGGACGAGGGAGACGGTGGCCTGGGAGACCCCGGCGGCGGTGGCGACGTCGCGGCTGGTGGGTCTCGTCACAGGTAGCTCCTGAAGTGCCAGGTGGGGCGGGCGGGGCCGGTCTGCGGGGTGGACCCCGGGTCTGCGGCCATGGTACGTATGACGGGTCAGGTTATACGTATTACCCCGGACGGAGCGTCCGGGCAGAAGGGGGCACCCATGGCCGCGGGTTACGCGGAGCTGCTCAGGACCCGGTACGCGGCGAGGCTCCTGGCGGGCACGCTGCTGGGCCGGCTGCCGAACGCCACCGCCGCCATCGCGATCGTCCTCTTCATCCGCTCCGAGGGCGGCAGCTACAGCCTGGCGGGCGCGCTGGCGGCCGCGTACGGGGTGGCGAACGCGGTGGGGCAGCCGCTGCTGGGCCGGGCGGTGGACCTGTACGGGCAGCCGCGGGTGCAGCTGCCGGCGGCGCTGGTCTCGGCGCTGGGCATGGTGTGGCTGGCCGTGGCCGGGACGGGTTCGATGGCGGCCGCCTACGCGGCGGTGCTGGTCTCGGGCCTGTTCACGCCGCCCCTGGAGGGCGGGCTGCGGGCCCTGTGGCCGACGGTGCTGGGCGGCCGTGAGGAGCGGGTGCACGCCGCGTACGCGATGGACGCGGTGGCCCAGGAGATCATGTACACGGTCGGGCCGCTGCTGGTGACCCTGTGCGTCGCGCTGTGGTCCCCGGCGGCCGCGCTGCTGGTGCTCAACGCCGTGGGGCTGGTCGGCGTGCTGATGGTGGTGCTCTCGGAGCCCTCCCGGACCTGGCGTTCGGCGCCGCGCGAGGCGCACTGGCTGGGCGCCCTGCGCTCGCGGGGGCTGCTGGCGCTGCTGGGCGCGTTCTTCTTCGTGGGCATGGCGCTGGGCTCGATCGCGGTGGCCGCGGTGGCGTACTCCGACGGCCACGGCGGCCAGGCCGTCTACGGCTGGCTGATGGCGGCGGTCGGGCTGGGCGCGCTGGTCGGCGGCGTGGTCTACGGCGCCCGGCAGTGGGCGGGGGCGCCGGAGCGGCGGCTGCGGCTGCTGGTGGGCCTGCTGGCGGTGGGCTACCTGCCGCTGATGCTGAGCGTCGGGCCGGTGGCGATGACGGCGCTGGCCGCGGTGGCGGGCGTGTTCCTGGCGCCTTCGCTGGCCTGTGCGTTCATCGTGGTGGACCGGCACGCGCCGGCGGGCACGGTGACCGAGGCCTTCTCGTGGCTGGTGACCTTCTTCGGCGTGGGGGCGGCCATCGGTACGGGGGCGGCCGGTCCGGCGGTGGAACTGGGCGGGACGACGGCCGGTTTCGCGGTGGCGGGCGGCGCGGGCGTGGCGGCGCTCGTGGTGCTGACGGCCACTCAGCGGGTGCTCGCGAAGGGGGGCCGCAGCCGGGCCGTGACGGGCTCCGCGGGGGCCGCTTCGGAGCAGCTGATCAAAAACTGATCGGAACGCCGCTCTCGAACCCGGTTTCAGAAGAGGGCAGAAGGCGTAATGTTCAGTCATGGACCGCCGCATTTTCGGGCTGGAGAACGAGTACGGCGTCACGTGCACGTTCAGGGGACAGCGCCGACTGTCTCCTGACGAAGTGGCGCGCTACCTCTTCCGCCGTGTCGTGTCATGGGGCCGCAGCAGCAATGTGTTCCTGCGGAACGGCGCCCGCCTGTACCTGGACGTGGGATCGCATCCGGAATATGCAACACCCGAATGCGACAGCCTGACCGAACTGGTCACCCACGACAAAGCGGGCGAGCGCATTCTCGAAGGTCTGCTCGTCGACGCCGAACGCCGCCTGCACGAGGAGGGAATCGCGGGCGACGTCTACCTGTTCAAGAACAACACCGACTCGGCGGGCAATTCGTACGGATGCCACGAGAACTACCTCGTGGCCCGGCACGGTGAATTCTCCCGTCTGGCGGACATCCTGATTCCCTTCCTCGTCACGCGCCAGCTCATCTGCGGTGCGGGCAAGGTGCTGCAGACCCCCCGGGGCGCGGTCTACTGCGTCAGCCAGCGGGCCGAGCACATCTGGGAGGGCGTCAGCTCCGCCACCACCCGTTCCCGCCCGATCATCAACACCCGCGACGAGCCGCACGCGGACGCGGAGCGCTACCGGCGCCTGCACGTGATCGTCGGGGACTCCAACATGTCCGAGACGACCATGCTCCTCAAGGTCGGCGCCACGGACCTCGTGCTGCGCATGATCGAGGCGGGCACGGTGATGCGGGACCTGACCCTGGAGAACCCGATCCGGGCCATCCGCGAGGTCAGCCACGACATCACCGGCCAGCGCAAGGTGCGCCTGGCCAGCGGCCGCGAGGCCTCCGCCCTGGAGATCCAGCGCGAGTACTACGACAAGGCCCTGGACTTCGCCGAGCGGCGGGGGATCCGTACCGGGACCGTGGAGCGGGTGCTGGAGCTGTGGGGCCGCACCCTGGACGCCATCGAGGCCGAGGACCTGGACCGGATCGGCCGGGAGATCGACTGGGTCATGAAGTACCAGCTGATCGAGCGCTACCGGGCCAAGCACAACATGACCATGTCCAACCCGCGGGTCGCCCAGATAGACCTCGCGTACCACGACATCCACCGCCGGCGGGGCCTGTACTACCTGCTGGAGCGCAAGGGGCAGGCCGAGCGGGTCTGCAACGACCTGAAGATCTTCGAGGGCAAGTCGGTGCCCCCGCAGACCACCAGGGCCAGGCTGCGCGGCGACTTCATCCGCCGCGCCCAGGAGCAGCGGCGGGACTTCACCGTCGACTGGGTCCACCTCAAGCTCAACGACCAGGCGCAGCGCACCGTGCTGTGCAAGGACCCGTTCCGGTCGGTGGACGACCGGGTGGAGAAGCTGATCGCCGGTATGTGACCGGTGCGGCCGGGGGCCCCGTACGCGTCGCGCGTGCGGGGTCCTCGCATGCCAGAGCCTTGTGGCGCAGGGGCCAGCCCGTAGAGTGGGCCGCTACGACGGACCATTCCAGCGACCCTGAGGACCACTGTGCGACGCCGACTTGCTGCCGCGCTCATCGTGCCGGCTCTGATGCTCACCGCGGCCTGCGGAGGGGGCGACGACTCCGGTAAGAAGAAGGACGCCTCTCCGTCGGCCTCGGCCTCCAAGCCCGCCGAGGTGCCCAAGCCGGTCGCCTCGGCCGACCCGATGCCGACGGTGGCCGGTGAGACGGGCAAGAAGGCCGAGATCACCGTCCCCAAGGGCGAGCCGAGCGGCAAGTTCGTGGTGAACGTCCTCAAGGAGGGCACCGGCCCCGAGGTCAAGAAGGACGACTTTGTGATCACCAGGTTCACGGGCAAGGTCTGGAAGAGCGGCAAGGACCTGCCGAGCTCCTACGACCAGGACGGCGAGCCGGTGCCCTTCAAGGCCGGTTCGCAGGAGATCCTGCCGGTGTTCGGCGAGAGTGTGCTCGGCAAGAAGGTCGGCAGCCGGCTGCTGGTCGTGGCCCCGCCGGAGGCGGCGTTCGGGCCGCAGGGCCAGCCGAAGCTGGGTGTGGGCCCGAAGGACAACATCGTCTTCGTGATCGACGTGGACCAGGTCCCGCCGAAGAGGGCCGAGGGCACCCAGGCCCCCATCCCGTCGGACCTGCCGCAGGTCAAGGCCGACGAGGACAAGGAAGCGACGATCACGATCCCGAAGAACGACCCGCCGAAGGAGCTGGTCGACAAGGTCCTGATCGAGGGCAAGGGCCCGGAGGTCAAGTCCGGTCAGACCGTCTTCATGCAGTACAGCGGCGCGGCGTGGGCCCCGAACCAGGGCAAGGACGCGGCGAAGCTGTTCGACAACTCCTGGAAGACCGGCCAGCCGTTCCAGACGAAGATCGGCGCCGGCAAGGTCATCGAGGGCTGGGACAAGGGCCTGGTGGGCAAGAAGGTCGGCAGCCGCGTGCTGCTGGTGATCCCGCCGGAGCAGGCGTACAAGGACCAGGCCCAGGGTCCGGACCTGCCGGCCAACTCCACGCTCGTCTTCGTCGTGGACATCGTCGCCGCAGTGTAAGACTGGTGGGGTTGCCCTTTTCCGCCTCCGCGGTCAGGGGCCCGCATCCGTACGCATGAGGAGCAGTTCCGTGAGCGACAAGCTCGAGAAGCCCGAGATCGACTTCCCCGACTTCCCGGTCCCGGCCGACCTGGTCATCGAGGACATCTGGGAGGGTGACGGCGCGGAGGCCAAGGCCGGCTCCGTGGTCTCGGTCCACTACGTGGGCGTGGCCTACTCCACCGGCGAGGAGTTCGACGCCTCCTGGAACCGCGGCTCCGCGCTGCAGTTCAAGCTCGGTGTCGGCCAGGTCATCCCCGGCTGGGACCAGGGCGTCCAGGGCATGAAGGTCGGCGGCCGCCGCAAGCTGGTCATCCCGCCCCACCTCGCCTACGGCGACCAGGGCGCCGGCGGCGCCATCAAGCCGGGCGAGACGCTGATCTTCGTCTGTGACCTGATGGCCGCCTGATCCACGGGCAGTCACCGCGCAGGGCCCCCGCCGTGAGGCGGGGGCCCTCGCTTTTGCCGGGGACCGGCTTGGCGGTACGGTCAACGGTCACGAGTGTGTCGAGCAAGTGGGGGAAGGGCGTCGATGGCGATTGCCAAGGCCGAGCGGCTGATGAACCTGGCGCTGTGTCTGCTGGGGACCCGACGTCCCCTCAGCAAGCGCGAGCTGCGCGGTTCGATCGAGGCCTACCTCGAAGCCGGGAACGACGACTCCTTCAACCGCATGTTCGAGCGGGACAAGGACGACCTGCGCGAACTCGGCCTGGTGATCGAGACGGTGGAGAACATCGAGGGCGAGACCGGCTACCTGGCCCGCCGCGACAGCAACCGGCTGCCGCCCGTCTCCCTGGACGCCGAGGAGGCCGCCGCCCTCGGGCTGGCCGCCAAGGTCTGGCAGCAGGCCCGCCTCGCGGGCGCGGCCAGCGGCGCCCTGCAGAAGCTGCGGGCCGGCGGCATGCCGGAGGCCGGCGACCCATACGAGGGGCAGCACAGCGCGATCGAGCCGCGCATCCCGGTCCACGAGGCGGCCTTCGAGCCGCTGATGCTGGCCTGCCGGGACCGCCGGCCGGTGGTCTTCGACTACCGCAAGTCCAACGCCGCCCGGCCCGAGCCGCGCCAGGTCGAACCGTGGGCCCTGGAGTGCTGGCGCGGCCACTGGTACCTGGCCGGCTACGACCGCGACCGCGGCGCGGAGCGGGTGTTCCGGCTCTCCCGGATCACCGGCAAGGTCCGCTCCCGGGCCGGCAAGTACACCGCCGAGGTCCCCGACGTGGTGACCGTGCGGGAGACCGTGGCGGCCTGGGCGGGGGAGGGCGCCCAGCGCTCCGCGCTGATCCGGCTGCGCGCCGGGGCCGGCTACCCGCTGCGGGCCAAGGCCACCGCGGTGCGCGAGGGCGCCGACGGCTGGGACGAGCTGGAGATCCCCTACGGGCACGGGCTGGACGCCTGGCTCGTGGAGTTCGGCCCGGACGTCGTGGTGGTGGAACCCGCGGACCTGCGGGCCGACGTGGTCGACCGGCTGCGCGCCGTCGCCCAGGGCTGACCAGGAACTTCACTAGCTACGCCCTGAGGGGGAGACGTACCAGCATGGCCGCGAACGCCATCGACCAGACCCGCCGGATGCTGTCCCTGGTGACCTACCTGCGCGAGCGCCCCGGGGCGCACGTCGCGGACGTCGCCCGCGCGTTCGGAATCACCGAGGACGAGCTGATCTCGGACCTCGACGTCCTGCCCATGTGCGGCACCAGCTTCCGCGGCGGGGACCTGCTCGACATCGACACCGACGGCGACCGCATCTGGTGGCACAACGCCGACGCCTCGGGCGAGTCCACCGCCGAGCCGCTGCGCCTGGCCGCCGACGAGGCCACCTCCCTGCTGGTGGCCGCCCGCGCGGTGGCCACCCTGCCGGGGCTGCGCGAGAGCGACCGGGACGCCCTGCAGCGGGCCACCGCCAAGCTGGAGGCGGCCGCCGGCGAGGCCGCCGGGGCCAGCTCGCGGCTGTCGGTGACCTTCGAGTCCGAGGGCGGGGTCTTCGCCGACGTCGACCGGGCCATCTCCGAGCGGCGCCGGCTGTGGCTGCGCTACTACTCGCCCGCCCGCGACGAGCTCACCGAGCGCACCGTCGACCCGATCCGGCTCTTCGCGGTGGGCCACACCTACCTGGAGGGCTGGTGCCACCTCTCGGAGGCCCGGCGCACCTTCCGCCTCGACCGGGTCGCCGAGATCCGGCTGCTCGACGAGCGCTCCGAACCGCCCGCCATCGAGCCCCGGGACCTGTCCGTGGGCCTGGTCCAGCCGGCCGCCGAGGACCCCGAGGTGGTCGTCGAGGTCGGCCCCGGCGGCCGCTGGGTCGCCGAGTACTACCCGCACGACAGCGCCGACGAGCTGCCCGACGGAGGCCTGCGGATCGTGCTGCGCAGCCCCGACCCGGCCTCCCTGCGCCGCCTCGCGCTGCGCCTGGGGCGTGACGGGCGCATCGTCTCGCCGCCCGAGCTGGCCCAGAGCGCCCGCAAAGCCGCCACAGAAGCACTCGCGGGGTACGGGGAACAGGTCTAGAGGGAGCACGGAGAGATGTCGCCATCTTCCGGTGCGGAACCGGTCACCTTCAAGGCCGCCTGTCCCGAGTGCCGGGCCCGCCTGGAGCTCGCGGCGGACGCCCTGCGGCTGGCGATCGGCGGCAGCCGGCGGACCACGTTCTACTCCTTCACCTGCCCCGAGTGCTCCGCGCAGGTCCGCAAACCCGCCGGTGAGCGCATCGTGGAGCTGCTGACCGGCGGGGGAGTGAGCACCCTGCGCAGCCTCTGAGGGCGGGGCGCTAGGCTCGTCCCATGCTGTGGCCGATGCTTGCGATTGCCCTGGGCTTCCTCGGGGTCGCCGTCCTGTCCGTGCTGGCCCTGAGGGTCTTCCTGGAGGTGCGGCGGCTGTCGGGCCAGGTGGCTTCGGCCAGCCGCCGGATCACCGAGGCCTCCGGGGACCTGGAGCGGGCGGCGGCCGACTTGGCCGGGGCCGCGCGGCGGGAGGGCTCGCTCCGGTCGTAGGCGCCCCGGTCCGCACGCGTTCACGTAGCGGTTATGGAAACCGCGCGGCCTGACCCGTACCGTCGGAGCCGCAAGGCACTGCGGACACCCCTGGGGATTGCCGGGCGTTCACCCCCGGGGGTTACGATCCATGTCAGAGAGGTACCGGACGACGCCCTGTCCGGTATCGCGAGGCCACCCCAAACCAGCCGTTTCGGTGAGTAAGGAAGACACACATGATCGGCAATCTGAAGCCCCTCGAGATCCTTCTGATCATCGCTGTGATCGTGCTTCTGTTCGGCGCCAAGAAGCTCCCCGAGATGGCCCGCTCGCTCGGCAAGTCGGCCCGGATCCTCAAGAGCGAGGCCAAGGCCATGAAGAAGGACGGCGAGGCCGACGACGCGCCCGCCGCCGCCCCGGCCGCCGACACCCAGCAGCCCGTCGCCCCGCGGACCATCCAGGCCGCCCCCGGTGACGTGACCAGCTCCCGTCCGGTCGGCGAGCCGGGCCGCACCGCCCAGGGCTGACACCCGGGGGGGCCTCCCCCCAGCACGCCGGTCATTTGCAACGAGACAAGGGACGTGGGTTGCTCAAGTCTGCCCGCAAGCAGGGGAAACGAGATCGGGGTCCGAAGGACGCCGAAGGGCGGATGCCGCTCGTCGAGCACCTGCGTGAGCTGAGAAACCGCCTGCTGAAGTCGGTCCTGGCGATCGGCCTGATCACGATCGTCTGCGCCTACTTCTACCGGCCGATCATCGACTTCCTGCTGGAGCCGATGCTCTCCTCCGTCGGCTGTGTGAACGGGGCCACCCACCAGCGCAACGGCGCCCCCTGCGCCGAGATGACGGCCAACGGTCTGACCGGACCGTTCTCCATCGCGCTCAAGGTCGGCCTCTCGGCGGGCATGGTGCTGTCCGCCCCGGTGTGGCTTTACCAGCTGTGGGCGTTCGCCGCCCCCGGCCTGCACAAGAACGAGAAGCGGTACACGCTGAGCTTCGTGGCCGTCGGGGCCCCGCTGTTCCTGGCCGGCGCGATCCTCGCGTACAAGATCCTCCCGCAGACCGCGGAGATCCTGCTCGGCTTCACCCCCGACCACGTCAAGAACCTGCTCCCGGTCGACGACTACCTCGACCTGGTGACGCGCATGGTCGTGGTCTTCGGCCTCGCGTTCGAGCTCCCGCTGATCCTGGTCCTGCTGAACTTCACCGGGATCCTCAGCGCCAAGCGGCTCGGCAGCTGGTGGCGGGCCATGGTCCTCGGCATCACGATCTTCTCGGCCTTCGCCACGCCCACCGGCGACCCGATCACCATGCTGACCCTGGCCTCTCCGATCGTGGCCCTGTACTTCCTCGCCCTCGGGGTGTGCCTCCTCAACGACCGCCGCCGCCGGCGCGCCAACCCGGACGCCGACCTCGACGACGACGAGGCCTCCGAGCTGGACCTGACCCCCTCGTCCATCGGCGGTGCGGACACGGCCCCGGCCCCCTCCGTCCTGCCCGAGCAGTCCGACGGCGGCCGCCGCCAGATCAACGGGTACGACGACGCCACCTGACAGGTACGTCCCTGGTACCGCCCCGGGAGCCCTCCGGCTGATCGGATAAATGATCGGGACTGTTGTCAGGGGCGACGGGTAGGCTCGACAGCAAGATGACCGAAGAACTCTCACCCGCCGAGCGGTACGCCGCTGCCCGGATCCGCGCCGCCGAAGAGGCCTCCGCCCTGGCCCCCTTCCGCGAGATGTACGAATTCGACCTGGACCCGTACCAGGTCGAGGCCTGCAAGGCACTGGAGGCCGGCAAGGGCGTCCTGGTGGCCGCCCCGACCGGCTCGGGCAAGACCATCGTGGGCGAGTTCGCCGTGCACCTCGCCCTCCAGCAGGGCCGCAAGTGCTTCTACACGACGCCCATCAAGGCCCTGTCGAACCAGAAGTTCGCCGACCTCGTCAAGCGCTACGGCGCCGACAAGGTCGGCCTGCTGACCGGTGACAACAGCGTCAACGGCGACGCGCCCGTGGTCGTGATGACCACCGAGGTGCTCCGCAACATGCTCTACGCGGGCTCCCAGGCGCTCGGCGGCCTCGGCTACGTCGTGATGGACGAGGTGCACTACCTCTCCGACCGCTTCCGCGGCGCCGTCTGGGAAGAGGTGATCATCCACCTGCCCGAGTCGGTGACGCTGGTCTCGCTCTCCGCGACCGTCTCCAACGCCGAGGAGTTCGGCGACTGGCTCGACACCGTCCGCGGCGACACCGAGGTGATCGTCTCCGAGGAGCGGCCCGTCCCGCTGTGGCAGCACGTCATGGCCGGCCGCCGGATCTACGACCTCTTCGAGGAGGAGTCCGACCACGGAGGCCGCGGCTCCGCCCGCCGTGAGGTCAACCCCGACCTGCTGCGCATGGCCCGCGAGGAGAACAGCCGCGGCTACAGCCCCAAGGACCGGCGGCGCGGCAAGATGGTCCGCGAGGCCGACCGCGAGCGCGAGCGCCGCTCCCGCAGCCGGATCTGGACCCCCGGCCGCCCCGAGGTCATCGCCCGCCTGGACAACGACGACCTGCTCCCGGCCATCAACTTCATCTTCAGCCGGGCCGGCTGCGAGGCCGCCGTCCAGCAGTGCCTCTACGCGGGCCTGCGGCTCAACGACGACACCGCGCGCCTGAAGGTCCGCGAGCTCGTCGAGGAGCGCACCGCCTCCATCCCGGCCGAGGACCTCCACGTCCTGGGGTACTACGAGTGGCTCGAAGGCCTGGAACGCGGCATCGCCGCCCACCACGCGGGCATGCTCCCCACCTTCAAGGAGGTCGTGGAGGAACTGTTCGTCCGCGGCCTGGTCAAGGCCGTCTTCGCCACCGAGACCCTCGCCCTGGGCATCAACATGCCCGCGCGGACGGTCATCCTGGAGAAGCTCGTCAAGTGGAACGGCGAACAGCACGCCGACATCACCCCCGGCGAGTACACCCAGCTCACCGGCCGGGCCGGCCGCCGCGGCATCGACGTCGAGGGCCACGCCGTCGTGCTGTGGCAGCGCGCCATGGACCCGGTGCAGCTCGCCGGCCTCGCCGGCACCCGCACCTACCCGCTGCGCTCCAGCTTCAAGCCCTCGTACAACATGGCCGTCAACCTGGTCCAGCAGTTCGGGCGGCACCGCTCCCGCGAACTCCTGGAGACCTCCTTCGCGCAGTTCCAGGCCGACCGCTCGGTCGTCGGGATCTCCCGCCAGGTCCAGCGCAACGAGGAGGGCCTCGACGGCTACCGCGAGGGCATGACCTGCCACCTCGGCGACTTCGAGGAGTACGCGCGGCTGCGCCGCGACCTCAAGGACCGCGAGACGGACCTCGCCAAGCAGGGCGCGGCGCAGCGCCGCGCCCAGGCGGCGAGCTCGCTGGAGAAGCTCAAGCCGGGCGACATCATCCACGTCCCCACGGGCAAGTTCGCCGGCCTCGCCCTGGTCCTGGACCCGGGCGTGCCGGCCGGACGGGTCCACGGACACCGCGGCTACGAGTACGCCGAGGGCCCCCGTCCGCTGGTCCTCACCGCCGAACGGCAGGTCAAGCGGCTCGCCGCGATCGACTTCCCGGTGCCGGTCGAGGCCCTCGACCGGATGCGGATCCCGAAGACCTTCAACGCGCGCTCCCCGCAGTCCCGCCGGGACCTGGCGACCGCCCTGCGCAACAAGGCCGGGAACGTCCGGCCCGAGCGGCACCGGCCCGGCCGGGCCGCGGCGGCCGACGACCGCGAGATCGCCCGGCTGCGCGCCGAGCTGCGGGCGCACCCCTGCCACGGCTGCGACGAGCGCGAGGACCACGCCCGCTGGGCGGAGCGCTACCACCGGCTCAAGCGGGACACCCAGCAGCTGGAGCGGCGCATCGAGGGCCGGACGAACACCATCGCCCGCACCTTCGACCGGATCCACGCGCTGCTCACCGAGCTGGACTACCTGCGCGAGGACGAGGTCACCGTGCACGGCAAGCGGCTGGCCCGGCTCTACGGCGAGCTGGACCTGCTGGCCTCGGAGTGCCTGCGCGAGGGCGTCTGGGAGGGGCTGAACCCGGCCGAACTGGCCGCCTGCGTCTCGGCGCTGGTCTTCGAGGCCCGCCAGTCCGACGACGCCGCCCCGCCGAAGGTGCCGAACGGCCCGGCGAAGGCGGCCCTCGGTGAGATGGTCCGCATCTGGGGCCGGCTCGACGCCCTGGAGGAGGAGCACCGGATCAACCAGGCGGAGGGCGTGGGCCAGCGTGAGCCGGACCTCGGCTTCGCGTGGGCGGCCTACCAGTGGGCCTCCGACAAGAGCCTGGACGAGGTGCTGCGCGAGGCGGAGATGCCGGCCGGTGACTTCGTGCGCTGGTGCAAGCAGGTCATCGACGTCCTCGGGCAGATCGCGGCGGCGGCCCCGGCCTCCACCGCCCCGCCGTCCTCGTCCGGCGGGAGCACGGTGGCGAAGAACGCCCGCAAGGCCGTCGACGCCCTGCTGCGGGGTGTGGTGGCCTACAGCTCGGTGGGGTAGCCCTCTTTGGGGCTTCCTCCGAGCCCATGGACGGCCGGATCTCATCTCTGGCCATGATCCCGTCGCCGCCTCCTGTGCGACGATCGGAGCATGAGCGGGGGAAGTGACGAAGGGCCGAGACGGGTCGGTCGGCCGCGTGCCGATCGGCTGAGAGCGCCGAGCGGCCGGCCGCCGCGCGAGGAACTCCTCTGCGCGGCGGCCGAGCTGTTCACCGTACGGGGGTACGCGGCCACCACCACGCGGGCGGTGGCCGAACGGGCCGGGATGCGCCAGGCGACGATGTACCACTACTTCGGCGGCAAGGAGGAACTCCTCGCCGAACTCCTGGAGTCCACGGTCGCCCCCTCCCTCGCACTCTCCCGCCGGCTGCTCGCCGAGACCGGCCGGCCCGCCGCGCGCCGGCTGTGGGAGCTGTGCCGCTCGGACGTCCTGCTGCTGTGCGGCGGGCCGCACCACCTGGGCGCCCTCTACCTGCTGCCCGAACTGCACCGGCCCCGGCTGGAGCCGTTCCGCCGGATGCGCGACGAACTGCGCGCCCACTACCGGGCCTTGCTCGACGCCATCCCGGCGGGGGCCGAACCGGCCGCGGACCGGGCCGAGCTGGCCCTGCGGGGCGACCTGATATTCGGCCTCGTCGAGGGGGTCATGCTGGTCCGCCGCTGCGACCCGGCCCGCCCGGTGGCGGCCCTCGCGGAGGCCGCCGCCGACGCGGCGCTGCGGATCGCGGGCGCGGCCCCGGCGCGTTAGCCGGCCGGCGGCCCGGCCTCCCAGCCCTCGGGGTCGTCCCAGGCCTGGAGGGTCAGGCCCGTCTCCAGGCGGTGGGCGAGGCCCGTGACCGGGTCGGTGAAGGCCAGCGTCCGGGCCAGCAGCTGGAGCGGACGCCGGTAGTCGGCCGGATCGGCCGGCTCGGCGACGACCGGGTAGACCGGGTCGCCCAGGATGGGCAGGCCGAGGGCGTTCATGTGCACCCGCAGCTGGTGGGTGCGCCCGGTGTGCGGGGTGAGCCGGTAGCGGCCCAGGGAGCCCCGGGTCTCCACGAGTTCGACCAGGCTTTCGGCGTTGGGCTCGGCGTCGGGGACCTCGACCGCCGCCATCACCCCGCGGACCTTCTCGATGTGGCTGCGCACCGTCCGGGGCAGCTCGACGGCCGGGTCGTGGGCGGCGAGGGCCTCGTACTCCTTGCGGACCCGGCGCTGCTGGAACAGGAGCTGGTAGGCGCCCCGGTCCTCGGGGCGGATGCTGAACATCACCAGTCCGGCCGTCATCCGGTCCAGGCGGTGCGCCGGGCTGAGCGCGGGCAGGTCCAGCTCCCGGCGCAGCCGGGCCAGGGCGGTCTGCGTGACGTGGCTGCCGCGCGGGGTGGTCGCCAGGAAGTGCGGCTTGTCCACCACCAGGAGGTGGTCGTCGCGGTGGACGACGCGGATCGGGAACGGGACGGGCGGCTCGGCCGGCATGTCCCGGTGGAACCAGAGCCAGCCGCCCGGCTCGTACGGGTCCTGCGGCCGCAGTACCCGCCCGCCCTCGCCGAGGACCCGGCCCCGGGCGAGCAGCCGGGCCATGGACTCGGCGCCGCGCGTGCCGGCGTAGCGCTCGGTCAGGTAGTCGCCCAGCTGCGGCCAGCGCCCCTCGGGGTCGGGGGGAAGGCGCATCCGGACCGGGTCGATGCCGTCCTGCTGGGGGAGGGGGGCGGGAGGGATGTGGGATCTGCGGCTCACCGGGACCAGGGTAGGGGGCTACTTCCGGGTGAAGGTGCCCAGGTGCTCGGCGTCCAGGTACTCGACGCGGACCTTGCCGTCGGAGAAGGTCACCCCGGTGCGGCCGACGGCGTTCTCGCCGGCGGTCACGAAGCTGAACGTGTCCCCGTCGTAGTGGGTGAGGGGGAAGCGCAGGGGCTTGGGGCCGAGGGAGAGGGTGAGGGCGCCCTTGGCGTCGGCGGTGACGGTGAGGGGGCCGTAGAAGGGGTTGGCGTAGGTGCCGGTGTAGGTGCTCGCCGCCTTGGCGGGCGCGGCGCCGGCGGGCGGGTGCGCGTAGTCGGTGGTGGAGCGGTGGCCCTCGTTCAGCTGCTGGGCGTAGAGCGCGCCGGTCAGGGCCAGCCAGTCGGCGGTCGGCTTGCCGTGTTCGGCGGTGTCGAAGAAGTCCAGGGCGATCGCGTCGGCCTGGCCGACCGGGGCCGCGTTGGTCAGGACGACGATGCCGAGCTGTTCGAGCGGGAGCAGGGTGACGTTGGTGTTGGCGCCGAGTTCGAAGCCGCCCGAGTGGCCCAGGCGCAGCCGGCCGGCGTCGTCGTAGCTGACGTTCCAGCCGAGTCCGTAGAACTGGGGGACCCCGCGGAAGGTCTGGGGCTGCGAGACGATCTCGGGCAGGCGGGTGCGGTCGAGGCTGTCGGCGGGGATGATCCGCTTTCCGTCGAGGACGCCGTCGCCGAGCTGGAGCCGCAGCCAGCGGGCCATGTCCCGGGCGGTGGAACTGGCTCCGCCGGCCGCGGTCTGGGCGTCGGCGTCGCGGACGAAGCGGGGGCTCCAGGTGCCGTCCGGGTTCTTGACGTGGGTGTAGGCGCGGTCGGCGGCGTTCGCGTAGGCGGAGAACTCGGTGCTGGTGTGCGTCATCCCGGCGGGCTTGAACAGGGTGTCCGCGCTGAGCTTCTGCCAGGTGGTGCCGTGGTCGCGGGCGACGGCCTCGGCGGCGGCGGTGAGGCCGAAGTTGGTGTAGGCGTAGCTGGCGCGGAAGGCGGTGAGGGGTTCCTCGCGGAGGTGGCCGAGGATGTACGCCTGGTCGTAGCCGAGGTCCTCCAGGAGGTCGCCGGCGTGGTCGGGCAGGCCGCTGCGGTGGGAGAACAGGTCGGCGGGGGTGACGTGGGAGGTCACCCAGGGGTCCTTGAGGGCGAAGCCGGGCAGGGCGGAGCCGATGGGCTTGTCCCAGGCGGCGGCGTCCGGGAGGGCGCCGGCCACGACGGTGGAGGAGAGCGGCTTCGAGACGGAGGCCAGCTGGAAGACCGTGTCCGGGTCCACCGTGGCGCTCTCGCCGGTGCGGCGGAGGCCGAAGCCCTTGAGGTAGAGCACCTTGTCGCGGTGGACGACGGCCACCGCGACGCCGGGGATTCCGGTGCGGCGCATGACGTCCCGGACGGTGGCGTCGAGGCGGGTCACCGCAGTGGCGACGGCGGCGTCGCCGATGCGGGGCTTGGGGGGCGGGGGCGGGGTCGGCGCCGCCGCGGCCGCCCCCGCGGTGAGCAGGATCGCCGCCCCGGCGAATGCGGCGGCACGGTGCGTACGCATGTCGCCATTGTGCCGTTCGGGTGGGTTCGGCGCGCGGCGTGTTCCCCTACCCGCCCTTCGCCCGTTCCTCCCCCAGCTACCGCTGGGAGGTGCCCCCAGGGGCTCCGCCCCGGACCCCGTACGTGCGCTTCGCGCCCGTGCGCTCAAACGCCGCGCGGGCTGGATTGCCCGCAGGGCAATTCCAGCCCCGCCGGCGACTGAGGCGCGGGGGTCCGGGGGCGGAGCCCCCGGGGTCAGGCGGCCGCTCGGGCCGGGAGGTCCTGTTCGGCTTCGACCGTGGCGTTCCAGTCGCGCTTGATGGCCCGCCAGCCCTCGTCCGTCTCGCCGTGGCGCCAGTACCCCGAGATGGAGAGCCGGTCGCGCGCGATGCCCCGTTCCAGACGCAGGTGGCGGCGGAGTTCCTTCACGAAGCCCGCCTCGCCGTGGACGAAGGCGTGGACGTCGGCCGAGGGGAAGTCCAGGCCGGTGACGGCCTCCAGCAGGGCCGCGCCGACCGGGCGGTCGCCGCGGTGGAGCCAGACCGGGGTGATGCCGTCCGGGGTGGCGATGTCCTGCTCGTCCTGCGGGCCCTCGATCTCCACGAAGGCGTACACCCGCGCCCCCCGCGGCATCCGCTCCATCGAGGCGGCGATGGCCGGCAGGGCGCTCTCGTCGCCCGCGAGGAGGTGCCAGTCGGCGGCCGGGTCGGGGGCGTAGCAGCCGCCGGGGCCGAGGAAGTGGACCGGCTCGCCGGGCTGGACGCGGGCCGCCCACGGGCCCGCGAGGCCCTCGTCGCCGTGGACGACGAAGTCGAGGGTGAGCTCCAGGCGGGCCGGGTCCCAGGCGCGGACCGTGTACGCGCGCTGGCGGGGCCAGGCCTCGCGGGGGTGCGTCGCGCGGATCACGTCCAGGTCCCACGGCTCGGCGTAGCGCACGCCCTCCGGCTCGAACAGGAGCTTGACGTAGTGGTCGGTGTACGCGCCCGCGTCGAATCCGGCCAGCCCGTCGCCGCCCAGCACGAGGCGCACCATGTGCGGTGTCAGCCGTTCGGTGCGTACGACCACTGCGGTGCCGACGGTACGGGCGCGTCCTTCTGCCACGGTCTCTCCCCTGGTACTTACGAAGCTTAGGATTACCTAAGTTAGCACCTCATCGACGCAGCGCGCTGCTCAGGCGTGACATTGCTCCTCCCAGACCCCACCGCTGGGCGAGCGCGTCGACCATCTCGGGTCGAGCGGGGACCTCCGGGAGGGCCGGGTCGAACGGGGGCAGCGGGACGTCCGCGGCCACTTTGACGACCTTCGGGGCCACCGCCAGATAGGGGCGGGATTCGTCCAGGCGCTTGCGCTGGGTGGGGGTCAGCCTCGACTTCGGGTCGTCGACGGCCGCGATGATCCCGGCCAGGTCCCCGTACGCGTCCAGCAGCTTGGCGGCGGTCTTCTCGCCGATGCCGGGCACGCCCGGCAGCCCGTCGCTCGGGTCCCCGCGCAGCAGCGCCAGGTCCGCGTAGCCGGGGCCGTCCACCCCGTACTTCTCGCGCAGCCAGGCCTCGTCGGTGACCTGGAGGGTGCCCACGCCCTTGAGGGGGTACAGGACGCGGCGCGCCCGGGCGTCGTCGACCAGCTGGTAGAGGTCCCGGTCGCCGGTGACGATGTCCACCGGCCCGGTGGCCCGGGCCGTCAGGGTGCCGATCACGTCGTCCGCCTCGTACCCGGCGACCCCCACCCGGGCGATGCCGAACGCGTCCAGGGCCGCCTCGATGACGGGGACCTGCGGGGCCAGGGTGTCCGGGGTCTCCTCCAGGTCCGGGCCCGACTCCGAGAGCTCCGCGACCCGGTGCGCCTTGTACGAGGGGATCAGCTCCACCCGCCAGTGCGGCCGCCAGTCGGCGTCCATGCAGGCCACCAGGTCGTCGGGGCGGTGGTCCTGCACCAGCCGGCCGATGAAGTCGAGGAGCCCGCGCACCGCGTTGACCGGGGTGCCGTCCGGGGCCTTCACGGAGTCCGGGACGCCGAAGTAGGCGCGGTAGTAGAGGGACGCGGTGTCCAGGAGCATCAGCCGTCGTGTGGTCGTCGTCATGCAGGCGATGATGCCGTAACGCCGCCCGGCCGCAGCCCGTCACCCCTGGTGGGTGAATGATCGCTCAAACAGTGCGTTCGGCGAGCGCGCCCGGGCTTCCTCCCCGAGGGTGTTGATCACCGGCGGGCCGTTCGGCCGTGCCCGGTCCCCGCGCGAGGAGTTCCGTACGCCCCTGCCCGCACACCGCCGTCGGCGCGGCGCGGGCAGGGGCGGCGCGGCCCCGCCCCAGCCCCACCCAGGAGCCCCGATGGATGCCGCCGAGTCCACCGCACCCGCCCGCAGGACCGTCATCAGGGCCGGGGCGGCGGCCGCCGCCGCGCTGGCCGTGTGCCCCCGCACCGCGGCCGCGGCGACCGGGCAGGCCGCCTCGGCCGCCGCGCCCGCCCCGGCCGCGCCCGCCCGGGCCGACGGCGCCGCGGACCTGCCGCTGCGCTCCGACCGCAGCAGCCAGGGCGACATCCTGGCCGGGTCCCGCAAGGACCACGCCTGCCTGCTGTTCCTGCGCTTCCGCGAGCCGGTCCTGGCCCGGCGCTGGCTGCGCCGGCTGCTGCCGGAGATCTCCACCACGGAGGAGATGGCCAGGTTCAACGCCGCCTTCAGCGCCGCCCGGGTCAAGGCGGGCGGCACGGACCCGGCCTCCCTGTCCGCCCAGTGGACCGGCCTCTCCCTCACCCACGCGGGCCTGGCCTTCCTCGCCGGACGGGACCCCTTCCCGGCGCTGCCGCCCGGGAGCACCGCCGAGGCCTTCGCCCAGGGCCCCGCCCAGCGGGCCGAGGAGCTCGGGGACACCGGCGACAGCTCCCCCGACTCCTGGCTGTTCGGCGGCGAGGGACCGCACCGCGCCGTGCACGCGGTCCTCAACCTCGCGGCGGACGACCCGAGGAAGCTCGCCGAGGCCGTCGACCGCCACCAGAACGCCCTGGGGCCGGCCCAGGGAGTGCTCGTC
The DNA here is from genome assembly GCF_042893675.1 of Streptomyces sp. NPDC001594. Lineage (NCBI taxonomy): Bacteria > Bacillati > Actinomycetota > Actinomycetes > Kitasatosporales > Streptomycetaceae > Streptomyces > Streptomyces sp. NPDC001594. The sequence continues at coordinate 70,637 of NZ_JBIAVB010000023.1, read as the reverse complement.
TTCCGGCAGGACGCCGGGACCCTGCCGGGCGCGCTGCGCGGCCACGAGCACTTCGGGTTCACCGACGGCATCAGCCAGCCCGGGGTGCGCGGCTTCCACGCCCCCGACCCGGCGACCGGCGACACCGTCCTGGGCAAGCCCGGCGCCCGGCTGGTCCCCGCCGGGGAGTTCCTCGTGGGCCGGGAGAAGGCCGGCCGACGGCCCGCCGGGCTGCCCGCCTGGGCCACCGGGGGCTCCTTCCAGGTGGTCCGCCGGCTCGCCCAGGACGTGCCCGGCTGGTGGGCGCAGGTCCGCGAGCGGCTCGCCGACCTCAAGCGGGCCGGGGCCGCCCCCGCCGACGCCACCGACACCTGGCTCGCCGCCCGGCTGGTGGGCCGCTGGCCCGGCGGCACCCCCGTCGCGGCCTGTCCGCTCGCCGAACAGCCCTGCCCGGTCGGCACCGGGCCGACCGCCGTCTCCTACCGCGACGACCCGCAGGGCTGGCGCACCCCGCTGTTCGCGCACGTCCGCAAGGGCAACCCGCGCGACGGCATCGTCCCCCTCCCCGGCCGCCCCCCGCTGGACCCCGCCGTCACCGACGCCCACCGCATCATCCGGCGCGGCATCCCCTACGGACCCGCCTACGACCCGCAGCAGGAGCCCGGCCGGGGCACGAACGGGGCCTCCCGCGGACTGGTGTTCATCGGCTACCAGGCCGACCTCGTCCAGCAGTTCGAGTTCGTGGCCAAGCAGTGGATCAACGAGGCGGACTTCCCGGCCGGCCGCACCCCGCGCACCGGCTCCGACCCCGTCCTGGGCCCCGGCTCCCCGATCGCCTTCGAAAGCGAGTCGGGGACCGGCAGCCGCGCCACCACCGTGGACTTCGGCCGCTTCGTCCACACCGAGGGCGCCCTCTACGCCTTCACCCCCTCGATCCCCACCCTGCGGGCCCTGGCCGAAGGCAGGCTCGACGTCTCCGTCGAGGTCCACCCCGGCACCGTCCTGCGTGCCGGCGACGTCCTCGACGCCGGCGCCGCCCGGCTGACCTTCGCCGCCGACGGGGACCTCGCCCTCCTCGACCCCTCCGGCGAGCCCCTCTGGAGCGCCGGCACCGCGGGCCGGGGGAGCGGGGCCGCCTTCTCAGCCGACGGCGAGCTCACCGTGCGCACCGCCGACGGCACGGCGGCCTGGAGCAGCGGCACCGCCGGCCATCCCGGCGCCCGGCTCCTGGTCCGCCCCGACGGCGACGCGGTGATCCTCGACGGCGACCGTGTGCTGTGGCGGGCCGGTGGGGAACACGCAGGGTGACGGCCCGGGTACGGAAATCGGCCCTGGAACGGCCTGGAGGTCCCTTGCGGGCGAATCCGGAGGCGGTTGCTGCGTAAGGTGCTTACAGCACACCGATGTGCGACGACGGGTAGGGGAGGGCAGCCCCGACATGAACGGCAAGGAAGACGGACACATCGCTGACGCAGCGGACGCCACGGACGGCGGGAACGGCACGGCATTCGGATACGCCCGGGCGGGCGCTCCGGGTGCCGACGACCTCGACGTCAACGACAAGGAGAAGGACGCCAAGGAGCAGCCGCTGCGGGTGGGCGTCGCCGTGCGCAAGCGGCGGCGCGCGCTCCACCTCACGCTGGCCGCGGTGTCGGCGCGCAGCGGACTTTCCGTGCCCTTCCTCAGCCAGATAGAGAACGAGCGCGCCCGCCCCAGCATGCGGTCGCTGGAGCGGGTCGCCGACGCCCTGGAGACCACGGCGGTCGACCTGCTCGCCGCCTCCGACACGGCCCGCACGGTGGACCTGGTGCGGGCCGGCGACGATTCCGGGCTCGGGCCGGTCGACGGCGTGCGCCCCCTCGTCCGGGGCCACCACCAGCTGCACGCGCTGGAGTTCAACGGCGACCAGGACGCCGGCCGCGAGTACCAGCACCGCAACGACGAGCTGATGTACGTGGTCTCCGGGGCCTGTCAGGTGGAGGCCGAGGGCCGCGCCTACCGGCTGGAGAGCGGCGACGCGCTGTTCCTCTCCGGCGGGGTGCGCCACCGCTGGCGGGCCACGAGCGAGGACACCCGGCTCCTCGTCGTGGCGGTCGGCGACCACATCCACGCCACCTCCGAGCCACCGTCCCCGGGGCACTGAGCCGGTGCGCGTCGTCTCCCTCGTGCCCTCCCTGACGGAGGCGGTCGCGGTGAGCGCGCCCGGCCTGCTCGCCGGCGTGACCGACTGGTGCACGCACCCGGCGGAGCTGGGGGAGGCGCGGCGGATCGGCGGGACCAAGAACCCCGACGTACGGGCCGTGGTGGAGCTGCGCCCGGACCTGGTGATCGCCAGCGAGGAGGAGAACCGGGCCCCCGACCTGGCGGAGCTGCGCGCGGCCGGGCTGGAGGTGCTGGTCACCGAGGTCCGGAACCTGCCGCAGGCCTTCTCCGAGCTGGACCGGCTGCTGGTGGGGGCGCTGGGGCTGGAGCGGCCCGCGTGGCTGGACCGGGCCGAGGAGGCCTGGGCGGCCGTGGAGCCGGTCGGGGACCTCACCGCGTTCGTGCCGATCTGGCGGCGGCCCTGGATGGTGCTGGGCCGGGACACCTTCGCGGGCGACCTCCTGGCCCGGCTGGGGGTGCGCAATGCCTACGCCGCTCACCCCGAGCGGTACCCGAGGGTGCCGGTGGAGGAGCTCGCGGGCAGCGGCTGCGACCTGGTGGTGCTGCCGGACGAGCCGTACCGCTTCACCGCCGGCGACGGCCCGGAGGCCTTCCCGGGCCTGCCCGCCGCGCTCGTCAGCGGCCGCCACCTGACCTGGTACGGGCCCTTGCTGGCGGAGGCCCCCCGGGTCCTGGCGGCGGCCCTGCGGGCGGCGCTGTAGCCGCCTACCCGGCGGCGGGCAGCAGGCGGCCGGTGAGCAGGCCGCGCAGGGTGTGCCCGGCGGCGAGCACCCAGGCGGTGACCAGGCCGAGGAACAGGGCGGCGGCCAGCCAGGCGAACGCGTCCAGTCCGGTGTGCCGGGCCAGTCCGGCGGCCCCGGTCACGCAGGTGCCGACGGGGAAGGTCAGCGCCCACCAGGTCATCGCGAAGCCCATGCCCTGCCGGGCGGCCCGGACCAGCATCGCGGCCGCGAGGGCCAGCCACAGCAGGGCGAAGCCCATCACGGGCACCCCGTAGACGACCGCGAAGGCGCCGAGGGCGTGGGCGTAGGAGGCGTCGATCGCGCCGGGTGCCACGTCGGCGAGCTGGTTGACGGCGGTGGTGGACTGGCCGAGGGGGCCGAGGACCAGGAAGAGGGCGGGGGTCAGGGCCAGCGGCAGGGGACCGCTCACGATCAGCCGGCCGAAGACCAGCGGGAGCAGGAGCAGGGTGGCCATGAGGCTGACCCCGAACATCGCGTAGCAGGCCAGCAGCAGGGCCTCGCGGGGCTGCCCGGCGGGCAGGTGGGGGACGAGCAGGGGGCCCACGGCGGCGGACACCATCGGGGCGACCACGGGCAGCAGCCAGACGGGACTGGCCTGCGAGGCCTCCACCTTGTGCCGGACCACCATCAGGTAGGGCACCACCACGGCCATGACCAGCCCGACCGCGGTACCGGCGGTGAACAGCACGGTGTCGACGGCGATCGCGGCGGTCGGCCCGATCAGGTCCTTGCCGACGAGGAGGGTCCCGGCGCCGACGGCCAGCAGGGCCATCGACAGGCAGCCGTAGAAGGGGGCCACGGCGGGGTCGAGGAGATGGGCGCGGGCCCGGTCGGGGTGGTGGCGCCAGTGCCCGGCGCGGGCGACGAGCAGGACGGCCAGGGCCACGGCGGACAGCGCCCAGAGCAGCTCGCACAGGGCGCGCTGGCCCGGGAGCCGGTAGGGGAGGGCCGCCCCGGCGTTGGCGATGATCGCCGTGCCCATGATGGAGGCGTACCAGTTGGGGCCGAGGTCCCGCAGCCGCGGGGCCTTGTGGGCCCGGGGAGCGGCGGGGACGGTGGTTCGGAAGTGCACGGGGGCGGTGGTGGCCATGGGTCCAGCGTCCCGTCGGCCGGGGCCGGACGGCAGAGGCCGCATGTCTATAGGGCCATAAACTGACGTTATGGGTTACGAGGAGACGGTCCCGCTCGCGCACCGCGTGCCGGACCTGGGCGCGCTGGAGCTGCTGCTCACGGTGGCGCGGGTCGGCAGTCTGAGCGGTGCGGCGCGCCGCCTGGGCATCACGCAGCCGGCGGCGAGCAGCCGGATCCGGGCGATGGAGACCCGGCTGGGGGTGGCCCTCGTGGACCGCTCCCCGCGCGGCTCGACGCTGACGGCCGAGGGCGCGCTGGTGACGGACTGGGCCCGGCGGGTGGTGGAGGCCGCCGAGGCCTTCGACGCGGGCGCGCAGGCGCTGCGCGGGCGGCGGGACTCGCGGCTTCGGGTGGCCGCCAGCATGACCATCGCCGAGTACCTGCTGCCGGGCTGGCTGATCGCCCTGCGCGGGGAGCGGCCCGACACGGCGGTGTCCCTGCACGCCGGGAACTCCGCCGACGTGGCCCAGCGGGTCCTCGCGCACGAGGCCGACCTCGGCTTCGTGGAGGGGCTGAGCGTTCCCGACGGGCTGGACTCGGCCGTCATCGCCCAGGACCGCCTGGTGGTGGCGGTGGCCCCGCACCACCCCTGGGCGCGGCGCTCGAAGGGGGTGGACCCGGTCGAGCTGGCCGGGGCGCCACTGATCCTGCGCGAGCGCGGCTCGGGGACGCGGCAGGTGCTCGACGCCGCGCTGGCCCCGTCCGGGGGGCTGGCCCGGCCGCTGCTGGAGCTGGCCTCGACCACCGCCGTCAAGGCGGCGGCGCTCAGCGGGGCCGGGCCGTGCGTCCTGTCGGAGCTCGCGCTGGACGACGAGCTGTCGGCCCGCCGGCTGGTGGAGGTCCCCGTCCCGGGCGCGGCGCTGGCCCGCGCCCTGCGCGCCGTCTGGCCGACCGGGTCCCGGCCGGCGGGCCCGGCGCGGGACCTGCTGTCGCTGACCCGGCGCGGGGTGTAGGGGGTGTTGCGGGACTTCCGCAACACCCTTTAGGCCGGACGGGCGAGGGCGGATCGTTTCGGCGGGGGCGCACGGTGCCCGGGGCGTCCGCGACGGGAAGGTGATGCGCGTTGCCCACCCCTGTGAAGAGGAATCACCCATGCGTCTTCGCCACGCGGCCCTCGCCGCCTTCGGCGCGCTGTCCCTCGTCCTGACCATCCCGACGTCGGCGTCGGCCGCCGTCGGCGAATTCCAGTACTCGTACGTCGGCCTGGACGGCAGGACGCACATCGGGATCCTGTTCGACCCCAAGAGCGGCGAGTGCATCACCCTGCCCGAGGTGGCCGACCCGAACGCGAGCTCCCCGGCCCATTCCCCCCGCAACCGCACCACCTCGACGGCCACGGTGTTCACCGACCCGGAGTGCGAGGGCGACTGGTTCACGCTGCGCCCGCTCACTGGCCGCGGCTCGGACCGGCTGAAGCTCCGGTCGGTCGCGTTCAGCTAGGCCCTGATCCGCCGGACAGGCCCTAGTGGTCCCAGCCGAGCGGGCCGACGCCGACGGCTGACGGAGGTCCGCTCGCCCGGCCGGGGTCCGGGCTCAGTCCTGGACCCGGGCCTGCAGCGTCTTCGTCAGCAGCCCGCCCCCCACGATCAGGGCCACGCCCAGCCACCACACGTTCCCGTCGAAGACCAGCACCGCGATCCCGATCGGCACCAGCAGCCCCGCCAGCGGCAGCAGCAGCGAGGCCCGGCCCGGTCCGGGCTCGCCCCGGGCGCGGGCCCGGACGACTCCCGGGTACCAGGCGGTGAAGCGCAGGGCGGCGACGATCGCCAGGATCTGGATGATCCAGCCGGTCCAGATGTTGTCGGGGTTGCGCAGGACGAGGTCCCCGAAGCCGCCCGCCAGGGCCGCCACGAGGAAGGCCAGCCCCCACACCCCGGTGATCACGTAGTTGGTGCGCAGGAAGGCGGGCGCGTGCCACAGCGAGGGGTCGGTCCGCTCGCGGGCGTACTGGAGGGTGAACGGCATCCGGACGGCCATCGAGCCGAAGGCGATCGCCGTCAGGGCGAGGTTCGAGACCTCGCCGGCGTACGTCTCCAGCCAGCGCAGGGTGCCGTCGCCCGCCAGCGCGCCGATGACGGCCAGCGCGGCGAAGAACACCACGTCGGCCAGTTCCAGCAGCTTCCAGGAACCGCCCCGGTGCACCGCCCGGCCCGCCACGACCAGGGCGGCGATGAGCACCAGGGAGACCCCGACGGCGATCTCGAACCGTCCCGGGCCGACGAGCAGGGAGAAGACGATCCACGGAGCCATCCCGACGACCGGGTTCTCCAGGAATCCGGAGAGCCGGCCGGCGGCCGCTCCGTGGGCTTCCGTCCGCATCCTTCCAGGGTGCGCGACGACCGCCCGGAGGGCCATTCGTGCCGCGGGCCCCGCGCGGGGGCGCCGCACCCGGCCCGCGCCGCGTCAGGAGACCGGTACCGCCCGCAGGGAGGCGGCCGCCTCGACGAAGGAGGCCATCACCCGGGTGTCCTTGTCCCGCTCGGGGTGCCACTGCACGCCCACCACCCACCGGTCCCGCTCCGGGAGCTCGACGGCCTCGACCGTGCCGTCCTGCGCGTACGCCGAGACGACCAGCCCCCGGCCCAGGCGGTCCACCGCCTGGTGGTGGTACGTCGGGACCTCCGCGACCTCGGGCACCAGCTCCGCGTACCGGGTGCCCGGCACGGGGGTGACGGGGTGCCAGGAGGTGACGCCCGGGGTGTCGACGTGGCCGTCGATGTGCTGGATCAGCGTGCCGCCCAGGGCCACGTTCAGCGCCTGCATGCCCCGGCAGATGCCCAGCACCGGGAGGTCCGCGGCCAGGGCCGCCCGGAGCAGGGCCAGTTCCCACGCATCGCGCACCGTCGCGGGTGCGCCCGTACGGGGGTCGCGCTCGGCCCCGTACCGGATCGGGTCCACGTCCGGGCCGCCGGAGACGATGAGCCCGTCCAGCCGGCCCAGCACCTCCGCCGCCCGCTCCGTTTCGTCCGGGGGGAGCAGGACGGCCGCGCCGCCCGCCGCCTGCACCAGTTCGTAGTAGCCGGACGGGACGAGGGACGTGGGCAGGTCCCACACCCCGTAGCGGGTGGATGCCTCGACATAGGTGGTGATGCCGATGAGCGGCCTGGGCACGGTGTTACCTCCAGGATGGTGCCGGACAGCGGTGCGGGGGGTGCGGAAGCAGGATTTCAGTCTCTGGTCAACTCCGCCTCGGCTTCCGCAAGCGCGGCGAACTCCTCCTCGGGCGCCGAGGCGACGAGCCGGTGGCGGCTGTAGAAGGCGAAGTAGGCGAGGGCGACCGCGTACACGGCGAGGGCGATGAGGGCCGCGTCGATGTCGACCAGGAAGGTGGCGACCAGCGCCGAAAGGGCGAGGACGAAGGCGACGGACGAGGTCAGGACCCCTCCGGGCGTGCGGTACGGCCGCTCCAGGCCGGGTTCGCGGCGGCGCAGCACGATGTGGGAGAGGGCCATCAGGGCGTAGGAGATGGTCGCCCCGAACACGGCGACGTTGAGCATCCGCGCCCCGTTGCCGGTGGCCGCCGCGAGGGCGAAACCGATCGCGCCCGGGATCACCAGTCCGAGGTACGGGGCCTTGCGCCGGGAGGTGAGGGAGAGGAAGCGCGGCAGGTATCCGGCCCGGGAGAGGGCGAACAGCTGGCGGGAGCCGGCGTAGATGAGGGAGAAGAAGGAGGCGACCAGGCCGGCGAGGCCCGCGTAGTTGACGAAGCGGCTCAGGGCGGTCGGGCCGCCGTCCCCCTCCAGGGCCACGACCAGGGGGTTGCCGGCCGACTTCACGGCGTCGGCGCCCTGGGCGCCGGTGGCGGCGAAGAAGGTGACCAGGGCGAGGAGGGCCAGGATGCCCATGGAGATGGCCAGGGCCTTCGGCATGGAGCGCACCGGGTCCTTGGCCTCCTCGGCGGCCAGCGGCACGCCCTCGACGCCGAGGAAGAACCACATGCCGAAGGGGAACGCGGCCCAGATGCCGAGGACGCCGAACGGCAGCCAGGAGCCGGAGCCGAACGCGCTCGCGTCCACCGGGATGTCGTTCAGGGATCCCGTGTCGAAGTCGCTCAGCGCCCCGAAGGCGAAGACCAGCAGGGCGGCCACGGCGATGGCGGTGACGACGAGGCTGAAGCGCAGGGCCTCGCCCACGCCCCACAGGTGGACCCCGATGAAGATCACGAAACAGCCGAGGTAGACCGGCCAGCTGGAGGTCAGGCCGAACAGGCCCAGGGATTCGACGTAGTCGCCGATGAAGATGACGATGGCCGCGGGGGCGAGGACGTACTCGATGAGGATGGCGGTACCGGTGAGGAAGCCGCCCCAGGGGCCCAGCGCGCGGCGGGCGAAGCCGTAGCCGCCGCCCGCCGTCGGCAGGATGGTGGACAGTTCGGCGAGGGAGAAGACCAGGCAGGCGTACATGGCGCCCATGAGCACCGTGGCCACGGCCAGCCCGCCGAAGCCGCCCTTGGACAGGCCCACGTTCCAGCCGGAGTAGTCCCCGGAGACGACGTAGGCGACGCCGAGCCCGGTCAGCAGCAGCCAGCCGGCGCTGCCGCGGCGCAGGGTCCGGCGCTGGAGGTACTCGGCGTCGGCGTCCCCCGCGGGGGGTGTTGCGGGCGCGGTGGAAAGGTCTTCGGCCATGTGCGCTCCTGCCCGGGGTGAAAGGTATCGCTGCGTACCTTTGCGTCAAGGGCGTGGAGTGCGCAAGACCCCTGCGTTAAACAGGGGTTACGAAAACCTCTCCCGTCACACCCGCCGCGCCCCTCAGGCCAGGAATCCGCGCAGCAGGGCCGCCGTGCCGCAGCAGTGCTCGCGCATCACCGCCCGGGCCGCCTCCGCGTCGCGCTCCAGCACCGCCTCCACCAGGGCGCTGTGCTGCTGCTGGGAGTGCTCGAGGTTGCGCACCAGCAGCGGGATGCAGTCCAGCAGGTCGTTGACCCGGGCCCGGACGGCCGCGTACTGGGCCGTCAGGGTGGCAGAGCCGGCCAGTTCGCACAGGGTCAGGTGGAAGAGGGTGTCCTGGCGCCGGTATTCGGCCAGCGGGGCGTCGTGCGTGGCCGCCAGCGCGCCGAGCAGCCGTTCGGCCCCCTCCTCCGGCAGCCCCTGCGCGGCGCACAGCCCGGCCGCGCCGACCTCCAGCACCTCGCGGAAGCGCAGCACGTCCTCGATGTCCACCCCCGCCACGCGCCGCCGCAGCTCCTCCTCGGCCGCGCCGGCCGGAGTGTCGGGGCGGGCCAGCACGAACGTGCCCCCGTACCGGCCGCGCCGGGCCTCGACCAGGCCCTGGTCCTGGAGCACCTTGAGCACCTCGCGCAGCGTGACCCGGCTGATCCCCATCCGCTCCGCCAACTCCCGCTCCGGCGGAAGCCGTTCCCCGCCGGGCACCAGCCCCAGCCGGACGACCTGGAGGATCTGCTCCAGGGCCTCCTCGAAACCGTTGCCCGCCCGGACCTGCCGCAGCACGGGATTGAGCCGCGCGATCGCGCCCCCGTCGCCCGCCGTGTCGGTCATCTCGGCTCCTCCCCTTCCCAAGCAATGGTTCTGTTCAATACCTTAGGCCTCCTCGGCTCACCGAAGGAGAGATCCCCGTGGTAGACCGCAAGCCGCCGCTGGCGCCCGAGGAGCTCCGTGCCCTCGTCGCCGGCGGTGAGATCGACACCGTCGTCCTCGCCTTCCCCGACATGCAGGGACGACTTCAGGGCAAGCGGTTCGCCGCACAGTTCTTCCTGGACGAGGTACTCGACCACGGCACGGAGGGCTGCAACTACCTCCTCGCCGTCGACACCGACATGAACACCGTCGACGGCTACGAGATGAGCTCCTGGGACCGGGGCTACGGCGACTTCGCCATGCACCCCGACCTCGCCACCCTCCGCCGCATCCCCTGGAACCCCGGCAGCGCCTTCGTCCTCGCGGACCTCGCCTGGCACGACGGCACGCCCGTCGTCGCCGCGCCCCGCCAGATCCTGCGCCGCCAGCTCGACCGCCTCGCCGAACAGGGCTACACCGCCATGGTCGGCACCGAGCTGGAGTTCATGGTCTTCCAGGACACCTACGAACAGGCCTGGAACGCCGACTACCGCGCCCTGACCCCGGCCAACCAGTACAACATCGACTACTCCGTCCTCGGCACCGGCCGCATCGAACCCCTGCTGCGCCGCATCCGCAACGAGATGCAGACCGCCGGCCTCACCGTCGAGTCCGCCAAGGGCGAGTGCAACCTCGGCCAGCACGAGATCGCCTTCCGCTACGACGAGGCGCTCACCACCTGCGACCAGCACTCCGTCTACAAGACCGGCGCCAAGGAGATCGCCTCCCAGGAAGGCGTCTCGCTCACCTTCATGGCCAAGTTCGACGAGCGCGAGGGCAACTCCTGTCACATCCACCTCTCGCTCACCGACGCCGACGGACGCAACGCCATGGCCGGCGACGGACCAGGGGGCATGTCACCGCTGATGCGGCACTTCCTGGCCGGCCAGCTGGCGGCGCTGCGCGACTTCTCCCTTCTCTACGCCCCCAACATCAACTCGTACAAGCGTTTCCGCCCGGGATCCTTCGCCCCCACCGCCGTCGCCTGGGGCGTCGACAACCGCACCTGCGCCCTGCGCGTGGTCGGCCACGGCCGCTCCATGCGCTTCGAGAACCGCCTCCCCGGCGGCGACGTCAACCCCTACCTCGCCGTCGCCGGCCTGGTCGCGGCCGGCCTCTACGGCGTCGAGAACCGCCTCGAACTCCCCGAGGCCTGCGCCGGCAACGCCTACACCGCCGACTTCGCCCACGTCCCCACCACCCTGCGCGAGGCCGCGGAGCTCTGGGAGAACAGCGAGATCGCCAAGGCCGCCTTCGGCCCCGAAGTCGTCGCCCACTACCGCAACATGGCCCGCGTCGAACTCGACGCCTACGACTCCGCCGTCACCGACTGGGAACGCCGCCGCTCCTTCGAACGCCTCTGACCCGTACCGCGCCCGCACCGCACCCACCCCAGAAAGGCACCACGTGTCCGAAGCGCTGGACCCCTCCCACCTGAGGGTGCTCAACCCGGCCACCGAGGAACTCGTCGCCGCCGTCCCGGCCGCCACACGGGACGACGTCGACAGAGCCGTCGCCCGCGCCACCGCCGCCCAGCGCGGCTGGGCCGCGGCCGCCCCCGCCGACCGGGCCCGGATCCTGCGCCGCTTCGCCGCGGTCGTCGACGGACACCTCGAGGAACTGGCCCGCCTGGAGGTCCGCGAGGCCGGCCACACCCTCGGCAACGCCCGCTGGGAAGCCGGCAACGTCCGCGACCTCCTCGACTACGCCGCCGGGGGAGTGGAACGCCTCTCCGGACGCCAGATCCCCGTCGCCGGAGGCATCGACGTCACCTTCCTCGAACCCCTCGGCGTCATCGGTGTGATCGCCCCCTGGAACTTCCCCATGCCGATCGCCGCCTGGGGCCTGGCACCCGCCCTCGCGGCCGGCAACGCCGTCATCCTCAAGCCCGCCGAGACCACCCCCCTCACCGCCCTGCGCCTCGCCGAACTCGCCCTCGAAGCCGGGATCCCCGAACACCTCTTCCAGGTGCTCCCCGGCCACGGAGCGGTCACCGGCGACGCCCTCGTCGAACACCCCGGCGTCGCGAAGATCGTTTTCACCGGTTCCACCCGCGTCGGCAAGCAGATCATGTCCAAGTGCGCCGACCGGGTGAAGCGCGTCACCCTCGAACTCGGCGGCAAGAGCCCCAACATCGTCTTCGCCGACGCCGACCTCGAAGCCGCGGCCGCCGCCGCCCCCATGGCCTACCTCGACAACACCGGCCAGGACTGCTGCGCCCGCACCCGCATCCTCGTCCAGCGCTCCGTCCACGACCGCTTCCTCGACCTCGTCACCCCCGCCCTCACCTCCGTGGTCGTCGGCGACCCGCTCGACGAGAAGACCCAGATGGGCCCGCTCATCTCCGCCGCCCAGCTGGACCGCGTCCGCGCGTACGTCACCGACGACCTCAAGGCCGTCCGCGGCACCGCCCCCGAGGGCCCCGGCTTCTGGTACCCGCCGACCCTGGTCACGGACGTCGACCCCACCGCGCCCGTGGCCGTCGAGGAGGTCTTCGGGCCGGTCGCCGTCGTCATCCCGTTCGAGGACGAGGAGGACGCCGTACGCCTGGCCAACGCGACCGAGTACGGCCTCTCCGGCTCCCTGTGGACCCGCGACGTCGGCCGCGCCCTGCGCGTCTCGCGCGCCGTCCGGGCCGGCAACCTCTCCGTCAACTCCCACAGCAGCGTCCGCTACTGGACCCCCTTCGGCGGATACAAGCAGTCCGGACTCGGCCGCGAGCTCGGACCCGACGCCCTCACCGCATTCACCGAGACCAAGAACGTCTTCATCAGCACGGAGGCCTGAACCCCATGACCGACCCCACCGAAGAGATCGTCTGCCGCCGCCTGGTCGGCCGCACCGCCGTCATCACCGGAGCCGGCAGCGGCATCGGCCTCGCCACCGCCCGCCGCCTGGCCTCCGAGGGCGCCAACGTCGTCTGCGCCGACATCGACCCCCTCGCCGGCAAGGCCGCCGCCGAGGAGGTCGGCGGCACCTTCGTCCAGGTCGACGTCACCGACAAGGAGCAGGTCGACGCCCTGTTCAAGACGGCCTTCGACACCTACGGCTCCGTCGACATCGCCTTCAACAACGCCGGCATCTCGCCCCCGGACGACGACTCCATCCTCACCACCGAGCTCGACGCCTGGCGCCGCGTCCAGGACGTCAACCTCACCTCCGTGTACCTCTGCTGCAAGGCCGCCCTGCCCTACATGCAGCGCCAGGGCCGCGGCTCCATCATCAACACCGCCTCCTTCGTCGCCATCATGGGCGCCGCCACCTCCCAGATCTCCTACACCGCCTCCAAGGGCGGCGTGCTGGCCATGTCCCGCGAACTCGGCGTCCAGTTCGCCCGCGAGGGCATCCGCGTCAACGCCCTGTGCCCGGGACCCGTCAACACCCCGCTGCTGCAGGAGCTGTTCGCCAAGGACCCCGAGCGGGCCGCCCGCCGCCTGGTGCACATCCCGCTCGGCCGCTTCGCCGAACCCGCCGAGATCGCCGCCGCCGTGGCCTTCCTCGCCAGCGACGACTCCTCCTTCATCAACGCCACCGACTTCCTCGTCGACGGCGGCATCTCGGGCGCGTACGTCACTCCTCTCTAAACGTTCACCCCCGCCTCACCCCCACGACAGCCGGGCGTCGCACGACGCCCGGCTGTCGTGCTCTACCGTCCCCGACGATCTTGTACGAGAACCAGGAGTGCCCACCCCCGTGACCCGACCCAGCACCCGCCGCAGGCTCCAGGCGGCAGGCGCCGCCCTCGCGATGGCCGCCGGCGCCCTCACCGCCGCCGCCCCCGCCCAGGCCGCGCACCACGCCTGCGCCACCCCGAAGCTCGCCGCGGGCTGGTACGGGGACAACCAGGCCCGCCTCCAGCAGCTCATCGACCAGTACGGCAGCTGCAACCCCTACCGCCCCAACCGGAACAAGCCCGTCGCCGTCTTCGACTGGGACAACACCGTCGTCAAGAACGACGTCGGCGACGCCACCATGTTCTGGCTCCTGCGCAACGGCAAGATCCGCCAGCCCGCCGACTGGAAGAGCACCAGCCGCTACCTCACCCCCGCCGCCGCCCAGGCCCTCGCCACCGCCTGCGGCCCCCTCGCCCGCCCCGGCGCGCCCCTGTCCACCGGCACCCCCGAGGGCGCGGCCTGCGCCGACGAGCTCAACTCCGTCTACGGCACCGCCGCCACCCGCACCGGCGCCGCCGCCTTCGCCGGCTGGGACCACCGCACCATCGAACCCGCCTACGCCTGGCTGCCCCAGCTCCTCCAGGGCTGGACCGCGACCCAGGTCCGCGGCTTCGCCGCCGCCGCCCGCACCGAGAACCTCGCCGCGCCCATCGGCGCCAAGCAGCAGGTCGGCACCGGCACCGCCACCGGCTGGGTCCGCTACTACGACCCGCAGCGCGACCTGATCGCCAACCTCCGCCGCGCGGGCTTCGACGTCTGGATCAGCTCCGCCTCCCCCCAGCCCGTCGTCGAGGTCTGGGCCCAGGGCGTCGGCGTCGCCGCCGACCACGTCATCGGCATCCGCAACACCACCCGCGACGGCAGGCTCACCGCCCACCTCCAAGGCTGCGGCTCCGTCGCCGACGGCGCCGACACGATGATCACCTACGTGGACGGCAAGCGCTGCTGGATCAACAAGGAGGTCTTCGGCGTCCGCGGCGCGGCCGCCGAGAAGGTCCAGCCCGCCGCCCGCCGACAGGTCTTCGCCGCCGGCGACTCCGACACCGACGTCACCTTCCTGCGCGACGCCACCGCCCTGCGCCTGGTGCTCAACCGCAACAAGAACGAACTCATGTGCCGGGCCTACGACAACAGCGACGGCAAGTGGATCGTGAACCCGATGTTCATGGAACCCAAGAAGCAGAAGACGACCCCCTACCCCTGCTCCACCACCGGCTACACCGACCACGACGGCACGCCGGGCCCCGTCCGGCGGGGCGACACGAGCGTCATCCCCGACCAGGCGGACACCGTGTTCTGACGGCCCGCTACAGGAAGGTCAGCCCCTCGCCCCGGTACGTCGGCACGGACGCCGTGACCCGGTCACCCTCCACCAGGTGCAGGGTGTCGAACCGTTCGCACAGCTCCCCGGCCTTCGCGTGCCGGAACCACACCCGGTCGCCGATCAGCAGGTCGTCGGCCGGGCTCCCCAGCAGCGGGGTCTGCACCTCGCCCGCCCCCTCCTGCGGGTCGTAGCGCAGCCCCGCGGGCAGGTACGGCACCGGAAGCCGGTCGGCCCCCGCCGCCCCCGACGCCGGATACCCGCCGCCCAGCACGGTCACCACCCCCACCCCCGGCCGGCGCACCACCGGCTGCGCGAACAGCGCCGCCGGACGCCCCCGGAACGAGGTGTAGTTGTCGAACAGCCGCGGCACGTACAGCCCCGAACCGGCCGCGATCTCCGTCACCGCCTCCTCGGCGGCCGTCTCCGCCACGCTCCCCGTACCACCGCCGTTGACGAACTCCAGGTCCGGCACCACCGACCGCACGGCCCGCACCACCTCGGCCCGCCGCGCCGCCAGCTCCCTGCGGGCCGCCCCCTGCATCAGCCGGATCATCCGCGACCGCACCGGCCGCCCGGCCACCGCGTCCCCGACCCCGGCCACGTGCCCCTCGTACGCCATCAGCCCCACCACCCGGAACCCCGGCCGGGCGGCCACCGCCCGCGCCAGCTCCGCCAGCTGCTCCGGCTCGCGCAGCGGCGAGCGCCGCGCCCCGACCCGGACCCGGCCGCCCAACAGCCGCAGCGAGGTGTCCAGTTCCAGACAGACCCGGATCTCCTCGGCGCCGCCGGCCCGCGCACCCTCGATCAGGTCCAGCTGCGCGGGATCGTCCACCACCACCGTGACGGCGGCGGCCAGCTTCGGGTCCCCGGCCAGCTCCGCGAACGCGCCCCGGTCCGCGGACGGATAGGCCAGCAGCACGTCCTCGAACCCGGACCGCGCCAGCCACAGCGACTCGGCCAGCGTGTACGACATGATCCCCGCGAACCCCGGCCGGGCCAGCACCCGTTCGAGCAGCGCCCGGCACCGCACCGACTTGCTGGCCACCCGGACCGGCTTCCCGCCCGCCCGGCGCACCAGATCACCGGCGTTCGCGTCGAAGGCGTCCAGGTCCACGATGGCCAGCGGCGCGTCGAGACGCGCGGTCGCCCGGTCGTACCGGGCCCGGTCCGAAGTCATGGGCCGCAGCTTGCCAGACCGCCGTACCCACGGGTAGGGGTCGCACCGACCCGGCCCCGGCCCGGCCGGGTCGGCGGCCCCGTAGAGTACGGGCAGGCAGCCGTACGGAACGGGGGGCGGAGCCGCCGCATGACCACGACGACACCGCGGACCGAGGTCCTCGACGACCCCTGGCAGCAGCCACCGCCGACCCCCCTGCCGCGCCGTCACCCGGCCCGCGTCACCGCCGCCGTCCTCAGCGCCCTGCTCGGCTCCGCCCTCCTCGCCGGAGGCGCCGCCACCACCTGGAGCCAGTACCGCGCCGACCACCGCCCGCTGCCCCCCGACGCCGCCTACCGCAAGGCCGCGGCCCTCTGGCACACCGCCCCCGTGGACGGCCTGCTCCCTCCCGTACTGGAGGACCGCGAGGCCGGCCCCGGCGGCGCGAGCCGCACCTGGACCCGGATCGCCCTCGCGCCCGACGCCGACTGCGCCGCCACCCTCCCCGCCGACTGGCACGCCGCGCTCACCGCCACCGGCTGCACCCGTGTGCTCCGCGCCACCTACACGGACTCCACCCGCAGCAGCCTGATCACCGTCGGCCTCGTCTTCACCCCCGCCGACGCCCGCACCATGGACGGGCTCCGCGGCCGCCTCCCCGTCCCGCCCGCCTACGGGTACGCCGACTCACGCCGCGCAGCCTGGACCGCCGGGGTCGTCGCCGAGGCCCCCGCCGTGGTCTACGCCGTCTCCGCCTTCGCCGACGGGCGCACCGTGGAGGCCCCCGTCCCGGCCGAGGAGGCCGCCGCCCAGAGCGGCACCGGCACCGTCGCCGAAGCGGGCCTGGGCCACGAGGCCAAGGCCCTCGCGGTCCGCGTCGAACGCACCCTCGGCGCCCTCGCCGCCCCCCGCTCCACCGAGCCCGCGCAGGCCGCCGCCGCACGCCCGCGCCAGGAGCCCTCCCGATGACCCGCACCCCCCGGCCGCGCCCCGGCAGGCCACGGGCCGCGGCCCCGAAGGCCGCCGCGCCCCCCGCGCCGCCCGCGTCGACGGCGAGGCCGGGGAGGACCGCCCTGCGCGCGGGCGGGGCCGCCGCCGCGCTGGCCGCGCTGCTCGTGGCCGTCGCCGCACCGCCCGCGGCCGCCGACACCATCCGCGACCGCGAGTGGGGGCTCCTCGCCCTGCGCGCCGAGGAGGCCTGGGGCATCACCCAGGGCGACGGGATCACCGTCGCCGTCCTCGACACCGGCGTCGACTCCGGCCACCCCGACCTCGACGGCCAGGTCCTCGACGGCACCGACCTCGTCGGCATGGGCGCCGGCCCCGGCGACCGCGCCTGGGCGCGCCACGGCACCGCCATGGCCGGCATCATCGCCGGCCACGGCCACGGCCCGGCCCGCGGCCAGGGCGTCCTCGGCATCGCCCCGCACGCCCGGATCCTGCCCGTCCGGGTGATCCTGGAGGAGGCCGACCCGGGCCGGGCCAAGGCCCGTGACAGCAAGACCGGGGCCCTCGCCGAAGGCATCCGCTGGGCCGCCGACCACGGCGCCGACGTGATCAACATGTCGCTCGGCGACGACAGCGACACCGCCCACCACGAATCCGCCGAGGACGAGGCCGTCCAGTACGCCCTCGCCAAGGGCGTGGTCGTCGTCGCCTCCGTCGGCAACGGCGGCGAACGCGGGGACCACACCTCCTACCCCGCCGCCTACCCCGGGGTCATCTCGGTCGCCGCCGTGGACCGCCAGGGCCGCCGGGCCTCCTTCTCCACCCGCCACTGGTACGCCACCGTCAGCGCCCCCGGCGTCGACGTGGTCCTCGCCGACCCCGACCGCGCCTACTACGAGGGCTGGGGCACCAGCGCGGCCGCGGCCTTCGTCTCCGGCACCGTGGCCCTCGTCAAGGCCGCCCACCCCGGCCTGTCCCCGGCGCAGGTCAAGAAGCTGCTGGAGGACACCGCCACCGCCCGCCCGCCCGGCGGCCGCGACGACGCCCGCGGCCACGGCACGGTGGACCCGGTCGCCGCCCTCCAGGCCGCCGGAGCGCTGCGCCCCGAGGCCCCGGTCCCCGTGGCCGTCCCGGCCGAGCGGCGGTTCTTCGGCACCGGCCCCGATCCGGTCACCGCCACCGCACACCCCTCTCGCCGCGCCGCCCCGGCCGCCGCCGCCGGGGGAGCGGCGCTGCTGGTGCTGGCCGCGGTACTGGCCCGCCGCCCGCGCCCCGCACGGCGGGACGCCGCGGACCCGGACCCGGACCCGGCGGGATAGGGTCGGGTCATTGTGGCGACCAAGAACATTCCAGACCCCGGTTTCTCCGACGACGACGGCACCGCCGACCCCCGGCTGAGCGCGGCCCTGGCCGCCTGGGCCGAGGACCGGGGACGTGAGCCCGAGCTGCTGGCGGCCCTGAAGGACGCCCGCCTGCTGGTGCCCGTCGTGGCGGTGCTCGGCGAGGTAGAGACCGACCCGGAGACGGGCCTGAAGCGCGAGAAGACCAGCGACATGGCCGTCCCCACCCTCACGGCCGGCGACCGCAGGGCCCTGCCCGCCTTCACCTCCATCGCCTCCCTGGCCCTGTGGGACCCGGCGGCCCGCCCGGTGGCGGTCCCGCTGCACCAGGCCCTGGCCGCCGCCGCGCACGAGAAGGCCGACACGATCGTCCTCGACCTCGCCGGCCCCGTCCCCTACCAGCTGACCGGCTCCGCGCTGCTCGCGCTGGCCGAGGGGCGCACCGACGCCGACCCGCTGGCCGACCCGGCCGTGCGCGCGGCGGTACGGGCCGCGGTGGCCGCCGAGCCGGCGGTGCTCCGCGCCCACCTGGGCCCCGGCGGGGACGCCGCCGACGGCACCCTCGCCATCGTGCTGTCCGAGGGGGCGCCGGTCGCCCCCGCCGCCCGCCGGGTGGCCGAGGCGCTCGCGGCGGACGAGACCCTGCGCGGGCGCCTGGTGCGCGGCCTGGACCTGGCCCTGCTCCCGGCCGGTGCCCCGGTGCCGCCGGGCGAGGCGCTGTTCGCGCGCTGAGGGCCCGTTACACGTGCCGCACTCGTGCCGAAGGGCCGTCCGCGACCTGGCGGACGGCCCTTCGGCACGTGTAACGGACTCAGTGGGCGGGGGACCGTGACCGTCCCCCCATGGCGGCTCAGGCGTAGACCGGCCCCGTGAACTTCTCGCCCGGGCCCTGGCCCGGCTCGTCCGGGACGAGGGAGGCCTCGCGGAAGGCCAGCTGGAGCGACTTCAGGCCGTCGCGCAGCGGGGCCGCGTGGAAGGAGCTGATCTCGGTGGCGCTGGCGCTGACCAGGCCGGCCAGGGCGGTGATCAGCTTGCGGGCCTCGTCGAGGTCCTTGTGCTCGGAGTCCGGCTTGTCCAGGCCCAGGTTGACCGCCGCGGCGCTCAGCAGGTGGACGGCCACCGTGGTGATGACCTCGACGGCCGGGACGTCCGCGATGTCGCGGGTCATCTCGTCGTAGTCGGGAGGGGTGGAATCGGAGGGCGTCGCGTCAGTCATGCGCTCCACGATAGGTCGTGCGGCGGCCTTGCCTTGCGTGGGGTAGTATCTACATCGACCGGTCGGACACCTATGTGCCCGGCCCACAAGTGGAGGCTCCGATCTCCCACCCGACCGCCCTCCGGGGAGGCGGGTCATCCGGTCAGGCGGTATCCATCGTTCCGTACGGACGATGGAAAATCGCTGATTCGCGCCCCGCGGTTCGCACGCGGCGGTGCTCCGGTTGTTTTGGAGCCCCTGCCTGTGCCCGGCGGGGCATTTTTATTTCTCCGCCGCGGTGAGTCTGACGACAAAAGACGTCAGCGGCTGTCTGCCAGGCAGCCGTGTGGTGCTACCGAGGAGGATCCATCAGCACCGAGCCCCGCATCAACGATCGGATTCGCGTCCCTGAGGTGCGACTCGTCGGTCCCAGCGGCGAACAGGTGGGCATCGTCCCGCTTGCGAAGGCGCTTGAGCTCGCACAGGAGTACGACCTGGACCTGGTCGAGGTCGCGGCTTCCGCTCGCCCGCCGGTCTGCAAGCTCATGGACTACGGCAAGTTCAAGTACGAGTCGGCCATGAAGGCCCGTGAGGCGCGCAAGAACCAGGCGCACACGGTCATCAAGGAGATGAAGCTCCGGCCGAAGATCGACCCGCACGACTACGACACCAAAAAGGGTCACGTCGTCCGGTTCCTCAAGCAGGGCGACAAGGTCAAGATCACGATCATGTTCCGTGGTCGCGAGCAGTCCCGGCCGGAGCTCGGCTACCGACTGCTGCAGCGTCTCGCGGAGGACGTCCAGGACCTCGGCTTCATCGAGTCGAACCCGAAGCAGGACGGCCGGAACATGATCATGGTTCTCGGTCCGCACAAGAAGAAGACCGAGGCGATGGCCGAAGCCCGCGAGGCCCAGGCCGCGCGCAAGGCCGAGCGTCTGGGCGGTACCGCCGAGGCCGCTCCGGCCGAGGTTGACGCCGCCGAGGCCGACGCCGCGGAGGCCGACGCCGCCGCCCCGGCCCCCGAGGTCGAGGCCGACGGGTCCGCCGAGGCCTGATCCCGGGGCAGCCCGTCTCGGATCACCCATACAACATGACGCTCCCGTCCGCCGGTCCGCGAGGACCGGTGGGAGCGCCACCGACGAGGAGATAACGGCGCCATGCCGAAGAACAAGACGCACAGCGGTACCAAGAAGCGCTTCAAGGTCACCGGCTCCGGCAAGGTGCTCCGCGAGCGCGCCGGCAAGCGCCACCTGCTCGAGCACAAGTCGTCCCGCGTCACCCGTCGCCTCACCGGCAACGCGGAGATGGCTCCCGGCGACGCCGCGAAGATCAAGAAGCTTCTCGGCATCTGACGTCCTCGCTCCCGTACCGGGAGCGGATGAACGTCGGACCGGGACCCCATCGAATTTCCGGGCCGTGTGAAGACACCCACGGCCCCGCTACAAGGAGTAAAAAGTGGCACGCGTCAAGCGGGCAGTAAACGCCCACAAGAAGCGCCGGGCGATCCTCGAGGCGGCCTCCGGCTACCGCGGTCAGCGTTCGCGCCTGTACCGCAAGGCCAAGGAGCAGGTCACCCACTCGCTGGTCTACAACTTCAACGACCGCAAGAAGCGCAAGGGCGACTTCCGTCAGCTGTGGATCCAGCGCATCAACGCCGCTGCCCGCCAGAACGGCATGACGTACAACCGCCTCATCCAGGGTCTGAAGGCCGCCAACATCGAGGTGGACCGCAAGATCCTGGCCGAGCTGGCCGTCAACGACGCCAACGCGTTCGCCGCGCTCGTCGAGGTCGCGCAGAAGGCCCTCCCGGCCGACGTGAACGCGCCCAAGGCCGCCGCGTAAGGCATTCGCCGGCCCGATGGACTGGGCCGGCACCCACGGACCCGCAGGCGCTCGCCTGCGGGTCCGTGTGCGTTCGCCCCGCCCCGCACGGCCCCGGCCGCGCACCGGACCACCCGAGAGAGAACCCTGAGCATGCCCACCCCCGCCGAGCTGATCTCCCCCCGATCCCCGCGGGTGGCCGCCGCACGGCGGCTGGCGCGGCGCAACTTCCGCACCAAGGAGCGCAGGTTCCTCGCCGAGGGCCCTCAGGCCGTCCGCGAGGCGGTCGAGCACCGCGGCTCCCAGGGCGCGACCCTGATCGAGCTGTTCGCCACCGTCGAGGCCGCCGAGCGCTACGCCGACATCGTCGAGGCCGCCCTGCTGGGCGGGGCACGGGTGCACCACGCCTCGGACGAGGTGCTCGCGGAGGTCTCGCAGACCGTCACCCCCCAGGGGCTCGTCGGCGTCTGCCACTTCCTGGACTCCCCCTTCGAGGAGATCCTCCGGTCCGGGCCCAAGCTGGTCGCCGTCCTCGCCCACGTCCGCGACCCCGGGAACGCCGGCACGGTCCTGCGCTGCGCGGACGCCGCCGGCGCCGACGCGGTGGTGCTGACCGACGCCTCCGTCGACCTCTACAACCCCAAGTCCGTCCGCGCCTCCGTGGGCTCCCTCTTCCACCTCCCGGTGGCCGTCGGCGTCCCCGTCGAGCAGGCCGTGGAGGGGCTGCGGGCGGCGGGCGTACGGATCCTCGCGGCCGACGGGGCCGGGCAGGACGACCTGGACGCCGAGCTCGACGCCGGCACCATGGGCGGCCCCTCGGCCTGGGTCTTCGGCAACGAGGCCTGGGGCCTGCCCGAGGAGACCCGGGCGCTCGCGGACGCCGTCGTCCGGGTCCCGATCCACGGCAAGGCCGAGAGCCTGAACCTCGCCACCGCCGCCGCCGTGTGCCTCTACGCGTCCGCGCGTGCACAGCGGGCGCCCGGAGGGTGCCGCTCCGTGACCCCCAGCTAGTAATGTGGCCGTCCGGGGGGCCCACTGAGCTACCCGGAGATGTGGGGTACGGGGACATGACCGTCGGCACGAACAGCTCGCCGGTGACCGAGGCAGCCGCGGAGCGGTCGCGGGACACCCCGGACGGGGCCTTCGCCCTGGACCCCGACGCGCTGCCGGACGGGCTGGTCGTCGCCGACCACACCGGGCACGTCGTCTGCTTCAACCGGGCCGCCTCCAGGATCACCGCCATCGCGGCGGGCCAGGCCCTCGGCGCCCGCATCGAGCGCGCGCTCCCGCTGGAGGACCTGGAGGGCCGCCGCTGGTGGACGCTGACCGACCCCTACGGGGGCCTGGCCACCCGGCGCGGCCAGCCCGAACGGAACCTGCTGCTGCCCGGCGGCCGCGAGGTGCTGGTCTCCGCCGCCTATGTGCGCACCCACCCCACCGGCCCGCTCAGCCGCCTCGTGGTCACCCTGCGCGGCACCGAGGCCCGCCGCCGCACCGAGCGCAGCCACGCCGAGCTGATCGCCACCGTCGCGCACGAGCTCCGCTCCCCGCTGACCTCCGTCAAGGGGTTCACGGCGACCCTGCTCGCCAAATGGGAGCGGTTCACCGACGACCAGAAGCGGCTGATGCTGGAGACCGTCGACGCCGACGCCAACCGCGTCACCCGGCTGATCGCCGAACTCCTCGACATCTCCCGCATCGACTCCGGCCGCCTGGAGGTGCGCCGCCAGCCCGTGGACATCGCCGCCGCCGTCGGCCGGCACGTCCAGGCCCTCACCGCGAACGGCCAGGCCCCCGAGCGGTTCCTCGTACGGGTCAGCCGCCCGCTGCCCGACCTGTGGGCCGACCCGGACAAGATCGACCAGATCCTGGGCAACCTCCTCGAAAATGCGGTGCGGCACGGCGACGGAACGGTCACCATCGACGTAGCGCCGTGCGAGAAGGGAACAGCCGTCACCGTGACCGACGAAGGCCCGGGGATCCCCGAGGAGTCGATGGCCCGCGTCTTCACCCGCTTCTGGCGGGGGAGCAAGCGCGGCGGCACCGGCCTGGGCCTGTACATCGTCAAGGGCATCGTGGAGGCCCACGGCGGCACCATCACCGTCGGGCGCGGACCCGGCGGCGGCGCGGAGTTCCGATTTATGCTGCCCGTGAGCGCGCCGGCCTACCTCACCCAGTAACCCTGCGGAGAGTCTCGCCAGGCGGCCCACGGGCTTCCTCACCCCCGGCGGCCCTTAGACTCGTCCTTTGGCACCTTTGTGTCCTTGTGCCGATCACACCGATCAGCGATCGAGTCGTGCGCGTCGTGCGGGGACCCACCAGCCAGCCATCGGAAGTACGGGAAGAGATGTCCGCACCGAACAAGTCGTACGACCCTGTCGAGGTCGAGGCACTGAAACCGGAAGAGATCGAGCGCATGCGGGACGAGGCGCTCGCCGCCTTCGCGTCCGCCGGCGACCTCGACGAACTCCGCGAGGCGAAGACCGCGCACATGGGCGACCGCTCGCCCCTCGCGCTCGCCAACCGCGAGATCGGCGCCCTGCCGCCCCAGGCCAAGGCCGAGGCGGGCAAGCGCGTCGGACAGGCCCGCGGCGCCGTGAACAAGGCCTTCGGGGCCCGCACGGTCGCCCTGGAGGCCGAGCGCGACGAGCGGGTGCTGGTCGAGGAGGCGGTGGACGTCACGCTGCCCTACGACCGCGTGCCCGCCGGCGCCCGCCACCCGCTGACCACGCTGATGGACCGCATCGCGGACATCTTCGTCGGCATGGGCTACGAGGTCGCGGAAGGTCCCGAGGTCGAGGCGGAGTGGTTCAACTTCGACGCCCTCAACTTCACGCCCGACCACCCGGCCCGCCAGATGCAGGACACCTTCTTCGTCCAGGGCCCCGAGGGCACCCAGGGCGACGAGTCCGGCGTCGTGCTGCGCACCCACACCTCCCCGGTGCAGGCGCGCTCGCTGCTGGAGCGCAAGCCCCCCGTCTACATCGTCTGCCCGGGCCGCGTGTACCGCACCGACGAGCTCGACGCGACGCACACCCCGGTCTTCCACCAGGTCGAGCTCCTCGCCGTCGACGAGGGCCTGACCATGGCCGACCTCAAGGGCACCATCGACCACATGGTCAAGGAGCTCTTCGGGGAGCAGACCACCACGCGCCTGCGCCCGCACTTCTTCCCCTTCACCGAGCCGTCCGCCGAGATGGACATGCAGTGCTACGTCTGCCGCGGCGCGTCGGTGGGCAACCCCGACCGCCCCTGCCGTACCTGCTCCAGCGAGGGCTGGATCGAGCTCGGCGGCTGCGGCATGGTCAACCCCAAGGTGCTCGTCGCCTGCGGTGTGGACCCCGAGAAGTACAGCGGCTTCGCCTTCGGCTTCGGCATCGAGCGGATGCTGATGTTCCGTCACAACGTTGAAGACATGCGAGACATGGTCGAGGGTGACGTGCGCTTCACCCGGCCGTTCGGGAGTGAGATCTGATGCGCGTCCCGCTTTCCTGGCTGCGGGAGTACGTCGACCTCCCCGCGGGCGAGACCGGCCGTGACGTGGCCGCCAAGCTGGTCGACGCCGGCCTCGAGGTCGAGACCGTCGAGCAGCTCGGCGCCGGCCTCAAGGGCCCCCTCGTCGTCGGCCAGGTGCTGACCATCGAGGAGCTCGAGGGCTTCCGCAAGCCCATCCGCTTCTGCACGGTCGACGTCGGCCAGGCCAACGGCACCGGCGAGCCGCAGGAGATCGTCTGCGGCGCCCGGAACTTCTCCGTCGGCGACAAGGTCGTCGTGGTCCTGCCCGGCGCCGTCCTGCCCGGCGACTTCGCGATCGCCTCGCGCAAGACGTACGGCAAGACCTCGCACGGCATGATCTGCTCCGGCGAGGAGCTCGGCATGGGCGACGACGGCACGCACGGCATCATCGTGCTGCCGCCGGAGTACGAGCCGGGCACCGACGCGATCGAGCTGCTCCAGCTGATCGACGAGGTCCTGGACATCGACATCACCCCGGACCGCGGCTACTGCATGTCGATGCGCGGTGTGGCCCGCGAGGCCGCCACCGCCTACGGCCTGCCGCTGCGCGACCCGGCGCTGCTCGACGTCCCCGCGCCGAACTCGTACGGCTACGCGGTGAAGATCTCCGACCCGCAGGGCTGCGACCGCTTCACCGCCCGCACGGTGACCGGCCTCGACCCCGAGGCGCGCTCCCCGATCTGGCTCACCCGCCGCCTCCAGAAGGCCGGCATGCGCCCGATCTCCCTCGCCGTCGACATCACCAACTACGTGATGCTCGAACTGGGCCAGCCGCTGCACGCCTACGACCGCTCGTCTCTGCATGGCGAGATCGGTGTTCGGCGGGCCGAACAGGGTGAAGAACTGATCACCCTCGACGGGGTCAAGCGCACCCTCGACGCCGAGGACCTGGTGATCACCGACAACAGCGGCCCGATCGGGCTCGCCGGTGTCATGGGCGGCGCCAACACCGAGATCGCCGACTCCGTCACCACTGCGTTCGATCCCTCTGGGTCGACCGGCGTCGTCACCGGCACCACCGACGTGGTGATCGAGGCCGCGCACTTCGACTCCGTGTCGATCTCGCGCACCGCCCGCCGCCTGAAGCTGTCCTCCGAGGCCTCCAAGCGCTTCGAGCGCGGTGTCGACCCGCTGGCCGCCGCCGCGGCCGCGCAGCGCACCGTCGACCTCCTCGTGCTGCTCGCGGGCGGCACCGCCGAGGCCGGGGTCACCGAGCTCATCGCCCCGGGCGCCCCGCGCACCATCGCGATGCACGCCGACCACCCGGACCGGGTCGCGGGCATGGACTACGGCCGCGAGACCGTCGTGCGCCGCCTCCAGGAGATCGGCTGCGACGTCTACGGCCAGGACGAGCTCGTCGTCACCGTCCCCTCGTGGCGGCCCGACCTCGCCGCGCCCAACGACCTCGCCGAGGAGGTCATCCGCCTGGAGGGCTACGGGAACCTCCCGTCCACCCTCCCGCAGGTGCCCTCCGGCCGCGGCCTGACCCCGCGCCAGCAGCTGCACCGCCGCGTCGGCCGCGCCCTGGCCGGAGCCGGCTACGTCGAGGCGCTCAGCTACCCGTTCATCGGCGAGGGCGTCCTGGACCAACTCCAGCTGCCCGCGGACGACGCGGGCCGCCGGGTCGTCAAGCTCGTCAACCCGCTCTCCGACGAGGAGCCGGCGCTGCGCACCACGCTGCTGCCGGGCCTCCTCGGGGCGCTGCGCCGCAACGACAGCCGCGGCAGCCACGACCTGGCGCTGTTCGAGACCGGCTCGGTCTTCCGCGCCGGTGAGCAGCCGGGTACGGCCGTCCGCCTGCCGGTCGACCGCCGTCCCACGGACGAGGAGATCGCCACCCTGGACGCGGCCCTGCCCGCGCAGCCGCGGTACGCCGCGGTCGTGCTGGCCGGTGCGCGCGAGCAGGCCGGCTGGTGGGGCAAGGGCCGTCCGGCGGACTGGGCCGACGCGGTCCAGGCCGCCCGCCTGCTGGCCGTCGAGGCCGGCGCCGAGCTGGTCGTCCGCCAGGGCCAGTACGGTCCGTGGCACCCCGGCCGCTGCGCCGAGCTGGTCGTGACCCTCGACGGCGTCGAGACGGTCGTCGGCCACGCCGGTGAGCTGCACCCGCGCGTGGTCAAGGCCCTCGGCCTGCCGGCCCGCACCAGCGCCATGGAGCTCGACCTCGACCGCCTCGCGGCGGCCGGCGGCGAGGCCCTCCAGGCGCCCCGGATCTCCACCTTCCCGGTGGCGACCCAGGACGTCGCGCTGATCGTGGACGCGTCCGTCCCGGCCGCGGCCGTGGAGGCCGCGCTGCGCGAGGGCGCCGGCGAACTGCTCGAATCGCTGCGGCTGTTCGACGTGTTCACCGGTGAGCAGGTCGGCGAGGGCAAGAAGTCCCTCGCCTACGCGCTGCGCTTCCGCGCGCCCGACCGCACCCTGACCGCCGAGGAGTCCACGGCCGCGCGCGACGCGGCGGTGGCCCTCGCCGGCGAGCGCACCGGGGCGGTGCTGCGCGGCGCCTGACCCACCGTGAGCAGGACCCGCTGAGGGGCCCGTCCGGACCACCGGACGGGCCCCTCAGGCATATCGGGGCAAGGCTCACTCATTCGGGTGAGAACGGCTCCCGGCCGTGTCCGGTACGTCAGGAGGTCGACACAATCGTTCCGGCCGACGAGCCGGAGGGGAGCGTCCTGCGGATGATCACGCGCCGGGAGATGCACCGGGCGCGCCTGGGGTGCGTCCTCGCCTGGGGCGGCGCCGCGGTGTCCTGGGAGCTGTCCACCCCGGGGCCGCTGGGGTCCAGCCTCGCCAGCTGCGCGGCCTTCCTGGTCCTGGCCATGGGATCCGCCCTGTACACCCGGCGCGGCCTGGTCGGCGAGCTGCGGCGCGCGCGGGAGATCGCCGGGGCCACGCAGCGGGTCCTGCTGCGGCCGCTGCCCGGACGGATCGACGGCCTGGCGCTGTGCGCCGCCCAGCTGTCCGCGAGCCGGGGGGCGGCGGTGGGCGGCGACCTGTACGAGGCGGTGCCGACGGCGTACGGGGTGCGGGTGGTGATCGGGGACGTACGGGGCCACGGGCTCCCGGCGCTGGGCGCGGCCGCGGCGGTCCTGGGGTCCTTCCGCGAGGCGGCGTACGACGAGCCGGCCCTGGGCGGGGTGCTGCGGCGGATGGAGCGCTCGCTCCAGCGGCACCTGCGCGAACGGGCCCGCGCGGAGCACCCCTCGGCCTGTCCGGCGGAGCCGGAGTCGCCGGTGGCGGAGGACTTCGTCACGGTCCTGCTGCTCCAGATCGCCCCGGACCACACGGTCCAGGCCCTGAACTGCGGCCACCCGTGGCCGTACCTCCTGCGCCCGGCGGCCGTCCCGCAACCCTGCGGGGCGGCACCCCTGCCCGCCCTTCCCCCGCTCCCGCCCGCGCGGCTCCACACCGACGTGCGGGTGCTGGACGGGGGCGAGACCTGGCCGCCGCTCGGGGTGGCGCCCGTACCCGCGACGGTGCGACCGCAGGACCTCGGCCAACTCCGCCCCGGAGAGGCCCTCTTACTCCACACCGACGGCGCCGAGGACGCCCGCGACGGCCAGGGCCGCTTCTTCCCCCTGGCCCGCTTCCTCGCGGAACGCCGGACGCTCACGCCCGCGCGGCTGGTCGCGGGCGTGCACGCCGCCCTGCTGCGCCACACCGGCGGGCGCCTCGCCGACGACGTCGCGCTGCTCGCGCTGCGCAACGACCGCCCCTGAACCGGGGACCGGACCCGGCCGGCCGGGGGGAGTGGAACGGCCCGGGCGGATCCGTGTCACCGGGGGAGCCGCTCCGCACCGGGCCGGTGGACGGACCCGGTGCGGAACCGGCCGGGCTCGGCGGGGGACCCGGCGACCAACCGGGCGGCCCCCGCGGAGCCTTGGTGCGCCGCCCGCCCGCCATGGAGTGTCGGGCAGACAGCAGGGCGGGCGGCGCGTTGCCGGGTCGTCGCACTGTACGAGGGGGAGCCGACGACCGGGCGGCCTCCTTGGCGAGGCTCTTAAGTGAAGCGCGGCACGACCCCTCCGCGGCAGGGTGCGTATCGCATTTATGCGAGTTCTTGCTTCACACCCCGTGTGAATTGCCCGCACCGCCCCCCGCGCGCACCGCGCAGCCACTAGCCTGATGCCGACGAGCCCTTGGAGGGGCCCATGCAGCCCAACGCCCTGCTCGACGCCCTCCTCGCCGAGGCGGGCATGTCCCACGCCGGACTCGCGGCGCACGTCAACCAGGCGGGCCGGTCCCGCGGACTCGCGCTGCGCTACGAACACACCGCGGTCTCCCGCTGGCTGAAGGGGCAGCGCCCCCGCGGCCAGGTGCCCGACCTCATCTGCGAGGTGCTCGGCGGCCGCCTGCACCGCTCCGTCGGCCTCGACGACATCGGGCTCGGCATCCCCGGCCGGCAGACCCCGCACGCCACCCGGCTCAGCGGCTTCGTGGACCGGGCCACCGCCCTGTGGCGCTCCGACGAGCTGGGCCGGCCCGCCCAGCTCACCGCACAGGCCCTCACCGGGACCCCCGCCGTGATCCCGGTGTGGGAGTGGGAGAATCCGCCCGAGGACGCCGACGTGTCCCGCTCGGGCACGCAGCGGATCGGCCCCGAGCACATCGAGATCCTGCGGGCCGCCCGGGCCCACTACGAGCTGATGTACCGCCGGGCCGGCGGGATGGCCACCCGGGCCCGGATCGTCCGCTTCCTCGGCAGCGAGACCGCCCCCATGCTGCGCGGCGGCTACCCCGACGACGTCGGGCGGCAGCTGCACCGCGCCACCGGGTCCCTGGTGGCGGTCGCGGGCATCTGCGCGTACGACTCCGACGCGCACGGCCTGGCCCAGCGCTACTTCCACCAGGCCCTGCGCCTGGCCAAGGCCAGCGGGGACCGGGGGCTCGGGGCGTACGTGATCGCCCTGCTGGTCAACCAGTCCCTGCACCTGCGGGACTTCCGCCAGGCCGTCGCCTTCGCCGAGGCCGCGCTGCGCGCCGCCGGCAGCCAGACCACCCCGGCGCTGGCCGCCGACCTGTACGCGATGCAGGCCAAGGCCTACGCCCAGCTCGGGGACACCGCGGCCGCCCTGGCCTGCATCGGGCGGGCCGAGACCGCCGCCGAGCGGATCCGGCCCGGCAGCGAGCCGGCCGAGACGGGCTACGTCCAGCCCGGGCTGGTCAACGTCCAGGTGGCCGAGGCGCTGCTCAGCCTGGGCGATCTGCACGGCGCGCACGAGCAGGCGGCCGAGGCGGTGGGCACCCCGGCGCACGACCGGGGGCGGGTGCACCGGCTGGCCATGCTGTGCGAGATCCAGCTGCGCCAGGGGGAGGCGGACCGGGCGGTGGCCTCGGCGGCCGAAATGGCCGAACGGGCCCGGGGGATGGAGTCGCTGAGGCTGCGCGACCGGCTGCGGACGGTCCGCGAGGCGCTGCTGGCCAGCGGCTGCGCCGGTGCGGAGGAGACGGCCGCCCTCATCGACGGGGCGCTGCGCGTTCCCCTGTGACGGTTCCAGCTGCTGCCATGTTGCCACCTACGAAGCGGAAGGCGGCACAACCGTGCAGTGGACGAACCTGAACGAGCAGACCGTGTACAAGAACCGCTGGTTCGACGTGAACCTCGCGGACGTGGAACTCCCCGACGGGCGGCACCTGGACCACTTCGTCATCCGGCTGCGCCCGGTCGCCGTGGCCACCGCCGTCAACGAGGCGGACGAGGTGCTGCTGCTGTGGCGGCACCGGTTCATCACCGACAGCTGGGGCTGGGAACTGCCCGCGGGCGTGGTCGAGGACGGGGAGTCGGTGGAGGCCGCGGCGGCCCGGGAGATGGAGGAGGAGTCGGGCTGGCGGCCCGGCCCGCTCCACCACCTGATGACCGTCGAACCCTCCAACGGCCTCACGGACGCCCGCCACCACCTCTACTGGGCGGACGGGGCCACCCTCATCGGCGAACCGGAGGACGGCTTCGAGTCCTCGCGCCGCGAGTGGGTACCGCTCAAGCTCGTCCCGGACCTGATCGGGCGCGGGGAGATCCCGGCCGCCAACATGGCGGCCGGGCTGCTCCTGCTGCACCACCTGCGGCTCGGTTAGCCGTCCTCCCGGGCGGCGGCCGGCCACCGCCGGGCCGCCGCCTTCTGGACCCGCTTGCCGAGGTTCTGCACCGGGATCTCCACCAGCCGGTACATCAGGTGGCTCACGAGCAGCACCGCCGCGACGAACAGCAGGGCCCAGGCGGCCCGGCCCCATGCCGAGTGCGACAGCGGCGCCCCCAGCACGGGCGCGAGCGCGTGCGCCAACGGGACGTGCACCAGGTACACGGAGAAGCTGATCGCGCCGAGCCAGGTCAGCACCCGGGGGAAGCTTCGCCGCCGCAGCAGGAAGCCCAGCCCGAAGACGGCCCAGGCGGCCAGGTAGGCCGAGGACCAGGACAGCCAGCCCGGCGTCCAGGTGTGGTCCTGAAGGCCGTTCCGGTTGTACAGCCAGCCGACCAGCACGCCGGAGACGATCACGAAGCCGCAGGCCAGCAGGGAGGGGACGCGGCCGCGCGCGGAGTGCTGCGCCCGGTAGACGGCGGTGCCGGCGAACATGGTCGCGAAGATCGTCCACGTCTCGTACCAGGGGGCCCGGCTGTTCAGCGTGACGAGCACCAGGCCCAGCCCGCCCAGGAGCAGCGCGCCCGCCCGGGTCGGACCGGGCCGGCCGCTGAGCACCCCGGCGAAGCCCGCGAGCACGACCGGGACGACCACCAGCAGGGCGAGGCGTACCGAGTGGGGGTCGGGTGTCAGCAGCCGCTCGCCGACGGCCGTGCCGACCGCGAGGGCGAGGGCGGCGCAGAGCGCGGCGATGGAGGCGCTGTGCCGGTGCAGGCCGCGGGTGAACAGGGCGGTGACGAAGAAGTAGAAGACCATCTCGTAGCAGAGCGTCCAGGTGACGTTCATGCCGTTGGTGACCCCGAGCACGTCCTGCAGCAGCAGGCCGTTCGTGATCAGCGAGCTCAGGTCGTCGCCCGTGCGCAGGACGCGGATCGCGCCGTCCCCGGCGGGCAGCACCAGGAGCGAGAGGGCGATGGTGACGATCAGGGCGGGGTGGATCCGGAAGAACCGCCCGATCCAGAACCCCCGGACGTCGCCGCGGCGTTCGAGGGAGGCCGGGATGATGTAGCCGCTGACTATGAAGAACAGCATGACCCCGAACAGGCCGAGGTCGAAGTTCCGCCCCACGAACTTCCCGGCCGGCAGCATGTTCAGGATGCCGAAATGGTGCAGGGCCACGACGAGGGCGGCGAAGCCGCGCAGGGCGTCGAGCCAGCCGAGCCGGGCGGCGGCCGAGGTCTTCGGAGCCGGCGGGGAGGACGGGGACGGGGCGCCAGGAGTGGGGGGCCGCACCGTTGCGGTCGTGAAGCTGTTCACCGGGAGGACCCTAGCCGGTACCCCGGCCGCCGCGCCGACGACCGAGGTACTTCTCACACCATATTCACGGCGTTTCAGCCGTACGGGTAGAAACCCGAGCCCGTTTTGCGACCGAGCCGGCCCGCGTCGACCATCCGCTGGAGCAGCGGGGGAGCGGCGTACAGCGGCTCCTTGTACTCGGCGTACATCGAGTCGGCGATCGAGGCGATGGTGTCCAGACCGATCAGGTCGGACAGCTTCAGCGGGCCCATGGGGTGGGCGCAGCCGAGCTCCATGCCGTTGTCGATGTCCTCGCGGCTGGCGATGCCCGACTCGAACATCCGGATCGCCGACAGCAGGTACGGCACCAGGAGGGCGTTGACGACGAAGCCCGACCGGTCCTGGGCGCGGACGGCGTGCTTGCCCAGCACGTCCCGCACCAGGGCCTCGGACCGCTTGACGGTCTCCTCGCCGGTGGTCAGCGCCGGGATCAGCTCCACGAGCCGCTGCACGGGCGCCGGGTTGAAGAAGTGGATGCCGATGACCTGGTCGGGCCGCGAGGTCGCGACGGCCAGCTTGACCAGCGGGATCGAGGAGGTGTTGGAGGCGAGGATCGCGTCGGGGCGGGTGATCACCTGGTCGAGGACCTGGAAGATCTCCGTCTTGACCTGCTCGTTCTCCACGACGGCCTCGATGACCAGGTCGCGGTCGGCGAACTCGCCGAGGTCGGTGGTGAAGCTGAGGCGGGCCAGGGTGGCGTCGCGCTCCTCCTCGCTGATCTTGCCGCGTTCGGCGGCCTTGGTCAGCGAGTTGTGCAGCCGGGTGCGCCCGATCTCCAGGGCCTCCCCGGTGGTCTCGGCGACCTTCACCTCAAGACCGCTGCGGGCGCACACCTCCGCGATGCCCGCGCCCATCTGGCCACAGCCCACCACGCCGACCCTGGTGATGTCGGTCGGGAGGGTAGAGAGGTCCGTCACATCGTGCCTTTCGCTGCTCATCCATCGCGGGTCCCCCGGAGTTCGGCAGTGGTAACTGCACCCCGGCGCCCGCCACGCCCCCCGACGTTACTCCCGTACTTCCCGCACGCGGCGGGGCGGGGCGGGCATGCTGGGCGTTCGTCGAGCGAAGTCACGGAGAGGAACGGAGTCGTCACATGGCGTACATCGGACGGCGGGGGCTGCTGGCGGGAGCGGCGGGGGTGCTGGCCGCGGCGACGGGCGCGGGCCCCGCGCGGGCCGCCGCCGGGCCCGCGGGGGCGCGGGGACGTGGCGGAGCGGGCCGGGCGGCGGCCCGGGAGTTCCGGGGGATGTGGATCGCGACCGTACAGAACGTGGACTGGCCCTCCGCGTCGGGCCTCGCCGCCCGGACGCAGCGCGCCGAGCTCACCGCGCTCCTCGACACCGCCGTGCGGCGCCGGCTGAACGCCGTGATCCTCCAGGTCCGGCCGGCCGCGGACTCCTTCTGGCCCTCCGCCCGCGAGCCCTGGTCGCAGTGGCTGACCGGGACCCAGGGCCAGGACCCGGGCTGGGACCCGCTGGGCACCGCGGTCGCCGAGGCGCACGCCCGCGGGCTGGAGCTGCACGCCTGGTTCAATCCGTACCGGGTCGCCAACCACGACGACCCCTCCCGGCTGTCCGCCGCGCACCCGGCCCGCCGCAACCCCGACTGGGTCGTCCCCTACGGCGGCAAGCTCTACTACAACCCCGGGCTGCCCCAGGTGAGGGCCTTCGTGCAGGAGGCCATGCTCGACGCCGTCTCCCGCTACCCGGTCGACGGGGTGCACTGGGACGACTACTTCTACCCCTACCCGGTGGCGGGGGAGTACTTCGACGACGACGACGCCTACGCGGAGTACGGCGCCTCCTTCGGCACCCGCGCCGCCTGGCGCCGGCACAACACCGACACCCTGGTGTCCGAGATGTCGCAGCGGCTGCGCCAGGTCCGCCCGGCGGCCCGGTTCGGCGTCAGCCCCTTCGCGGTGTGGCGCAACCGGGACACCGACCCGCTCGGCTCGCCGACGCGGGCGGGCGTGCAGACGTACGACGACCTGTACGCGGACACCCGCAAGTGGGTCACCCAGGGGTGGCTGGACTACATCGTGCCCCAGGCCTACTGGCAGATCGGCCACCCGCAGGCGGACTACGCGGAGATCGTGCCCTGGTGGGCGAAGACCGTGGCGGGCACGGGCGTGGACCTGTACGTGGGCGAGGCGCTGTACCGCTGCGACGCGAACAGCTCCACGGCCGCCTGGCGCGATCCGGCGGAGCTGTCGAGGCACCTCACCCTCGCCAAGAAGTACGCGGAGGTCCGCGGCCACGTCTACTTCTCGGCGAAGCAGGTGGCCGCGGACCCCAACGGTGCCATGGCCCGGGTCGTCGCCGACCACTACCAGGCGGTGGCGGCGCCGCGCTGACCGGACGTCAGGCGGCCCCGTGTGCCAGGTGGTCCGGTGCCGGCTGGTTCAGCGCCGGCTGGTTCGGCGCCAGGTGGTTCAGCGCCAGGTGGGGGACGTGCCCTCGGCCCTGTCCGGGTGGCGTACCACGCAGTCGGGGCCGGGGGACATCACGGCGTCGTGCCCGTCCGGGAAGTGCACCCGGTACGGGGGCGCGCCGTTCTCGCCCAGCACCTCGACGATCTCGCCCACCCTGTCGTGCTGGCCCACGATCCTCCCGTGCTGTACCAGCTGGTCGCCCTCGGTCGCTCGCATCTGCTGACCTCCCTCGGAACAGGTCCGATCCGGTGCCAGTAGTTTAGGCCGATCCAGGGCTATTTGACCCGTTGGGTCACGGTGATGCAGACCAGCACCGCCCCGGCGGCCAGCGGCGTCGCCGGGGACAGCCGCTCGCCCAGCAGCGCCACCGACCAGACCAGGGTCAGCAGCGGCTGGGCGAGCTGGAGCTGGCTGGCGCGCGGAGCCCCGATCGCGGCCATGCCGCGGTACCAGACGTAGAGCCCGAGGAAGGTCGAGCCGGCCGCCGCCCACAGCAGGCCGGCGGCTCCGTGCCAGGTCAGGTGCACCGGCTCGGCCGCGAGCCCGAGCACGGAGCCGGCCAGCGCCAGCGGCAGGCACAGCACCAGGGCCCAGCCGATCACCTGCCAGCCCGGCATCAGCCGGGCCAGCCGGCCGCCCTCGGTGTAGCCGGCGGCGCAGACCAGCAGCGCCCCGAACAGGTAGGCGTCGCCGGCGGAGGGGGCGCCGCCGCTCTGGGCCAGGGTGAAGGCCAGGACCACCAGGGCCCCGGCGACGGCCGCCGCCCAGAAGGCCCGCGGGGGCCGGGTGCCGGTGCGCAGGGCGGACAGGGCGGCCGTGGTCAGCGGGAGGAGGCCCACCACGACGGCGGCGTGCGAGGTGGTGGAGGTCCGCAGGGCGAGGGTGGTCAGCAGCGGGAAGCCCACCACCACCCCGCCCGCCACGACGGCCAGCCCCGCCCAGTGCTCACGGGCCGGCAGCGGGACCCGCCCGGCGAGCAGGAAGCCGCCCGCGATGACCGCGGCCAGGGCGCTGCGCAGGGCCACGAGCGACCAGGGGCCGAAGCTCTCCAGGCCCCAGGCGGTGGCCGGGAAGGTCAGCGAGAAGGCCACCACCCCGAGGAGGGCGAGGACGGTACCGCCGCGGCCCCCCGCTTGGACCGTGCTGTGGCCCCCCGCCTGGACTGCTATCGGGGTCGGGCGAGTAGCGCTATTCTGTGCTGTCATGTATGAGCGTAGCAGTGTGGCGGAACTGGCGGAATCCCTCCGATCCGAGCTCGACCGCTACCCGGTGGGTGGAAAGCTCCCGTCGAGCCGGGCCCTGGTCGAGCGCTTCCGCGTCAGCCCCGTCACCGTCTCCCGGGCCCTCGCGCAGCTCGCCGCCGAGGGGCTCGTGGTCACCCGCCCGGGCGCCGGCGCCTACCGCGCCCACCCTCGCGCGGCCGGCCTCACCCCCGGGGACACCTCCTGGCAGGAGGTCTCCCTCAGCGCGGAGGGGGCCGGGGAGGTCGTCCCGCGCTCCGTGGACGCCTCCGGGCTGGTGTCCTCGCTGGCCGCCACCCCGCCCGGGGTCATCGAGCTCAACGGCGGCTACCTCCACCCCTCGCTCCAGCCCGAGCGGGCCATGGCCGCCGCCCTGGCCAGGGCCGGGCGCCGCCCCGGGGCCTGGGGGCGGCCCCCGCTGGAAGGGCTGCCCGAGCTGCGCGACTGGTTCGCCCGGGAGATCGGGGGCGCCGTCGGGGCGCTCGGGGCCGCCGATGTGATGATCACCGCCGGCGGGCAGAGCGCCCTGACCACCGCCCTGCGGGCGCTGGCCCCGCCGGGCGCCCCCGTCCTGGTGGAGTCGCCCACCTACCCCGGGCTGCTGGCCATCGCCCGCGCCTCCGGCTGCCGGCCGGTGCCCGTCCCGATGGACGCCGACGGGGTCCGGCCGGAGCTGCTGGCCGCCGCGTTCGAGGCCACGGGCGCGCGGGTCTTCGTCTGCCAGCCGCTGTTCCAGAACCCGACCGGGGTCGTGCTCTCCGCCGAGCGGCGGCCCGAGGTGCTGCGGATCGCCCGGGCCGCCGGGGCCTTCGTGATCGAGGACGACTACGCCCGCAACCTCGCCCACGAGGACGCCGGCCCGCTGCCCGCGGCCCTGGCCGCCGAGGACGCCGACGGGATCGTCGTCCACGTGCGCTCCCTGACCAAGGCCACCTCGCCCAGCCTGCGCGTCGGCGCGCTCGCGGCCCGCGGCCCCGTGTTGGACCGGCTGCGCGCCATCCAGGTGGTCGACAGCTTCTTCGTGCCCCGCCCGCTCCAGGAGGCCGCCCTCGAACTGGTCGGCGCG
The DNA here is from genome assembly GCF_042893675.1 of Streptomyces sp. NPDC001594. Taxonomy (NCBI): domain Bacteria; kingdom Bacillati; phylum Actinomycetota; class Actinomycetes; order Kitasatosporales; family Streptomycetaceae; genus Streptomyces; species Streptomyces sp. NPDC001594. The sequence goes on along the minus strand of NZ_JBIAVB010000023.1, from coordinate 33,909 downwards.
CCCGCCTGGCCGCGCCACCTGAGGGCCGTCGCCGCCGAGCTGCGCCACCGCCGAGACGTGCTCGCGGGGGCCCTGCGGCGCGAGCTGCCCGGGGTGGAGCTGCCGCACCTGCCGCGCGGGAGCCACCAGCTGTGGGTCCGGCCCCCGGGCGGCGGCGACGACGCGGAGTTCGCGGCGGCGGCCCTGCGCGCCGGGGTCGCGGTGGCGCCCGGCCGCCCTTACTTCTGCGCCGAGCCGCCGGCCGCGTACGTCCGGATGAGCTTCGCCGGGGTCTCGGGGCCCGGGGAGCTGGTGGAGGCCGTCCAGCGCCTGCGCGGGGGACTGCACTGGCCCTGACCTGCGGCGGAGCGGTCAAACCGGTTGAGCGCGGCCGCGCCGGGCGCCTAGCCTGCGGCCCATGACCGAGATCGTGATCACCTCCCTCGCCCGCCGCCCCGAACTGGCGGCCCGGCTGTGGGACATGCAGGACTCCTGGCCGGCGTTCGCCCAGCACGACTCCGTGGCCTGGCTGCTCTACCCGCGCCTGGTCACCGAGTTCCCGGAGTACGTGTTCATCGCCACCGACGGGGACGAGGTGGTGGCCCGCGCCTTCAGCGTGCCCTTCGCACTGCACTGCGCCGAGCGCGGCGGGGCGCTGCCCGCCCAGGGCTGGGACCGGGTCCTGATGTGGGCCTTCTCCGACCGGCGCCGGGGGATCCGGCCCGACACGGTGAGCGCCCTGGAGATCTCCGTGGCCACCGGCCGCCAGGGGCGGGGGCTCTCCGGGCGGATGCTGGCCGCGATGCGCGAGGGCGCCCGGGCCGCCGGGTTCACGGAGGTCGTGGCCCCCGTGCGGCCCAGCGGCAAGCCCGCCGAGCCCGAGACCCCGATGTCCGAGTACGCGCACCGCACCCGCGAGGACGGCCTCCCCTACGACCCGTGGCTGCGGGTCCACATCCGGGCCGGGGCCGTCATCGACTCGGTGGCCCCGCTGTCGATGACCGTCACCGGCTCCCTCGCCCAGTGGCGGGAGTGGACCGGCCTGCCCTTCGACGAGGCCGGGCGGGTCCGCGTACCCGGCGCGCTGAGCCTCGTCCACTGCGAGCCGGAACACGACTACGCCGTCTACGTGGAACCCAACGTCTGGGTCCGCCACCCCCTGGCGCCGACACCCGCTTGAACAGGTCGAACACGAGCGGGACCGTAGAGGGGAACGGGCCCCGGCAGCCCTTTGCATAAACCTGCATAGCTACGTATAGTCATGCCATCGAGGAGGAGGGTCCGATGGTGGTACGTGTAGCGGTGGCCGGAGCGAGCGGATACGCGGGCGGAGAGGTCCTGCGCCTGCTGCTCTCCCACCCCGAGGTGGAGATCGGCGCGCTGACCGGCCACTCCAACGCCGGGCAGCTCCTCGGCAGCCTGCAGCCGCACCTGGTGCCCCTTGCCGGCCGGACCCTGGAGCCGACCACGGCCGAGGTCCTCGCCGGACACGACGTCGTGTTCCTCGCGCTGCCGCACGGCCAGTCCGCCGCCGTCGCCGCCGAGCTCGGAGACGAGGTGCTCGTCGTCGACATGGGCGCCGACCACCGGCTGAAGGACTCCGCCGACTGGGACCGCTTCTACGGCGCCCCGCACGCCGGGACCTGGCCCTACGGCCTCCCCGAGCTCCCCGGCGCCCGGGCCGCCCTCGCCGGCTCCAAGCGGATCGCCGTCCCCGGCTGCTTCCCCACCGCCGTCTCGCTCGCGCTCTACCCCGCCTACCAGGCCCGGCTCGCCGAGCCCGAGGCCGTGGTCGTCGCCGCCACCGGCACCTCCGGCGCGGGCAAGGCCCTCAAGCCGCACCTGCTCGGCTCCGAGGTCATGGGCACCGTCACCCCCTACGGCGTCGGCGGCGTCCACCGCCACACCCCCGAGATGGTGCAGAACCTCTCCCCCCTCGCCGGGGAGAAGGTCTCCGTCTCCTTCACCCCCAACCTGGTGCCCATGCCGCGCGGCATCCTCGCCACCTGCTCGGCCAAGGCCCGCCCCGGCACCACCGCCGAATCGCTGCGCGCCGCCTACGAGAAGGCCTACGCGGACGAGACCTTCGTCCAGCTGCTCCCCGAGGGCGTCTGGCCGACCACCAAGGCGGTGTACGGCTCCAACTCCGCGCACCTCCAGGTCGCCTACGACGAGTCCGCCCAGCGGGTCGTCGCCATCAGCGCCATCGACAACCTGACCAAGGGCACCGCCGGCGGCGCGGTGCAGAGCATGAACATCGCCCTCGGCCTCCCCGAGGGAACGGGACTTTCCACGATCGGAGTGGCACCGTGAGCGTCACGGCAGCACAGGGATTCACGGCGGCGGGCATCGCCGCGGGGATCAAGGCGAACGGCAACCCCGACCTGGCCCTCGTGGTCAACAACGGGCCGCGACTGGCCGCCGCCGGCGTGTTCACCTCCAACCGCGTCAAGGCCGCGCCGGTCCGCTGGTCCGAGCAGGTCCTGCGCGGCGGCACGGTCAGCGCCGTCGTCCTCAACTCCGGCGGCGCCAACGCCTGCACCGGCCCCAAGGGCTTCCAGGACACCCACGCCACCGCCGAGAAGGTCGCCGCCGTCCTCGGCGGCGAGCACAATGCCGGCGAGATCGCCGTCGCCTCCACCGGCCTGATCGGCCTGCTCCTCCCGATGGACAAGCTGCTGCCCGGCATCGAGACGGCCGCCGCCGCCCTCTCCGCCGACGGCGGCGAGGCCGCGGCCATCGCCATCAAGACCACCGACACCGTGCACAAGACGGCCACCGTCGGCCGGGACGGCTGGACCGTCGGCGGCATGGCCAAGGGCGCGGGCATGCTCGCCCCGGGCCTGGCCACCATGCTCGTCGTCCTCACCACCGACGCCGACCTGGACTCCGCCGCCCTCGACAAGGCACTGCGCGACGCCACCCGCACCACCTTCGACCGGGTCGACTCCGACGGCTGCATGTCCACCAACGACACGGTGCTGCTGCTCGCCTCCGGCGCCTCCGGGCAGGTCCCGGCGTACGAGGACTTCGCCGCCGCCGTCCGCGCCGTCTGCGACGACCTGGCCCGCCAGCTCATCGGCGACGCCGAGGGCGCCAGCAAGGACATCCGCATCGAGGTGATCGGCGCGGCCAGCGAGGAGGACGCGGTCGAGGTCGGCCGGTCCATCGCCCGCAACAACCTGCTCAAGTGCGCCATCCACGGCGAGGACCCCAACTGGGGCCGGGTGCTCTCCGCCATCGGCACCACGAAGGCCGCCTTCGACCCGGACCGCCTGAACGTCGCCATCAACGGCGTCTGGGTCTGCAAGAACGGCTCGGTCGGCGAGGACCGCGACCTGGTCTCCATGAAGGACCGCGAGGTGCGCATCACCGCCGACCTGTCCACCGGCACCGAGTCGGCGGTCATCTGGGCCAACGACCTGACGGCCGAGTACGTCCACGAGAACAGCGCGTACTCCTCATGAGCGCCGCGAGGAAGCACACCGCGCTGCCCAAGGCACAGACCCTCATCGAGGCGCTGCCCTGGCTCACCCGCCACAACGGCAAGATCGTCGTGATCAAGTTCGGCGGCAACGCCATGATCGACGAGGACCTGAAGGCAGCCTTCGCCCAGGACGTGGTCTTCCTGCGCCAGGCCGGCCTGAGGCCCGTCGTGGTCCACGGCGGCGGCCCGCAGATCAAGGCCCAGCTGGCCAAGGAAGGCCTGGTCAGCGAGTTCAAGGCGGGCCTGCGCGTCACCACGCCCGAGGCGATGGACATCGTCCGGATGGTGCTGGCCGGGCAGGTCCAGCGCGAGCTCGTCGGACTGCTCAACCAGCACGGTCCGCTCGCCGTCGGCATGACCGGCGAGGACGCCCGCACCATCACCGCCACCCAGCACAAGCCCGAGATCGAGGGCGAACGCGTCGACATCGGCCGGGTCGGGGAGATCACGTCCATCGACACCGGGGCGATCCGGGCCCTCCTGGCGGACGGCCGGATCCCGGTCATCTCCTCCATCGCCCGCAGCGCCGACGACGGCCACGTCTACAACATCAACGCCGACACCGCGGCCGCCGCCCTGGCCGCCGCGCTGGGCGCCGAGACGCTGATGGTCCTCACCGACGTGGAGGGCCTCTACGCGGACTGGCCCGCCAGCGACGAGGTGATCAGCCGGCTCACCGTCAGCGAGCTGGAGAAGCTGCTGCCCGAGCTGTCCAGCGGCATGGTGCCCAAGATGGAGGGCTGCCTGCACGCCGTGCGCGGCGGCGTCCCCACGGCCCGTGTCCTCGACGGACGCGTCCCGCACTCCATCCTGCTGGAGATCTTCACCGACCAGGGCATCGGCACGATGGTCGTGCCCGACCCGCAGCCCGGAACACCGCAAGGGGGAGCAGCACAGTGACGCACAACGAGGAGACCGGCAATCAGCGGTTTGGGGCCCGCTGGCAGGGCGCCCTCACGGACAACTACGGCACCCCGGCGGTGGCCCTGGTGCGCGGCGACGGCGCCCAGGTCTGGGACGCCGACGGCAAGCAGTACACCGACTACGTCGGCGGCATCGCGGTCAACGCCCTCGGCCACGCCCACCCGGCGATCGTCGAAGCCGTCACCACACAGGTGAAGACCCTGGGCCACGTCTCCAACCTCTTCGCCTCCGAGCCGGTCCTCGCCCTCGGCGAGCGGCTGCTCCAGCTGTTCGGCCGCGAGGGCCGGGTCTTCTTCTGCAACTCCGGCACAGAGGCGGTCGAGGCCGTCTTCAAGATCGGTCGGCTCACCGGGCGGACCCACATGGTCGCCACCGACGGCGGCTTCCACGGCCGGACCATGGGCGCCCTCGCCCTCACCGGCCAGCCGAAGAAGCAGGCCCCCTTCCTGCCGCTGCCCGGCGAGGTCACCCACGTCCCCTACGGAGACGTCGAGGCCCTGCGGGCCGCCGTCACCGAGGAGACCGCGCTCGTCCTCGTCGAGCCGATCCAGGGCGAGAACGGCGTGGTCGTCCCGCCCGCCGGCTATCTGACGGCCGCCCGCGAGATCACCCGCGCCACGGGCACCCTGCTCGCCCTCGACGAGGTCCAGACCGGCATCGGCCGCTGCGGCAGCTGGTTCGAGTACCAGCAGCACGAGGGCGTCGAACCCGACCTGGTCACCCTCGCCAAGGGCCTCGGCGGCGGCCTGCCGATCGGCGCCGTCGCCGCCTTCGGGGCGACGGCCGGACTCCTTCAGCCGGGCCAGCACGGCACCACCTTCGGCGGGAACCCGGTCGCCTGCGCCGCCGGCCTCGCGGTGATCGACACCATCGCCACCGACGGCCTGCTCGACCGGGTCAAGGCCCGCGGCGAGCGGCTGCGCTCCGGAATCGAAGCCTCCGGCCACCGGCTGGTCTCCCACGTCCGCGGCTCGGGCCTACTCCTGGGTATCGTGCTGACGGAGCCCCTCGCACCGAAGGTGCAGCTGGCGGCTCAGCAGGCCGGATTCCTGGTCAACGCGCCCGCCCCCGACGTGGTACGGCTGATGCCGCCGTTCGTCATCACCGAGGCCGAGGTGGACGCGTTCGTCCGGGCACTTCCCGGCATCCTCGACGAAGCGGGACGATCCGGAGAATGAGACGACGATGAGCCAGGCGCAGGAACACGAGCAGAACGGCGGCCCTTCCGTTCCGCAGACCCGCACCGCCCGCCACCGCCGGATCGTGGACATCCTCAACCGGCAGCCGGTCCGCTCCCAGAGCCAGCTGGCCAAGCTCCTCGCCGACGACGGGCTGAGCGTCACCCAGGCGACGCTCTCCCGCGACCTCGACGAGCTGGGCGCGGTGAAGATCCGCAACACCGGCGGCGAGCTGATCTACGCGGTCCCCAGCGAGGGCGGCTTCCGCACCCCGCAGGCCCCGCTCGGCGAGTCGGCGAAGGAGGAGCGCATGCGGCGCCTCTCCGGCGAGCTGCTGATCTCGGCGGAGGCCTCCGCGAACCTCGTGGTCCTGCGCACCCCGCCGGGGGCGGCGCAGTTCCTCGCCTCGGCCATCGACCAGGCCGAACTCCACGCCGTCCTCGGCACCATCGCCGGCGACGACACCCTGATGCTCATCAGCCGCGACCCCTCCGGCGGCCAGGCCCTGGCCGACCACATGCTGCGGCTGGCGCAGAAGGAGGGCTAGTAGCGGGTCACGGCCAGCGGGCCGTCGTCCGTGCCGATGGCGATGTGCGGGGCGCGGCGGGGGTTCGCCCAGCGCAGGAGCTCGCGCATCGCGCCCTCCGGTACCGAGACGCAGCCGGCCGTGGCCCCCTTGCCGTTCACGTGCAGGAAGATGCCCGCGCCCCGGCCGCGGACGGGGTGCTCGTAGTTGAAGCCGATGACCAGCGCGTGCGCGTACTGGTTCCGGTACGCCACCAGGTGCTCGGACTCGCCCGGCGCGCAGTCGGCGGGCAGCGGCTCCGTCCAGCGGTTGTAGGCGGCGGAGGCGTTGTCCTGGCACCACCACGAACGGTCCGTCACCCGCCGGTAGGCGTACGCCGTCCCGGCCGGGGCGTGGGCGATGCCGAAGGCGTACGGCAGGTCGTACAGGCCGGCCGGGGTGGTGTTCGTGCCCTGGGTCCGGGTGGCCCCCTCGGTCAGACCGTTCGCGCCGAACCGGGCGGGCGCGTGCCCGGCCTCGTACCAGTGGCCCGCCCGCCGGTCCCACCAGGTGAGCACCCCGGTGGTGGAACCGGGCTCGGGGGCGACGGCGGTGATCAGCTGGCTGCCGCCGCCGGTGTCGGCGAGACGCCCGGGCAGCGGGTCGGGGCCGTGCGGCCACAGCCCGGCGAGGACGAGCGAACCGGCGAGGAGAGCGTTGCGCAGCACCCGTCAGACGGTACGGGCCGCGCGGCCGGCCCGGCCGCAGACAGGCCGCCGCCACCCGATCGGCCGACCCCGGGCGGCCGGGTCAGGGTGGGGAGTTCCGCGGGGCGAAGTCCATGGGGAAGTGGGGCAGCCGCAGCTCGCGGGCGCCCAGGAGCTTCGCCGCGCGCGCGAGCAGTCCGCCCAGTTCCGCCTGGGCCGCCTCGCCCTCGTCCAGGGTGGCGAGCCAGTTCCAGTCGGCCACCGCCGCCCGTGCGCGGCGCCGCGTGCCGGGGTCCGGGTCGTCCAACAGGGCGACGGACGCCCGCAGTTCGGCGCTCCCGCCCCGGCCCTGCAACAGCCGGAAGGCCGCCCTGCGGGTGTGCGGCCGCCACTGCGGACCGGTGCGGGCGGCCAGCGCGGCCGCGTCCAGCCGCCACGCCACCGCCAGCAGCTGCCGCGCGGCCTCGCGGGCCACCGAAGCCGACGAGTCCTCAAGCAGCGGCAGCAGCACCCCGTCCTCCAGGACGACGCCCGCCCGGCGCAGCTCGGCCAGGGCGGCGCCCCGCACCGGTCCGGCGGGGTGGGCCAGCAGGCCGCGCAGCAGCGCCCGGTCGGCCGGCTCCGCCACCTCGCAGTAGCCCGTCACCGCGTACCGGCTCACCCGCACGGGGTCCGCGAGCAGCGCGCGGTAGTGCGCGCACGGGTCCCCGCCCGCCTGGCGCAGCAGCCAGCGGGCGCAGGCGCGCACCGAGCCGGCCCGGTCGGTGAGGTACCGGTCCGCCTCCGCCGCCCGCCCGGCCCGGCGCAGGGCGGTGACCCCGGCGGCCCGCACCGCCGGGAAGCGCGAGCCCAGCAGGGCGTCCACCGCCTCCGCGTCCGGCCCGTCGGCGGCCAGCGCCGCCAGGGCGGCGTCGGTCCACATTGCGCCGGCCCGCGGATCGGGTTCGGCGGCGGCCCGCCGGGCGAGGTCCCGCACCCCGTACCGGCCGGCGGCGAGGGCCACCCGGGCGGCGAAGCGCCGGGTCGGCAGGTCGGCGCTGGTGGCCAGGCGGTCCAGCATGCCCGCGCGCTGCCGGGGGGCCAGCGAGTTCCGGCTCCAGGTCGTCGACGGCAGCCCGGGGCGCCACCACGCGGCGAGGACGGAGTACCGGCCGCTGAGGGCGGCCTCCAGCTGCTCCACCGCCCAGCCCCCGTGCTCGCGTCCGCCCAGGCGCAGGGCGAGCGGGGTGAGCGCCGTCAGCGCGTGGGCGGGGTCGTCGGCCACCGGCCGGTTCAGCGCCCGCAGGGCCCGGTCCCGGGTGCGGACGGGGTGCTGGGCCAGGACCCGGCCCAGCACCCTGCGGGCGCGCTCGCGCACCTGCGGGACCCAGTCGGCGCACCGGATCAGGACGAGCTGGGCCGGCGGGTTGCGCCACGCGGCGAGCGCGGCCGCCCGGACCCGCCCGTCGGGGTGGCACAGCCGCGCCTCCAGCCCGTCGACGGACACCCCGGGGAACCGCTGGAGGCGGCGCACCTCCCGGTCGAAGGCGATCCAGGCCTCGGGCCCGTTCCCGACGAACCGGCCGGCCACCGGGACGGTGTCCCCTCGCACCACCCCCCGGGCCACGCCCTGCCCCCAGGCCGCGTCCTCGGCCGCGCTCCCCATATGCCCTCCCCGGCTGGATCCGCCCCCGATGGTAGGCGCCGGCCCACCGGCCCGCCTGGGATATACGGGCTGGTCAGCGCCGCAGGAAAGGGGCTCGATTGACGAAACATACGGAGTAATGCATAGTTATGCTCGTTCTTGCCGTGGACCGCCGCGCGTCGCGACCCCGCCTGAATCGTTCGACGCTGTACCCGGACGGCCTCCCCGCTACCTCCGCGGCGGGGAGGCCGGCCACTTCCACCTCATGAGGAGCAGTAGCTGTGAGCAGCAACAACGGTGACGTCAGGCTCTGGGGCGGCCGGTTCGCCGACGGCCCTTCGGAGGCCCTCGCGAAGCTGTCCGCGTCGGTCCACTTCGACTGGCGCCTGGCGCCCTACGACATCGCCGGCTCCCGCGCCCACGCCCGCGTGCTCGCCAAGGCGGGTCTGCTCACGGCCGAGGAGCTCGACCGCATGATCGCGGGCCTCGACCGGCTGGAGGCCGACGTGGCCGACGGCTCCTTCGTGGGCACCGTCGCCGACGAGGACGTGCACACCGCCCTGGAGCGGGGCCTCCTGGAGCGGCTCGGCCCCGACCTCGGCGGCAAGCTGCGGGCCGGGCGCTCGCGCAACGACCAGGTGGCCACCCTCTTCCGGATGTACCTGCGCGACCACGCGCGGATCATCGGCGGCCTGGTCGCCGACCTCCAGGACGCCCTCGTCGGCCTGGCCGAAGCGCACCCGGACGTCGCGATGCCCGGCCGGACACACCTCCAGCACGCGCAGCCCGTCCTCTTCGCCCACCACGTCCTCGCGCACGTGCAGTCCCTCTCCCGGGACGCCGAGCGGCTGCGCCAGTGGGACACCCGCACGGCCGTGTCCCCGTACGGCTCGGGCGCGCTGGCCGGATCCTCGCTGGGCCTGGACCCGGAGGCGGTCGCCGCCGACCTGGGCTTCGAGCGCGGCTCGGTGGGCAACTCCATCGACGGCACGGCCTCGCGGGACTTCGTCGCCGAATTCGCCTTCATCACCGCGATGATCGGGATCAACCTGTCCCGGATCGCCGAGGAGATCATCCTGTGGAACACGAAGGAGTTCTCCTTCGTCACCCTCCACGACGCCTTCTCCACCGGCTCCTCGATCATGCCGCAGAAGAAGAACCCGGACATCGCGGAGCTGGCCCGCGGCAAGTCGGGCCGCCTCATCGGCAACCTGACCGGCTTGCTGGCCACCCTCAAGGCGCTGCCGCTGGCCTACAACCGCGACCTCCAGGAGGACAAGGAGCCCGTCTTCGACTCCTGCGACACGCTGGAGGTCCTGCTGCCCGCCTTCACCGGCATGATGGCCACCCTCACGGTCAACCGCGAGCGGATGGAGGAGCTGGCCCCGGCGGGCTTCTCCCTGGCGACCGACATCGCGGAGTGGCTGGTCAAGCAGGGCGTGCCCTTCCGGGTGGCGCACGAGGTGGCCGGCGAGTGCGTCAAGGTCTGCGAGGCCGAGGGGATCGAGCTCGACGAGCTCACCGAAGCGCAGTTCGCGAAGATCTCGGAGCACCTGACCCCCGAGGTCCGCACCGTCCTCAACGTCCCCGGCGCCCTGGCCTCCCGCAACGGCCGCGGCGGCACCGCCCCGTCGGCGGTGGCGGTCCAGCTCACCGAGCTGAAGGCCGACCTGGTCATCCAGCACGCCTGGGCGATCCACAAGCAGTAGCAAGCAGTAGCCGAAACGCCCGCAGGGGCGGTACGGGCCCACCCGGGCCCGTACCGCCCCTCCGGCGTGTCAGGGGATCAGCGGCCCTCGGCCCAGTCCGCCAGGGCTTCGAAGTCCGGCCGGGTCAGGCCGATCCGTTCGTCCACGTACATCAGCAGCGCGTGCGCCGGGTGGCGCTGCTCGACGTACTCGCGGTCCATGGCCGTGATGTCGTCGTCGATCCAGGCGAACGGCCGCGCGCCCGCGTACTCCAGGACGTACTGCGTCTTCCAGAACGTGCCGCGCGGCGCCCGGCCGTGCATCACCGGCCATTCGATGAACGGCAGGCGCGGCAGCCCCAGGTGCGGGCCTATCCAGTCGTTGGCCTCGTCCTTCCAGGTCGTGGCCCAGACCAGCTCGTAGGCGTCCGCCAGCGCGAGCAGCTCGGCCCCGTGGGCGTGGTTGAGCCAGACCCGCAGCGGCTTGCCCTCCGTGAAGCCCGTGGGGCGCATGCGGTGGGTGGTGTAACCCTCCGGGCGGCGCTGGGGCTTGGCCGCGTACGGGTTCAGCGGTCCGTCGACGTCGATCAGCAGCAGTGGCTTCATGTGCGTACTTTTCCTCCCGGGCCGCCGGCTCGGCAGCCCGTTTTCCGTGGGGTGGGACTACCGAATGAGACATTGACGTCTCATTTGAGGTAGAGTTGTCTCATGGCCATGGATCGTGACCAGGTGCTCCGCGACGCGGCGGCCCTGCTCTCCCGCAAGTCGACCGCGACGATGGACGAGGTGGCCCGCGCCGCCGGAATCGGCCGGGCGACCCTCCACCGGCACTTCGCCGGGCGTGACGCCCTCGTACGGGCCCTGGAAGAGCTCGGCCTCCGCTGCTTCGAGAGCGCCTTCGACCGGGCCCGCCTCGACGAGGGCACGGCCCTGGAGGCGCTGCGCCGCCTCGTCGCCGAGACCGAGCCCGACGCCCAGCTGCTGGCCTTCCTCGTCACCGAGAACCAGCTCTTCGAGGGCGACCACGTCAACGAGGGCTGGGCCCGCCTCGACGCCCGCGTCAGCGGGCTCTTCCGGCGCGGCCAGCAGGAGGGCGACATCCGGATCGACCTGAGCGCGGCCTGGCTCACCGAGGCCCTCTACGGCCTCGTCGGAGCCTGCGCCTGGGCCGTCATGGACGGCCGGGTCGCGGCCAAGGACTTCCAATACATGATCACCGAGTTGCTGCTCGGTGGCGCACGACGGAGTGTGGAGTGATGACCAGAACCGAACAGCTGAACCGGCAGGCGGGGGCGGAGGGGAGGAGCCGCGGACGCTGGCTGGCCCTGTCCGTACTCGTCCTGGCCGTCCTGCTGGTCGCGGTCGACGCCACCGTCCTCGGCCTCGCGACGCCGTCCCTCAGCGAGGACCTCAAGCCGTCCGGCACCCAGCTGCTGTGGATCGGCGACATCTACTCCTTCGTCATCGCCGGCCTGCTCGTCTCCATGGGCTCCCTCGGCGACCGCATCGGCCGCAAGAAGCTGCTGCTGCTCGGCGCCACCGCCTTCGGGGCCGTCTCCGTCCTGAACGCTTACGCCACCAGCCCCGAGATGATGATCGCGGCCCGGGCGCTGCTCGGCGTCGCCGGCGCCACCCTGATGCCGTCCACCCTCGCGCTGATCCGCAACATCTTCCACGACCCCAAGGAACGCAGCCTCGCCATCGGCATCTGGGGCGCCACCGCCTCCGCCGGCGCGGCCGTCGGACCGGTCGTCGGCGGGGCCCTGCTCCAGCACTTCTGGTGGGGCTCGGTCTTCCTCATCAACCTGCCCGTGATGGCCGTACTCGTCGTCGTCGGAGTCAAGCTGCTCCCGGAGTCCAAGAACCCGGTGGCCGGCCCCTGGGACCTGCTCAGCGTCGCCCTCTCCCTGGTCGGCGTCATCGGCGTGGTCTACGCCGTCAAGGAAGTCGCCACCCACGGCGTGACCTGGGGCGTGGCGGCCGCCGCCGTCATCGGCGCGGGCTGCCTGTACGCCTTCGTGCGCCGCCAGTTCACCCTGGCCTCGCCGCTGCTCGACATGCGGCTGTTCAAGCACCGCGGCTTCTCCGGCGCGGTCCTCGCCGACCTGCTGACCGTCTTCGGCCTCTCCGGCCTGGTCTTCTTCCTCTCCCAGTTCCTGCAGCTGGTCCAGGGCCGGGACCCCCTGGAGGCGGGCCTGGCCGAACTGCCCGCCGCCGTCGGCGCGGTCGCCACCGGCCTGGTCGCCGGCCGGTACGCCCGCCGCTACTCGGTCCGGGTCATCGTGGCCGGCGGTCTGGCCGCCATAGGCCTGGCCCTGGCCGCCCTCACCCTGATCCACCAGAACAGCGGCTACCCGCTGCTCGGGGCCTCCCTGCTCGTCGTCGGCCTCGGCGCCGGCTTCTCCTTCACCGTCACCGCCGACGTGATCCTCTCCAGCGTGCCCAAGGAGCAGGCCGGCTCGGCCTCGGCCGTCTCCGAGACCGCCTACGAGCTCGGCGCCGCCCTCGGCATCGCCCTGCTCGGCTCCATCGTCACCGGCGTCTACCAGGGCTTCACCGCCCCGGCCTCGGTCCCGGGCCCGGTGGCCGACGCGGCCCACGAGTCCCTCGGCGGAGCCGTCGAGGCCGCCCGGGCCGTGGACCCGCAGACCGCCCACACCATGGTCGGCGCGGCCCAGGAGGCCTTCGTCGACGGCCTGCGGCTCGCCTCCGGCGTCGGCGCGGCCGTCCTGCTCGCCACGGCGGTGGCGGCCTGGTTCCTGCTCAAGGGGCAGGAGCTCCAGGACGGCGTCGAGCACTGACGTCACGCCAGGGAGTACGACCCCGACGGGAGTTGACAGCCCGTCGGGGCCGGGACACCATCCCGGCGATGGAGATCACCGACCTGACCCCCGCCGAACGCCGTATACGGGACGCCTTCCCGCGCGGTGAAGGCGTCGACTTCCGCGAGGGCCCCGAGGAGGACGCCGCCGACGGGCACGGCTGGGGTCCCGAGCGGACCGTGCGCGCCGAGGTGCTCGCCGCCCTCCTGCTCGGCAGCCCCGGTCCGGTGGGCCAGGTCGCCGAGCTCAACGTCAAGGGCGTCCGGATCACCGGCAAGCTCAACCTCAAATACGCCGACGTCGAGCACGCGATCCGGCTCCGCAGCTGCTGGTTCGAACGCAAACCCCAGCTGTTCGGGGCCCGGCTGCGGGCCGTCGCCCTCACGGACTCGGCGCTGCCCGGACTGACCGCCTCGACCGTCAGCGTCGACCTGGCCCTGCGGCTGACCGGCTGCCGCGTCACCGGGCCCGTCCGGCTAGCCGGGGCGCGGATCACCGGCAGCCTCTTCCTCCAGGACGCGGTGATCCGGCCCGCCGAACCCACCGCCGAGGCCCGGGCCGACGCCGACGAGCCGGACGAGCCCCCGCTCCAGCTGGAGCAGGCCGAGATAGGCACCGACCTCGTGGCCGACGGGCTCACCGTCCACGGCCAGTTCCGTGTCAACGGCGCCACCGTCGCCGGAGGGATCAGCCTGGACCGGGCCAGGCTCCTCGCCCCCGGCGGGATCGCCCTGCACGCCGAGACCGTGTCCGTCGGCACCGACCTGCGCGGCCACCGGCTGGAGGCCGAGGGAATGATCAATCTCACCGGGGCCCGGATCCCCGGCCAGCTGATGCTCACGCGCGCCCGCCTCGCCAACCCCGGCGGAGTGGCCCTGCGCGCCAGCAGCTGCGCCATAGGGGAGCTGTGGCTGCGCGAGTGCCCGCCCGTCGACGGCATCGTCAACCTGCGCCGCAGCCAGCTGGACATGCTCTACGCCGAACCGGACGCCTGGCCGCCCGTGGTCCGCACCGAGGGGCTCACCTACCGGGTGCTGCACCCGCTCCTGACGGCCGGGCAGCGGCTCCCGCTGCTGGAGCGCGAGGAGTCCGGCTACCTCCCGTACGCCTACGAGCAGCTCGCGGCCGCCTACCGCACCGTCGGCGACGAGACCGCCGCCCGCGACGTCCAGCTCGCCAAGCTCCGCCGGCACCGGCACACGCGGCCCCGGCACGCCCGCCTGTGGGGCCTCCTCCAGGACGTGACCGTCGGCTACGGCTTCCGGCCGCTGCGCGCGGCGGGCTGGCTCCTGCTGCTGGTCCTGACCGGCTCGATCGCGTACGGGCTGCACCACCCGAGGCCGCTGAAGGCGGGGGAGGCCCCCGACTTCAACCCGGTCTTCTACACGATCGACCTGCTGCTGCCGATCATCGGCTTCGGCCAGGAGGAGGCCTTCGCGCCGGGCGGCTGGTACCAGTGGCTGTCGTACCTGCTGGTCGTGACCGGCTGGATCCTCGCCACCACCACGGCGGCGGGCGTCAGCCGGTCACTCCAGCGGCAGTGAGCGCTACGCGGCTTCCTTCGCCTTGGTCGCGTACATGTCCACGTACTCCTGGCCCGACAGCCGCATGACCTCGGCCATCACCGAGTCGGTGACGGCGCGCAGCACGTAGCGGTCGCGGTCCATGCCCTCGTAGCGGGAGAACTCCATCGGCTCGCCGAAGCGGATGGTGACCCGGCCAGGGCGGGGCATGCCCTTGCCGCCGGGCTGGAGCTTGTCCGTGCCGATCACCGCGAACGGGACCACCGGGGCGCCGGTCATCAGGGTGAGGCGGGCGATGCCGGTGCGGCCGCGGTAGAGCCGGCCGTCGGGGGAGCGGGTGCCCTCGGGGTAGATCCCGAAGATCTTGCCCTCCTCCAGGATCCGGCGGCCGGTCATCAGCGCGGCGACGCCGCCGTTCGCCCCGTCGCGGTCCACCGGGATCATGCCGGCGCCGGTGAAGAACCAGGCCATCAGCCGGCCCTTGAGGCCCTTGCCCGTCACGTACTCGTCCTTGCCGATGAAGTGGACCGTGCGGTCGCACACCATCGGCAGGATCATCGAGTCGATGAAGGTCAGGTGATTGCCCGCCAGAATCACCGGACCGGTGCCCGGAATGTTCTCCAGCCCCTCCACCTTGGTGCGGAACATCAGGCGGATGGCCGATCCGGCGGTGGCCTTGATGAGCGCGGTACGGAACAACGTGAGCCCTCCGGCATCCAAAAGCGGTTTCGCACCACACGGCGGTGGTGCAGGTGAGGACGATACTCGCGGGTCACCGCTGATCGCACATCGGGTTCACGAGGTGGATACGCGGTGTTGACGTGTGTTTCCGCCATGTTCCTCGCGACCCCACCCGTCAGCCATCCCCCTTGCCTACCATCGGCTCGCCGTTTTCCAAAAGAAGCCGAGCGCTTTACAAACATTTCCGAACAAGGAGTGGCACTGATGACGCAAGGTGGGACACCCCGGCGCACCGTCCTGGGAGCAGCGGTCCTCGCGGCCGGAACCGGAATCACCACGCTCGCCGCCGGGAACGCCTCCGCGAGCGGCTCCGGACACGGCGACGGCGGCTACCGCGACCTCCCCGTCCCCCTGGTCATCGGCCACCGCGGCTCCAGCGGCTACCGGCCCGAACACACCCTCGGCTCCTACCAGCTCGCCCTCGACCTCGGCGCCGACGTCGTCGAACAGGACCTCGTCCCCACCAAGGACGGCCACCTGGTCTGCCGCCACGAGAACGAGATCGGCGGCACCACCGACGTCGCCGACCACCCCGAGTTCGCCGGCCGCCGCACCACCAAGACCGTCGACGGGGTCTCCGTCACCGGCTGGTTCACCGAGGACTTCACCCTCGCCGAGCTGCGCACCCTGCGCGCCAAGGAGCGCATTCCGGCCATCCGCCAGCGCAACACCCTCTACGACGGCCGCTGGGCCGTCCCCACCTTCGAAGAGGTGCTGCGCTGGGCCGACCGCGAGGGCAAGCGGCGCGGCAAGCGCGTCTGGCTGCACGTCGAGACCAAGCACCCCACCTACTTCCGCGGCCTGGGCCTCGGCCTGGAGGAGCCGCTGGCCGCCCTGCTGCGCCGCTACGGCCGCGCCGGACGGGACGCCGCCGTCTTCCTCCAGTCCTTCGAGCCCTCCAGCATCCAGCGGCTCTCCCGCCTGGTGTCCGCCCCGCGCGTGGTCCTGCTCTCCGCCGCTAACACCCGCCCCTGGGACTTCGAGGCGGCCAAGGACCCCCGCACCGTCGCCGACCTGGTCAAGCCCGAGGGCCTGAAGTGGATCGCCGGCTTCGCCCAGGGCATCGGCCCCACCCTGGACCTCATCGTCCCGCGCACCCCGGACGGCAAGCTCGGCGCACCCACCACCCTCGTGCCGGACGCCCACGCCCGCGGCCTCGTCCTGCACCCCTACACCGCCCGCAACGAGAACACCTTCCTGCCCGCCGAGTACCGCAAGGGCACCGACCCCAACGCCTACGGGGACGCCTTCGGCGCCTTCAAGCGGTACTTCGAGCTCGGCATCGACGCCATCTTCACCGACAACCCCGACACCGGACTCCTCGCCGCCGAGGCCTTCCGCCCCGGACGCGGCGTCAACCGCTGACCTCCGGGCCACGTACGGGTGGGCCGGGCCCGGCGGGGAAACCGCCCGGCCCGGCCCCCGCGTCCCGCCCGGCATGGACCTGCGACGCGAACCGGAACTGCCGCAACTGATCGAGGAACTGCGCCCGCTGCTCTGCGCCGAGGCGGCCGCCGAGGCCCCCGCCGCCGGGGTGGACGCCGCCGACCTGGAACAGGCCGTCTGGGTGAGGCTGCTGGAGCAGGCCCCGCCCGGCCCCGGCCCCTCCGGCCGGGCCCGCTGGCTGCGGCGGGCCGTGCGCGCCGAGGCCCGGCTCGCCCGGCGGCGGGCCCGGCGGGAGGTCCCGTACGGAACCGCCCCCGCACCCACCGCCGCACCCGAGGACGCCCTGCTGCACGGCGAGTCGAACCGCGCCCTCCGATCGGCGGTCGCCCGATTGCCGGGACGCTGCCCCGAGCTGATAGCCGCACTTCTGTCACCCAGGGACCTCACATACCGTGAAATCGCAGGAGAGTTGGGTATCTCACAAGGAAGTTTGGGGCCGGTACGTTCCCGTTGCCTGGGATGTCTGCGCAGAATGCTCGCCGGAGAGGTTGCGGCTCCTGGCCCATGGGGAAAGGAGCGGTAGACCAGAGAGCTACCGGTGAGCGGGAGGCATGCGCACATGGGCATGAGCGTGACCATTTCGGCGGCGGCCGCCGAGGACGCCGAGCAGATCTTCAAGCTGCAGTACCTGGCGTTCCAGCGGGAGGCCGAGCTGTACGGCAACTACCTCATCCAGCCGCTCACCCAGTCCCTCGACTCCCTCAAGGACGAGATGGCCGCGGACACCGTCCTGGTGGCCCGGCTCGGTGACGAAGTGGTCGGCGCGGTGCGCGGCAGCGTCGGCGAGGACGGCACGGCCAGCATCGCCAAGCTGTGCGTCCACCCCCGCCTCCAGGGCCACGGCCTCGGCGCCCGGCTGCTGCGCGCGGTCGAGGAGGCCCTCGCCGGTCACGGCGGCACCACCCGCTTCCGCCTGCACACCGGTCACAAGAGCGAGTCCAACCTGCGGCTCTACCGCAAGGCCGGCTACGCGAAGGTCGGCAACCGCACCGCCTCCGACGGCGTGCACCTGGTGATCCTGGAGAAGGACGCCGAGTCCCCGGCCGCCTACACCGTCAGCGCCTGAGCCCTCGGAGCCCGCGCCGGCCTCAGCGCCTGGCGCGCAGCCAGAGCATCCCGGTGACCGGAAGGATCACCGGGATGAACAGGTAGCCCATCCCGAAGTCCGACCACACGGTCGCGTCGGGGAAGGCCTCGGGCCGGATCAGCGTCCAGGTCCCGACGGCCAGCACGCCCGCGAGCTCGGCGCCGCAGCACACCAGTGCCGCCCGCCGGGCCCGGTCGCCGCCGCGCACGAGCGAGTACGTGATGAAGGCGTAGACCAGCGCCGCCGCCCCCGACAGGGAGTAGGCCAGCGGCGCCCGGTCGAACTCGGTGGAGATCTGGTACGCCGAACGCGAGACCGCGCCGACGACCATGACCCCGTAGAGCCACACCAGCAGCAGCCCCGGCCCGGAGACCAGCCGCTTGCGGGCTTCCGGCGAGGCGGTCGTCGTGTCAGGCACCGGCGGATCCCCAGATGTCGTAGAGGCGCACCTCGAGCACGGCGAGGACGACCGCGCCCGCGGCCACCGTCACCGAACCCCACTTGGTGCGCTCGGTCAGCGAGAGCAGCCCTGCCGCCGGGACCGCCGCGAAGGCGCCCACCAGGTAGGCCACGAACAGCACCGTGCCCTGTTCGGGCTGCTCGCCCCGGCCCAGCTGGACCAGGCCGACCACCAGCTGGGCCAGGGCCAGCAGGGTCACCACGGCCATGCCGATGAAGTGCCAGTCCTTGGTCGGCTGGTCCCGCCATACGGCGTGGCCGCACCAGGCGGCGAGGGCGAGGGCGGCCACACCGAGGGCGGCCGTCAGGGCGTCGAGCATGCTGCGAGGGTATTACGGCCCCCGGGGCCGCCCGCGCACGGGGCGGCGAGGGTGGCCTTGGCCACAGGGGGCGTCCCCGCCCGGCGCCGTGCGGGCCGGCCGTGCACAGCCCGCCCGCCCGTGGCGGGACTGGCCGGGAGGGTTCCCGGGCCGCCCGGGACGCGGTGCCCCGGCCGACCCTCCCGTCCGGCATGCGATCGGAATGCGTCCGCTATCCGGACAGCATTGATCGGTGAACCGGCATGTCTGCTTTACTGGGGCCCATGACCACGACGAGCAGCCGCACCCTTGCGACCGAGGCGACGATGACGCCCGGTGCTCGTTGTATGTGTCGAATGTGCGCCTTCTGAGGGCCCCTTCCCCCGCGGTCTCGCGCCCCGAAGCGAGACGAGGCGAGCCACTCCGCCGTCCAGGTCACCGCTGATCTGCGTCCCGGACCCGCTCCAGCCCGCGCACGTGTCGACACGAATCCTTTGTGACGGTTCGACCCGTATCGCGTCCCCAGATGTTTGCCCCGTGCACGGTCCCGCACGCCGTGCACTCGACAGCGACGGAATTCCTGTGATCACCACATCGGGCCTCACGAAGGTCTACCAGTCCCGTGGCCGCGAGGTCACCGCCCTGGACGGCGTCGACCTCCACGTCCGCGAGGGCGAGGTCTACGGAGTCATCGGCCAGAGCGGCGCCGGCAAGTCCTCCCTCATCCGCTGCGTGAACCTGCTGGAACGTCCCACCACCGGCACCGTCACGGTCGACGGCGTCGAGCTCACCGCCCTCGCCGGCCGCGGCCGGCGCGCCGGCAAGGAGCTCCGCGAGGCCCGCAGCCGCATCGGCATGGTCTTCCAGCACTTCAACCTGCTGTCCTCCCGGACCGTCCAGGCCAACATCGAGCTCCCCCTGGAGATCCTCGGCGTCGACCGCCGCGAACGCTCCCGCAAGGCCCTGGAGCTCCTCGACCTCGTCGGCCTCGCCGACAAGGCCAAGGCCTACCCCACCCAGCTCTCCGGCGGCCAGAAGCAGCGCGTCGGCATCGCCCGCGCCCTGGCCGGCGACCCCAAGGTGCTCCTCTCCGACGAGGCCACCAGCGCCCTCGACCCCGAGACCACCCGCTCCATCCTCCAGCTCCTGCGCGACCTCAACCGGCAGCTCGGCCTCACCGTCCTGCTCATCACGCACGAGATGGACGTCGTCAAGAGCATCTGCGACTCCGCCGCCCTGATGAAGAAGGGCCGGATCATCGAGTCCGGCACCGTCTCCGAGCTCCTCGCCACCCCCGGCTCCGAGCTCGCCGCCGAACTCTTCCCCGTCAGCGGCACCGCCACCGGCCCCGAGCACACCGTCGTCGACGTCACCTTCCACGGCGAGGCCGCCACCCAGCCGGTCATCTCCCAGCTCTCCCGCACCTACAACATCGACATCTCGATCCTCGGCGCCGCGATGGACACCGTCGCCGGCCGCCAGATCGGCCGCATGCGCATCGAGCTGCCCGGCCGCTACGAGGACAACGTCGTACCCGTCGGCTTCCTGCGCGAACAGGGCCTCCAGGTCGACGTGGTCGACGGGACCGCCCCCGCCACGGACGAAATCGACGACGAACTGGCCGAACTGGTCAAGGACGGTGCCAAGTGACCTGGTCCGAGATGCAGCCCCTGCTCACCCAGGGCACGTACGACACCCTCTACATGGTCCTGTGGTCCACCCTGGTGACCGTCCTCGGCGGACTGCCCATCGGCATCCTCCTCGTCCTCACCGACAAGGGCGGCCTCCTGCGCAACCAGCCGCTCAACAAGGCCCTCGGCGTGATCGTGAACATAGGCCGCTCGCTGCCGTTCATCATCCTGCTGATCGCCCTCATCCCCGTCACCACGGCCGTCGTCGGCACCTTCATCGGCCCCACCGCCATGATCGTCCCGCTGGCCATCGGCGCCATCCCCTTCTTCGCCCGCCTCGTCGAGACCGCCGTCCGCGAGGTCGACCACGGCCTGATCGAAGCCGTCGAGTCCATGGGCGGCGGCATCCCGACCCTCGTCGGCAAGGTCCTGCTCCCGCAGGCCCTGCCCTCCCTGGTCGCCGCCGTCACCACCACCGTCATCACCCTCGTCGGCTACTCCGCCATGGCCGGCGCCGTCGGCGGCGAAGGACTCGGCTCCAAGGCCATCACCTACGGCTTCCAGCGCTTCGAGACCGGCTTCATGGTCGCCACCGTCGTGGTCCTGATCGCCCTCGTCACGGTGATCCAGCTGATCGGCGACGGCGTGGTGCGCGTCCTCGCCCGCCGCGGCCGGACAGCCTGAGCCCGCCCCGGGCCACCCCTGACTCTCCCCACCCGAGAAAGCCCGCACTTGTCGTGCCTGGGCCACTACCAGCGGATCCCCACCCCGGACCCGCACCCGCAAGAAAGGCACTCTTCGTGCGTAAGAACACCAAGCTCACCGCCCTCGCCGCCGCCACCGCCGCGCTCGCC
Source organism: Streptomyces sp. NPDC001594 (assembly GCF_042893675.1). Classification (NCBI taxonomy): domain Bacteria; kingdom Bacillati; phylum Actinomycetota; class Actinomycetes; order Kitasatosporales; family Streptomycetaceae; genus Streptomyces; species Streptomyces sp. NPDC001594. Next base: position 12,956 of record NZ_JBIAVB010000023.1, on the reverse strand, counting down.
CTCGGCCTCACCGCCTGCGGCAGCTCCTCGGACCCGTCCTCCACCAAGGCCGACGGCGGCAAGGTCGACGAGAACAAGCCCCTGGTCATCGCGGCCTCCCCGAGCCCCCACGCCGACATCCTGAACTTCGTCAAGGACAAGCTCGCGGCCAAGGAAGGCCTCAAGCTGGAGGTGAAGGAGTTCACGGACTACGTCCTGCCCAACACCGCCACCGAGCAGGGCCAGGTCGACGGCAACTACTTCCAGCACAAGCCGTACCTCGACGACTTCAACAAGAAGAACGGCACCCACATCGTGCCCGTCGTGAACGTGCACCTGGAGCCCCTCGGCCTCTACTCCAAGAAGGTCAAGGCCCTCACCGACATCAAGGCCGGCCAGACCATCGCCGTCCCCAACGACACCACCAACGAGGGCCGCGCGCTCCAGCTGCTCGCCGCGAACAAGCTGATCACCCTCAAGGACGGCGTCGGCACCAGCGCCAAGCTCTCCGACATCACCGACAAGAAGGGCCTGGAGTTCAAGGAGCTGGAGGCCGCCACGGTCCCCCGCGCCCTGAACGACGTCGACGCCGCCGTCATCAACGGCAACTACGCCCTCGAGGCCAACCTCTCGCCCGCCAAGGACGCCCTGGTCCTGGAGAAGGCCGAGGGCAACCCGTACGCCAACTTCCTGGCGGTCAAGGACGGCAACCAGAACGACCCGCGCATCCAGAAGCTCGCCAAGCTCCTGAACTCCGACGAGGTCAAGAAGTTCATCCAGGACAAGTACCAGGGCTCGGTCATCCCGGCCTTCGGCACCCCGGCCGCCTGACGCCACCCCCCGGCACCCGCCGGATCCACGGCCCCGCGCGCCCTCCCCGGCACGCGGGGCCGAGGGCTGCCCGGACACCGCCCCGGCCGTGCCCGCTTCCGGGCAGCCCGGCCCTGCACATCCCCGGGCCGATGCTGCATGCTGTGGCCTACGACCCGCCAAAACGGTCCGTCTCAGGCATGGAGCTGCGCATGACTACCACCTTCCCGGACGTCACCATCAGCACGGACCGGCTGGTGCTGCGCCCCTTCGAGGAGGAGGACGTCACCGCGCTCGCCGAGATGATGAACGACGAGCAGGTCACCGCCTGGACCCCGGCACCCCACCCCTACACCCGCGCCGACGCCCACGCCTGGGCCACCGACCGCTCCCACGCCGAACGCACCACCGGCCGCGGCATCGTCCTCGCCGTCACCGAGTTCCTCACCCACCGCCTCGTCGGCAGCGTCCACCTCCGCGACACCGACTGGCGCACCCGCACCACCGAGATCCGCTACGTCACCGCCCCCTGGGCGCGCGGCGAGGGCTACGCCAGCGAATCCGTCCTCGCCGTCGCCCGCTGGCTCTTCCGCGAGCAGCACTTCGAGAGACTCGAACTGCGCACCGCCGCCGACAACACCGCCGCCCAGCAGGTCGCCCAGAAGATCGGCTGCATCAGCGAAGGCGTCCTGCGCAACGCCTGGACCGTCCGCACCCAGTCCGCCGACGGCAGCTGGGCCGACACCCGCACCGACCTCATCGTCTGGAGCCTGGTCCCCGAGGACCTCGACGACGAGGGCGCCGACGCCTTCGACGAGGTCCACGGCGCCTACGACACCTGCGACAGCAACGAGGCCCGCCAGGCCCGCGCCGGCCACCCGGCCCACGCCGTCACCGCGGACCGGCACCGACCCGTGACCAGGTAGTCTCGCAGTGCGCGACCCCGACGAAACTTCGCCTGCCCCCACCCCAGGAGACTGACGACGATGGCCGACCGGGTCACGGTGATCGGCTGGGACGGCTCCCCCCTGACCGCGGCCGCCCGGTCCGCGCTCTCCGCGGCCACCCTCGTGGCCGGCGCCGCCCACCACCTCGCGCTCCCCGAAGTCCCGCCCGGCGCCGAACGCATCCGCCTCGGCAGCATCGGCCTCGCCGCCCGCCGCATCGCCGGCCACCGCGGCACCGCCGTCGTCCTCGCCGACGGGGACCCCGGCTTCTTCGGCGTCGTCCGCACCCTGCGCTCCCCCGAACACGGCCTGGAAGTCGAGGTCGTCCCCGCCGTCTCCTCCGTCGCCGCCGCCTTCGCCCGCGCCGGAATGCCCTGGGACGACGCCCAGGTCGTCGTCGCCCACCCCCGCACCCTGCGCCGCGCCGTCAACGTCTGCCGGGCCCGCGGCAAGGTCGCCGTCCTCACCTCGCCCGGCGCCGGCCCCGCCGAACTCGCCCTGCTCCTCGAAGGGGTCCACCGCACCTTCGTCATCTGCGAGGAACTCGGCACCGACCGCGAACGCGTCACCGTCCTCACCTCCGACGCCGCCGCCGACCACACCTGGCGCGACCCCAACGTCGTCATCGTCATCGGCGGCGCCGGACACCCCGCCACCGCGGACGCCCCCTGGCTCCTCGGCCAGAACCCCGCCCAGAACCCCGCCGCCGGACGCGGCTGGGCCCGCCCCCACACCGACCCCTACGCGGGCGAGGGGGAGTCGGCCCAGCTGCGTGCCGCCCAGCTCGCCCGCCTCGGCCCCCGCCCCGGCGACCTCGTCTGGGACATCGGCACCGGCCACGGCGCCCTCGCCGTCGACGCGGCCGCCTTCGGCGCCGCCGTCATCGCCGTCGACGCCGACCCGCGCGCCTGCGAACGCGCAACCGCCGCCGCCCGCAGGCGCGGTGTGCAGATCCAGGTCGTCGCGGGCCGCGCTCCACACGTGCTCGAGAACCTGCCCGAACCCGATGTCGTACGGGTCGGGGGCGGCGGCGCCCCGGTCGTCGCCGCCGTCGCCGACCGCCGCCCCGAACGGATCGTCAGCCACGCCTCCACGCGCGACGAGGCCGAGGCCATCGGACGCACCCTCACCGAACACGGGTACGCCGTCGAATGCGCGCTCCTGCAGTCCGTCGGCCTCGACACCAGGACCTGGGCCGAACAGGAGCGTTCCGTGGTGTTCCTGCTGGCAGCCGAACGCCCCGTGAACCGCTGAGACGGAGCCCGGGGTAGGCTGGCCGATCGTCGTACCGCCAGGCAGGCGCACGACGTGGCGCAGTCCACAGCGGACCGTGCCGGTTTCCGGCCGACACGGTGGCCGACGGGCGCGACAATGCTCAGGAGTTGTCGTGCGGGCGTGACCGAGCCGTCGCGCCGCGCGGCGACCCCGCTCGTCGGGCCATCAGGGCGCCGGGCGAGCGAAGAGGCGAAGAGGCAACACCGATGGGCGAGGGGTAAGCATGACTGACACCGGCCAGGTCCCGGGCGAGGGTCACCCGGACAACGCGGGCATGGTGGATCAGCAGGGCGTTCCCGCTCCGGTCCCGCAGATGCCCCCCCTGCCGCCGATGCCCCCGGCCGGCTACGCCTTCCAGGACCTCGTCGACGACCCCGCCGAGGACGAGGAACTGCTGCTGATGCCCAGCGGCCACGGCCAGGGCGGCGCCTGGAGCGACCCCCAGGTGGTCCCGCAGGCCCCCGCCTTCCCCGGCGAGTTCCCCGCCGAACAGGGCTACACCGAATACCCCCAGGCCGAGTACGCCCAGCCCCAGGCCCAGCCCCAGGCCGCCGGCTACCCCGAGCCGGGACACCTCGGCTTCCCGGAGCCCGGCTTCGCGACGCCGGGACAGCAGTCCGTGCCGGGCCAGGAGCCGGTCCCGGGTCAGGAGCCGGTCCCGGGTCAGCAGGTGGTCCCCGGCCAGCCGATGCCGGGTCAGTCCCCGGCGGGCGGGCCGGTGCAGGACCCCTCCCTCGCCGGTCAGCCCGCCCAGGACCACTCCCTCGCCGGCCAGCCGATGCCCGCCCAGCCGCTCGGCTTCCCCGACGGCACCTTCCCCGACCCCGCCGCCCCCGAGGGCTTCGCCGACCCCGCCGGGTACAGCGCCGGTGCGCACGAGACCGGCGGCCGTGACTCCGGCTCCCTGGACCTCGGCGGGCTCGTGGTCCCGCCCGCGGCAGCCGCCGCGCCCGGCCAGATGCCGCCCGCCGCGCCCGTGACCCCGTCCCGCCGGCCCCTGCACATGGGCCCGCCCGTGCCCGACGCCACCGGGGGAGTCGTACGCTCCCTCGCGGACCGGGGTCCCGCCGCGGCCCCGGCCGCCGCCCCGGCTCCGCCGATGCAGGCCGCCCCCGCCGCGGCCGTCCCGACCGGCGCCCCCGCCGTCGCCGTTCCCACCGGCGCCCCCGCCGTCGCCGTCGTCCCCGCCCCGGTGGCGGAGGCGGCACCGGAGCCCGCCGGACCCGACGCGGCCGCCGCCGAGGGCGCGGCCGCCCCCGAGACCCCGCCGGGCGCCGAGCCGCTGGGCGCCGCCGAGCCGCCGGCCGCCGCCGCGGTGCCGGGGACGCCGGGTGCGCCGGAGCCGGTTCCGGGTGCGGGCGAGGCTCCCGGGGCGCCCGCCGCGGGTCCCGAGTACCTGGACGTCCCGGGTGCCGAGGCCGCCGCGGCCCCGGTGGCTCCGGCCGCCCCGCAGCCGGGCGAGATCCCGCCGCAGGCCGGCGCGCCCTGGGCGGCGGAGCCCGCGGGCGCGGGTGCCGGGCAGGTGGCTCCGGGTGGGTTCGAGGGGCAGCCGGTGAACGAGGGCCAGACCGCCGTGGACGCCCAGCCGGTGGCCGTGTCCGACGCGCAGCCCGCCGCCGAAGTCCAGCCGGTGGCCGAGGCCCAGGCCGCCCCGGCCGAGGGCGCGCCCGCGGCCGACGGCCAAGCCGTGTCCGCCGAGGCCCCGCAGGCCGGTCCGGTGGCGACCGAGGCGGGCCCGGCTCCCGAAGGCGCCGTGGCCACCGAGCCGGCCGCCGTGCCCGAGGGCGTCACCGCCCCCGCCGCCGCCCCTGCCCCCGAAGCCGTGCCCGCGCCGGTGGCCGAAGCCGCGCCGGCCGTCGAGGGCGCGCCCGCCGAGGCCGCGCAGGCCGCCGAGGGCGTGGAGCCCCCGGCCGAGCCCGCCGCCGAGGCGCCGGCCGAAGCCTCCCCCGCGGAGCCGGTGGCCCAGGCCGCCGACGCGCCCGCCGAGACCCCGGCCGCCCCCGCCGAGACCCCGGCCGAGCCGGCCGACCCCGCCGCGGTGGCCGACGTACCGGCCGAGCCGGGCCCCGACTCCGCCGAGGCGGCGCAGCCCGTCGCCGCCGCCGCCGAGCCCGCCCCGGCCGAGGGCGAAGCCGCCGCCGAGGTCCCCGCCGAGCCGCAGCCCTCCCCCGGAGAGCCGGCCCCCGGCTACGCCGACGCCGAGCGCGAGGCCGTGCTCCGCGTCATGCGCGAGCGCCGCGACATCCGCAACGGCTTCCGCACCGACCCGATCCCGCACGAGGTGCTGCTGCGCGTCCTGGAGGCCGCCCACCACGCCCCGAGCGTCGGCCACTCCCAGCCCTGGGACTTCGTCGTCATCCGCTCGGCCGAGACCCGTCGCACCATGCACGAGCTCGCCCAGCGCCAGCGCGAGGCCTACGCCAAGTCGCTGCCCAAGGGCCGGGCCAAGCAGTTCAAGGAACTGAAGATCGAGGCCATCCTCGACACCCCGGTGAACATCGTCGTCACCGCCGACCCCACCCGCGGCGGCCGCCACACCCTCGGCCGGCACACCCAGCCGCAGATGGCCCCGTACTCCTCCGCCCTCGCCGTCGAGAACCTCTGGCTCGCCGCGCGCGCCGAAGGCCTCGGCGTGGGCTGGGTCAGCTTCTTCGACGAGCGCGAGATGGTCCGCGCCCTCGGCCTCCCCGAGCACCTGGAGGTCGTCGCCTACCTGTGCGTCGGGTACGTCGACGAGTTCCCCGAGGAGCCCGAGCTGATGCAGGCGGGCTGGGCCCAGCGCCGTCCGCTGGCCTGGGTCGTGCACGAGGAGACGTACGGGCGCCGCGCGCTGCCCGGCGAGGCCCCGCACGACCTGCTCTCCGACACCGTCGCCAGCATCCGCCCGCTCGACGCGAAGGCGCTCGGCGAGGCCTGGGAGCGGCAGAAGCGCATGACCAAGCCCGCGGGCGCGCTCGGCATGCTGGAGATCATCTCCGCGCAGCTGGCGGGCCTGTCCCGGGTCTGCCCGCCGCCGATCCCGGAGCCCGCCGCCGTCGCGATCTTCGCGGGCGACCACGGCGTCCACGCCCAGGGCGTCACGCCGTGGCCGCAGGAGGTCACCACGCAGATGGTGGCCAACTTCCTGGGCGGCGGGGCCGTCTGCAACGCCTTCGCCAACCAGGTCGGCGCCGAGGTCTGCGTCGTGGACGTGGGCGTCAAGGGCGACCTGCCCGCCACCCCCGGCCTGCTGCCCCGCAAGGTCCGCCCGGGCACGGACGACCTCACCGCCGGCCCCGCGATGAGCCGCGAGGACGCCATCGCCGCCATCGAGGTCGGCATCGAGACCGCGCGCGACCTCGTCGCGGCCGGCAACAAGGGGCTCCTGACGGGCGAGATGGGCATCGCCAACACCACGGTGTCGGCGGCCCTCATTTCCGTCTTCACGGGCGTCGACCCGGCCGAGGTCACGGGCCGGGGCACCGGCATCAACGACGAGACCCACGCCCGGAAGGTCGACGTCGTCCGCCGCGCCCTGGAGCTCCACCAGCCGGACGTGAACGACCCGATCGGCGTCCTGGCGGCCATCGGCGGCCTGGAGCACGCCGCGATCGTCGGCCTGATCCTCGGCGGCGCCTCCCTGCGCACGCCGGTCATCCTGGACGGCGTGAGCGCGGGCGCGGCCGCCCTGGTGGCCCGCGCCATCGCCCCCGAAGCCCTGTCGGCCTGCATCGCGGGCCACCGCAGCGCGGAACCGGGCCACGTGGCCGCCCTCAACAAGCTGGGCCTGCGCCCCCTGGTCGACCTGGACCTCCGCCTCGGCGAAGGCACGGGCGCCCTCCTGGCCCTCCCCCTGGTCCAGAGCGCGGCCCGCGCGATGCACGAGGTCGCCACGTTCGACTCGGCGGGCGTCACGGAGAAGTAACCACCACGCCTCGGGGCCGGACACCACAACGGTGCCCGGCCCCGCCGCTTTGGGCCCGCTTTTTCCCCCTCGAGGGGCTGGCGCCGACCGCCGCCTGCCCACCCGCCTCCCCGGCTGCGGGCCGGTGGTACGGGAATCCCCTGGGCGGTGGCGAACAGCCGGCCGGGACCGGGTGGTTGCCGGGGTCCGGGCAAGACGGTCTCAGAGACGCTTGGGGGCTTCCCGTCAGTCCCATCGTCCTTCCGCGTCGGGCCGCCCTGTCAAGGGCGCTCCTTCGTCGCGTCGCTCCGCGATGGCCTTCGGCCACCCTTGACAGCCCGTCCCGCCACGGAAAGACAAAGGCCTGCCGGGAAACCCCCAAAAGGACGGCACGGTCCAGAGTCAGAGGACAAGCTCCCTCAGCGACCAGCCGGGCGCCCGGGACCCGGCAGACCGGGCATCCGGGCCACCACGGCAGCAATCGGAGCCGCCGCCCGCGGCAGATCGCTACGCGCTCCTCATGCATCGGCGTCCGCCGCCCGCCCGGGGTCGCTGCCTGCACCCAAGGACGACCGGAGAGTCCTTCGGGACCTCCAGGCGCCCCAGATCGCTACGCGCTCCTCCCGTCTCGGCGTCCGCCGCCCGTCTGGGGCTGATACCTGCACAGAATGCCAACCAGGGCGGCTTTCCACGATCGGACGGTCTTCCGGTGCGAGATTTCCAGTCCAATGTCTTTGTGAGGCAGGTAGGTTGCCGACATGGCTGAGTTCTTGATCGTGATCACGACCGTCAATACTCACGAGGCCGCGCGGAAACTGTCGCGTTCAGCGGTGGAGGCGGGTCTGGCCGCCTCCGGGCAGGTGACCGGGCCGATCGAGACTACGTACCGGCACCTCGGCGAGGTGGCTGCGGGGACCGAATACCAAGTGGTGTTCCGGACGGCCGGCGACCGGCGTGAGGCGTTGGAGAAGCACCTCGCGGACAACCACCCGTACGACTCGCCGGAGGTCATCGCGTTCGGTATTGATGCGGGGCGTGCCGAGTACCTGGAGTGGATCACCCGCGCCACCCGTTAGGCCTTCACGCGATCCAGCAGCGCGGCCACCGGGGCAAGGGTCCGGTGGGACTCCAGCCGCTTGACCATTGCGTGCGCCCGTGCCGCCGGTCTGACCGATGCCAGCCCCTCCGCGAGGTCGAGGACCCGACTCGTGATCGTGGCTGCGTGCTCTACTTCTCCTGCGTCCAGGTAGGCCGACGCGAGCCAGGACAGGTACAGCGCCTTGTCCCGGGCCCGGGTGTCGTCGTACCGACTGAGGGCGTCTTCCAGCGCTGGGATGGCCCGCAGCGGCCGGTGCAGCTCTGCCCAACACCTTCCGGTCATGATTGCAATCTCGTCGTGGTCCACCCAGTAGGCCCAGTCCGGTGCGGACTCGTCGATCGCCTCGTGGATGGCTTCTTCTGCCGTCTTGAGGGCGTAGTCCGCTTCTCGGGCGTTGCCGGACGTCGCGTGCTGCCATGCCAGCCGGTCCGCGAGCAGCGCCCGCACCGCTGGCGCCCCGTTTGTGCCGAGCGCCTCGCACGCGGCCGTCGCGAACCTGACGCCGGAGTTCCCGCCTATGGTCCACTCTAGGTAGGCGAGGAAGGCCAGCGAGTTGCCTTCCAGCGCGGTGTCCTCGGCTGCCCGGGACGCCGCCAAGGCAGTCATGTAGTGGCTGCGAGCCGCCTCGTAGCGTCCGGCGTCGTACGCCGCCCATCCCGCGAGCTGGGCCTGTTCGGAGATGATCCCCCGAAGGGCGCGTCCCGTGGCCTCGGAGTAGACGCCTTCGTCGGCCAACCTGGTCGTGCCCTCGAGTTCGCGGACGTACATCCGGTAGGTGTCACCACCGCCCACGAAGTCGTCCAGTCGCCTGAGCCGGGCCGTCCTCTGGCTCAGCTGTCCTGGTACGTCGGCACCGATCCTTCGCCCCGGTGCCAGCAACGACGACGGCTGTATGACGGCCATCCCTGCACCAGCCATGAAACCTCGGCGGTTCACATCGTTCTCCTGATCGCTCTGCTGCTCCTGACGGCGCAGCCGCCGCGCCAGGGCGACGGCACGGCACAGCTCCTCCTCCGGCACGCCGAACTCCGCCGCCAGGAGCGCCCGCGACGCGGGGTCCGGAAGCCGCTCGTGGGTCTCCCATCTCGACACCGCAGTCTGTTCCAGCGGATATCCCCGCCGTGCCGAGAGGTCTGCGGCCAGACCTTCTTGGGTCCGCCCGCTCGCCATGCGCAGCCGGCGAATCAGTTGCCCGATCGGCTCCACGCCATCGCTCTCGTTCTTGGTCGTCATCGCAGTCCCTCGGCTGTCCCGGAACCCGGAACTCAGCCTGGCCATAAATCGTGGCCATGTCCCAGGAATGGCCATGCCTCCTGGCCCATCCGTCCAAACGCTCAGGGCAGTTGACTGGTCACAGCCGCCCGACCAAGACCGTGGAGAGGTGCAGTGTCCCCCCAGAACCGAAAGGGCCAGCGCCATACCGCGCCCGACTGCGTCAGTGACCCGCCTCATTGCGACAGCCCCTTCTGGAGGGTGCAAGCCATGCCCCAGCCCAGCCAGGAACTTCTCGACCGTGCCCAGATCGGGTGGGAGCGTTTCCTCGACTCCTTCGAGGAGCCACCCCATGAGTGAACGGTACGAGTACGTCCCCCACCGCCTCCTCCACCAGCGTGTCCGCGACATCGCCTCCGGCGTCGAGGGCGTGCTGATGGCCGTCATCAACGAAAACGTCTCGGACACCATCAACGAGCACTGGATGGAACTGGCGTACATCCGCAACGCCTCCGGTCGCGAGTTCACCACGGCCGTCGCCAACGTCCACCCCGCCTATGACCAGCCCAAGAAAGCCGCCGGCCGCCGAGAAGAGCGAAGCGCGTAGCGATCTGACGCGCCTGGGTGCTCCGCAGGCCGGTCGGTTCGTCCTCTGGTGCGGGTATCAGCCCCAGACGGGCGTCGGACGCCGAAATCCGAGGAGCGCGTAGCGATCTGCGGCGCCCACCGGCCAGTCCTGTCGTCCTTTGGTGCAGGCAGCGACCCCAGGCAAGCGGCGGACGCCGAGAAAAGAGAAGCGCGTAGCAGCGATCTGACAGCCACACCCAGCACCCCTGGGCGATCCAACCCTACGAATGGCTCGACCAACCCGACCAAGAAGGTAGAGCGATCTGACGCGTGAGGGAGGCCCCGATGAGGATGGATGTAGGCCCGGATGCCCGGTCTGCCGGCCCCCGACCGCCCGACTGGTCGCTGAGGGAGCCGCATCTCTTCCTTACGTCCGTCCCGTTCCTTTGGGGGGTTCCCGGCAGTCTTCGGCGTTTCGTGGCGGGACGGGCTGTCAAGGGTCGCCGAAGGCGATCGCGAAGCGACGCGACGAAGGAGCGCCCTTTACAGGGCGGCCCGACGCGGAAGGACGATGAGACTGACGGGAAGCCCCCAACCCTCCCCGAGACCGTCCCGGGGGATACCGCCACCCCCCGTCCCGCCCGCCCGTCCGAACTTCGCCCGGCGGTACCCGCCCCCACCCCACCGCCCCGCACCCGGGGAGGCGGGTGGGCAGACACCGACCCGCCCCCGGCCCCTCGAGGGGGAGATGGCGGGCCCCGACCGCGAGCCCCCCACCGCCCCGCCGAACTTTGCCCCCGCAGGTACGACCAGCGGCTATGGGTCGTATCGTGGTGCCGGACGGGCGCCCGCACGGTCCGTCAGCCGCTCCAGCGCAGCAGCGGCCCCGCCGAACACACCCGCCGCATCAGGAGCCGCAACCGCCATGGGAAACCCGGCACACCCCGCCTACCCCGTAGGACTGCGCCTGACCGGGCGCCGCGTCGTCGTCATCGGCGGCGGCCAGGTCGCCCAGCGCCGCCTGCCCGCCCTCGTCGCCGCCGGTGCGGACGTCCTGCTGGTCTCCCCGTCCGCGACCCCCTCCGTGGACGCGATGGCGGAGACCGGGGAGATCCGCTGGGAGCGCCGCCGCTACCAGGACGGTGACCTCGACGGTGCCTGGTACGCCCTGATCGCCACCCGGGACCGCGAGGCCAACGACCGCGCCTCCGCCGAGGCCGAGGCCAAGCGGGTCTGGTGCGTGCGCGCCGACGACGCCGAGGCGGCGACCGCCTGGACCCCGGCGACCGGCCGGGTCGAGGGCGTCACGGTGGCGGTGCTCAGCGGAAACGACCCGCGCCGCTCCGCGGCCGTCCGCGACGCCGTGGTCGAGGGCCTGCGCGACGGCTCCCTGACCGCCGCCCGCCCGCACACCCCCGGCGTGGCCCTGGTCGGCGGCGGCCCCGGCGACCCGGACCTGATCACCGTGCGCGGCCGGCGCCTGCTCGCCGAGGCCGACGTCGTCATCGCCGACCGGCTCGGCCCCCGCGACCTCCTCGACGAGCTCCCGCCGCACGTCGAGGTCATCGACGCCGCGAAGATCCCCTACGGCCGCTTCATGGCCCAGGAGGCCATCAACAACGCCCTCATCGAGCACGCCAAGGCCGGCAAGGCCGTCGTCCGGCTCAAGGGCGGCGACCCGTACGTCTTCGGCCGCGGCATGGAGGAGCTCCAGGCCCTCGCCGAGCACGGCATCCCCTGCACGGTCGTGCCGGGCATCTCCAGCTCCATCTCGGTGCCGAGCGCGGCCGGGATCCCCGTCACCCACCGCGGCGTGGCGCACGAGTTCACCGTGGTCAGCGGCCACGTCGGCCCCGACGACCCGCGCTCCCTCGTGGACTGGGCCGCACTGGCCAAGCTCACCGGCACCCTCGTCATCCTGATGGGCGTCGACAAGATCGGGCTGATCGCCGAGGCCCTGGTCAAGCACGGCCGCTCCGCCGACACCCCGGTCGCGGTCGTCCAGGAGGGCACCACCGCCACCCAGCGCCGGGTGGACGCCACCCTGGCCACGGTCGGCGAGACCGTCCGCGCCGAGGAGGTCCGCCCGCCGGCGGTCATCGTCATCGGCGAGGTCGTCCGCGTGAACCCGCCCGGCGAGCTCCCCGAGCCCACCTCCGACGGCGCCTGACGGCCCGTTGGCACCACACCCAGGACAAGGCAGTATCACCCTGTGGCTGATCTCATCACCATCGAAGACCCCGAAGACCCCCGCCTGCGCGACTACACGGGCCTGACCGACGTCGAGCTGCGCCGGCGCAGAGAGCCCGCCGAGGGCCTGTTCATCGCCGAGGGCGAGAAGGTCATCCGGCGGGCCAAGGACGCCGGGTACGAGATGCGCTCGATGCTGCTCTCCGCCAAGTGGGTGGACGTCATGCGCGACGTCATCGACGAGATCCCGGCCCCGGTCTACGCCGTGAGCCCGGACCTCGCCGAGCGCGTCACCGGCTACCACGTGCACCGCGGCGCCCTGGCCTCGATGCAGCGCAAGCCGCTGCCGACGGCCCAGGAGATCCTGGCCTCGGCCCGCCGGGTGGCCGTCATGGAGGCGGTGAACGACCACACCAACATCGGGGCCATCTTCCGCAGCGCCGCAGCCCTGGGCATGGACGCCGTCCTGCTGTCCCCGGACTGCGCGGACCCGCTGTACCGCCGCTCGGTGAAGGTGTCGATGGGCGCGGTGTTCTCCGTCCCCTACGCCCGCCTGGAGGCCTGGCCCAAGAGCCTGGACACGGTCCGCGAGGCGGGCTTCAAGCTCCTCGCCCTCACCCCGCACGAGAAGGCCTCGCCGATCGACGTGGCGGCGCCGCACACCCTGGAGCGGGTGGCGCTGATGCTGGGCGCCGAGGGCGACGGCCTGTCGACGCAGGCGCTGGTCGCCGCCGACGAGTGGGTACGCATCCCCATGGCGCACGGCGTGGACTCGCTGAACGTGGGCGCGGCCGCGGCCGTGGCCTTCTACGCGGTGGCGGGCAGCGGCGGCGGCCGAGGCTAGGCCGTCCACCGGTCCCGCACACACCGGAGGGGGGGGCCCCCCCCCCCCCGGGGGGGCCCCCCCGGGGGGGGGGGGGGCCCCCCCCCCCCCCCCCCCCCGGCGGCGCGGCCGCCCCCCCCCCCCCCCCCGGGGGGCCCCCCCCCCCCCACA
>NZ_JBIAVB010000022.1:0-148981 GCF_042893675.1 Streptomyces sp. NPDC001594 | reverse complement strand
CCCGTCGCACAGTTCAGACCGATCATGTCGATCCCCAGCGGCTCCAGCGCCGTCAGCGCCGCACCGATCTCCGAACCCAGCAGCATCGTGCCGGTGGTCTCGACGGTGACGGAGCAGATCAGGGGGACGCTGACACCGAGGGCCTCCATGGCGCGGCGGGCACCGATGATGGAGGACTTGGTCTGGAGGAGGTCCTGGGTGGTCTCGACGAGCAGCGCGTCGGCGCCGCCGGAGATCAGGCCCTCGGCGTTGACCTGGTAGGCGTCGCGGATCTGGGCGTAGGTGATGTGGCCGAGGGTGGGCAGCTTGGTGCCGGGGCCCATGGAGCCGAGCACCCAGCGCTGCTGTCCGGTGGAGGCGGTGAACTCGTCGGCGACCTCGCGGGCGATGCGGGCGCCGGCCTCGGAGAGCTCGAAGTTGCGTTCGGGGATGTCGTACTCGGCCAGGGCCGCGTAGTTCGCTCCGAAGGTGTTGGTCTCGACGCAGTCGACGCCCACCGAGAAGTACGCCTCGTGGACCGAGCGCACGATGTCGGGGCGGGTGACGTTCAGGACCTCGTTGCAGCCTTCGAGCTGCTGGAAGTCTTCCAGGGTGGGGTCCTGTGCCTGGAGCATGGTTCCCATGGCTCCGTCGGCGACGACCACGCGGGTCGCGAGCGCCTCTCGGAGGGCATCGGCCCGGGTCTGGGTGTCTGCGGGCGGGTTCGGCAACGAGGCCATGGTTGAGCTCCCTGGGATGCGACGGCTGTCGGCTTTGCGCCCCCGCTGTGTCAGGGGTGCACGCGGTCAGGGTAACCGCGCGGCACCCGCCCCGGTGAGGGCGTCCCACGTGGCGGACTGCATTCTGTGCGCGGGAGTCACACGGAAGGTCCCCTGGTCGGCGGCGCACCGGCAAACACCCAACCATGCACAAGGTCGGCATCGACCGATAGTGTTCAGCATTGTCGAACTACGTCAGCAGGAGGCTGCGCGATGGCACGGAACATCCAGTCGCTCGAACGAGCCGCTGCGATGCTGCGGCTCCTGGCCGGCGGGGAGCGCCGGCTTGGTCTCTCGGACGTGGCGTCCTCCCTGGGCCTGGCCAAGGGCACGGCGCACGGGATCCTGCGCACGCTGCAGGCCGAGGGCTTCGTCGAGCAGGACCCGGCCTCCGGGCGCTACCAGCTGGGCGCCGAGCTGCTGCGGCTGGGCAACAGCTACCTGGACGTGCACGAGCTGCGCGCCCGGGCGCTGGTGTGGACGGACGACCTGGCCCGGGCGAGCGGCGAGAGCGTGTACGTCGGCGTGCTGCACCAGAGCGGGGTGCTGATCATGCACCACGTGTTCCGGCCGGACGACAGCCGTCAGGTGCTGGAGGTGGGGGCCATGCAGCCGCTGCACTCCACGGCCCTGGGCAAGGTGCTGTCGGCCTACGACCCGGTCGCGCACACGGAGGCACTGGACGGCGAGCGGGAGGCGTTCACGCCGCGCACGGTGACCGACGCGGCGGGCTTCGAGGAGGTCCTCGACCTGACCCGGGCGCGGGGCTGGGCGGCCGACGTGGAGGAGACCTGGGAGGGCATCGCTTCGGTGGCGGCGCCCATCCACGACCGGCGCAGGATGCCGGTGGGCGCGGTCGCCGTGGCGGGCGCCGTGGAGCGGGTCTGCGGGGAGTCCGGGGAGCCGCGTGCCGCCCTGGTGGCGTCCGTGCGGGACTGTGCCCGGTCGGTTTCGCGCGACCTCGGAGCAGGCCGGTTCTGAGCTTGACCTGATCCCCTTTGGTCCACCCCTTGGCCGCTTTGGGCGCCATTCGGGTGGACCTCTTCGTTTCCGGACCGGCCATTGGCCGGATTTGGGCGATCGTACCGAGTGGTAACGATCCGGTTCTTTGACCTGGTCAGGCCTTGACGCGTTCTGAACCCAGGCGGAAAACTGCCGTTCATCGGTCGGCATTGTCGAACACCTACCGGCAATACGCGTTAGGGTAGGGCGAGGCCATGGACCGGTGAACCACTCACCGAGTGCGCGGACCACCGGAGGGACCCGGTGTCCGCCCACCCCCTGGACGTAAGACAAAGGAGTCGCGGGTGTCCAGCTCCGACATCTTCATCGGCGAGACCATCGGTACCGCCCTGCTCACTCTGCTCGGCGGCGGCGTGTGCGCCGCTCTCACGCTCAAGAGCTCCAAGGCCCGCGGCGCGGGCTGGCTCGCGATCACCTTCGGGTGGGGCTTCGCCGTCCTGATCGCCGCCTACGTCTCCGCGCCTCTCTCCGGCGCGCACCTCAACCCGGCGGTCACCGTCGGCATAGCCGTGAAGACCGGCGAGTGGGGCGACGTCCCCGTCTACTTCGCCGGCCAGCTGCTCGGCGCCATGATCGGCGCGGTCCTGATGTGGATCACCTACTACGGCCAGTTCCGCGCGCACCTGGCGGACCCGGAGAACATCAAGGACGCCAAGCTCGGCCCCGAGGACCCGCACCCGCACGACGTCGCCGGCCCGGTGCTCGGCATCTTCTCCACCGGCCCCGAGATCCGCAACGTGGTCCAGAACCTGGCCACGGAGATCATCGGCACCTTCGTCCTCGTCCTCGCGATCCTCACCCAGGGCCTCCAGGGCGAGGGCAAGGGCCTCGGCGTCATCGGCGTCCTCATCACCTCCTTCGTCGTCGTCGGCATCGGCCTCTCCCTCGGCGGCCCGACCGGCTACGCCATCAACCCGGTCCGCGACCTCGGTCCCCGCATCGTCCACGCCCTGCTCCCGCTGCCCAACAAGGGCGGCTCGGACTGGGGCTACTCCTGGATCCCGGTGGCCGGCCCGCTCGTCGGTGCCCTGCTCGCCGGCGGTCTGTACAACATCGCGTTCGCCTGATCAGCTTCGGCCGCGTTCGTAAGATCCGCACCGCCCTCCTGATTCCGCCTACTCAACAGACCTGCCAGGAGCAGCCACCATGACCAGCAGCACCGGCCCCTTCATCGCCGCGATCGACCAGGGCACCACCTCCTCCCGCTGCATCGTCTTCGACCGCGACGGCCGCATCGTCGCCGTCGACCAGAAGGAGCACGAGCAGATCTTCCCGAAGCCGGGCTGGGTCGAGCACGACGCCACCGAGATCTGGACCAACGTCCAGGAGGTCGTCGCCGGCGCCATCGCCAAGGCTGAGATCACTGCCGCCGACGTCAAGGCGGTCGGCATCACCAACCAGCGCGAGACCACCGTCCTGTGGGACAAGAACACCGGCGAGCCGGTGCACAACGCGCTGGTCTGGCAGGACACCCGCACCGACTCCCTCTGCAAGGAGCTCGGCCGCAACGTCGGCCAGGACCGCTTCCGCCGCGAGACCGGCCTGCCGCTGGCGAGCTACTTCGCCGGCCCGAAGGTCCGCTGGCTGCTCGACAACGTCGAGGGCCTGCGCGAGCGCGCCGAGGCCGGGGACATCCTCTTCGGCACCATGGACTCCTGGGTCATCTGGAACCTCACCGGTGGCGCCCAGGGCGGTGCGCACGTCACGGACGTCACCAACGCCTCGCGCACCATGCTGATGAACCTGCACACCCTGGCCTGGGACGAGAAGATCGCCGAGTCGATGGGCGTCCCGCTCAACGTGCTCCCCGAGATCAAGTCCTCCGCCGAGGTCTACGGCCACGTCAAGGACGGCGTCCTCGCCGGTGTCCCGGTCGCCTCGGCGCTCGGTGACCAGCAGGCCGCCCTCTTCGGCCAGACCTGCTTCGCCGAGGGCGAGGCCAAGTCCACCTACGGCACCGGCACGTTCATGCTGATGAACACCGGCGACAAGATCATCAACTCCTACAGCGGCCTGCTGACCACGGTCGGCTACCAGATCGGCGACCAGAAGCCGGTCTACGCCCTGGAGGGCTCCATCGCCGTCACCGGCTCGCTCGTCCAGTGGATGCGCGACCAGATGGGCCTGATCAAGTCCGCGGCCGAGATCGAGACCCTGGCCTCCTCCGTCGAGGACAACGGCGGCGCCTACTTCGTGCCGGCCTTCTCCGGTCTGTTCGCCCCGTACTGGCGCTCCGACGCCCGCGGTGTGATCGCCGGCCTCACCCGGTACGTCACCAAGGCGCACATCGCCCGTGCCGTCCTGGAGGCCACGGCCTGGCAGACCCGCGAGATCACCGACGCCATGACCAAGGACTCCGGCGTCGAGCTGGCGGCCCTCAAGGTCGACGGTGGTATGACCTCCAACAACCTGCTGATGCAGACGCTCTCGGACTTCCTGGACGCCCCCGTGGTGCGTCCGATGGTCGCCGAGACCACCTGCCTCGGCGCCGCCTACGCCGCCGGCCTGGCCGTCGGCTTCTGGCCGGACACCGACGCCCTGCGCGCCAACTGGCGCCGCGCGGCGGAGTGGACCCCGCGGATGCCCGCCGAGCAGCGGGACCGCGAGTACAAGAACTGGCTCAAGGCCGTCGAGCGGTCCATGGGCTGGATCGACGACGAAGACGCCAGCTGACGCACCAGCTGTCGAATCGACGAGGAGCTGAAGAGACATGAGCACCCTGCAGAGCGTCCCCACACTGGGCACGCACCCGACCGCCGGCTCGAACCCGAGCCGCGCCGAGACCCGTGAGCAGCTGGCCAAGGCCACGTACGACCTGCTGGTCATCGGCGGTGGAATCCTGGGCACCTCGGTGGCCTGGCACGCCGCGCAGTCGGGTCTGCGGGTGGCCATGGTGGACGCCGGCGACTTCGCCGGCGCCACCTCCTCCGCCTCCTCGAAGCTGGTCCACGGCGGTCTGCGCTACCTGCAGACCGGCGCGGTCAAGCTGGTGGCCGAGAACCACCACGAGCGGCGGGTGCTGGCCAAGGACGTGGCCCCGCACCTGGTCAACCCGCTCACCTTCTACCTGCCGGTCTACAAGGGAGGCCCGGTGGGTGCGGCCAAGCTGGGCGCGGGCGTCTTCGCCTACTCCGCCCTCTCGGCCTTCGGCGACGGCATGGGCAAGGTCATATCCCCGGCCCGTGCCGTCGCCGACAACCCCGGCCTGAAGACCGACAACCTCAAGGCCGTCGCCGTCTACTACGACCACCAGATGAACGACTCCCGCGTGGCCGTGATGACGGTCCGCGCGGCCGTCGAGTCGGGTGCCGTCGTCCTCAACCACGCCGAGGTCACCGGCCTGCGCATGACGCGCGGCCGGGTCTCGGGTGCCGAGCTCAAGGACCGCCTCGACGGTACCGAGTTCGGCGTCGACGCCCGCGTCGTGCTCAACGCCACCGGCCCGTGGGTGGACCACCTGCGGCGCATGGAAGACAAGCACGCGCTGCCGTCGATCCGCCTCTCCAAGGGCGCGCACATCGTCATGAAGCGCAAGTCGCCGTGGAAGGCCGCCATGGCCACCCCGATCGACAAGTACCGCATCACCTTCGCCCTGCCGTGGGAGGACCAGCTCCTGCTCGGCACCACCGACGAGGTGTACGAGGGCGACCCGGCGGACGTGCGCGCCACCGAGAAGGACATCCAGCAGATCCTGGACGAGGCCGCGTTCTCGATCAAGGACTCCGACCTCGACCGCTCCCTGATGACGTACGCCTTCGCCGGCCTGCGCGTGCTGCCCGGCGGTCCCGGCGGCGTCGAGAAGGCCAAGCGCGAGACGGTCGTCTCCGAGGGCGCGGGCGGCATGCTGTCCGTGGCCGGCGGCAAGTGGACCACGTACCGCCACATCGGCCGCGTGGTCATGGACAAGCTCGCCAAGCTCCCCGGCAGCCCGCTGACCGAGGACATGGAGCCGGTGAAGTCCCTCGTGCGCCGCGTCCCGCTGCCCGGTGTCGCCAACCCGAACGCCGTCGCGCACCGCCTGCTGGTGGACCGCGAGCCCGGCACCCGGATGGACCCGCTGACCGCCCGCCACCTGGCCTCGCACTACGGCTCCCTGGCCTTCGACATCGCCCGTCTGGCGAACGAGGACGCGGCGCTGGCCGAGCGGATCCACCCGGACGGCCCGGAGATCTGGGCGCAGGTCGCCTACGCCCGCGACCACGAGTGGGCCGAGACCGTGGACGACGTGCTGCGCCGCCGTACGACGGTGACCGTCCGCGGCCTGGACGACGAGTCCGTGAAGGCCCGCGTCGAGGAGATGCTGGCCCGCAAGGCATAGCTCGTACTCAGGTGGGGAAGAGGGGCGGTTCCGAGGGGAACCGCCCCTCTGTCGTGGGCTGTGGCGGCCGACCCCACAAGGCTTAGGCTTTCCCACGTACACGAGGAACTTCGGAAGGAGACCTGGGTGATCGAGCTTGAGGGCGTGCCCGAGCTGATCGACCCGGTCATGGTGGCCGCGTTCGAGGGCTGGAACGACGCGGGTGACGCCGCCTCCGGTGCGGTGGCGCACCTGGACCGGGAGTGGAAGGGCGAGGTCTTCGCGGCGCTCGACGCCGAGGACTACTACGACTTCCAGGTCAACCGGCCGACGGTGTTCCTGGAGCACGGGGTCAGGAAGATCACCTGGCCGACGACGCGGTTGTCGGTGGTCCGGATCGGCGGCGCGAAGCCGCGCGACCTGGTGCTGGTGCGGGGCATCGAACCGTCCATGCGGTGGCGGTCGTTCTGCAACGAGCTGCTCGGTTTCGCGCACGAGCTGGGCGTGGAGATGGTCGTCATCCTCGGCGCCCTCCTCGGGGACACCCCGCACACCCGGCCGGTGCCGGTCAGCGGGGTGACGTCGGACCCGGACCTGGCACGGACGATGGACCTGGAGGAGACCAAGTACGAGGGCCCGACGGGGATCGTGGGCGTGCTCCAGGAGGCCTGTACGCACGCGGGTGTTCCGGCGGTGTCGCTGTGGGCGGCGGTGCCGCACTACGTGTCGCAGCCGCCGAACCCGAAGGCGACGCTCGCGCTGCTGAACCGGCTGGAGGACCTGATCGACGTCAGGATCCCGCTCGGGGAACTGCCGGAGGACGCGCGGGCGTGGCAGCTGGGGGTGGACCAACTGGCCGCCGAGGACAGCGAGGTGGCGGAGTACGTCCAGACGCTGGAGGAGGCGCGGGACACGGCGGACCTCCCGGAGGCGTCGGGTGACGCGATCGCGCGGGAGTTCGAGCGGTACCTGCGGCGGCGGGACCCCTCGTCTGGCGACGGGCCGGGGGACGGGTCGTACCTGCGGGACACCTCCGGCGGGCCGCGCGCGCCCAAGCGCAAGCCGGACCCCTCCCCGGAGGAGCCTCCGGCGGCGCCGCCGGAGGACGAGCCCGGGGACGACTCCCCGGAGGCCTAGCGGTCCCGGAAGGGCGGGCGGGGTACGGCTGCCGCTGCGCGGAGCTGTCCCCTACCCGCCCTTTCACCGTTTCCTGGGGCTCCGCCCAGACCCCGCGCCTCAAACGCCGGCGGGGCTGATTTCAGCCCCGCCGGCGTTTGAGGCGGAAGCGGAGAAAGGGCGGGGCGGGGAGAAGGCTCCGCGCAGCGGATCCCCGGCCCCGCCCCGGGTGCTACAGGGCCACGCCCAGGAGGGCGTCGACCGTGCGGGAGACCAGGCCCGGGGCCGTCTCGTCCGTTTCGTCGGAGGCCAGCTGGGCCTCGACCCAGCGGTCCACCGCCGCGAGAGCGGCAGGGGCGTCGAGGTCACGGGCGAGGGCCTCGCGGACCTCTTCCACCAGGGCGTCGGCGGGAACGCCGTCCGGGCGGGAGACGGCCGCGCGCCAGCGGGCCAGGCGGGCCTCCGCCTCCGCGAGGACGGCGTCGGTCCACTCCCAGTCCGCCCGGTAGTGGTGCGAGAGCAGCGCCAGACGGATGGCCGCCGGGTCCACCCCGGCCCGCCGCAGGGCGGAGACGAAGACCAGGTTGCCCTTGGACTTCGACATCTTCTCGCCGTGCAGGGCGACCATGCCCGCGTGGACGTACGCCTTGGCCATCGGGAACTCGCCCGTCAGGGCGTGCGCGTGGGAGGCGCCCATCTCGTGGTGCGGGAAGGCGAGGTCGGAGCCGCCGCCCTGGACGTCGAAGCCCATGCCCAGGTGTTCCAGGGCGATGGCCACGCACTCGATGTGCCAGCCCGGCCGGCCGGGGCCCAGCGAGGCGCCGTCCCAGCTCGGGTCGCCCGGGCGGGCGGCCATCCACAGCATCGGGTCGAGGGGGTTCTTCTTACCCGGGCGGTCCGGGTCGCCGCCGCGCTCCGCGGACAGCAGCCGCATCGCCTGGGCGTCGAGGTTGGAGACCCCGCCGAAGTGCGGGTCGGACTCCACCGAGAAGTAGACGTCGCCCTCCAGTTCGTACGCGGCGCCCGCGTCGCGGAGCCGCTCGACCAGCGGCACGATGCCGGGTATGGCCTCGACGGCGCCGATGTAGTGCTGCGGGGGCAGCATCCGCAGGGCGGTCATGTCCTCGCGGAAGAGGGCGGTCTCGCGCTCCGCGAGCTCGGTCCAGTCGTGCCCGTCGCGCAGCGCCCGCTCGAGCAGCGGATCGTCCACGTCCGTGACGTTCTGGACGTAGTGGACCTGGCGCTTGTTGTCGAGCCACACGCGCTGGACGAGGTCGAACGCGTTGTAGGTCGCCGCGTGACCGATGTGGGTCGCGTCGTACGGGGTGATTCCGCAGACGTAGAGGCGGGCGACGGGACCGGGGTCGACGGTGACCGTCGCCTGGGTCGCGGTGTCGTGGATCTGGAGGTCGCGGCCCTTGCCGGGCAGGGCGGGGACCTCAGAAGCGGGCCAGGCATGCATGCTTCGAGCCTAACCGGACGACTGTTCCGGAAACGAATGGGAGCAGCACTGTTGGCTTGATCGACACCCTTGTGCTTTGGCCGGATCTGTGCGTTCGTTCCCATCCGGCCCCTTCCGTCGCCCGCCCTGCTCAGACGGGCGGCCAGGGGATCGACGGCCACTGCCCGGAGGGCTTCGGATGCGTCCCGCTGCGCAGCAGGAGGGCCACACGGGCCCGTACGGCGGCCAGCTCGGCGGGGGTGATCAGTTCGGCCAGCCGGGTGGTCAGCGGGCCGTCCTCGGCCAGCTGGGCCTCCAGGGAGGTCAGCACGGAGCGCGCCTCACCGGTCAGCGGCTCCCCCGCCCAGCCCCAGAGCAGGGTGCGGAGCTTGTCCTCGGAGTGGAAGGTCACACCGTGGTCGATCCCGTAGAGGCGGCCGTCGGGCGCGGGGAGCAGGTGGCCGCCCTTGCGGTCGCCGTTGTTGATCACCGCGTCGAGGACGGCGAGCCGGCGCAGGCGGGGGTCGTCGGCGTGGACGAGCAGGGCCGTGCGGCCCTCCCCGACCTCCGCGAGGGCGACCGCCTTCCAGCCCTCCCCGGCCTCCTCGCCCTCCACCAGCGCGAGCAGTCGCGGCTCCGGCTGTTCTCCGGCGTCGATCCAGTGCTGCACCATGCCCTCTCCGTAGGGGCCGTCGCGCAGCACGGTCGTGGGCACGAGTCCCCAGCCGGTGGCCTCGGAGACGAGGTAGGCGGCGCGCTCGCGCCGGGCGAGGTTGCCGTCGGGGAAGTCCCACAGCGGCCGCTCGCCCTTGACGGGCTTGTAGACGCATTCCGCGCTGCGGCCCTCGTAGGCCACGGTGCACAGCAGCACGGCGTTGGACGCCTCGGCGATCCGGCCGCGGACGGTGAGCTCACCGTGGGTGAGCAGCTCCTCTATCGGGGTCACGGCGCTCACACCTGGCGCCGGTACCCGTTCTGGCGGGGGCACACGTGCCCCTCGGGGTCCAGGGGCAGGCTGCACAGCGGGCACGGCGGGCGGCCGGCGTTGACCACGTCCAGGGCGCGCTTGGCGAAGGCCCGGGCCTGGGCGCCGGAGAGCCGCACGCGCAGCATGGGCGGGCCGTTCTCCTCGTCCTGGAGGAGCCGCTCCTCGGCCTCGGCGAGGTCCTCCTCGGAGTCGGCGTCGAGTTCGACGAGCGCCTGGGCCTCGACGATCATCCGCTGCTGTTCGCCGTCCCAGGCCAGCGCCATCGTCCCGACGCGGAACTCCTCCTCGACGGGGACGTCCAGCGGTGCGGTGTCGGCGGCCTCGGTGGTCGCGACGGCGGGGACGGGGGCGTTGCCCCCGGTGCGGCGCACGACCTCGTCGAGCAGCTCGTCCATCCGCTCGGCCAGCGCGGCGACCTGGGTCTTCTCCAGGGAGACGCTGGTGACGCGGGGGCCCTGGGAGGCCTGGAGGAAGAAGGTGCGACGTCCAGGCAGACCGACGGTGCCCGCCACGAAGCGGTCCGGCGGGTCGTAAAGGAACACCTGACGGGGCACGACCGGTCTCCAAGTCTGGGGCGGGGGCAGGGCTGCGCACTTGTGTTGGCCCTGCCACCCTACTGCGCCGTCCGATCAGGCCGCGCCCGCGCCGCCGCCCACGACGGCGTTGCCGCCGCCCTCGGCCGCGTTCTCCGCGGGGGGCGCCGCGGCCGGGATGAGCGGGGCGAGGTCGCCGGTGTCGCCGAGGCGCAGCAGGAAGGGCCGGGTGGGGGTGTAGCGGATCGCGGTGACCGAGCAGGGGTCGACGTGGACGCGCTGGAAGAGGTCGAGGTGCATGCCGAGGGCGTCGGCGACGACGGACTTGATGATGTCGCCGTGGGAGCACATCAGGAAGACGGCGTCGGCGCCGTGCGCCTCCTCGATCCGCGCGTGCCACTCGCGGACGGCGTCCACGGCGCGGCTCTGCATGGCGCGCATGGACTCGCCGCCGGGGAAGACGGCGGCGGAGGGGTGCTGCTGGACGATCTTCATGAGGGGTTCTTCGCCGAGTTCGGAGAGCTTGCGGCCCGACCAGTCCCCGTAGTGGCACTCCCCGATGCGCTCGTCGGTGTGCAGGGGCAGCTCGGGGCGGGCGGCGAGCAGCGGGGCCAGGGTTTCCCGGCAGCGCTGGAGCGGGCTGCAGACGGCGGCGGCGAGGGGCACTCCGTCGAGCCGCCCGGGCAGCGCGGCGGCCTGTGCGGCGCCCCGTTCGTCGAGGGCGACCCCGGGGGTCCAGCCGGCGAGCAGACCGGCGGTGTTGGCGGTGGACCGCCCGTGTCGTACGAGGATCAGCGTGGCCATGGGAGCAGCCTAAGCGCTGGTGCCGGCGTGCGGACGGGGCCCGGTGGGGGAAGAATGCCCCGCGTGATTGTGGACTGCGCGATGTACCGGGACGGCCGGCGCTCCGAGGCCCCGGGGGACCTCTCGGAAGCCCTGGCTCAGGCACGCGCGGTGGGTGACGCGTTCCTGTGGATCGGCATGTACGAGCCGACGGAGCAGGAGTTCGACCACGTCAGCCACGAGTTCGGACTGCACAAGCTGGCGGTGGAGGACGCGCTGACCGCGCACCAGCGGCCGAAGCTGGAGGTGTACGACGACTCGCTGTTCGTCGTCCTCAAGCCGGTGATGTACGACGACGACGCGGACACGGTGACCACGGGCGAGCTGATGCTGTTCATCGGCGACTCCTTCGTGGTGACGGTCCGGCACGGCGAGGGGGCGGCGCTGGCGGCGGTCCGGCGGCGGCTGGAGCACGAGCCGGGGGTGCTGCGGCACGGGCCCACGGCGGTGCTGTACGCGGTGTCGGACGCGGTGGTGGACCACTACATCGAGGTGGCGGCCGAGCTCCAGGCGGACCTGGAGGAGCTGGAGGCGGAGGTGTTCGCCCCGCAGACGGCGGACACCAAGAACACCGCCGCCCGGATCTACGGGTTCAAGCGGCAGGTGCTGGAGTTCCGCCGGGCCACGAGCCCGCTGTCGCAGCCGATGGACCGGCTCGCCTTCGGGAACGTGCCCTTCGTGCACGACCACGCCAAGCCGTTCTTCCGGGACGTCGCCGACCACCTGACGAAGGCGAACGAGTACGTCGAGGGCCTGGACCGGCTGCTGTCGGACGCGCTGGCCGCGCACCTGGCGCAGATGGGGGTCCGCCAGAACGACGACATGCGCAAGATCTCCGCCTGGGCGGCCATGGCGGCCGTCCCGACGATGGTCGCGGGGATCTACGGGATGAACTTCGACCACATGCCGGAGCTGCGGGAGTGGTGGGGCTACCCGGCGGTGCTGGTGCTGATGGCGGTCCTGTGCCTGGGGCTGCACCGGATGTTCAAGCGGCGCGGCTGGCTGTGAGCGCCGCCGCGCTCAGGCGAAGCCGGGCGCGGGGAGGGGACTGCCGCCCAGCGGGTCCGTGCGCTCGGGCTGGCGCAGCGCGATCATGCGGTGCCAGCCGCTGAAGCGCTCGTACGCGTACGTCCCGCGGATGCCGGCGGCGAGGGCGGCGGCCTTGGGCGCGGGCCAGCGCAGGAGCCGGCCCATGTGGTCCATGACGGCGAGGCTGACGTCCCGGTAGACGGCGATCTCGGCGAGGGCGCTCTCGCGCAGGAGGCGGTGGATGGTCCGGCCGTGTCCGGCGCGGGCCAGGCGCAGGAGTTCCTCGTGGCAGTAGGCGAGGTGGTTGTCCTCGTCGTGGCTGATCACCTTCACGGCCCTGCCGACCTCGGGGTGGCGGCCGAAGTGGCGCAGGAGCATGTCCATCTGGTCGGCGGCCCGCTGTTCGGTGACCCGGCTGTGCGCCAGGTAGACGACGATGTCCTCCTCGCCCAGCGGCTCGTCGCGGCGCAGTTTCTCGTGGGCGAGGCCGATGCCGCGGCGTTCGAGGAGCATCGTGTAGTCGGTCTCGGGCGGTACGGGGACGGCGGGCAGCCCGCGTTTGCGCAGCAGGGCGCGGAAGATCCGGCCGTGCTTGTCCTCGTCGGCGCCGTGCCGGGCGATCTTGGGCGCGAGGTCGCGCATGCCGTCGGGGACGAGGGCGGCGATCCTGGCGTTCTCCCAGCCGCCCTGGGACTCCCCGCTGGCGGCGATGGAGCAGAACAGCTGGAAGGCGTCGTCGCTGTCGACGATCTCCTGGAACAGGCTGCGTGCGGAGAGCATGGAACGAGTCAAATGCGGATGGAGCGGGCGGGCAACCGAGGGGTGCCGCGACTCGGCCGAATGAACGAAACCCCGGCCCGCGCCGCGGGGCGTAACCCCGCGGGCGGGCCGCGCGTTGTTCGCTGTGTCGGCCGTGGCGGGGAAGACCCCCCGAGCCCCCACCACGGCCGCAGGCTTCCGGCGCCGCCCCGCATCCGTCGCGCGGGCGGCGCCGGTGCGTCAGGCCAGGCCGGCCAGTTCCAGGGCCTCGGTGCCTGCGCGCAGGGCGGTGAGCCGCTCGTCCAGGGTGAACCCGGCCGGGGCGAGCGTGAGGGTGGTTACCCCGGCGTCGGCGTAGGCCCGCATCCCGTCGGCGATGCGCTCCACCGAGCCGAGCAGGGTGGTGGAGTCGATCAGCGAGTGCGGGACGGCGGCGGCCGCGGCCGTCTTGTCACCGCCCAGGTACTTGGCCTGGATCTCGGCGGCCTCCTTCTCGTACCCCATCCGCTGGGCGAGCTGGTTGTAGAAGTTCTGCTTGGGGCTGCCCATGCCGCCGACGTACAGGGCGGTGTAGGGGCGGAACATGTCCGCGAGGGCGTTCACGTCCTCGCCGACGGCCAGCGGTACGGTCGGGCAGACGTCGAAGCCGTCCATGGTCAGTCCGGCCTTCGCGCGGCCCGCGCGGATGTGGCGCAGGGCCGTCTCCTCCAGGTGCTCGGCGGCCGGGAAGATCAGCAGGGCGCCGTCGGCGATCTCGCCGGTCTGCTCCAGGTTCTTGGGGCCGATGGCGGCGATGTAGAGCGGGATGTGCGGGCGCTCGGGGTGCACGGTCAGCTTGAGGGGCTTGCCGGGGCCGCCCGGCAGCGGGAGGGTCCAGTGCTCGCCGTCGTAGCTGAGGCGTTCGCGGCTCATGGCCTTGCGGACGATCTCCACGTACTCGCGGGTGCGGGCGAGGGGCTTGTCGAACTTGACGCCGTACCAGCCTTCGGAGACCTGCGGGCCGGAGACGCCGAGGCCGAGGCGGAAGCGGCCCTTGGTGAGGGAGTCCAGGGTGGCGGCGGTCATGGCCGTCATCGCGGGCTGGCGGGCCGGGATCTGGAAGATGGCCGAGCCGACGTCGATCCGCTCGGTCTGGGCGGCGACCCAGGCCAGCACGGTCGCCGCGTCGGAGCCGTAGGCCTCGGCCGCCCAGCAGACGTCGTAGCCGAGGCGGTCGGCCTCCTGGGCGACGGCGAGGTTGTCGGCGTCCATGCCCGCACCCCAGTAGCCGAGATTGATGCCGAGCCGCATGTGTCGTCCCCTTACGATGTGCCGGTTTACCGATCAGTAACGTAGGTCTGCGCAGGGACTCTAGCGCGCCCGACGGCCTCACGGCAGTGCCCCAGTAGTCTCAGCGGTCATGGAGCAGAGGCATCTCGGCCGCACCGGACTGCGCGTCTCCCGGATCGGCCTCGGCACCCTGACCTGGGGCCGTGACACCGGCGAGGAAGCCGCCGCCGAGCAGTTGAAGACGTTCTGGGAGGCGGGCGGCACGCTGGTCGACACGGCCGACGTGTACGGCGGCGGGGAGTCGGAGTACCTCCTGGGGCGGCTGGTGGGCGGCCTCGTGCCGCGCCGGGACCTGGTCATCGCGACCAAGGCGGGCAGCGTCCCGGACCCCGACCGGCGCTTCAACGGCTCGCGCGGGCATCTGCTGGCGGCCCTGGACGACTCGTTGGACCGGCTCGGCACCGACCACGTCGACCTGTGGCAGATCCACGCCTTCGACCCGCAGACCCCGCTGGAGGAGACCCTCCAGGCGCTGGACCTGGCGGTGGCCAGCGGACGGGCCCGCTACGCGGGGGTCTCCAACTTCAGCGGCTGGCAGCTGGCGAAGGCGGCGACCTGGCAGCTGGCGGCGCCGGGGGTGCGGACCCGGCTGGCCTCGACGCAGATGGAGTACTCCCTGCTCCAGCGGGGCGTCGAACGGGAGGTCCTGCCGGCCGCCCTGGACCTGGGCGTCGGCCTGCTCCCCTCCTCCCCGCTCGGCCGGGGCGTCCTCACCGGCAAGTACCGCGAGGGCACCCCCGCGGACTCCCGGGGTGCGTCGGCCTCCCTGGCGGCCTTCGTGGAGCCGTACCTGGACGAGGCGGCCGGGCGGATCGTGGACGCGGTCGTCACCGCCGCCCAGGGCCTCGCGGTCACCCCGCTCCAGGTGGCCCTGGCCTGGGTCCGCGACCGCCCCGGGGTGGCCGCCCCCATCGTCGGCGCCCGAACGTCGGCGCAGCTCGCGGCGGCGCTGTCGGTGGAGGCCCTTAGTCTTCCGGAGGAGATCCGCCGGGCGCTGGACGACGTGTCCGCACCCGTGCACCGCTACCCCGACCAGGACTGGAGCACGCTGTGAGCACGGACCCCGAGACGACGCCGCCCGAGGCCACGCCCCCGGGACCGCGCCCGAAAGCCTCCGGCACCCCGGCCCCCGAGCCCCGACCCGCCCCGGCCCCGGGCGCCCCGCTCCCCGAAGCCGAGCCGCCGGCCGGAGCGGTCCCGGACGCCGGGCCGGCCTCCGCCGAAGGCGGTGCCGACGGCGGGGCGGCCCCGGGCGACGCCGGGGCCGAACCGGCGGCCGGGGCCGGGGTGGACGCCGGGGCGGACCCCGCCGAAGCTACCGACGGCGGAGCCGATGCCCGTGCCGAAGCCGAGGCGGGCTCCGGCGCCGCCGGGGCGGACGCCGGGGCCGGGGCGGAGCCGGATGAGGCCGTGCCCGCCGCGGACGGGGCGCAAGCGGACGGCGGGACGCCCGGCGGAGCCGGGGCGGAGACCGGTGGGGGTCCGGGGGCGGAGCCCCCGGTTTCGGGAAGGGGCGGGGTGGGGGAAGGCCCCGCAGGGTCCGCGCAGGCCGCCGCGCCGGACGACGCCGCCGGGCCCGGGAGCCGCTCCGGTGCCGATGGCGGGGACGACACACAGGCCGGGGGCGGGGCGGAGCCGCAGGCCGCCGAGGCCGGGAACGGGGACGAGCCGCAGGCCGCCGGGGGCACCGGCGGGGAGGGGGCCGCGGCCGGGCTCAGCGAGGCGCAGGCCGAGCTGGCCGCGCAGCGGGTCGAGCGGGAGCGGATCGCGCGGCGGAAGGCCGAGCGGGAGCACCCCGTCGACGCGGGCGGCAAGCTCAGCGGCCGCGCCGCCGACCTGCTGGCCGCCGTACGGGCCGTGGAGAGCGGGGCCAAGGCACCCGCCGTGACCTTCGACGAGGCTCCGCCCGCGCCCCGCCGGCCGGCGGCCCCCGCGCCCCCGCAGCCCCGCCCGCAGGCCCCCGTCCCGACCGTCGGCGACGTCGGGGCCGTGCGGGCCGTACTGGCGCGCGGCGGGGCCCCGGAGGCACTGGCCGGGCCGGCCGCCGAGGCCCTCGGCGAGGGCGCGGCCGAGCAGCTGGCCGAGGACCCCTGGCGGCTGCTGGCCGTCCCCGGCGTGCGCCCGGCGCAGGCCGACGGCTTCGCCCAGGCCCTGCTCGGCCCCGCGGCCGGCCCCGCCGACGCCCGGCGCGGCGCCGCCCTGGTGGACTGGCTGCTGGCGCAGGCCGCCGAGCGCGGCCACACCGCCCTGGAGGCCCCCGTGCTGGAGAAGGCCCTGGCCCAGTACGGGGCGCCGGCCCCCGCCGAGACCCTGGAGGCGGCGATCGGCGAGGGCGCGGTGCTGGTGTTCCACGAGCCGCTGGGCGAGCCCGTCGCGGAGGACGAGGAGCAGCCGGTACGCGTCCTCGTCGGCCTGGAGGAGCACGCCCTGGCCGAGGAGAGCCTGGCCGACGGCCTGGCCCGGCTGGCGGCCACCTTCACGGCCCCGGCCGACTGGTCCGCGGCCGCGGCCGGCCCCGGCGCCGACCTGGTCCGGGCGGTGGCCGCGGCCGGCCTGGTCACCCACACCGGCGGCGAGGCGGCCCGCGCCGAACCCCTGGCCCTGGCGGCGGCCGCCCGCGAGCGGGGCCTGCGCACCGTCCTGGCGGCGCACGCCCCCGCGCCCGGCGCCGTCACCGTGGCGGAGCTGCTGGCGGGGGCCCAGGGTCCCGGCCGGGACTCCGACGGCCGCTTCGAGCTGGACCTGCTGGTCGTCCTGGACGCCCCGCAGCTGGACGTGGAGGCGGCCGCGGCCCTGGTGGAGTCGGTGCCGGACGGGGCCCGGCTGGTGCTCTCCGGCGACCCCGGGGTGCTCGGCTCGGCGGGGCCCGGCCGGGTGTTCGCCGACGTGCTGGCGGCCCGCGCCTTCCCCCACGTGAATTCCCGGACCCCGGACCCGGGCCCGCTCGGCGAGCTGGTCTCGGGGATCGGGGTCGGGGAGCTGCACCAGGTCGACGCCCCCGGCAAGGAGGTCGTCATCGTGCCGGTGCGCGACGCCGGCGAGGCCGTGCACCGCACCGTGCAGTTGGTGGCCGACTCGGTGCCGCGCGCCTTCGGCGTCCCGGCGGAGGCCGTGCAGGTCATCACCCCGGGCCACGGCGGCCCGGCGGGGACCCGGGCGCTGAACGCGGCCCTCAAGGAGCGGCTCAACCCGGGCCCCGGCCGGTTCGCCGGCTTCGACCCCGGCGACCGGGTGGTCCACGTGCCCGCGCCCGGGCGGGCGGTGCCGGCCCGGGTGGTGTCCGCCGACGCGGAGGGGCTGCACCTGGACGCGGCCGGGGCGCGGATCGTCGTACCGCAGGACCGGGTGGAGGCGCGGGTGCGCCACGGCTGGGCGGTGACGGCGCACCAGGCCGTCGGCTCGCGCTGGCCGGCGGTGGTCGTCGTGCTGCCCGGGGACGCGGCGCAGGCCCTGTCCCGGGACTGGGTGTACACGGCGTTCGGGCGGGCCGGGCGGCACCTGTCGGTGGTGCACGGCGTCGACCAGGCCCTGGCGCACGCGGTGGCCCAGGTCCCGCCGAAGCCGCGCACGACCCGGCTCACGGGCCTGCTGCGGGCGCTGACGGCCGCCCAGCAGGAGCAGGTGTAGGACGAGGCGTGCCGCCTCCGCCCGCGGGGGACGGAGGCGGCACGGTCCGCGCTCAGGCCGGGGTCAGTCCGGAGGGCGCGGCAGGGCTGTCGTCGGTGTCATCGGCGTCGTCGGCGTCCTCGTCCTCGAAGTACTCCGCGTCCTCGTCGAAGACGGAACTCACGTCGAACCGGTGCAGGACGTCCTGGGGATCGGTCTGTCCGAAGGGCGTACCGAGCCAGTCCCCGGGTTCCGCGACCTCCTCCAGGGCGGCGATCCAGAGGGTGGAGTCGCCCTCCTCCAGGCCGAAGTCCTTGGAGCGGGAGGCGATCTCGTCGGGCTCGTACTCGCCGAAGAGGACGCCGAGCGCTCCGCCCGTGCCTCCGTCGTCGATGAGTTCGGCGTCGCGGTCGTGCGCGGCGACGCGTTCGGCCTGGGCGATCAGCCGGGCCGGTTCGACGACGGCGTAGTCGCGGCGGATGAGCACGCTGAACGCCGCGGGTTCGGCGGGGCCGGTGTAGCGGGCCCCTGTCTCGGGCGTCGGGATCTCGAAGGGGGTGACCTCGTCGTAGCGGTCGTAGAGGAGTTCGTCGTACTCCTCGGCAGCGGCGGCGAGTTCGTTGAACGCGGCGTAGACGGCCGGGTCCTCGTCCCCGATCCTGCTCTCGACCGCGGCGAGGTGACGGTCGAGAGCGGCCTTGACCGCCTCGGCGGCGGCGCGTACCTCGGCAACAGTGGGCAGAGCGGCATCAGACATAGTGCAGACGCTATCCGTAGCGGGCCGGTGCCCGCACAATAGATACGATGCCGGAATACGAATTCGTCGACGTGTACGTGCCCCGCGGGACGCCCCGCAAGGAGGCCACCCGACTGCTGACCGATCATGCGGAATACGGGCATTGGGAGCTCGACCGCATGACCCTGTACCGCGACGGCAGCCGCCGCGCGCGGCTGCGCCGCCGGATCATCCGCCAGGTCAGAGCCACCTGGTGAACCGGAGGCTGCCGGACGCGCGGCGACGCGGACCCCGCCGGTGCGGGGCCCGCGTCGGAGTGGCGGACCGTCAGGCGGAGTTGCGGGCGCGCCGGTAGAGCACCGTTCCCGCCAGCAGCAGTCCGCCCGCGAGCGGGAGGCCGGCCGTCATCGCGTCACCGGCGCCGGTGGCGGCGAGGCTGCCGCCCGGAGCCGGTGCGGAGTGGCCGGCCGGGGTCGTGCCGCCGCCCGTACCGGAGCCGGTGCCGGGAGTGCCCGGGGTACCGGGGTTCTGCTGCCCGCCGCCCGGCTGCTGGCCGCCCGGGGTACCGGGGGTGTGGCCGCCCGGAGTGCCCGGGTTGCCGCCGCCGGGGGTGTGACCGCCCGGCGTGCCCGGATTGCCGCCCGGCGTACCGGGGTTGCCGGGGTGGCCCGGGGTGCCGGGGTGTTCCCCGCCGGGGTGGCCCGGGTGGTCCTCGTCGCAGTCGTCATCGCCGCCGCCCGGGTTGCCGGGGTGGCCCGGGTTGCCGGGGTGGCCCGGGTGCTGCGGCCCGTGCGAGGTGTTGGCGCAGCGGTTGCCGAAGGCCGGGTTCAGACCCCCCACCACCGTCACGGTGTTGCCGCAGGCGTTGACCGGTACGGCCACCGGTGCCTGCACGTTGTTCCCGGACAGCAGGCCCGGGGAGTTCGCGGCGTGCCCGGAGGCGCCGGAGTCCGCCTGGGCGTAACCGCCGCCGAGCGCGAGGACACCCCCCGCCGCCGCCACCGTGACCAGCGTCTTCTTCGTGACCCTCGTGACCTGAACCGGTCGTCGCATCTGTGCTCGTCCCCTGGTGAGTGCGTTCGCGCGGCGGACAGGCTGTGTACGGGCTCCCCCGCCTGCCACGCCGACATGATCTGGTTCCGGGCCGGAAAGCCCGGCGGCCCCGGAGCGCTGGATTGCGCTCCGGGGCCAGAACTTCAGAAGCGTCAGGCGTTGACGCAGGTGTTGCCGAAGGCCGGGTTCAGCAGGCCGATGACGTTCACGGTGTTGCCGCAGACGTTGACCGGGACGTGGACCGGAACCTGGACGACGTTGCCGGACAGGACACCGGGGGAGCCGATGGCCGCGCCCTGGGCACCGGCGTCGGCGGCAGCCATGCCCGCACCCGCGAGAACCAGACCACCGGTGGCAGCCGCAGCGGCGACAACCTTCTTGAGCATTGTTCCTCCTAGTAGGCAATGCGGTCCCAGCCGCGGACCGCACCACCTGTAACGAGGAGGGATCACCGGGGCTACGAGCGTATGAGCGCATTCACTCTTCTCAGTGGAATCCGCACACCTTCCCGAATCCCCGGCGTTAGGCGTTGTCGATGAAGCGGTCGAGCACCCGTACGCCGAACTTCAGCCCCTCGACCGGAACCCGCTCGTCCACGCCGTGGAACATGCCCGCGAAGTCCAGCTCCGGCGGCAGCTGGAGCGGCGCGAAGCCGAAGCAGCGGATGCCGAGGTCGTCGAAGGACTTGGCGTCGGTGCCGCCCGAGAGCATGTACGGCACGGCGCGCGCGATGGGGTCCTCGGCCCGGAGGGCGCCCTGCATGGCGTCGACGAGCTTTCCGTCGAAGTCCGTCTCCAGGGCCTTGTCGGCGTGCACGTCCTCGCGCTTGACGCGCGGGCCGAGGATCCGGTCGAGGTCGGCGAAGAACTCGTCCTCGTAGCCCGGCAGGAAGCGGCCGTCCACGTGCGCCGTGGCCTGGCCGGGGATCACGTTGACCTTGTAGCCGGCGCCGAGCATGGTCGGGGCGGCCGAGTTGCGCAGGGTCGCGCCGACCATCTTGGCGATCCCGCCGAGCTTGGCGAGGGTGGCGTCCATGTCGTCGGGGTCGAGCGGGGTTCCGAGGGCGTCCGAGAGTTCGTCGAGGAAGTGCCGAACGGTCTTCGTGACGCGGACCGGCCAGGTGTGGCGGCCGAGGCGGCCGACGGCCTCGCACAGCTCCGTGATCGCGTTGTCGGTGTTGGTCATGGAGCCGTGGCCGGCGGTGCCCTCCACCGTCAGCCGCATCCAGTGCATGCCCTTCTGGGCCGTCTCCACCAGGTAGAGGCGGAGGTTCTCGTTCACGGTGAAGGAGAAGCCGCCGACCTCACCGATGGCCTCGGTGACCCCCTCGAAGAGCCCGGGGTGCTTGTCCACCAGGTGGCGGGCGCCGTACGTGCCGCCCGCCTCCTCGTCGGCGAGGAAGGCCAGCACGATGTCGCGGGGAGGCTTGCGCCCGCTGCGCATCCGGTCGCGCACGACGGCCAGCGTCATCGCGTCCATGTCCTTCATGTCGACGGCACCGCGGCCCCACACGCAGCCGTCGGCGATCTCGCCGGAGAAGGGGTCGTAGGTCCAGTCGGCGGCGTTCGCCGGGACCACGTCGGTGTGCCCGTGGATCAGCAGGGCCGGCCGCGAGGGGTCCTCGCCCTCGATCCGGGCGACGGTCGAGGCGCGCCCCTTGTGCGATTCGAAGATCTGCGGCTCCAACCCCACCTCGGCGAGCTTCTCGGCGACCCACTCGGCCGCCTTGCGCTCGCCGGGGCCCGAGTGGTCCCCGTAGTTGCTGGTGTCGATCCGGATGAGGTCCCGGCAGAGGTCGACGACCTCGTCCTGGCCCGAGACGGTGCTGCCCGCGCCCGATGCGCCCACGATGCTTCCTCCCACTGATCACGTACCGGCTGTCCTCCCATCCTCCCGCCCGCGGCCGCTCTCCCCAAGGGCGGTCCGTCGGCCGCGGGGGGCGTGATCGAGGACCCCGGACTGTTTGGTAATGTTTTCCACGTCGGAACGGCCGCCAGGCCGGGACGCACACACCCGGTCCGGGTGGCGGAATGGCAGACGCGCTAGCTTGAGGTGCTAGTGCCCTTTATCGGGCGTGGGGGTTCAAGTCCCCCCTCGGACACATCAAGAGAGGGACCCCGCTTCGGCGGGGTCCCTCTTCGTCGTGCGGCCGGTGTTCCGGAGGGGTTCGCGGTGGCCGGAAGCCGCCGGTCGGGGGTGGCGCGGACGCCCCCGGAATGTTTGGTAATGTTTCACCTGTCGCCACGGCCGCCGAGGCCGGAACGACACACACCCCGTCCGGGTGGCGGAATGGCAGACGCGCTAGCTTGAGGTGCTAGTGCCCTTTATCGGGCGTGGGGGTTCAAGTCCCCCCTCGGACACATCAGGAGAAGGACCCCACTTCGGCGGGGTCCTTCTTCGTTTTCCTCCGCTCCGCCGCCGTACGGGCCCTGGAACGGCGAAGGGCCCCCGGGCGGGCCCGGAGGCCGTCCCGGGGGCCCTTGGGGCCCGTGGGGCTGGTCAGTCGCGCGAGGCGGCGAGTTCGGCCACGCGGCGGCGGACCAGGAACCAGCCGCCGACCAGGGCCGCGGCGATGCCGGGCAGGATCATCACGGTGGTGCGGCCGACGCCGCCGTCGCACCACATCAGCACCAGCACGGTCACCAGGAAGATCAGGGTGACGATCTGCGTGTACGGCGCCCAGGGCAGCTTGTAGCCGGGGCGCTCGACGAGGCCGTTCTGCGCGCGGCGCCAGAAGAACAGCGAGCAGATCATGACCATGGCCCAGGTGCCGAGGATGCCGATGGAGGCCAGGTTGAGGACGATCTCGAAGGCCTCGCCGGGCATCCAGGCGTTGAGGCCGACGCCCGCGACGCCGAAGGCGGCCGTGAAGAGGACGCCGCCGTAGGGGACCTTGCCCTTGTTCATGAGGCCGGTGAACTTCGGGGCGGAGCCGGACATGGCCATCGAGCGCAGGATCCGGCCGGTGGAGTAGAGGCCGGAGTTCAGGCTGGACAGGGCGGCCGTCAGGACGACCAGGTTCATGATGCCGGCGGCGCCGGGCACGCCCAGCTTGTCGAAGACCGTGACGAAGGGGCTCTGGTCGGCCGAGTAGTCCGTGTACGGGAGCAGCAGCGCGAGCAGGACGACGGAGCCGACGTAGAACAGGCCCACGCGCCACATGATCGAGTTGATCGCCTTCGGCATGATCTTCTCGGGGTTCTCGGTCTCACCGGCGGCGACGCCGCACAGTTCGACGGAGGCGTACGCGAAGACCACGCCCTGGATGACCAGGAGCATCGGGAGCACGCCGGTCGGGAAGATGCCGCCGTGGTCGGTGATGTTGGCCAGGCCCGGGGTGCTGCCGTCGATGTCGTGGCTGGTGGCGACGAGGTAGATGCCGACGATCAGGAAGATCGCGAGGGCGGCGACCTTGACCAGGGAGAACCAGAACTCCATCTCGCCGAAGTACTTCACCGAGATCAGGTTGGCGGTGAGGACCACGGCCAGGGCGATGAAGGCGAGCACCCACTGGGGGATGTCGGTGAACATCGACCAGAAGTGCGCGTAGGTCGCCGCGGCCGTGATGTCGGCCACGGTGGTGGTGGACCAGTTGAGGAAGTAGAGCCAGCCGGCCGTGTAGGCGCCCTTCTCCCCCATGAACTCGCGCGCGTAGGAGACGAAGGCTCCGGAGGACGGGCGGTAGAGCACGAGCTCGCCCAGGGCCCGGACCACGAAGAAGGCGAAGACGCCGCACACCGCGTAGGCGATGGCCAGGGAGGGTCCGGCGCCGGCGAGGCGGCCGCCGGCGCCCAGGAAGAGGCCGGTGCCTATCGCCCCGCCGATGGCGATCATGTTGATGTGGCGGGACTTGAGGTCCTTGCTGTAGCCCTCGTCACCGGCGTCGACGTGGCGGGAGGAGGCCTCGGCGGTGGCCTCGGTCAAGGTGCGGTCACTCATATACGACTTCGCCTTCGTGGGTCGGACAGGCAGGCCGGAAGGCGCGTGCGGGGGAGCTGGGTGGTGTCCCCGTGCCGCGTTCCGGTGATTTTGTCGCCCCAGGAGACCATGAGCGTCCGCCCCCCGCCAAAATCGGCCACGGGGCGCGGCAGCCCCCGGCGACCTTGGAAACGGTCGCCGGGGGCTGCCGGGGGGTGGGAATGCGAGGGCTGCGGGGGCTGCGGGGCCTCAGGCGCCCGGTCCGGCCTCGGCGGCCTGGTCGAGCCGGAAGGCCTCGTTGCCCAGGCCGATGCGGGCGTGCGCCTCGGGGCGGCGGGCCTTGAGGACCAGCCCGTGGACCAGTCCGGCCAGCGCGGCCACGCCGATGATCGCGGGCAGTGCCCAGCTGAGCGCGGAGCCCTCCTCGGCGGCGACCAGGAGCGTGAAGTCCTTCACGGTGTAGACGGCGATGACGACCAGGGCGACGCCGGCGACGCCGGCCGCGACGAGCCGCCAGACCTGGGCCCCGGCGGCGCCCCGGCGGACGAAGAAGGCGATGACGGCGAAGGAGGAGGCGGCCATCAGGGCGGTCACGCCGAGGGCTCCGACGCTGCCCATCCAGGTGAACAGGTGCAGGACGGGGGCGGTGGGGTCGCCCGCCGGGGAGGTGTCGGTGACGGCGAAGGCGAGGACGACGAGGGCGGCCACCACGGTCTGGAGCAGGGAGCCGGTGGCGGGGGCGCCGGTGCCGGGGTTGGTGCGGCCGAAGCGGGCGGGGAGCAGGCCCTCGCGGCCCATGGCGAAGGCGTAGCGGGCGACGACGTTGTGGAAGCTGAGCATGGCCGCGAACATGCCGGTGACGAAGAGCACGTGCAGGACGTCGGTGAAGCCGGCGCCGAGGCGGCTCTGGGTGAGGTCGAAGAGGAGGGCGGGGCCGGCCTCGGCGGCCGCCTTGGTGATGTGCGCGGGCCCGGTGGCCACGCTGAGGGCCCAGGCGCTGAGGGCGAAGAAGAGGGCGACGAAGCCGACGGCGAGGAACATCACGCGGGAGACGACGATGTGCGGCTTGCTGGTCTCCTCGGCGTAGACCGGGGACTGCTCGAAGCCGACGAAGGCGGCGATGCAGAAGCACAGGGCGGTGCCGAGGCCGGCGCCGCCGAGGGTCGCGGGGTCGAAGGCGTGCAGGGAGAGGCCCTGGGGGCCGGGCTTGCCGAGGGCGGCGAGGTCGAAGACGACCACGAGGGCGCACTCGATGAGCAGCAGGACCCCGAGCACCTTGGCGTTGAGGTCGATCTTCAGCCAGCCGAGGGCGCCGGTGGCGGCGACCGCGAGCAGGGCGGGGATCCACCAGGCGATCTGCGTGTCCAGGTAGGTGGCGAAGAGGCCGGAGAGCTCGAAGCCGAGGATGCCGTACACGCCGACCTGCATGGCGCTGTACGCGACGAGGGCGACCAGGGAGGCGCAGGCGCCGGCGGTGGGGCCGAGGCCGCGGGCTATGTAGGCGTAGAAGGCGCCGGCGTTGTGGACGTGGCGGCTCATCTCGGCGTAGCCGATGCCGAAGAGGGCCAGGACGACGCCGAGGATCACGAAGAGGAGGGGCTGGCCGACGATGCCCATGACCCCGAAGATCGTGGGCATGACACCGGCGACGACCATCAGGGGCGCGCTGGCGGCGAGCACGGAGAGCAGCAGTCCGGCGGTGCCGAGGCGGCCGGCGCGCAGGGCGCGGTCCTGGCCCTTGTAGGTGCGTATCTCGGCCTCGGTGGCGGCGGCCGTCACGGTGGATCTGCCCGTCGGCATGGCAGGGTCCCTTCGGGGTCGGGTGGGCTGGGGGTGTCAGGCGGTGCCGAGCGCGGCGCTGCGCGCGGCGAGGAAGGCCTTGGTGGGGTCGCGGTCCGGGTAGGACCAGGGGGCGCGGGTGGCGTGGACCCCGATGCGGTGGAAGAGGGCGGCGGCTTCGGCGGGGCGGCCTTCGCAGAGCTTGGCGTGGGCGAGGAAGTTGAGGTCGACCCGGTTGCGGGGGTGGTCCTCGCGTTCCCACTCCAGCCACCAGTCGAAGGCGGAGCGCAGCACCTGGCGGGCGCGGCGGCCGGTCCAGTGCTCGACCGCGGCATCGGGCGCGGTACGGCCCTCGACGGCGGCGAGGACGCGGTAGCGCTCGGCGTGGGCGATGACGGGGAGCACGGCGAGCGGGGAGTCGGCCGGGGACTCCTCGGCGGCCCAGGCGGCGAAGTCGTAGACCTCGTGGAGCGGGTCGCGTCCGGCGGCGGGGTCGCGTTCGGCGAGCCGGGCGACCATGAGGTGGTGGGCGTGGTGGTGCTCGCGGTGGCGGGCCCGGACCTGGTCGAAGTGGCGGCTGAACTCCTCGTCGGTGCCGAAGGCCCGGGAGAGCATCAGGAGGCCGAGCCAGGGGGTGGGGTCGGCCGGGAGCAGGGCGGCGGCCCGGCGGCAGGCCTCGTCGGCGGCCTGGGCGCTGCCCTTGCCGCGCAGGGCGGCGTGGACGGCGGCGCAGGCGAGGAGGGTGGCGGCGTCGGCGCTGCCGGGTTCGGCGAGGAGCCATTCGCGGGCCCAGGCGGTGGCCGAGGGGGTCTGGGCGAGGACGGTGACGCGGTGGCCCCGGCGGTCCCAGTCGTCGCCGGTGGCCACCAGCAGGCTGCGGGCCCTGGCCCAGCGGCCCTGGGTGAACTGGCCGCGCACGGAGACGAGTTCGGTGTCGCAGAGGGCCGGGTCGAAGAGCTGGGCGTCCCGCTTGCGGGTGCGGCCGAGGGGCGGCGGCGGGGACATCCGCGGGTTCCCTCCAGAGCGCGGGCGCGGGTGGACGACGTACGGGGGGTGCGGGAGCGGGGCCGTGCGGGTGCGGGGCTGTGCGATGTGGTGCCGGTGTGCGGCGCGTGGGCGCGGGGCGCCTGGGGCGCGGCTCGATCGGCCCGGTGGTCAGTCGGGATGATCACTCACAGCAAACCGGTACGCACAGCTCCGCGTCAAGGTCCGGACTGGCGGGTGGCCGGAATCAACTGGTGCCCGAAGGGGGCACGTTGGGGCGTAGGGGGCGGGAGGCCCCGCTCCCGGCCCCCCCGCGCCCCGGTCGCCGGCGAGGCTGATTTTGGCGCGGGGCCCGTCAGACGAGGTGGATCGTGAAGCGCCTCACGACCCTGGGGGTCGTGGCGATCGTGTCGGAGTGGACCCAGCCGCGGGCCTTCTTGTAGTCCCCGGTGCCGCCGGTGATCGCGTTGTCGAAGGGACCCTGGTCGAGGTAGTTGAAGTACATGCCCTGCACGGTGAGCTGGCCGCCCGGGAGGGTGTAGGTCACGACGCACTGCTCCGCTTCGTCGGCGCCGCCGCGGGTGGTGGTGCAGGTGCCGTGGCTCTCGCCGACCTTGATGTGCTGGCTGTCGAAGAGGTCCGAGCGGACGACGACGGTATCGCCCTGCTTGGGGGAGCCGGGGACGACGGGGGTGACGGGGAAGCGGGTCAGCTCCTGCACCTCGGCGAGGACCGTGATGGTCCGGGCCTTGTCCATGGCCGGGGCGGAACCGGTGTCCGTCGCGGCGGCCGCGACGGGGGTGCAGGCGAGGAGGGTGGCCAGGGTGGCCGTGCCGAGGCAGGCCGCTGCGATGGGGCGCATCATGCGACTCCTGAGGTTGGTGTTCGGGAATGACCGGATGGCGAACTTCCATCCGATTCCGATCGATTCCTTCATAGCCCCGTCTCCACCGGGTCGCGGAGCACCCCCGCGCGAACCACCGGTACGTCCAGCCGGTCGGACCAAGGTCAGGCGGCTGTGGCGGCGGCCGCCGCCCGGCCCGCCGCCCGGCCGGAGAAGAGGCAGCCGCCGAGGAAGGTGCCCTCCAGGGCGCGGTAGCCGTGGACACCGCCGCCGCCGAAGCCCGCCGCCTCGCCGGCCGCGTACACGCCGGGCAGCGGCTCGCCCGAGGGGGTCAGCACACGGGAGGAGAGGTCGGTCTCCAGGCCGCCCAGGGACTTGCGGGTCAGGATCGAGAGGCGGACGGCGATCAGCGGGCCGGCCGCCGGGTCCAGGATCCGGTGCGGGGCGGCGGTGCGGATCAGCCGGTCCCCGAGGTACCTGCGCGCCCCGTGGATGGCGGTGACCTGGAGGTCCTTGGTGAAGGGGTTGGCGATCTCCCGGTCGCGGGCGGTGACCTCCCGCCGGACGGTGGCCTCGTCGAGCAGGTCCTCGCCGGTGAGCTCGTTCATCCGGCGGACCATCGCGGACAGGTCCCGTTCGACGATGAAGTCGGCGCCCCGGTCCATGAAGGCCTTGACCGGCCCGGGTACGGCTTGCCGGGCGCGGACCAGCACGTCGCGGACGGAGCGGCCCGTCAGGTCCGGGTTCTGCTCGGAGCCGGAGAGGCCGAACTCCTTGCCGATGATGCGCTGGTTGAGCACGAACCAGGTGTGGTCGTGCCCGGTGCGCATGATGTGGTCGAGGGTGCCGAGGGTGTCGAAGCCGGGGAAGAGGGGCACGGGCAGGCGCCGGCCGGTGGCGTCCAGCCACAGGGAGGAGGGGCCGGGCAGGATGCGGATGCCGTGGCGGGCCCAGATCGGGTCCCAGTTCTGGATGCCCTCGGTGTAGTGCCACATCCGGTCCTTGTTGATGTGGCTGGCTCCGGCCTTCTCCGTGATGCCGAGCATCAGGCCGTCCACGTGCGCGGGGACTCCGGAGAGCATGCGTGCGGGCGGGGTGCCGAGGCGGGCCGGCCACTGGGCGCGGACCAGGTCGTGGTTGCCGCCGATACCGCCGCTGGTGACGATCACCGCCTGGGCCCGCAGGCTGAAGGAGCCGGTGCTCTCACGGCTGCTCGCGGCGCCCCGTACCGCGTCCGAGGGGGCCAGGACCTCCCCGGTGACGGTGTCCACGGCGCCGGCGGTGGAGGCGAGGCCGGTGACCCGGTGGCGGAACCGCAGGGTCACCAGGCCCCGGGCGACCCCGGCGCGGACCCTCCGTTCGAAGGGCTCGACGAGGCCGGGTCCGGTGCCCCAGGTGATGTGGAAGCGGGGGACGGAGTTGCCGTGTCCGTTGGCGTCGTAGCCGCCGCGCTCGGCCCAGCCGACGACGGGGAAGAAACGCACCCCCTGGGCGTGCAGCCAGGGCCGCTTCTCCCCGGCGGCGAAGTCCACGTACGCCTCGGCCCAGCGGCGCGGCCAGGCGTCCTCCTCGCGGTCGAAGCCGGCGGTTCCCAGCCAGTCCTGGAGGGCGAGGGCGCGGCTGTCCCGGATCCGCATCCGGCGCTGCTCGGGCGAGTCCACGAAGAACAGCCCGCCGAAGGACCAGTGCGCCTGCCCGCCGATCGACCGCTCGGGCTCCTGGTCGAGGAGGATCACCTTCCGGCCCGCGTCGACGAGCTCGGCGGTGGCCACGAGGCCGGCGAGGCCCGCTCCGATCACGATCACGTCAGCGTCGTAGCTCATGCGTCTGCCCGTCCTCCGGTCGGTGGTGGGGCAGATCCTTTGCTACGGAGCGGTAACCCGTCAACAGCGGTGATTGGATGGGTGCGTGAGTGCCGCTGATGAAGTACTGGACGTGGTGGACCGGGACGACCGGGTCACCGGGCAGGCCCCGCGGGGTGAGGTCTACGCCCGGGGGCTGCTCCACCGGTGTGTGTTCGTGCAGGTCACAGATGAGATCGGGCGCGTCTTCGTGCACCGCCGGACCGCTTCGAAGCTGGTGTTCCCCGCGCACTACGACATGTTCGTGGGCGGGGTGCTGGGCGCCGGGGAGGACTACCCGGGGGCGGCGCTGCGGGAGGCGGAGGAGGAGCTCGGGGTGAGCGGGCTGGAGCAGCCGGTGCCGCTGTTCAAGTTCCTCTACGAGGGTCCGGGCGGTTCCTGGTGGTCCTACGTGCACGAGGTGCGGTGCGCGCTGCCCGTCGCCCCGCAGGAGTCCGAGGTGGACTGGCACGCCTGGCTGGAGCCGGAGGAGCTGGAGCGGCGGGTTGCCGACGGGGAATGGCCCTGGGTGCCGGACGGGCTGGAGGCGTACCGGCGGCTGCGGGCCTTCCGGGAGGGCGGTGCGCGGCCGCCCGCGCCCCGCGCCTGAGGGGGACGTAAATTGGACAGGTGATCGACTTCGGCAAGGACGTGCGCCTCTGGTTCGCCCCGCAGCGGCTGGGCGACGAGGGCGAGACCCCGGACTACCGCTTCTCCCTGGCCAACGAGCGGACCTTCCTGGCCTGGATCCGGACCGCGCTGGCGCTGGTGGGCGGCGGGTTCGCGGTGGACCAGTTCCTGCCGGACCTGCGCTGGGGGGTGCGGGTGGGGATGGCGCTCGCCCTGCTGGCGGTGGGGGCGGCCTGCGCGCTGCGGGCCGTGCACCACTGGGTGCGCTGCGAGCGGGCGATGCGGCGGGGCGAGGACCTGCCGCTGTCGCCGTTCCCGGTGCTGCTGAGCCTGGGGGTCGGACTGGTCGCGCTGGCGATGGTGGTGGTCGTGCTGATGGGCTGGACGGGCCGGCCGTGACCCGTCCGGCGGCGGCCGCCCGGGACGCCGGGCTGCAGCCCGAGCGGACCCGGCTGGCGTGGCGGCGCACCACGCTGGCGTGCTCGGTCACCGCGGTGCTGGCGCTGCGGCAGGCGCTGCACGGGACCGGTTCGCCGGTGGAGGTGGGCGGCGCCGCCCTGATCGCGCTGGTGTGGGTGGCGTTCCTGTGGGTGGCGCACCGGCGGATCCGGCAGCTCGCGGCGGCGCGGCCGGCGGGGCTTACGGGGCTGACCGCGGTGGGGGCGGCGGCGTGCGCGGTGGCGCTGGCGGTGTTCGCGATGACCGTGATCGTCTGACGGGTCCCGACCCGTCGGGTGCCCGACCCCGGCCCGAGCCCCGCCCTCCCCCGCTGCGGGTCCGGCTGACAGGATGCTGACCGCCTGTCACAGCGACCCGGGGAGAGCGCCCATGACCGTCGAGAAGCCGTATGTCGTCCAGCCCGCGGCCGGGGTGTACGCCTACGTCCAGCCGGACGGCGGCTGGTGCCTGAACAACGCCGGCTGGATCGCCGACGGCGGACGGACCGTGCTGGTCGACACCGCCGCCACCGAGCGGCGGGCCCGGGCCCTGCGCGAGGCGGTCCTGGCGGAGGGGTCCGCGCTGCCGCGGACCGTGGTCAACACCCACCACCACGGCGACCACACCTACGGCAACGCCGTCTTCGCGCCGGCCGTGATCGTCGGCCACGACCAAGCGCGCACCGAGCAGCTCGCCGCCGGGCACCAGCTGGAGCTGATCTGGCCGGCGACCGACTTCGGCGCGATAGAGATCACCGCGCCCGACCTCACCTACGGCGACCGGCTCACCCTGCACGCCGGGGACACCGAGGTGCGCGTCCTGCACCCGGGCGTGGCGCACACCACCGGCGAC
Organism: Streptomyces sp. NPDC001594; assembly: GCF_042893675.1. Classification (NCBI taxonomy): domain Bacteria; kingdom Bacillati; phylum Actinomycetota; class Actinomycetes; order Kitasatosporales; family Streptomycetaceae; genus Streptomyces; species Streptomyces sp. NPDC001594. The sequence goes on along the minus strand of NZ_JBIAVB010000022.1, from coordinate 118,184 downwards.
TCGGTGGTGTGGCTGCCGGAGCAGCGGGTGCTGTTCACCGGGGACCTGGTCTTCGCCGGGGGCACCCCCTTCCTGGCGATGGGCTCGCTGGCCGGTTCGCTGCGGGCGCTGGAACTGCTGCGCTCGCTGGACGCGGAGACCGTCGTACCCGGGCACGGGCCGCTGACCGACCCGTCGGCGTACGAGTCCACCGAGCGCTACCTGCGGTACGTGGCGGAGCTGGCGCGGGAGGGCCGGGACAAGGGGCTGACCCCGCTGGAGACCGCGCGCGGGGCGGACCTCGGGGAGTTCGCGGCCTGGCGGGAGAGCGAGCGGCTGGTGGCCAACCTGCACCGGGCGTACGCGGAACTGGCCGGGGAGCCGGAGGGGGCCCCGCTGGACATCATGGCCGTGCTGCGGGACATGACGGTGATGAACGGCGGCACGCCCATCCTGTGCCACGCGTGAGGGGATAGGGCGGCGGCGGGCCGGAAGGTCTTCTTTCGGCCCGCCCCCTGGACGGCATACCGACTGGTCGGCATGATGACTCGGGACACCCGTCGTCGACCCCACTTCCCACGGAGGCGCGCACATGACCCCAGCCGACCCCCGAGGCCTCGACCTGGAGCGGCTGCGCGACCGGCTCGACGCCGCGCTCCCCGGGCTCGTGGCCGGACCGCTGACCGGCCGGCTGATCGAGGGGGGCCGTTCGAACCTGACGTACGCGGTCACCGACGGCACGGCCCGCTGGGTGGTGCGCCGCCCGCCGCTGGGGCACGTCCTGGCCACGGCGCACGACATGCGGCGCGAGCACCGGGTGATCGCCGCCCTGCACGGGACGGCCGTGCCGGTGCCCGAGCCGCTGCTGCTGTGCGAGGACGAGGAGGTGCTGGGGGCGCCGTTCTACGTCATGGAGCACGTGGACGGGGTGCCGTACCGGACGGCGGAGCAGCTCGCGGAGATCGGCCCGGAACGCACCCGGCGGGCGGTGCTGGGGCTGGTGGACACCCTGGTGGACCTGCACGCGGTGGACCCGGAGGCGGTGGGCCTGGGCGACTTCGGCCGGCCCGAGGGGTTCCTGGACCGGCAGCTGCGCCGCTGGGGCAAGCAGCTCGCGGCCTCGCGGGGCCGGGAGCTGGCCGGGATCGACGAACTGCACGCGGCCCTGGGCCGGGCGCTGCCCGCCTCCCCCGCCCCGGCCGTGGTGCACGGGGACTTCCGGCTGGACAACGTGCTGATCGGCGGGCCGGACGACACGATCCGGGCGGTGCTGGACTGGGAGATGTCCACGCTGGGCGATCCGCTGACGGACCTCGGGCTGCTGGTGATGTACAGCTCGGACCTGGGCCTGACCGACTCCCCCGTCAGCACGACGAGCCGCGCTCCGGGGCATCCGGCGCCGGCCGAGCTGGTCGAGCGGTACGCCGCCCGCTCGGGCCGGGACACGGGGGCGATCGCCTGGTACACGGCCTTCGCCTGGTTCAAGCTCGCGGTGATCCTCGAGGGCATCCACTACCGCTACACGCTCGGGCAGACGGTGGGCGCGGGCTTCGACCGGATCGGCGAGCTGGTCCCGGTCTTCATCGCACACGGTCTGACCACCCTCCAGGAAGGCTGAGGAGCCGCCCCGATGGACTTCGCATTCGACACCCGGACCGAGGAACTCCGCGGGCGGCTGCTCGCGTTCATGGAGGAGTACGTCTACCCGGCGGAAGCCCTCGCCGCCGAGCAGCGCGCGCGGCTGGCCTCGCCCTGGGACACCCCGGCCGTCTTCGGTGAACTGAAGGCCGAGGCGCGCCGCCAGGGCCTGTGGAACCTCTTCTTCGTAGACCAGCACAGCCTGCCCGACGCCGAGTACGGGGCCGGGCTGACCAACCTCCAGTACGCCCCGCTCGCCGAGATCACCGGCCGCAGCCCGCACCTGGCCCCGATGGCCACCAACTGCGCGGCCCCGGACACCGGGAACATGGAGCTGCTCGCCCAGTTCGGCAGCGAGCGGCAGCGCAAGCAGTGGCTGGAGCCGCTGCTGGCCGGGGAGATCCGCTCGGCGTTCGCGATGACCGAGCCCGACGTGGCCTCCTCGGACGCGACGAACGTCGAGACCAGGATCGAGCGGGACGGCGACCAGTACGTGGTCACCGGGCGCAAGTGGTACATCTCCGGGGCGATGAACCCGGACTGCAAGGTCTTCATCGTGATGGGCAAGACCGACCCGGACGGCGCCGATCCGCGCCGCCAGCAGTCGATGGTCCTGGTCCCGCGCGACACCCCGGGCGTGGAGGTGCGCCGGGCGATGACCGTGTACGGGTACGCGGACCACGACCACGGCGGGCACGCCGAGGTGGTCTTCGACGGGGCCCGGGTGCCCGCGGAGAACCTGATCGGCGAGGAGGGCGCCGGCTTCACCATCGCCCAGGCCCGCCTCGGCCCGGGCCGGATCCACCACTGCATGCGGCTGATCGGCATGGCGGAGCGGGCCGTGGAGCTGATGTGCCGGCGCGCGGTGGGCCGTACCGCCTTCGGGAAGGAACTGGCCGCGCAGGGCGTCGTGCAGAACTGGATCGCGGACGCCCGGGTCACCATCGAGCAGCTGCGGCTGCTGGTGCTGAAGACGGCCTGGCTGATGGACACCGTCGGCAACCGGGGTGCGCACACCGAGATCCAGGCCATCAAGATCGCCACCCCGCGCGCGGTGGTGGGGATCCTGGACCAGGCGGTTCAGCTGCACGGCGCGGGCGGGGTCAGCCAGGACTTCCCGCTGGCCGAACTCTGGGCGGCGGCGCGGACGCTGCGGCTTGCGGACGGCCCGGACGAGGTCCACCAGCGCTCCCTGGCCCACCGCGAGCTGAAGCGCTACCGCTGAGCCGAGGGGGCGCCCCGGCCCGAGGCCGTCTCGATGACCTCGTCCAGCACCTCGCGGGAGCGGACGAGGTCGCCGATCATCCGGTCGATCCGGTCCCGTTCGGTGGCCAGTTCGGCCACCAGGGCGGGGGTGGCCCGTACCGACGGGCCACCGTCCTCGTCCCGCATGCAGGGCAGGATCTGCGCGATCTTGGAGCTGTGCAGTCCGGCCGCGTAGAGCTCCTGGATGCGGATCACCCGGTCCACCGCCCGCTCGGGGAAGTCCCGTTGTCCGCCGGGCGTCCGGTCGGAGACGAGGAGGCCCTGCTGCTCGTAGTAGCGCAGGGAGCGCTCGCTCACCCCGGTGCGCGTCGCCAGCTCGCCGATCCGCATGGTCACCCCGTTCGGTCTGGAAGCCCTTGAACCTGACACTGGTGTCAGCTTCTACGGTACCGGCATGACGCAGACACGACAGACCCTCGCCGCCGGATCCCTCCTCTTCTCCCCCGCCCACCTGGGCCCCCTCGCCCTCCCCAACCGCCTGGTGATGGCCCCGCTGACCCGCAACCGCGCCGGGGCCGACGGGGTGCCCGGGGAGCTCATGGCCGCCCACTACGCACAGCGCGCCTCGGCGGGCCTGATCATCGCCGAGGGCACCACCCCGAACGCCGTGGGCCAGACCTACCCGCACATCCCGGGCATCCACACCCCGGCGCAGGCCGCGGGCTGGCGGCGGGTCACCGAGGCCGTGCGGGCCGCGGGCGGGCGGATGTTCCTCCAGCTCCAGCACGGCGGCCGGATCGGCCACCCCGACACCAGCGGGCACGTCCCGCTCGCCCCGTCGGCCGTGGCGCTCCCGGAGCCGCTGCACACCGCCGCCGACCTCCAGGACTCCGTCACGCCCCGCGCGATGACGGAGGAGGACATCCGCTCGACCGTCGCCGACTTCGCGGACGCCGCCCGCAGGGCGGTGGACGCGGGCTTCGACGGGGTGGAGGTGCACGCCGCCAACGGCATGCTGCTCCACCAGTTCCTCGCCCGGAACACCAACCTGCGCACCGACGCCTGGGGCGGGCCGGTCGAGGGGCGGATCCGGTTCGCCGTCGAGGTGGTCCGGGCCGTCGCCGAGGCCGTCGGGCCGGAGCGGGTCGGCGTGCGCGTCTCCCCCGGCGGGGACGTCAACGGCATCGAGGAGGGCGACACCGGGGAGATCTACCCGGCGCTCCTCGCGGCCCTCGCGGAGCTGGACCCGGCCTACCTGCACCTGCTGTACGCCGACCCGGACGAGCCCTCCTTCGCGGAGTTCCGGCGGGCCTGGCCGGGCACGCTGATGGCCAACCCGCGGCTCTCCCGCGAGGAGGTCGCCGCCGACGCGGGCCTGGCGCGGGGCGAGCGGCTGCTGGCGGCGGGCGCCGACCTGATCGCCCTCGGGCGGGGCTTCATCGCCAACCCCGACCTGGCGGAACGCCTGCGCACGGGCGCCCCGCTGAACGAACTCCGCCCCGAGTTCCTGATGCACGTGCACGGCGAGGAGGGCTACAACGACTACCCGGTGCTCGCCCCCGCCGCCCTTGTCTAGGGGCGCAGGGAGCGCAGGAGCAGGTCGGCGAGGTGGTCGGCCACCTGGTGCGGGGTCAGCGGGCCGTCGGCCCGGTACCAGGTGGAGAGGTGGTGCACCGAGCCGAAGTAGTAGTCCACCACCAGGTCGGCGGGGGTGGCCGTGGCGAACACCCCGGCGGCCATGCCCTCCTCGACCAGTGCGCGGAACCGCTCGTGGTAGCGCCGGCGTTCGGCCCGGACCTGCTTGTACTTCTCCGGGCTGAGCTGGTGCATCGACCGGAAGAAGATCATCGCGTCGTCGAGGTTCTCGATCGTGGTGACGACGACGTCGGCCGCCGCTGCCCGCAGCCGTTCCTCGACGGGGGCACCGGATCCGGCCACCGCGTCGAGCCGCTGCTGCTGGAGGCGCAGCATGCGCGCGTACACCTCGTGCAGCAGGTCGTCCTTGGAGCCGAAGTAGTGGTAGAGCGCGCCCTTGGTCACCCCGGCCGCCTCGACGATCTCCTGGACGGAGGTGCGGTCGTAGCCGCGCTCGGCGAACAGCCTGGTGGCGACGGCCAGCAGGCGCTGCGGCACCGGGGTCTCACGGTCCTGGTCGCGGTCGTGGTCGCGTCCGTGGTCGCGGTCGCCGTCCTCGGGTCCGGCGGTGTTCCTGGCGGCCATGGCGCTCGCCTTCCTCTCCTGATCGTCCGACTGTTTTCAGCCGCGCTCGCGCAGTTCTCGTCGGAGGATCTTGCCACTGGTGGTCTGGGGAAGAACAGGCAGGATCTCCACCCGGCGCGGGTACTTGTAGGCGGCGAGGCGCTCGGCGCAGTACGCGGTGAGTTCGGCCGGCTCGGCGCGGGCTCCGGGGCGCAGGCTCACGTAGGCGGTGACGGTCTCCCCCCGGTAGGCGTCGGGGACGCCGACCACGGCCGCCTCCCGGACGGCGGGGTGGGTGTAGAGGACGTCCTCGACCTCGCGCGGCCAGACCTTGAAGCCGGAGGCGCTGATCATGTCCTTCTTGCGGTCGACGACGTAGAGCCAGCCGTCGGCGTCCATGAACCCGACGTCCCCGGTGCGCAGTTCACCGTCCGGGAAGGCGGCGGCGGTCTCCTCGGGCAGCCCCCAGTAGCCGGGCACGACCTGCGGCCCGCGGACGGCGATCTCGCCGGTCCGCCCGAGCGGGAGCTCGGCGCCGTGCTCGTCGAGGATCCGCACGAGGGTCTGCGCGCCCGGGACCCCGACGGAGAGGGTGCCGCTGCCGGGGTCGACGGGGGCCTCGCGGTGTGCGGGGACGGAGGCGCAGGGGGCGGTGCACTCGGTGAGGCCGTAGCCGTTGCGCAGGTAGAACCCGAACTCTGCGCGGAGGCGTTCGACGAGGGCGGGCGGGAGCGGGGCGCCGCCGGAGGAGACCACCTGGAAGGAGGCGAAGTGCTCGCGGGTGGCGGCGGGGTGCGCGGCCAGGGCGGTGAAGGCGGTGGCGGGCCCGATGGTGTAGGCGGGCCGGTGTTCGAGGAAGGCGTCGAGGACGGCTCCGGCGTCGAACCGGTGGGCGAGGACGAGGGTGCCGGCGTTGACCAGGCAGGCGGTGAGCTCGCAGACCAGCCCGGTGATGTGGAACAGCGGCGCGAGCACGAAGTACCCGGCTCCCTCGGGGACGGGGTGGCCGGTGACCTGGCGGACGGCGTTGTAGGTGATCGCCCCGTGCGGGTTCATGGCGCCCTTGGGGGTGCCGGAGGTGCCGGAGGTGTAGCTGATGAGCGCGGTGTCCTCGCCCCGCAACCCCGGGTCGGGCGGGGCGGGGCGGCCCTGCCGGGCCGTAGCGAGCAGGTCGGCCGGGGCCGGAGCGGGGGCCGGGGGAGATGGATGCGCGGGGGCCGGGGCGGAGCCCCTGGGTCTTTCAGCCTCCCCGGCGCTTGAGGGGGGAACGGTGGAAGGGCGGGGAGGGGCCGGCTCCGCGCAGCGGGAACCGCCGGCGGCCGGGGCCGGGGCCGGGAACACGCGGGGGTCGTTCCGGGTCTGGAAGTCCGTGGCGCGGGCCGTCAGGACGGTCCGCACCCCGGTACCCCGGACGGTCTCCCCCAGGTACGCCTCCCAGGCGGCACCCTCGCAGACCAGGGCGACCGCCCCGGAATCCGCCAGCACGTGCCGCGTCTCGGCGGACTTGTACATCGGGTTGACCGGAACGACCACCGCCCCCGCCTTCCACGCCGCCAGCACGGCCAGCACGAAGTGCGGGGTGTTCTGCAGCACGACCGCGACCCGGTCGCCCCGCCGGACCCCGCGCCCCGCGAGGTACCCGGCCAGGGAGTCGGAGAGGGCGTCCGCCTCGGCGTAGCCGACCCGTCCGTCGAAGTAGGCCAGCGCGGCCCGCTCCGGCGCCCGCGCCACGGCGGACCGGAAGGCGTCGAGCACACTGGGCGGCGGCGCGACCGGCGCCAGCTGCGCCGCGCTGAGCTGCCGCAGCCAAGGCCGGGCGGCGTAGGGGGAGCCGTTCCCGGCGGGGGTGGGCGTCATGGGGTTTCCCATTTCCGCTGGAGGTGGTTCATCGCGCCCAGCCACCGCTCGGGGTCGCTCGCGCGCCCGGCGTAGTAGTCCGCCACCTCGGGGTGCGGGAGGATCAAGAACCGGCCCTTCTCCATGCCGTCGAACAACGCGTCCGCGACCGCGTCCGGCTCGATCGCGGTCGGCGCCAGGACGAGTTCGCCCGCCGAGCCCGCGGCGGTCAGCATGTCGGTGCGCACGCCCTGCGGGCAGACGGCGTGGACCCGCACGCCCCGGTGGCGGTAGGTCAGCGAGAGCCATTCCGCGAAGGCGAGGGCACCGTGCTTGGTGACACTGTACGGCGCCGCCCCGATCATGGTGAGCAGTCCGGCGGCCGAGACCGTGGACACGAACCGCCCTTCGCCCCGCTCCAGCCAGTCGGGCAGCAGGGCCCGGGCGGCGCGCACGTGGGCCATGACGTTGGTGTCCCAGGCCGCCTCCCACACGGCCTCCTCCGCGAAGGCGTCGCCGCCCGAGGCGAGTCCGGCGTTGGCGCAGTACACGTCCACCCGCCCGCCGAGGGCCTCGCGCGCCTGTTCCACGACCGCCGAGGCGTCGCCGGGGACCGCGATCGCGCGGGCGCCGATGCCGGCGGCCACGGCGGCGGCCCGGTCCGCGTCGAGGTCGTTGACGGCGACGGTGGCGCCCTCGGCGGCGAAGCGGCGGGCGAGGGCCGCGCCGATGCCGCCGCCCGCGCCGGTGACGACGACTCGCTGGTCCTGGTACGCGTTCACGGGGATCACCTTTCGCCGCTGCTGCCCGATCCGGGCAGACTAACCAGTCGGTATGTCGGGGCGGAAGGGGTCCGCGCCGCAGCATGGCGGGATGACGCTGTCGCGACGCGGGCTGCTGGGACTGGCAGGGGCCGCCGGGGCCACGGGCGCGGTCGGAGCGGGACGGCCGGCCGGGCCGCCGCCGCCCGGCCGGGTGCGCACCGGTTTCGAGCGGCTGGCCGCCGACGGGTACGCGGAGCTCGCCGGGCAGCGGGTCGGGGTGGTCACCAACCCCACGGGGATCACCGCCGACGCCCGCCACCTCGTCGACGTGATGCACGCCGACCGACGGGCCGGCCTGGTCGCGGTGTTCGGACCGGAGCACGGCTTCCGGGGGACCGCGCAGGCGGGCGGCTCCGAGGGGGCCGGGCGGGATCCGGCGACGGGGCTGCCGGTGTACGACACGTACGGCAGGAGCGGGAAGCAGCTCGCGGACCTCTTCACCGCGGCGGGGATCGACACCCTCGTCTTCGACGTCCAGGACGTCGGCGCCCGCTTCTACACCTACGTCTGGACCCTCTACGACTGCATGCGCGCGGCCGCGCTGGCCGGCAAGGCGGTCGTGGTCCTGGACCGGCCCAACCCGGTCGGCGGCCGCCGGGCCGCCGGGCCCGTGCTGGAGCGGCCGTACGCGAGCTTCGTGGGCCGGGAGCCGGTCGCGCTCGCACACGGGATGACGGTGGCCGAGCTGGCCCTGCTGTTCGACGGCGAGTTCCTGGGGAGCGCCGGGCCGCGGCTGCGGACGGTGGCCATGGAGGGCTGGCGGCGGGGCTCCTTCTTCGGGGAGACGGGTCTGCCGTGGGTGCCGCCGAGCCCCAACGTACCCACTCCCGACACGGCGCTCGCGTACGCCGGGACCTGCCTGCTGGAGGGCACCACCCTGTCGGAGGGCCGGGGCACGACGACCCCGTTCGAGCTGGTCGGCGCGGAGGGCGTCGACCGGCGGTGGGCGGAGGCGGCGAACGGGCTGGGGCTGGCCGGGGTGTGGTTCCGGGAGGCCTGGTTCACCCCGTCCTTCTCCAAGCACGCCGGGAAGGTGTGCGGCGGGGTCCGGCTGATCGTGCACGACCGGGAGGCCTTCGACCCGGTGCGGGCGGGGATCGGGCTGCTGGTCACGGCGCGGCGGGTGTGGAGCGGGTTCGGCTGGCGGGCCGACCACTGGATCGACCGGCTGACCGGTTCCGACCGGGTGCGGACGCTGGTGGACGCGGGTGCGGGGGTCGAGGAGGTGGTGGGCGACTGGGCGGCCGGGCTGGCCCGGTTCGCGGCGGTGCGCGAGGAGTACCTGCTGTACCCGTGAGCCGCCCGCGAAAGCCACCGCCGCGGGTCTTTCCGTCGCGGCCCGGCGGCGGGATGCTGCGACCGACCCGGGGCACGGCTCGCGCGGAAGGGGGACGTCATGGCGGACGGCGGAGCGGGGATCGGGGTCGGGCCGTACCAGGAGCTGACCTTCGACGCGCAGGGGGACGTGGACCCGGCGACGCGGGCGGCGGTGGCCCGGATGGAGGCCACGGACCTGCTGGTCTTCGCCCATGGGTGGAACAGCGACCGTGCGACGGCGACACGGCTGTACGACCGCTTCTTCGCGCCATTTCCGGGACTGGTGGGGTCGGGGGTGCGGCTGGGATACGTGGGGGTGGTGTGGCCGTCGATGCGGTTCTCCGACGAGCCGATCCCGGACTTCGACCCGCACGCCGCGCTCGTGGGGGCGGAGGCGACCGGCGGTGCGGGTGTGGCCGGCGGTCCCGCCCTGGACGCGGACACGCGGGCGGCGCTGGACGGGTTCTGGCCCGGCCGGGAGGCGGAACTGGACCGGGTCGCGGCGCTGTTGGCTGAGCGGCCGGAGTCGCGGGCGGCGTTCGCGGAGTTCGGGGCGCTGGTGCGGGAGCTGGTGGGGGTGGCGGGGGCGGCCGGGCCGGGGGTGACCGGGGTGCCGGACGTGTTCGCGCTGGACCCGGTGGTGGTGTGCCGGGCCCTGACCGCCGCCCTGGCGGAGGCGGCCGCCGCGGCCGGGGAGGGGCCGGGCGCCGCGGGGCCGGCCTTCGCGCCCGGTGACGGGCTGCGCGCCCTGTGGGGCGGGGCCAAGGAACTGCTGCGGCAGGCCACGTACTACGAGATGAAGAAGCGGGCCGGGGTGGTCGGCGAGCACGGGCTCGGACCGGTGCTGACGGACCTCGCGGGGCGGCGGCCCGCCCTGCGCTTCCACCTCGTCGGCCACAGCTTCGGGGCGCGGGTGGTGTCGTTCTCGCTGCGCGCCGTACCGCAGGGGGCCCGCCACGTGAAGTCGCTGACGCTGCTCCAGGGGGCCTTCTCCCACTACGCGTTCAGCGACCGGCTGCCCCACGATCCGGGCCGCGGCGGGGTCCTGCGCGGGCTCCAGGGCCGGGTGGACGGACCGGTGGTGGCCTGCCATTCCTCCCACGACTCGGCCCTCGGGGTGTTCTACCCGCTCGCGTCCCGGATGGCGCGGGATTCGGCCGGTCTGCTCGGCTTCGACGAACGGTGGGGCGCGCTCGGTCACGACGGGGTGCAGGCGGTGCCGGGCGCCCCGCGGCTGACCCTGGAGGGGGCCCTGGCCGGGGGGCTTCCGGGGGCCGGCTGCGTCAGTGTGGACGCGGGCTCCGTGGTCCGCAGGGGCGGTCCTCCGTCGGGGGCGCACAGCGACATCTGCCACGAGGAGCTGGCCCGGATCGTGGTCGGCGCGGGGCGCATGGGGCGCTGACTTCCGGCCATGTGCCACCCACACGCCTCGACCGCCCCCGCATGCGCCCGCATCCGCTCGGGCATGTTGGGCACGTCGGGGCGGGGCGCTTCGTTCTACGCGGTGGTGACGCCGTGGTGCGGAGCGCGACGGGCGGGATACGGGCAGGGGTCTGGCGGAGGTGAAGGTACGGTGGCGGGATTTCGGAGTTTGGCCTACCAGGTGCGCGACGCGCGCAACGACCGGGCCCTGCGGCGCCATTCGCTGCGCCGCTGCCTGGAGCGGTTCGCGCCCTACGGGCACCGGGCGACGTGGTGGCACCTGTGCGACCGGCACGGGATCGCCCCCGAGGACCGGGGCGCGGATCCGCTGCGGCTGGTCGCGGCGCTGGAGGAGCTGGAGGACGCGCGGGCGGTCTGGCTGGAGTACGAGCGGCAGTTCGCGGCGCGGCGCAGACGCGAGAAGCACGACGGGGTGCGGCAGCCGGAGTGGGCCTGGGGCGGCAGCGGGGACGCCGTGGTGCGCTGCGCCGATCCGGGTGTACGGCCGGAGGGCACGCTCGGCGAGGTGCTGAGACGGCTGGTGCGGGTGCTGGAGTCGGAGCCGGGGACGGCGTGCCCGGTCTGCGGTGAGCGGGAGCTGCGCTGGCCGTCGGCGCTGGCCGGACCGGCCGCGTGGGGCGGGGCCTGGGCGTGGGACGGGCCGGTGTGCGGGGGTTGCGGGATCGTCGTGCCCCGGCCGGCCCTGGCGGACACGGTGGTGGTGCATCCGGCGCTGGTACGTCCGGCGGCGGCGGACGCGGCATGAACGCGCGTGGCGCGGACGGGGCGGGAGCCGGCTCGGCTGGGTCCGGCGGAGCAGGGGCGGGCGGCGGTGGTGCCGGCCTGGGCGGCCCCCGTGGCGAGGCGGAGTGGACTCGTACGCTCCAGGTCGCGCTGAACGGTTCGCGAGGGGCCGGTGACGGGGGCGCGGTGCCGCTGTCCCCGGTGGATCTGGCGGAGTCGGCGCTGGCGGCGGTCGCGGCCGGGGCCGGTGAGGTGCTGGTGCATCCCAGGACCCCGTGCGGGCGGGAGAGCCTTTCGCCCCGGGTGGTCGGGCCGGTGCTGGCGGAGTTGCGCGGCGCGGGGGTCCGCGTACCCCTGGCGGTGCCGGCGGGTGTGGCGGCCGAGCCGGATCCGGCGGGGCGGCTGGAGCGGGTGCGGTCCTGGACGGTGCTGCCCGACCGGGCGGTGGTGCCCTTCGCCGAGGCGGGGGCGGAGCCGTTGGGGCGGGCCCTGCTGGAGCGCGGGGTGGCGGTGGACGCCGTGGTCCCGCTGGGCGGCGGGGCCGGGACGGAACCGCTGGCCCGCTTCCTGGCGTGGAGCCCGCCCGGGTTCGAGCGGGTCCGGCTGGTGGTGGAGCTGGCGGAGGCCGACCCGGCGCTGGTGGCGGGGATGCGCTGGCTGCCGCCGGTGCCGGTCGTGCTGTACGGGCGTGAGGACGCGGCCTGGCCCGTGCTGCGGCTGGCCGCGCGGTGCGGTGCGGGCGCGCGGATCGGCGTCGGCGAGGTGCTGTCGCTGCCCGACGGGCGGCCGGCCCGGTCCAACGCCGAACTGGTCGCGGCCGCCGTGCTGTTGTGGGGCGGGGTCAGGACGACAGCCGGGAACCGCTGAGCTTCTGCCCGAAGACGTCGTCGGGGTTGGACAGCGCGCAGTTCTTCAGCGAGAGGCAGCCGCAGCCGATGCAGTCCGACAGGTGGTCGCGCAGCCGGCTGAGCCGGCTGATCCGCTCGTCGAGTTCGGCCCGCCAGGCTTCCGACAGCCGCGCCCAGTCCTCCCGGGTGGGGGTGCGCTCCTCGGGCAGCCGGGCCAGCGCGTCACGGATGTCGGCCAGCGGGATGCCCACGCGCTGGGCGGCGCGCACGAAGGCGACGCGGCGCAGCGTCTCGCGGGTGTAGCGCCGCTGGTTGCCGGCGGTGCGGCGGCTGCTGATCAGGCCCTTGGTCTCGTAGAAGTGCAGGGCGGAGACGGCTGCTCCGCTGCGCGCGGACAGCTGCCCGACGGTGAGTTCGTGGACGTTCTCGTGAATCTGCGGCACAGCTCCGAGGGTAGTCGCCGGTCCGTTGACAGACGTGTCGCCCCCCACCATGCTGAGCAAGCGCTTATTCACCGGGATACAGCGGAGACAGGGGCAGGGCATGGCCGAACCGAGGATCTTCACGTCCGCCGAGGAGTTGCACGCCGCGATCGGCGAGCCGCTCGGGCCGAGCGGCTGGCTGGAGGTGGACCAGAAGCGGATCGACCTCTTCGCGGACGCGACCGGCGACCACCAGTGGATCCACGTGGATCCGGAGCGGGCCGCCGCCGGGCCCTTCGGCTCCACCATCGCGCACGGCTACCTGACCCTGTCCCTGCTGCCCAGCCTGGTGCCGCAGGTCATGCGGGTCGAGGGGATGCGGATGGGCATCAACTACGGCCTGGGCAAGGTCCGTTTCCCCGCGACGGTGCCGGTCGGCTCCCGGCTGCGCGCCACGGCCGTGATCACGGAGGTCACGGAGGCGGGCGGCGGGGTGCAGGTCGCGGCGACGGTGACGGTCGAACGCGAGGGCGGCGAGAAGCCGGTGTGCGTGGCGGAGTCGCTGTCCCGCTACTACTTCTGAGCGGCCTCGGCGGCCGGGCGCGCGCCCACCATGCGCAGGACGAGGTCGGAGTAGAGGGCGCCGACCTCGTCGGGCGTGCGCCGCCCGTCCGCGTTGAACCAGCGGGCCACGTCGATGCACAGGGAGAGCACGGCGAGGGTGGTTCCGGGCACGTCGGGGACGTCGAACTCCCCCGCCCGCACCCCGTCGGCGAGGATGCGCCGTACGGCCGCGTCGCTGCGGCGGCGCAGGGCGACGATCTCGGAGCGGTGCTCGGCGGCCAGGGCGTCGAGCTCGTACTGGACCACGCGCGCGGTGGTGTGGTGCGCGGCGTGCCAGCGCACGAAGGACCGTACGGCGGCGTCGAGCCGGTCGGCCGCCGCGCCGGGGGCGGAGGCGGCGGACTCCAGGATCTCCAGGGCCTTGTCGTGGCCGATGCGGCTGATCCGGTGGAGCAGTTCTTCCTTGGTCTTGTAGTGGATGTAGAGGGCGGCCGGGCTCATGCCGGCGCGCCCGGCGATGTCGCGGGTGGTGGTCGCGTGGTAGCCGCGCTCCGCGAAGGCCTCCACGGCCGCGACGAGCAGCCGGCGCGCGGCGTCCGGGGTGACCTCCGACCACGCCTGGTAGCCGTCGGTGGTCTCCGCCGCGCTGTCCATCGCTCACCCTCTCCGCCCTGTAGGAAGGGAACAGCTTACCGGAGGGTGAGCAAGCGCTTAGGAACCGTGCCGGAGCCGGGGCTCAGAAGGCGGAGACGCCCGTACGGGCCCGGCCGATGAGCAGCTTCTGGATCTGGCTGGTGCCTTCGTAGAGGGTCATGACGCGGGCGTCGCGCAGCAGCTTCCCGGCCGGGTACTCGTCGACGTAGCCGTAGCCGCCGTGCACCTGCAGGGCGTTGGAGGCGGCGCGCACGGCGGCCTCGGAGGCGAAGAGTTTGGCGGTGGAGGCCTCGGTGGCGAAGGGCCGCCCGCGGTCGATCAGGTCGGCGACCCGCCAGGTGAGCAGCCGGGCCGCGTCCACGTCGACCGAGATGTCGGCGATCAGCTCCTGGACCAGCTGGTGGTGGGCGATCGGCTTGCCGAACTGCTCGCGCCCGGCGGCGTACGACACGGCCGCATCCAGAGCCGCCTGGGCGATGCCGACACAGCCGGCGGCCACCGACATGCGGCCCTTGGCCAGGGCGGACATGGCGACGGAGAAGCCCTTGCCCTCGGGCCCGAGCAGCGCGGAGGCGGGGACGCGGACGCCGTCGAGGGTGAGTTCGGCGGTGGCCTGGCCGCGCAGGCCGAGCTTGCCGTGGACCTCGCGGCGGGTCAGGCCGGGGGTGTCGGCGGGGACGAGGAAGGCGGAGATCCCGCGGTGGCCCGGGTCGGCGGGGTCGGTCCGGGCGAAGAGCAGGACCACGTCGGCCCAGGTCCCGTTGGTGATGAACATCTTGCTGCCCGTGATGACGTACGCGTCCCCCTCGCGGACGGCGCGGGTGGTGAGGGAGGCGGCGTCGGAGCCGGTGCCGGGCTCGGTCAGGCCGAAGCAGCCGAGGGCCTCGCCGGAGCAGAGGCGGGGCAGCCAGGACCGTTTCTGCTCCTCGGTCCCCCAGGCGGCGACGGTCTTGGCGACCAGGCCGAGGGAGACGGAGACGATGCCGCGCACGGAGGAGTCCCCCCGGCCGAGCTCCTCGGTGACCAGGGCGTAGGAGAGGTGGTCGCCGCCGGAGCCGCCGTACTCCTCGGGGACGGTGAGGCCGAGGAAGCCGAGGTCGCCGAGCTTCTTCACGATCGCGCGGTCCACGCTCTCGGCGCGGTCCCACTCGGCGGCGTACGGGGCGACCTCGCGCTCGGTGAACGCACGGGCGAGCCGGCGCACGGCCTCCTGCTCCTCGCTGAGCTCCAGGTTCACGGGTCCCTCCGGGCGTGGGGCGGGGTTTAACTAGCAGCGGTAGTTTCTGGCGGGCAGGGCCTACTATGTGGCGCATGGCCAGACCGCGCAAGCCCCTCCTCAGCCGGGACCGCATCGTCGAGGCGGCGGGGGAACTGGTGGACGCGGAGGGGCTGGAGGCCGTTTCGACGCGGCGGCTGGCGGCGGCGCTCGGGGTGAGCGGGCCGTCCCTCTACAACCACTTCCGGACGAAGGACGCGATCCTGGAGGCGGTGGCCGACGCGGTGAGCGCGCGGGTCGACCTGTCGATGTTCGACGGCGTCGACGGGCACTCCGACTGGCGGGCGGCCCTGCACGCGTGGGCGCACTCCTACCGGGCCGCCCTGGCGGACCATCCGAACATCGTCCCGGTACTGGCCCGCGGCCCGGGCCGCCGCCCGGCGGGACTGCGCCTGGCGGACGCGGTGTTCGGCGCCATGACGGCCGCGGGCTGGCCCCCGGCCCACGCGACCCGGATCGGCGCCCTTATGCGGTACTTCATCCTGGGCTCGGCGGTGGCCTCCTTCGCCCGGGGCTTCGTCGACGACGAGACCGCCTACGACCCGGCGGACTACCCCCACCTGGGGCAGGCCCACCTCCTGGCGGAGCGGCAGCACGAGGTCGACGAGGGCGCCTTCGAAACGGGCCTGACAGCCCTCCTGGACGGCCTGACCCTCCAGTGGAACTCCCTCCACCCCGCCAGGCCCTCCAGCCCCGCCGGCGATTGAGGCGCGGGGTCAGGGGCGGAGCCCAGACCTCCCAGCCCCGCCGGCGATTGAGGCGCGGGGTCAGGGGCGGAGCCCCTGGAGACGGAGAAAGGGCGGGGGCGGGGGCCGGCTCCGCGCAGCGGCCCACCCCGGCCCACCGGCATCGGCACCGGCACCGGCACCGGCACCGGCACCGGCATCGGCACCCGCCCTAGAACACGACCAGCGACCGCCCACCCTTACCGGCGACCATCGCCTCGAACGCGGCCGGAATCCCCTCCAGCCCGATCCGTTCGGTGACCATCGCCCCCAGGTCCAGCCGCCCCGCGCGGACATGCTCAGCGATCACCGGCAGATCCCGCGCCGGATCACTGTTCCCGTACACGCACCCGCTGAGCGTCCGCGCGAAGTGGAAGATCTCCAGCGCGTGGAAGCTCACCCGCTGTTCCTTCCCGCCGATCCCGACGACCGTCGTCCGCCCGCCCCGCCGTGTCGACTCCCACGCGCTGCGGATGGTCTCCGCCCGGCCCACGCACTCGACGGCCACGTCCGCCCCCTGCCCGCCGGTCAGCGCACGGATGTCCTTCGCCGTGGTCTCCGAGGCCAGGACGAACTCGGTGGCCCCGGCGGCCCGCGCCAGTTCCTCCTTGGCCGGGGAGACGTCGACGGCGACGACCGGTCCGGCCCCGGCGATCCGCGCGGCCTGGAGGGCGGCGAGGCCGACCCCGCCGACGCCGAACACCGCCACCGACTCCCCCGCCCGGACCCCGGCGCTGTGCCGCACGGCCCCGTACCCGGTCAGCACGGCGCAGCCCAGCAGCGCGGCCTCCTGGAGCGGGATCCCGGCGGGCGCGGGCAGCACGCAGTTCGCCGCGACGACGGTCTCCTCGGCGAACGCGGCGACGTTCAGCCCGGGGTGCAGCTCCACGCCCTCCGCGTCGTGGGCGTAGACGGCGCCGACCCCGGACAGGGCCTTGGCGCAGAGCCAGACCTCGCCGATCCGGCAGTGGTGGCACTCCCCGCAGGACGGCGCCCAGTTGAGCACCACCCCGTCGCCGGGGGCGACATGGGCCACCCCCTCCCCGACGGCGAGGACCGTCCCCGCGCCCTCGTGGCCGAGGACGGCGGGGACGGGCACGCGCATGGTGCCGTCGGTGAGGGAGAGGTCGGAGTGGCAGACCCCGGCGGCGGCGAGCCGCACCCGGACCTGCCCGGGTCCGGGATCGGGCAGCACGATCTCCCGTATCTCCAGCGGGGCTCCGACGGCGGGCAGGATGGCGGCGCGGACCATGGTCGTCGTCTCCGTGTCGTGTCTTCGGCTAGGGCGGGTTCGGGCGTTCGGGTCGGGTCTTCGGCTCGCGGGGTCAGAACTGCAGGGACTTGGTCTGGAGGTACTCCCCCAGACCGTGCGGGCCGAGCTCGCGGCCCACACCCGACTGCTTGTAGCCGCCGAAGGGCGCGAGCACGTTGAAGCGTCCGCCGTTGATGTCCACCTGCCCGGTGTCCATGCGGCGCGCGAAGGCCACGGCCGTCTCGGCGTCCGCCGCCCACACCGCGCCGCCCAGTCCGTAGATCGTGCCGTTGGCGATGCGCAGCGCCTCCTCCTCGTCCTGGTAGGGGAGGATCGCCAGCACGGGGCCGAAGATCTCCTCCTGGGCGATGGTCATCTCGGGGGTGACGTCGGCGAAGACGGTCGGGGCGACGAAGTACCCCCTCTCCTGGGGCGCGTCGAGGCCGCCCGCGACCAGGCGCGCGCCTTCCTCCACGCCCTTGGCGATGTAGCCCCGGACACGGTCGCGCTGCTTGGCGTTGACGACCGGCCCGAGGCGGGTGCCCGGGTCGCGGGGGTCGCCCGAGGGGTACTTGGCGACGGCGGCGGCCGCGAGGGTGACGGCCTCCTCGTACTGGTCCTGGTGGACGAGCATGCGGGTGAGCGCGTTGCAGCTCTGGCCGGTGTTGTTCATGACGTGTCCTACGCCCGCCGCGACGGCCTTGGCCAGGTCGGCCCCGGGCAGGATGACGTTCGCCGACTTGCCGCCGAGCTCGAGGGCGACGCGCTTGACGGCGGCGCCGGCGATGGCGCCGATCTTCTTGCCGACGGCGGTCGAACCGGTGAAGGAGACGAGGTCGACCCCTTCGTGTTCGGCCAGCGCCTGGCCGGCGACCGGGCCGGTACCGGTCACCAGGTTGAAGACTCCGGCCGGGATGCCCGCCTCGTGCACGGCTTCGGCGAAGAGCTGTGCGGTCAGCGGGGTGTCCTCGGCCGGCTTGAGGACGACGGTGCAGCCGGCGGCGAGAGCGGGTGCCACCTTGGCAACGACCTGGTGCAGGGGATAGTTCCACGGGGTGATCGCCCCGACCACCCCGACCGGCTCCATGAACACGGTGGAGTGTCCGAGCCGCTCCTCGAAGGAGTACGAGGCGGCCAGTTCGGCGTACGAGGAGGCCACCGCGATGGGCGCGCCGACGTGCACGGCCTCCGCGAAGCCGAGCGGGGAGCCCAGTTCGGCGGTGATGGTCTCGGCGATCTCCGCCTTGCGGGCGACCAGCACGTCCCGCAGGGCCCCGATCAGCGCGGCGCGCTCGGCCGCGGGGGTGGCCGCCCAGCCGGGGAAGGCGGCGCGGGCGGCACGCACGGCGGCGTCCACGTCCTCGGCCGTGCCGGCCGGTACACCGCCGATGACCCGCTCGTCGGCCGGGTTGACGACCTCGATCCGGCCGGATCCGGCGGCGGGCCGCCACTCCCCGCCGATGTACATCCCGTCGTGGGCCTTCATCGCATTCCTCCCGAGCACGCACGAGCGCGTAGACGCGCGGACTGACGTCCGGACCACCCTACAAACTAGCGCCGGTAGTTTTCGGACGACCAGGGGTCCCGGCGGTCAGATGATGCCGAAAAGCATCCCCGCCGCGAGGACCACGAGGGAGGTGAGGGCCGCCCATTTCACGGTGAACCGGGTGTGGTCGCCGAACTCGACCCTGGCCATGCCGACGAGCACGTAGACGGCCGGAACCAGCGGGCTGGACATGTGCAGGGCCTGTCCGACCAGGGAGGCGCGGGCGATCTCCAGCGGGGAGACGCCGTGGGCCGCGCCCGCCTCGGCCAGGACCGGCAGGACTCCGAAGTAGAAGCCGTCGTTCGACATGAAGTAGGTGAGGGGCAGGCTCAGCAGTCCGGTGACCAGGGCCATGTGCGGGCCCATGCCGTCGGGGATGGCGCCGACCAGCCAGTCGGCCATGTGCTTGACCATGCCGGTCCCGGAGAGGACCCCGGTGAAGACGGCGGCAGCGAAGACCATGCCGGCGACGTTGAGGACGTTGTCGGCGTGGGCGGCGATCCGGGCCTTCTGGTCGGGCATGTGCGGGAAGTTCACCGTCAGCGCGAGGGCCGCGCCGAGGAGGAAGAGCACCGGGATGGGAAGCAACTCCATGATCATCGCGGTGAGCAGGGCTGCCGTGAGGGCCGCGTTGAACCAGTAGAGGCGGGGCCGCAGGGTCGGACGGTGGGGGTCCAGGCCCTGGAAGTCCTCGGGGCCGTCGGCGGGAGCGGGACCCTCGGGGCCCTCGGCACCCACGGGACCCCCGGGACCGGCGGTCGGCGCGGGATCCGCGTCCGGGCCGACGCCGCCTTCCGCACCGCCCGTGGCGGCACGCGCGCCCCCGGCGCCGGCCTTCGCACCGGATCCGGCCGCGACCAGGGACTCCGGCTCCCGCTCCGCCTCCTCGCCGGGCAGGGCCAGGGAACCGACCCGGCGGCGCTCACGGACGCCCAGGGCGTAGGCCAGGAGGAAGACGAAGACCAGACCGGCGGCCAGTGCCGGGATCATGGGGACGAAGATGTCGGCCGCGTCGAGCTTGAGGGCGGTGGCGGCGCGGGCGGTGGGGCCGCCCCAGGGGAGGGTGTTCATCACCCCGTTGGCGGTCGCGGCGACGCCCGTCATGACCACCAGGCTCAGGCCGAGCCGCTTGTAGAGCGGATACATGGCCGAGACCGTGATCATGAAGGTGGTGGAGCCGTCCCCGTCGAGGGAGACGATCGCCGCGAGGACGGCCGTGCCGACCACCACCCGCATGGGGTCGGCCTTGCAGAACCGCAGGATGCCCCGGACGACCGGATCGAAGAGGCCGACGTCGATCATCACGCCGAAGTAGACGATGGCGAACATCAGCATCGCGGCGGTCGGCGCGAGCTTGCCGACGCCGTCGATGACGTAGTCCCCCAAGTGCGCGCCCTTGCCGGCGAAGACGCAGAAGAGCGCGGGGACGAGGACGAGCGCCGCGATGGGCGACATTTTCTTCAGCATGATCAGGACCAGGAAGGTCGCGATCATGGCGAAGCCGAGGAAGGTCAGCATGCAGGGAAGGTAGGTGCCGCCTCCTGGGGCCAACAAGACGTCCGGGCGTGAGCAATACGAGCAAAACCCCAGCTCAGGGCAGGGGTGTGAGGGTGACGGGGAAGCCGTTGAGGACGGCGGTGCCCGACAGGGGGTCGAGGCGGCTGCCGTCGAGGAGCTGGTTCACGTTGACGCCCGCGACCGTGCCGGCCACCGCGAGCCGGGTGCCGTCGCGGTCGTGGCCCCAGCCGTGCGGGAGGCTGACCACGCCGGTGCGGACGGTGTCGGTCACCTCCACCGGGACGTCCAGGCTGCCGCCCTCGGCGGTGACCCGGGCGCGGCCGCCGTCGGCGAGGCCGAGCCGGTCGGCGTCACGGGGGTGGACCTGGAGGGTGCAGCGGTTGGAACCTCCGACCAGGGCCGGGACGTTGTGCAGCCAGCTGTTGTTGGACCGCAGGTGGCGGCGGCCCACGAGCACCAGGGCGGCGGGACGTTCGGCGAGCGCCGCGCGCAGCCGGGGCAGCTCGGCCGCGATCGGGTCCGGCAGCAGCTCGATCCTGCCGCTGCGGGTCCGCAGCAGCCCGGGGAGCCGGGGCCGCAGGGGGCCCAGGTCGATGCCGTGCGGGTGCGCGAGGAGCCGCTCCAGGCTGAGGCCCCGCTCCACCGCCTCCGCTTCCGCCGCCTCCGCCCCGGCGGCGCCGAACAGGTCTCCGTACGGCCCGAGACGGAGCATCAGATCGAGCCTGCGCTCGGGGCCGTTCTCTCCGGTCAGCATCGCCTGGAGGCGGGCCGGATCGGCTCCGTGCAGGGGTGAGTTGCGGTCGGCGGTCTCCTTGGCGAGGGCGGCCCGGATCGCCGTCTCGTCCACGGCGGACGGCTCGGCGGAGCCGTGCATGCCGGAGACGGCCAGGACGAGGCGGGCGAGGATCTCGCACTCGTCGAGCCGGTCCGCTTCCAGGGGGACTGCGGGGCGGGTGTAGCGGACCTGGTTGCGGATGGCGAAGCCGTTGAAGGAGAAGTCGTGGTGCGCGGTCTGGGAGGGCGGCGGCGGGGGCAGGACGACGTGGGCGTGGCGCGAGGTCTCGTTCAGGTAGGGGTCGACGCTGACCATGAAGTCGAGCCCGGCCAGGGCCGCGTCGAGCCGCCGTCCGTCGGGGGCGGACAGGACGGGGTTGGCGGCGATGGCGATCACCGCGCGGATGCGCTCCTCCCCCGGTGTCTCGATCTCCTCCGCCAGGGCGGCGGTGGGGAGTTCGCTCTTGACCTCGGGGTGGCCGCTGACCCTGCTGTGCCAGCGGCCGAGGGCGAAGCCCCTGCCGGGCCCGGCGGGACGGGGCCGCGGGCCGGTGGCGGGCAGGGGGAACAGGGCCCCGCCGGGGCGGTCGAGGTTCCCGGTGAGGACGTTCAGGACGTCCACGAGCCAGCTCGCGAGCGTCCCGTACTCCACGGTGCAGCTGCCGATCCGCCCGTAGACGGCGGCGGTCGGCGAGGCCGCGAGCTCCCGGGCGAGGCTGCGGATCTCCTCGGCCGGCAGGTCGCAGGCGGGAGCGACGGCCTCAGGAGTGAAACTCCCGAGGGCGTCGGCGAGTTCCCCGAGGCCTTCGGTGTGTTCCGCGAGGGCTCCGGGGGCGGTGAGCTTCTCGTCCAGGAGGGTGTGCGCGAGCGCCGCGAGCAGCAGGGCGTCGCTGCCGGGGCGCGGGGCGAGGTGCCGGTCGGCGAGCCGGGCGGTGCGGGTGCGGCGCGGGTCGACGACGACGAGCGTCCCGCCCCTGGCCCGCAGGGCCTTGAGGCGGCCGGGGAAGTCGGGGGCGGTGCACAGGGAGCCGTTGGATTCGACGGGGTTGGCGCCGATCAGCAGCAGGAAGTCGGTGCGGTCCAGGTCGGGCACGGGGATGGCGAAGGGGTCGCCGAACAGGAGCCCGCTGGACACGTGCTTGGGCATCTGGTCGAGCGTGCTGGCCGTGAAGAGGTTGCGGGTGCCCAGGGCGCCGAGGAGGAGCGGCGGGTAGAGGGCTCCGGCCATGGTGTGCGCGTTGGGGTTGCCGAGGACGACGCCCACGGACTGGGCGCCGTGCTCCCGGACGAGTGCGGGGACGGCGGCGGCGATGCTCTCGTACGCCTCCTCCCAGGTGGCCTCCCGCAGTCGTCCGTCGCGGCGGACGAGGGGGGCGCGCAGCCGGTCCGGGTCGGAGTCGAGGGCGCCGAGGGCCGCGCCCTTGGGGCAGATGAACCCGCGGCTGAAGACGTCGTCGCGGTCGCCTCGGGCGCCGGTGACGGTGGTCCCCTCGATGGTGAGGGTGAGGCCGCAGGTGGCTTCGCAGAGGGGGCAGATACGCGGGGCGGTGCGGGGCATGGGCCCTCCCGGGGGCGGCAGGCGGCGCGGGCGCGGAACTGCGGGACCCTGCCGCGCGCGGCGCGGGCCCGCGGGCGCCCCGAGCATACCGACCGGTAGGGACGGCGGGGAGGGGGTGGCGGCAGCCCGTTCGGTTCCGGCGGGCGGAGAGGCCGGCGGCGGCGGGGCGGCGGGGGTGGGGGCGCGGAGGGGACCGGGGGCGACCGGGCGGCCGGGGGGCGGCGTTCGGGCGGGGGCCGCCGGGTCAGTCGAGGACGCGGGCCAGGTAGGCGTGCATCATCGCCCGGGTCTCGTCGACGATGCCCGGGTCTCCGGCCGGGTCGGACCGGAAGGCGAGCTGCACGAGGGCGTCCGTCGCCTCCACGGCCACCAGGACCGCCCGCCGCAGAACGGGGTCGGGGGTGAGCCCGAGGTGGGCGCACAGGAGGCCGGTGAGGCGGGCCGCGACCTGGTGGTTGGGGTCGGCGGCGGGGCCCTCCGCGGGCGGGGCGGGCACCCCGAAGTCGACCAGGGCGAAGCCGGGGAGGGTCCGTTTCATCGCCAGGTACTCGTCCAGCACCGCGTCCACGACGGGCCGCCAGTGCGTGGCGGGGACCTGGGCGAGCCGTGCCGTGATGCCCTCGGCGTACCGGTCGAGGTTGCGCTGGGCCAGGGCCGCGGCCATGGCCCGCTTGTTGCCGAAGAAGCGGTAGACGGAGCCGATGGGCACGCCGGCGCGCAGGGCGACGGCGCGGGTGCTCAGGTTCTCGTACCCGGTCTCGTCGAGGAGTTCGGCGCAGGCGTCGAGGATCCGGGCGAGGCGGTCGGCGCTGCGCTGCTGGACCGGGGTCCGGCGCAGGGGGTGGGCGGGAGGCACGGGATCCATCATGCCCTTCCTGACGGCGCTCGGTTCCGGCTCAGTTCAGGAGGAGGGTGAGCCCGCCGATGGTGTACGTGATCATCAGCGCGAGCAGCGGCAGTTGTCCGGCGACGGCCTTCGCCGGGGGGAAGAGGCGGACGGAGCGGTCGTGGGCGGCGATCACGCCGAGTACGTGCCCGGCGACGACGGCGATCACCTGGAGGGCGGCGAGACCCGCGGGACCCAAGGGGGGACTGGGCTCCGGGGCATTGTCAGTGCCCAGTGCCATGCTTACTGTGCGTGGTCCTTCGGTGACGAGGAGGGAGAAGTAATGGGCGGTGAGATAGCCGAGGGCGATCGGTACGAGTGAGTGGGCGAAGGCGGTCAGCGGGCGGGGGTTCGGTCCGCTGACGAGGCGGGTGGCTCCCGCGCAGAGGCAGTACAGGGTGGCGACGAGGGCGACGGAACCGAGGAGTCCGAGCGTGGCCGTGGGGGTGCGGCCGAGGGGGGAGGTCTGGACGGCGTTGATCCAGGAGGGGTTGTCGGAGTAGCCGTCGTAGGCGGTGGAGCCGAGGAGGACGCAGACGGTGGCGACGAGTCCGGGCCGCTCGGGCGTCGCGTCGAGTCCGTGGAAGGGGTTGCGCAGGACGAGACGGCCGTCGCGGCGGCGGCCCAGGGGGGAGAGCCGGGAGAGGAGGTCGGAGTAGGCCTCGAAGGGGTCGGCGGCGCTGAACCAGTCCTCGCCGTGGCGGGCGGCGAGGAGCAGGTTCGGGACGGCGTAGACGGTGAGGGCGATCAGGAGGGAGGTGGTGGACGCGGGATCGGGAGAGACGAGTTCGAGCCAGGTGAAGGCGAACAGCCCGGCGGCGGCGGGCCATTGGCCGAGCCCGGGCGGTAGGGGGCGGCCGGCTCCCGGCGGGCGGCGGCGGGCCCGGTCGAGGAGGCGGTGCAGGGTGCGGAGCGGGTTGAGCGGGCGCCAGACGGGGCCGAGGAGGAGGGAGGCGGGCACGAGTCCGACCCACAGCAGGACGTAGACGGCGCCCGGGGCGGGGTTGCGGGCGGGGTCGTCGGGACCGAGGAGGAGGTGGAGGAGTACGGCGAGGGCTGCGGCGAGACCCAGTCCGCGCAGGGTGGTGCGGGTGGCCGGCGCGTCGGCCACCCGCTGGATCCCGGCGGGCAGGGCGAGCCCGGAGCGGTCGCCGCGGAAGCGGGAGGCCGACCAGAGGAGGCCGAGGGCCAGGAAGGAGACGAAGAGTGCGGTGAAGGCGCCGGCGAAGGCGTAGAAGGGGGAGACCGGCAGATCGTGCTGGGAGCCGATCCCGTGGGCCAGGAGGGTCGACGGGCCGGTGGGGCGGGGGGTCACCGGACGAGGAGCTGGGTCAGGACGAGTCCGGACTCGTGGGTCTCCACCTCGAAGAGGCCCGTGCGGTCGGCCGTCAGGACCAGGGTGGCCTCCTGGCCCGCGGACAGGGCGAGTTCCTTGTCGTAGCCGTGGACGTGCAGGGTGTCGGCGCGGTCGCTGGTGACGCGCAGGGCGATCCGCTCACCGCGCCTGAGCTCGGTGCGGGTGGTGGGCGGGGACACCTTGCCGTCGCGGACGGTGAGGGTGACGGTCCGGTCGGCCGGGGGTGCCTGCGGGGACGCGGGCGCCGGGGTGCCGGTCGGGGCGGGGGCGGTGTGGCTGTGGGACTCCTGGCCCGGGGGGCCCGCGGTCAGCTGCGCCGTCGCCTCGACGGGCTTGCCGGCGACCGCCCAGGCCGTGTGGTCGTCGGCGTAGAGGCGGACGGTCAGGGTGTGCGCGCCCTCGGGCACCTGCGCGGCGGGCAGGTGGAACCAGGGGCCGTACACACGGGCCAGCTTGTGGCCGTCGAGTTCCAGGTGGGCGTGGCCGGCGCCGGGGAGGGCGGCGCCGCCGGTGCTGTCGGGGGTGAAGCGGAAGTTGGCCACGGCCAGCTGGAGGTTCCAGCCGTCCTCGGAGTCGGGGCGGGTGGTGAGCCGTACCTCCGGGGCGCCCTGGGCGGGGACCTCGCGCAGGCGGTGGCCGCCGCCGTCCTGGGTGTCGAGCAGGGTGCCGACGTCGCCGGAGGCCTGCTCGTGGGTGGTGCCGGGCTTGTGGTGGGTGGTGGCGCGGCCGCCGCAGCCGGTGGCGGCGGCGCCCGTGAGCAGGAGGAGCACCGCCACGAGCGCGGCCGTGCGGGCGCGCCTGCGGCGCGGGTGGGCCTGCCGGGTGGCCGCCCGGCAGGCGTCGCACGGGACGTGGGGCTCTGCGGCGTCGGTCACCGCGGGGCCGGTCACTGCGGGCCTCCGGTCGTCGGACGGGCCGCTGCGGCCCCGTTCCCCACCGGGCCGCCGTCCGCGCCGCGGCCCGGCTCCGCCGGACGCCCGGCATCACGGCCCGGCCGAACCGGCCTGCCCGGGGCTGCCCGGCGGGCGTTGGAGGGGGGTGCGGTCGGGGTCGGGGCGGGGGTGGGGTTGTCGGAGGGGGGTGGGGTGGCGGGGTGGGTGGGGGTGGGCGGGCCGGGGCGGGCTGAGGCCACGGCCGCCCACAGCACCCACACCACCGCGACCAGGCTGCGGATCCAGGCGGGGCTCAGCGGGATCCAGGGGACCATCAGCACGGCCTTGTCGAAGGCGTCGAGCAGGGTCAGGGCGCCCAGGAGCAGGGTGAGGCGGGCCAGCCAGGGCCGCTGCGGGCGCAGGGCCAGGCCGGTGCCGGTCCACCACAGGCCGAGCAGGAGCAGGGCGAGAGCGGGGACGGGGGTGTGGGTCAGGGAGGTCGTGGAGCCGGCGACGTCCAGGGCCAGGCCGGCCAGGCCCAGCAGGGCGGCGGCCGTGCCCAGCCGGGAGCGGCGCAGGCGGCGGCCCCACAGGACCGCGCCGACCAGCAGCAGGACCGCCGCCACCGCGAGGGCGACCTGGGTCTCGACCCGCTCCAGGCCCCGGGCCCCGTACCAGTCGCAGCCGGCCGGGAGCCTGCGGGCCTGGACGTTGTAGTCGGCGCAGACGAGCAGCTGGGTCAGCTTGACCGGTTCGCCCACGAGCCGGGCCGAGGCGCCGCTGACCTGGCCGCGCGCGGCGCCGCACTGCGGGAGCGTGCCCGGGGTGGAGCCGTCGGGGCCGTCCTGCCAGCAGTTCCCGCGGCCCTGGCCGTCCCACCACACGTCGCTGCCGTTGGGGCGGGAGGCACCGGACCTGTCCTTGCCGAGGACGTTGCCGGCGTAGCGGTTGTGGTGGGAGGTGTCGGTCTGCCTGGACCACTTCTCCTCGCCCCGGATGAAGGCCGGCACCGCGCTGAGGAAGAAGCCGGCGCGCCGGTGCCCGTAGACCCAGTTGTTCTCGTAGACGTTCCAGTTGCCGCCCGCGGTGATGATGCCGGTGCCCGGCGGCATGGAGATCTGCGGGCAGACCACCCCCTGCTCGTAGCCGCGCGCGACGGGCGGCTTGGCGCAGGTGCCGTCGGCGACGTAGGGGTAGTAGTCGGCGTTGTTGTCGTGGATCAGGTTCCGCTCGAAGCGGGCGTGGTTCTGCGGGAGGCCGGGGTGGCCGGGGAAGGCGCTGTCCATCGAGGCGCCGCCCATGTTCTGGTCGAACTCGTTGTCGTGGACCCACACCGAGTCCCCGGCCGTGCCGGAGTAGCCGACCATGTTGTGGTGGCTGCGGCAGCCGGTGATCTCGATGGAGTAGCGGAGTACGTCGTAGCCGCGGCCGTCGTTGATGTTCGAGGCGCTGCCCGGGTAGATGCCGGAGTCCCCGTTGCCGTAGGACTCGCAGTTCTTGTAGAGCCCGTGGTCGCTGGCGAAGGTCAGGAAGCCGTACTCGTCGTTCCAGCGGGTCAGTACGTCGTCGATGACGAAGCCGTCGGCCGCGAGTACGTACAGGGAGTTGAAGGTGGTGCGCTGCGCGGTGAAGTTGCGGAAGTAGACGCCGTCGGACCCGTCGGCGCGGATGGCGTTGAGCTTCCGGTACTTGGCGTCGACGACGACGTCCGTGCGGGCGGCCCCGGTCCCCTCGATCTGCAGGTCCTTCTTGCCGAGGATCGCGACGAGGTTCTGGTTGTGGCGGCACCGCACCTGCTGCTCGTAGGACAGGATCTGGTAGCCGAGGGCCGAGTCCGGGGCCTTGAGGTGGGCGCACTCCCCCTCGGGCTCGGGCAGCGAGGGCTCCTCCTCGTAGAGGCCGGGGAGGATCGCGATGTTCATGCCCGGCCGGTCGACGGCGTCCACGGCTTCCTGGAGGTGGCGGTACCCGGCCGCCTGGCAGCGCTCGTAGAGGGCGAGGTTGCGCTGTCTGAGCTGCTCGGGGAAGGCCGCGGTCCGGCGTTCGAAGTCGGCCCGGTCGGTCTTGCAGACCAGCAGGTCGGGCTCGGCCGCGCGGTAGACCGGGACGGATCCGGAGCCGTCGGGGAGGGTGACGGGGCGCTCCTCGTGCGCGCGGGCTTCGGGCGCGGCGGCGAGGAGGGACAGGAGCGCGAGGAGGGCGGCGAGGAGCGCCGCCGGCACGGCAGGGAACCTGCGGGTCCACGACATGCGCGAGAGAGTAGAGCATTGTTCATCTTTTCGGATCCCCCCGCGCACGGGCACGCCCGCGGGCCCTGGCCGGAAACACGGCGTTGACGTGCGGGGCGCGGAATCCTACTGTCGGCCATAGGATTCCTTCGACGGAGCGGGAGCAGCCCCCATGAGTGAGCAGGCCAGGAAGACGGCGCAGGCGCTGGAGTACCTCACCGGCTTCGGCAACGAGCACAGCTCGGAGGCCGTGCCCGGCGCCCTCCCGCTCGGCCGCAACTCCCCCCAGCGCGCCCCCCTCGGCCTCTACGCCGAGCAGCTCAGCGGCAGCGCCTTCACCGAGCCCCGCCGCCACAACCGCCGCTCCTGGCTCTACCGGATCCGCCCCTCCGCCGCCCACCCGGCCTTCACCCGCGGCGACAACGGCGCCCTGCGCACCGGCCCCTTCACCGAAACCGTCCCCGACCCCAACCGGCTGCGCTGGAACCCGTTGCCCGACCCCGCCCCCGGCACCGACTTCCTGGCCGGCCTGTGGACCCTCGGCGGCAACGGCGACGCCACCCAGCGCACCGGGATGGCCATCCACCTCTACTCCGCCAACGCCGACATGACCGACCGGGTCTTCAGCGACTCCGACGGCGAGCTGCTGATCGTCCCCGAGCGCGGCGGCCTGCTGCTGCGCACCGAGCTCGGCCTGCTGTCCGCCGGCCCCGGCGAGGTGGCGCTGATCCCGCGCGGCGTCCGCTTCCGCGTGGAGCTCCTGGACGGCGACGCGCGCGGCTACGTGTGCGAGAACTACGGCCGGCCCTTCGAGCTGCCGGACCTGGGCCCGATCGGCGCCAACGGCCTGGCCGCCGCCCGCGACTTCCGGGCGCCGGCCGCCGCGTACGAGGACGTCGAGCGCCCGACCGAGGTGGTCAACAAGTTCTGCGGCAACCTCTGGGCCGCGACCTACGACCACTCCCCGCTCGACGTGGTCGCCTGGCACGGCACGCACGTCCCGTACGTCTACGACCTGCGCAAGTTCAACGTCATCGGGTCCATCAGCCACGACCACCCGGACCCGTCCGTCTTCACGGTCCTGACCTCGCCCTCCGACACCCCGGGCCTGGCGGGCGTGGACTTCGTCGTCTTCGCCCCGCGCTGGCTGGTCGGCGAGGACACCTTCCGCCCGCCGTACTTCCACCGCAACGTGATGAGCGAGTACATGGGCCTGATCGAGGGCGCCTACGACGCCAAGGCCGAGGGCTTCGTCCCCGGCGGCGGCTCGCTGCACAACATGATGTCCGCGCACGGCCCCGACCGGGAGACCTTCGACAAGGCCAGCGCCGCCGAGCTGAAGCCGCAGAAGATCGACGACGGCCTGGCCTTCATGTTCGAGACCCGCTGGCCGATCACCGCCACCGCCCAGGCGGCCGGCGCCGACCATCTCCAGCGTGGATACGACGACGTCTGGGAGGGTCTCGAGCGGCACTTCCGCGCCTAGTATTCCCCTGCCCCCGCACCGCTCAGCCTGCCGCCCCGGCCACCGGGACGCCAGCCCGTACGGAGAACCACCCGTGACCGCCTTCGCCCCCGACTCCCTGGTACTGAACCGGAAGCTGCCCCTCTGGTACCAGGTGTCGCAGTCGCTCCGCGCCTCGATACTCGGCCGCACCCCGGACGCCTCGCTGCGCCTGCCGACCGAGGAACAGCTCGCCGAGCACTACGGGGTGAGCGTGCTGACGATGCGCCAGGCGCTCAAGGAGCTGGAGGGCGAGGGGCTCATCAGCCGGCACCGGCGGCGCGGCACGTTCATCGAGCCGGGCGCCCGCCGCAGCGCCCCGGTGCGGCTGCTGGGCTCGGTCGACGCGATCGTGGCCCAGCAGTCGGGCGAGGCGACGACGGTCCTGGGGCACGAGCGGACGCCGGTGTCCGGGGAGCTGCTGGAGCACTTCCCGGACCTGCCGGAGGTGGTCACCTTCCGCCGCCTGCGGCGCGACGGCCGGAGCGGGGAGCCCACGAACTGGGCGGAGAACGCGGTGCGCCCCGAGCTGGCCGAGGCGGTGGACCTGGCCGACCTGGAGCGCTGGCCGATGACCAAGGTGCTGCGTGACGTGGTCGGCGTGCGGATCAGCCGGATCACGGACACCGTCGAGGCGCGGCTGGCCGACCCGGAGACGGCCGAGCTGCTCCGGGTGCCGCTGCTGAGCCCGATCCTGCACTACACGGGCGTGACGTACGGGGAGGACGGGCGGGTGGTCGACGTGGCCCGGATCCGCTACCGGGGCGACCGGTTCTCCTTCACGGTCACGGTCGACGCGCCCTGAGCCGCCCTTGAGCGGCCCACGAGCGGGCCCCGAGCGGGCCCGAGTCCCGGCCGGGCCCCGGACGACGGCCTACTTCTGCAGCTCGTCCTCCTCGGTCGCGCGCTCGCCCTCGGCCTGCGACGGCGTGGTCCGCGTCGTCGGCGCGTGGTGGCTCTGCTGGAACTGCTTCTCGTCCATGTCCTCGTCGAGCCGCTCGCCCTCGGCCTGCGAGGGGGTCGAATACT
This sequence comes from Streptomyces sp. NPDC001594, assembly GCF_042893675.1. NCBI lineage: Bacteria > Bacillati > Actinomycetota > Actinomycetes > Kitasatosporales > Streptomycetaceae > Streptomyces > Streptomyces sp. NPDC001594. The sequence continues at coordinate 88,006 of NZ_JBIAVB010000022.1, read as the reverse complement.
CGTCGTACTGACTCATGGCCGGCTCCTCGGTCGGTACGGATACGTACGTAGGTGACGTACGCGTACATAAGGAGCGTAACGCTTCGGCCGGGACGCGGCCCGGCCCCGGCCGCCCGTCGCTACCATCTGCCGGGTGAGCGAAGACGTACCCCTGCTGGACGATCTGATGCCCTGGTCCGTGAGCGGCCTGCGCCTGGGCCGCGCCTGGGTCGCGGCCCCCGACGCGGCCACGCTGCGCGCCCGCTGGACGGCCCTGACCGGGGCCGAAGGGCCGGAGCGCGAGCGGCTGTTCCGCCCGAGCCGGACCCGTACGCCCTCCGCCGGCGCGGCCGCCCTGCCGGGGCAGCGCTCGGCCACCTCCCGCTTCGCCGACGACCCCGGCCCCTTCCCGGACCCCGTACGGGTGCTCCGCGCGCCCTTCGACGAGCAGTGGCTGCTGCCCGACCAGCGGCTCATCGACGCGGCCCGCCCCGAGCTGTGGCGGGTCCTGGACGGGCAGCAGCTGTTCCTGCTGGAGAACCCGGGCCTGCTGGTCACCGCCCACCTCCCAGCCGGCCGGCTCGGCCGGATCCGCCCGCTGCACCGGCGCCCGGGCGGCGCCGAGGCGAACCTCGCCCCGGGCCTGGCGCGCCTGCTGGGCGGGCGCTACGGCGGCTGGGTCACCCCGGAGGACGTGCTCTGCTGGATCCTCGCCGCCGGCCGCCCCGGCCCCCACGGGTACGAGGTCCCGCTCACCACCGACCCCGGGCGCTGGCGGGCCGGGCTGGACCTGGGCCACCGGCTGCTCACCGTCCAGCTGCGCGGGGCGCGCGGCGGGGAGGTGCCGCGGCTGCCCGGCGGACGGCGGCCGTACGTCCGCGCGGCGGTCACGGCCTGGCCGCGGGAGCTCGGGTACGACCCGGAGACCGAGACGCTGACGGTCGGGGACGGGGTGGTCTCCCCCGTCCCGGCCGGGGCGTGGGAGTACGAGGCGCAGGGCGTGCGGGTGCTGGACTCCTGGTTCGCCGCCCGCGGCGCGCACCGGGAGCCGGAGGCGCGGGGGCTGGAGGGGTTCGGCCCGGCCGAGTGGCCGCAGGCGTGGACCTCCGATCTGCTCGCGCTGGTGACCACCCTGGCGCTGCTGGCCGATCTGGCGCCGGAGCGGGCGGCGTTCGCCCCCGGGCCGCAGCTCCCGCGGGCCCAGCTGGCGGCCGCCGGCGTGCTGCCGCCGCCCCGCTGGGCGCGCCGCCCGGCCTCGGTGCTGGACCACCAGGAGGAGGGTCCGGGGGGCCAGTTCGCCCTGCTGTGAGCCCCCGGCCCGCCCCGGCCGTCGCGGCGAGGGGGTGACAGACCCCGCTCCCACCCGGTAGGCAGGGCCCATGGCAGCCACCGAACCCCTCCCCCTGTCCGGCCTCACCGTCGTCGCCGTCGAGCAGGCCGTCTCCGCCCCCTTCGCCACCCGTCAGCTCGCCGACCTCGGAGCCCGGGTGATCAAGGTGGAACGCCCCGACGGCGGCGACTTCGCCCGTGCCTACGACACCGCCGCCCGGGGTTTGGCCTCGCATTTCGTGTGGGCCAACCGGGGCAAGGAGTCCCTCGCGCTGGACCTGAAGGACCCGCGCGGGCTGGAGGTGCTGCACGCCCTGCTCGGCGGGGCCGACGTGTTCGTGCAGAACCTCGCGCAGGGCGCGGCCGCCCGGCTCGGGCTGGACGCGGCCTCGCTGTGCGCCCGCTACCCGCGGCTGGTGGCGGTGGACATCTCCGGCTACGGCGACGGGGGCCCGTACGCGCACAAGCGGGCCTACGACATGCTCGTGCAGTGCGAGGCGGGGCTGGTGTCGGTGACCGGGACCCCGGAGCGGCCGGTGAAGGCGGGGATCCCGGCGGCCGACATCGCGGCCGCCATGTACGCCTTCTCGGGGGTGCTGGCGGCGCTGCTGCGGCGCGGGACGACGGGGCGCGGCGGTCCGGTGGAGATCTCGATGCTGGAGTCACTGGCCGAGTGGATGGGGCATCCGCTGCACCACACGCTCCACGGCGGGGAGCAGCCGGTGCGGACGGGTCTGGCGCACGCGGTGATCGCGCCGTACGACGCGTACGCGACGGCCGACGGGGACCGGGTGCTGCTGTCGGTGCAGAACGACCGCGAGTGGGGCCGGCTGGCCCGGGAGGTGCTGGACCGGCCGGAGCTGGCCGCGGATCCGGCGTTCGCGACGAACGCGGCCCGTACCCGGGGGCGGGAGGAGACGGACGCGGTGGTGGCCGGGGTGCTCGGCAAGCTCTCGGCCGACGAGGCGGTGGAGCGGCTGGAGGCGGCCGGGATCGCCTGCGCGCGGCTCAACTCGGTGGCACAGCTGGCCGGGCACCCGCAACTGGCGGCACGGGACCGCTGGCGGGAGGTGGGTTCACCGGCGGGCCCGCTGCGGGCCCTGCTGCCGCCGATCGGGCTGCCGGGTGGCCCGGAGGCGGTGATGGGAGCGGTGCCCGCGCTCGGCGAGCACACCGACGCCCTGCTGCGCGGCCTGGGGATGACGGACGCGCGCATCGCGGAACTGCGCGGGGATGGCGTGATCGCCTGAGGCCGGGACGCGCCGGGGCGCCGGGACGTCGGGGCGCGGGGACCTCGGGGGTGCCGGTGGCTCCGGCGCGGCGTGCGCCGGAGGACGCCGGGTGGAGGGGACGGGGCCGGGGTGCAGCCGGACGGGCCGGCTGCGCTACGGGGACGGTCGTCGGGGGCGGTTACGCGCGACGGCTGCCGAAGAGGGTGCGCCGCAGCCTGCGCAGCGGTGCGAAGAGCGCGACGCGCGCGCTGCGGCTCCGCTGGACGTGGGTGTGGTCGCGCGAGGTGAGCTCGCGCATCAGCAGGGTCGCCTCGGCCACGTCGTGGCGCGGGACGGCGGGTCCGCCCAGCACGGCGAGGTGGCGGTCGAGGCGCGAGCTGGTCGCGCTGCTCCCGCAGGTGATGGCAGGCACGCGGGGCGGCCTGCTGCGCATCGTTATCTGTTCCATGTCTCTCCCCACCCGTATCAAGGCACCCGGCCCGGGCAGGCTAACCCTATCGCCTGCGCTATGTCCTCGGGTATCCCGGTGGTGTGAATTACCCCTGTGGGTACGGGTAGTTGACGATTACTCAGCGGAGTCGACCGTCACTCTCCGTGCGAGATGCGGCACTTGGGAACACGCTCGGTGAGCACCGTGCGGAGTGTCGTCACGACGGGGGTCGCCGCGGCTGCGCTGCGCTAACTTGGAGTGATCACCCGGTGACTCGAGGGGGAATCGCGTGAGTGCGGACGAAGGCGTGGAGTCCGGGCGTGTCATCGCCGGGCGGTACCGGCTGCTCGGTCCGCTGGGCCGCGGCGGCATGGGCGTGGTGTGGCGGGCCCGCGACGAGGTGCTGGGGCGGGAGGTCGCCGTCAAGGAGGTGCGCGCCCCCGCCGGACTGGACGCGGCCGAGGCGGCGCGGCTGTACCGGCGGCTGGAGCGGGAGGCCTGGGCCGCCGCCCGGGTCTCGCACCGCGGGGTGGTCACCGTCTACGACGTGGCCTCCGAGGAGGGCCGGCCGTGGATCGTGATGGAGCTGGTGCGCGGGCTCTCGCTGGCGGAGGTGCTGGAGGGCGAGGGGCCGATGACCCCGCAGCGGACCGCGCACGTGGGCGAGCAGGTGCTGGCGGCGCTGCGCTCGGCGCACGACGCGGGAGTGCTGCACCGGGACGTGAAGCCCGCCAACGTGCTGGTCGCCAATGACGGGCGGGTGGTGCTGAGCGACTTCGGGATCGCGAGCCTGGCGGGGGCCGCGCCGCTCACGATGCCCGGCGAGGTGATGGGTTCCCCCGAATTCCTCGCTCCGGAACGGGCGTTGGGGCGCGATCCCGGTCCGGAGTCGGACCTGTGGTCGCTCGGGGTGATGCTGTACGCCGCCGTGGAGGGGGTCTCGCCCTTCCTGCGGGACACCCCCGTGGCCACCCTGGAGGCCGTGGTGGACGCCGAGCCGCCCCCGGCGCGCCGGGCCGGTCCGCTGGAGCCCGTGCTGGAGGGGCTGCTGCGCAAGGACCCGGCCGCGCGGCTGCCCGCGGCGGAGGCCGCCCGGATGCTGCGGATCATCGGCGCGGGCGGGGCCGTACGGGACCCGGGCGGGCCGGTGTGGGATCCGGCGGCGCCGACGGTGGTGGCCGGGCCGTACCAGGGGGACCGCGGGACCGTGCCGGTCCCCTCGGCGCCCCTGCCGCCGGAGCCGCCGGACCGGCGCGGGAGCGGGGCGGGCGTGGTGCTCACCCTCGGCTTCCTGGCGCTGCTGGCGGTGCTGGCCCTGCTGGTGTGGCTGCTGGTGCGCGACACCGGGGGCGGGAGCGGGGCGGCCGGGGACCCGGCCCCGACGCGGCCACCCTCGCCGCCCGCGTCCGCGCCGGCCTCGGAGCCGGCTTCCCCGTCCGGATCCGCGACCAGCGGGCCCGCGCAGAACGTCACGTTGTACGTGCACACCCTGCGCGCCGCCTACGCGGGAAGCTGCCCGCCGCCGGCGACGGGCACGCCCTCGTTCACCGGCACCATCGAGGTGGCCGTGGTGCCCGCGGTGGTGGAGTACCGCTGGGCCAGGCTCGACGGCTCCACGTCCACGGCGCCGTGGCAGAGCATCACGTACGAGGAGGGCGGGGCCCGGACCCGTCAGCTGAACCACGACGAGCCCGTGGAGCGGGCGGACGGGAGCGTGCAGGACGCGGTACGGCTGGAGGTGCGCGCCCCGCAGCTGAAGACCTCGGCCTGGATGGAGTTCTCCGTGGCGTGCGCGGAGGAGACCCCGACGGCCGGGGCCTCCTCCCCCGCTCCCCCGAGCCCCTCGGGTTCGCCCTCCGGGACGCCGGCGCCGGCACCCGGGGGGCCGACGCCGGCGGGGAGCCCGGTGGCCGGCCCTCAGGCCTTGCCGCTGAACACCGGGAGGTAGCCGCCGGACTGCCCGGCGGCGGTGGGGTGGTACGACTCGCCGATGTTGGTCCAGTTGACGCTGTGCAGCCAGGCGTCGCCGGAGCAGATCTCGTGCCCGGTGAAGGCGCCGACGACCGAGGCGAAGGTGAAGCCGTGGTCGGCGGCGCGTTTGGCGACGGCCGCGTTGAGGTAGTCGGAGGCGCCGTTGATGGCGGAGCGCTCGCCCTCGGTGAGACCGGCGACGCAGCTCCCGTTCAGCTGGTAGAAGCGGGGGTAGCCGAGGACGACGACCCTGGCGGAGGGCGCGCGGCCGCGGATGGCGTCGTAGACCTGGTCGAGCTGGCCGGGGAGGGTGGAGTCGACGTACGCCTTGGCCTGGTTGACGCGGTTGACACAGGTGGATTCGGACTGCAGGACGCAGGTCGTCATGACGTCGGAGAAGCCGGCGTCGTTGCCGCCGATGGTGATGCTGACCAGGTCGGTGCCGGAGTTGAGCGGGCCGAGCTGACCGGAGATCACATCACCCGTACGGGCGCCGGAACAGGCGGTGAAGGAGAAGGTCTGCGGGGAATGGGCGGCGGCCCACAGGGCCGGGTAGGCCCGGGTGGTGCGCTTGCAGTTGCCGCTGGCGGAGTCGTAGTTCCCGGCGCCGACGCCGGAGGAGTACGAGTCCCCGAGGGCGACATAGCCGAAGTCGGCCTGGGCGGAGGCCTGGCCCGCGCCGAAGAGGGCGGCGCCCGCGGCGAGTAACAGGGAGGAGGTGAGGGCGGCGAAGCGCGACAGTCTCATGCTCATGGGTGCGGCTCCTCGTGGGGGGAGGGTGGGGGGAGTGTGGGGTTACTCCTCAGTCGTTGGTACAAGCAGCCGGGGCTGGCCGGAAGTGTTCATGCCAAGAATTTTCCGGGCGGGATCGGCGGCCGAATCTTCACGACCGATGCGTTTGAAGAGGGAACTTGGGCACCCGATCCGGCGAAACACGGGTGCGGGAGGTCAGTTCGTGCCGGATCATGGGCGCCATGCCAGCAGACCCGCATGACGCGCTGCCGATCCGGCTCCACGTGGACGACAGTGACTCACCGTCGGACGTCGTCGACGCGCTCTTCCTCGGCCGGTTCGCGACCGGCGAGCAGCCGTACGCGCAGAGCGTCACCATCGAGCGGGTGAAGGCGGAGGCGACGCTGCTGCCCCCGCGGGCCACCGTGCTCCGCTCGGCACGCGACACCGACCGCAGCGCCACGCTCGCCGAGGGCGAGGGCTGGACGGTCCTGGTCTCCCGCTGGAGCCGGGGCGCGGACGTCACGGTCACCGCGGTCAGCGACGAACTCGCGCAGCGGGTGCTCGGCGAGGCCACGGACGGCGCCCAGGACGAGCCCGAACCGCAGCCGGAGAACGTCACGATGGGCTTCTGGTACGTCTCCCCCCGCCGGGGGCCGTACCGCACGACGCGGCAGATCTCGGCCGGTACGTGGGCGGAGGTGCGGCCGAACTACACGGCGCCGGTGGCGGCCGCGATGGACCGGCTGATGAAGGTCACCCCGGACGACATCGCGGGCCGCCTGCTGCTGTTGCACGGGCCGCCGGGGACGGGCAAGACCTCCGCGCTGCGGACGCTGGCGCGGTCGTGGCGGGACTGGTGCCAGGTGGACTGCGTCCTGGACCCGGAGCGGCTGTTCAACGACGTGGGCTACCTGATGGACATCGCGATCGGCGAGGACGAGGGCACCGCGAAGGGGCGCTGGCGGCTGCTGCTGCTGGAGGACTGCGACGAGCTGATCCGCGGCGAGGCGCGGCACACGGCGGGGCAGGCGCTGTCGCGGCTGCTGAACCTGACGGACGGGCTGCTGGGGCAGGGGCGCAACGTGCTGGTCGGTGTCACCACCAACGAGGACCTGGAACGGCTCCACCCGGCGGTGGTCCGGCCGGGCCGCTGCCTGGCCCGCATCGAGGTCGGCCCGCTGACGCGCGGGGAGGCGGTGGAGTGGCTCGGCACGGACGAGGGGGTGTCCCGGGAGGGGGCGACCCTGGCGGAACTCTTCGCCCTCCGGCGGGGGACGGGGCCGGCGGCGGTCCTCCCGGCCCAGTCCCAGCCGGAGGCGGGGCTGTACCTCTGAGGCTCCGCCGGGGGGTCGTCCGTCGGCTGCGGACCGTTGCCGCCGCGCGGGGCTACTGGGCGGTGTAGCGAGCCCGGAGGGCGGCGGTGGCTGCGGCGAGGGCCTCGGGTTCCGTGAGGCCAAGACGGTGCGCGCGGTCCGCGTACGCCTGCGCGGCCAGGGCGGCCTCCCGCGAGGACCCCTCGCCCGCCGCGACGAACGTCCCGTTCCGGCCCCGCGTCTCGATCACCCCGTCCGCCTCCAGCGCCCGGTACGCCTTCGCGACGGTGTTCGCGGCCAGCCCCAGTTCCTCCGCCAGCCCCCGCACCGTCGGCAGTTTGAAGCCCGCCGGGAGCCGGCCCGACCGGGCCTGGTCCGCGATCTGCGCGCGCAGCTGTTCGTACGGGGCCGCCGAGCCGGCCGCGCCGTCGATCCTGAGCCTGAGGGGGTTGGTCGAGGTCACGGGCCGATTGTAATTCGCAGGCGCCGGTGGCCCGTCCGCCCGTAACGTCGGCCCCATGAGCCTTGACGCCGTGCACGTACGCGATCTGCGCCCCGACGACCCCGCCGACGCCGAGGCCGTCGTACGGGTGCGCCGTGCCGCCCTGCCGTTCCTGGTCACGACCCCGGACGGCGTGGCCTTCGAGCTCGGCTCCGCGCACCCCGACGCCCGCTTCCGCCTCCTGGTCGCCGAGACGGCGGACGGCCGGGTCGTCGGTACCGCCCGGGTCGGGCTCGCCCACGACAGCCCCGAGCCCGGACAGTCGTACGTCAACGCCTACGTCGACCCCGCCGACCGGGCCCACGGCGCCGGCACCGCCCTGCTGCGCGCGGCGGAGGAGCACCTCACCGCGCACGGGGCCGTGGACGCCTACGCCTGGGTGCTCGACGAGCCCGCGCACCGGGCCTTCGCCGAGCGGCACGGCTACCGTCCCAGCCGCTCCGCGCACTTCCTGCGCCTGGACCTGGCGGCGGCCACCCTCCCGCCGCTCCCCGACGACCTGCCCGCCGGGGTGGAGCTGCGCCCGGCGTCCGCGTTCGCCGCCGACCCGCGCCCGCTCTACGAGGCCGACGCCGAGGCCACGGCCGACGAGCCGGGCGACGTCCCGGCCTCGCTCGACGACTACCAGGAGTGGCTGGACGGCGTCTGGCACGACCCGACCCTCGACCACGGGCTGACCTCGGTGGCCGTCGTCGACGGGGAGGTGGCCGCCTTCTCGGCCGCCCGCACCGACGGCCGCACCCGCTACGGCTCGGCGATGACCGGCACCCGGCGCGCCTTCCGCGGCCGCGGCCTGGCCAAGCTCGCCAAGACGGACTCGCTGCGGCGGGCCCGCGCGGCCGGCTACACCGAGGCCTTCACCGGCAACGACGCCGGGAACGAGCCCATGCTCGCCATCAACGCGTGGTTCGGATACCGGATCTGCGCGACCGAGACCCGTTTCACGAAGAAGCTCGGAGGACCAGCGCTGTGAGCACCACCTGGACCATCACCCTGACCAAGGCCGGCCGGACCAAGATCGCCTACCCGGCGGCACAGCTGTCCGACGACGGTGACCGGATCTCCGTACGGGCGCCCTGGGCGGCCGAGGGCGTACGGGACTTCGGGTTCGTCCGCTTCGAGCCCGGCGACGTGTTCGTCGAGCACTTCTGGCGGACGCGCTGGTACGCGGTCAAGGAGGTCTGGAGCGGGGAGGGCGTCCTGAAGGGCTGGTACTGCGACGTCACCCGGCCGGCCGTGGTCCGCGAGGGCGGGATCCTCGTGGAGGACCTGGACCTGGACCTGTGGGTGTCGGCGGACGGGAAGACCGTCCTGCGGCTGGACGAGGACGAGTTCGCGCAGAGCGGCCTGGCCGCGAGCGACCCCGAGGCGGCGGGCCAGGCGGTACGGGCACTGGACGCGCTGGAGGAGCGGGCCCTGTCCGAGGAGGGTCTGGCCGCCCTGCTGCGCTAGGGCCTGGCGGCCCCTTTCTGTGGGGGTGCTTAGGGGTTCCTTAAGAGGAGCCTAAGGATCCTCTTGGGGGGCGCGAAGGCGGCCGAACGGGCTGTGCGGCGGGCTAGCTTGGCCGGGCCAGGGAGGTCGTGGTGCGGTGCCGGAACCCTTGCGGGGGCGGTGGCGCGGCGGCCGGTTCCGCTGGTGCACCCCGCCCCGCGCCCGAAGGAGATCCGCCCATGCCCGCACCCCACCGCCGCACCGCCGCCCGTGTCGCCGCCGCCGGTCTGGCCCCGCTCGCGGTGGCCGCGTACGCGGCCGTTCCGGCGGCCGCCCACGGGTCGATGACGGACCCGGTCAGCCGGGTGGCGGCCTGCTACGCGGAGGGGCCGGAGGCGCCGAAGTCGGCCGCCTGCAAGGCGGCGGTCGCCGCGAGCGGCCCGCAGGCCTTCTACGACTGGAACGCGGTGAACATCGCGAACGCCGCCGGGAAGAGCCGGTCGCTGATCCCCGACGGGCAGCTCTGCTCGGCCGGCAACCCCAAGTACAAGGGGCTGGACCTGGCCCGCGCGGACTGGCCGGCCACGCCCATGACGGCGGGGGCGCACACCTTCCGCTACAAGGGGACCGCCCCGCACAAGGGCTCCTTCGAGCTGTACGTGACGAAGGACGGCTACGACCCGTCGAAGCCGCTCAAGTGGTCCGACCTCGAAGCCGCGCCCTTCGCGAAGGCCACCGACCCGGCCATGCGCAACGGCGACTACGTGTTCGGCGGGACCCTGCCCAAGAAGAGCGGCCGGCACCTGATCTTCAGCGTCTGGCAGCGCTCGGACAGCCCCGAGGCCTTCTACACCTGCTCCGACGTGGTCTTCGGCAAGGACGGCGGCGGCAGTGGAGCGGGCAGTGGCGGCAGCGGCGGGACCGGGGCCGTCCCGTCGACGGGCGCCTCCGCGCAGCCCTCGCGGCCCGCTCCCGTCGAGCCGCCCCAGGCGCCGACGGACCGGCAGATCTCCGACGGGGCCGGCAAGTCCACCGTGGAGCACGGGGGCCACGGCGACGACGACCCGAAGACCAACGGCCGGGCCGCCGCCTCCCCGGTCGCCGCCGCGCCGGTCTCCGCCCCGTCCGCCTCCCCCCTCGGCGGCGGGGACGGCGGGAACCTCGCGCAGACCGGCGGGAACGGCGCCACCCCGGCGCTCGCCATCGCGGGTGCCGGGGTGGTGGCCGTGGGGGCGGCCGTGCTGTTCGCCGTGGCCCGCCGCCGGGCGACGGGCTCGGGCCGCAGCGTCCGCTAGCGGGGCCGGGTCAGTCGAAGACCGAGGCGCACGTGGTCCGTTCCGCGTGCGCCGGGTCGAGGGCGTTGGCCGCCTCGTGCCAGGCGATCCGGTCGGTCAGGCCGATGGCCACGTGCTCCGAGAGGTCCAGGGGGCACAGGTCCTGCAGGACCACGTTGCGGACGCCCGGTCCGTCGAGGAAGGCGCTGCGGTACGGGGTGACCACCTCGTCGTACTTGGTCGCGATGACGGTGTAGGAGACGCCGGGGACGGTGTCCCCGCCCGCGTTCAGCTTCTGCTGGAAGGGCGATCCGACGATCTGGTCGGCCAGCCCCGGGGTCGCCGTGCTGATCAGGTCGGCCGCCCCGGGGAAGTACGGGAGCAGCTGGGTGAGTCCGGACAGGGTGGTGCCGTGGTTGTCGGGGGCGAGGCCGACGAGGGCGTTGACCTTGGCGGCGCCGCCCAGGAACTTCAGGTAGTAGCGGGGCATCATGCCGCCCTGGGAGTGCCCGACGAGGTCGGCCTCGGGGGCGCCGGTGGAGGCCAGCACCTTGTCGACGAAGGCGTCGAGCTGGCCGGCCGACGCGGCGATGGGGCCGAGCCCGTTGAAGAGGGGCACGCCGGGCAGCTGGCCGTAGTCGAGGGAGTAGACGCAGTAGCCGCGGTGGACCAGGTAGGGGGCGAACCCGAGCCAGTTGTCGACGGAGTTGCCGAAGGTTCCGTGGACGAGGACGACCGGGCGGGGGTGTTCGGCCGAGGGCTTGCAGGACCAGTCGTTCCAGCCGCTGCTGGGGGCGGACGCCGCCTGCGCTGCGCCGGTGGGGGCGACGAGCGCGGCGGCGGCCAGGGTGAGGACGGCCAGCGGGCGGAGCAGGCGTCTCCAGGGCAGCATCGTGTGATCTCCTTGCGGGTCAAGGGGAATGGCGTGGGGGTTCCGTCCCGTGATCCGGATCACATGGGGGGAGCTGCTGCCGCTAAATTACGGGCGAGTAGCAAGACTTGGAAGTTACGCGTCGGTAAAAACTCGCGTGTCCAGCGTGCCTCCAGTACCGCTCGGGAAGGATGGACGCCCCTGGCCCCCCATCCCGAGGTGAGCGTCGCCATGCACGAGGCCCCTGGAGCCGGTACCGCCCTGGCCACCCCGTCCGCGCTGGCGGCCGACCCGCTGGTCGCCGCAGTAACGGAGACCGCCGTACGGGTCCTGCGGCCCGGGGCGGAGCGCACGGCGGCCGAGGGGGTGCCGCGCACCCACCTGGACGCGCTCGCCGCCTGCGGGGCGTACGGGCTGATCGGATACGAACCGGAGCCGCTTTCCGGCCTCACGCCCCGTCAGGTGGTGCGGGAGGTCCACGAGGTGCTGGCGGCGGTGGACCCGTCGACCTGGTTCGTGTGGACCCAGCACGTCCCGCTGGCCAGGGCCCTCGCCCAGGCCTCCGGTGCGGCCGGCGCCGCCCTGCGCGGGAGCTGGCTGCCGGCCCTCGTGCGCGGGGAGCGGCGCCCCACGGCGGGCTACGCCTTCCTGCGCCGCCCGCAGCCGCCCGTCACGGCGGTGCGGGTGCCGGGCGGGTGGCGGCTGGCCGGGCGGATGCCGTGGGTGACGGGGTGGGGGGTGGCCGACTCCCTGTACGCGGGCGCCGTCACCGGCTCCGACGAGGCGGTCCTCGCCCTGGTCGACCTGGCCCCCGGCGCGGAGGCGGAGGGGCTGAGCACCGTCGAGGAGGCCCCGCTGTGGGCGATGGGCGGAACGCACACGGCCTCCGTCGAGCTGCGCGGGGTCTTCGTGCCCGACTCCCGGGTGCTCGGGGTGGTGCCCCGGGCGGAGTGGATCCGGGCCTACGACCTGGAGAACGCCGACGCCCAGCCGGCCGTCTTCGGCCAGCTGCGCGCCACGGCGGACTTCCTGCTCCGCTCGGCCCCGTACGAGGAACTCGGCCTGCGCCTCGCCGAGAAGGCCGCCCGGCTGCGCGCCGAGGCCTACGCCCTGCGCGACGAGCTGCCGGCCGGCGAGGGGGCCGGGGCCCGGCTGTCGCTGCGGGCCGCCGCCCTGGACCTGGCCGTACGGTCGGCGGCGGCCTGCGTGGCGGTGGCCGGGGGCCGGGCGGTCCAGTACGGGCACACCGCGGGCCGCCTCTCCCGCGAGGCCCAGTTCCACCTGATCCAGGCCCAGACCACCCCGCTCCGCACGGAGACGGCCCGGCTGATGCTGGGCGACCTCTGACCTCTGACCTCCGGTCCGGCCCCGGACCCGGCCCCGGGTCCGACCCACGGCCCCGCCGGGACCCGGCCGAAGTCGGCACGGTCGGGCCCGGGAGCACGGCTGCAAGCGCCCCGGAGGCGAACCGAGCCCTAAAAGAACAGCGCGGCGGGGCGGACCGTGCCCGGGCCGAAGCGGGCGTTGGCGCGGTCGATGGCGGCTTCCACCGTGAGGCGGGCCTCGCGGACCGGGTCCAGGGAGAGCTGCCGGGTCACGCCCTCCGCCGCCGTGAGGTCCTCGGCGCGCAGCACCATGCCGGTCAGCCGGGCCCGTTGCAGGCCCGCCGCGTCCATCAGGCGGTAGGCGAGGGTGCGCAGGTCCTCGTCGTGGGCGGAGGGTTCCACCAGCCGCCGGGAGCGCTCCCACCGGGTGCCGCCCGCGAACTGCAGGGTCAGGCACAGGGATCGGGCGGCCTGGCGGCGCCCGCGCAGCTGGGCGCCGAGCCGGACCACCAGGCCGAGCAGGGCGGCCCGGGCGTGCGGGCCGTCCAGTTCCTGGCGGGCGAAGCCGGTCCGGACGGCGGCGGAGGAGGGCAGCCCGCGCGGGGTGACCGGGCGCGGGTCGATCCCGCGGGCGCGCTCCGCGACGAGCCGTCCGGCCCGTTTGCCGAGGATCCGCTCCAGGACCCCGGGCGGGACCTGGGTGAGCGCCCCGACGGTGTGCAGCCCGAAGCCGCGCAGCGCCTCGGCCTGGCGGGAGCCGAGCCCGTACAGGGACTCCACCGGCAGGGGTGCGAGGAAGCCGGGCACCCGTTCCCCGGGCACGGCGAGGACTCCGCCGGGCCCGTCGACGCGGGCGGAGGCCATGGCCGCCACCGCCCAGGTGTCGGCGACGCCGATCCGTACGTCCGTGCCCAGCCGGGCCACCGCCCGCAGCCGGACCACCTCGGCGATCCGGGCGGCGTCGGCGCCGAAGTACCGCCGGGCACCGCGCACCTGGACCAGCGCGGCCCGCGGCGGCAGGGCCTGGAGCAGCGGGGAGAACTCCCGCAGCAGCTCCAGCACCTCCCGGTAGCCCTCCCCGGTCACGGCGGGACCGCAGCGCACGTGCAGCACCCCGGCCCCGCCGGGATCGGGAGGAAGGACGGGGGCGGGGGCGGGCACGGGGGCCGGTGCCGTCGTCATCCCGCGCTCCCCGGGCTGGAGTGCCACAGCTTGCGGCCCGTCGCGGCGCGGTCGCCGGGCGGCTGGAGGTCGGCCCACGGGTTCATCTCGTAGCCGGTCGCCAGGTGGATGCGCCGGCCGCTGTCCCCGGGCCCGGCGGGCAGCGGCTGCGCCAGCCGTGCCGTGACCGCCTCCAGGCCCTCGTCCTCGCGCAGCCGCACCAGTTCCGCGAGGTCCCAGGCGGCCGCCCCGACCACGCTCAGGCTCTGCGGGCCGCGCCGCTGCACGACGCCGCGCACCAGCAGCAGGAAGGAGTGGAAGACGGTGTGCGCGCATGCCTCCTGGCTGTCGTCGAAGAAGGCCAGGTCGACCAGGCCGGTGCCGTCGTCCAGGGTGGTGAAGATGACCCTCCTCCCGGAGCGGATCGGCGGGGTCTGGGTGGCCGCCTTGGCGCCCGCGACGAGCACGGTCCGGCCGTGCGCGGTCTCGCGCAGGCGGTGGGCCGGGACCACTCCCAGTTCGGCGAGGAAGGCGTGGTGGCCGTCCATCAGGTGGCGGGAGGCGTCCATGCCGAGGACGCCGAGCTCGGTGCTGAGCCGTTCGGCCTCGGTCAGGTCGGGCAGGCCTGCGGGGGCGGTGGACCGGCCGCCGCCCAGGGGCAGTTGGGTCGCGCCCTTCGCGCCGGCGGCGCGCTGGGCGCCGTGCAGCTCCGTCAAGTGCAGCAGCAGGTCGCGGCGGTTCGCTCCGAAGGCGTCCAACGCGCCGACCTGCGCGAGCCGTTCGGCCACCGGGCGGCCGGGGTGGGCGCGGTCCCAGAAGTCGCGCAGGGAGGCGTACGGCTGCCCGGCCTCGATGCGCAGGGCCTCGGGCCCGCTGATGCCGTGGACGTCGGACAGGGCGAGCCGCAGCCCCCAGACCCCGGGCCCCCGCCCCTCCGACTCGTCGGACACCAGTTCGATACGGTGGACGACCGCCGAGTGGTTCACGTCCAGCGGCAGCACCGGCACGCCCCGGCGCCGGGCGTCCGCCAGCAGCAGCCGCTTGGGGTACATGCCGGGGTCGTGGGTGAGCAGCCCGGCGTAGAAGGCGGCCGGGTGGTGGGTCTTGAGCCAGGCCGACTGGTACGTGGGCACGGCGAAGGCCACCGCGTGGGCCTTGCAGAACCCGTAGCTGCCGAAGGCCTCGACGATCTCCCAGGTCCGGGCGACCACCTCCGCCGCGTAGCCGCGCCCGGCGGCCGTCGCCGCGAACCAGGCCTTGATCCGGCCCTGCGACTGGGGGTCGGAGAGCCCGCGCCGCACCCGGTCGGCCTCGTCGCGGCCGCAGCCGGTCATGACGTGCACGATCTCGATGATCTGCTCGTGGAAGACCACCACCCCGTAGGTCTCGCGCAGCGCGTCGGCGAGGTCCTCGTGCGGGAAGCGCACCGGCGCCCGCCCGTGCCGGGCCTCGATGAACGGCCGCACCATGTCGGCGGCCACCGGCCCCGGACGGAACAGCGAGATGTCGACGACCAGGTCGTGGAAGGACGACGGCTGGAGCCGCCCGACCAGGTCCCGCTGGCCCGGGGACTCGATCTGGAAGCAGCCCAGCGTCTCGGCCGAGCGGATCAGCTCGTACGTGGGCGCGTCGCCCGGCGGGACCTGCGCGGGGTCGTCGAGGTCGAGCTCCTCCCCCGTGGCGCGCCGGATCTCGGCGACCGCGTGCGCCATGGCGGACTGCATCCGCACGCCCAGCACGTCGAGTTTGAGCAGGCCGAGGTCCTCCACGTCCTCCTTGTCGAACTGGGACATGGGGAAGCCTTCGCCGCTGGTGGGGACCACGGGGGTGCGCTCCAGGAGGGTGGCGTCGGAGAGCAGCACCCCGCACGGGTGCATGGCGGTCCCGCGCGGCAGCGCGTCCAGCGCCTCGACGAGGTCCCACATCCGGGCGTGCCCCTCCCCCAGTGCCTCTTCGCGCATGCCGCGCAGCTCGGGCAGTTCGGCCAGGGCCGCGCGGGCGTCGCGGGCGCGGATGTGCGGGAAGGCCTTGGCGAGCCGGTCGACGGCGGCCGGGTCCATGGACAGGGCGGCGCCGACGTCGCGGATGGCGTGGCGGACCCGGTAGGTCTCGGGCATGGCGACGGTGGCGACGCGTTCGGTGCCGAAGCGGGCGATGATCCGGCGGTAGACCTCCAGGCGGCGGGCGGATTCCACGTCGATGTCGATGTCGGGCAGGACGCGGCGGCGCCGGGACAGGAAGCGTTCCATGAGCAGGCCGTTGGCGACGGGGTCGGCGTGCGCGATGCCGAGGAGGTGGTTGACGAGGGAGCCCGCGCCGGAGCCGCGGGCGGCCACCCGGACGCCCATCTCCCGCACGTCGTCCACGACCTGGGCGACCGTCAGGAAGTACGAGGCGTAGCCGTGGAAGGCGATGACGTCGAGCTCCTCGTGCATCCGGTCCCAGTAGGCGCGCTCGCCCGCGTAGCCGCGCAGCACCATGCCGGCGGAGGCGCGGGAGGCGAGGACCCGCTGGGCGGTGCGGTGGGCGGCGCCGACGAGGCGGGGCTCGGGGAAGTGCACGGAGCCCAGACCGAGGTCGTCCTCGGGGTCGACGGCGCAGGCCTCGGCGGTCTCGCGGGTGCGGGCGAGCAGCCGGCGGGCGTCGGCGGGCCGCAGCCCGGCCGCCTGCGCGATCCGGTCGGCGGTGTCGGCCATGGCGGCGGGGTCCTTCAGCCACCGCTCGCCGCTGTCGAGGGGGCCCCGGGGGTCGACGGGGACCAGCCGGCGGGCGGCGTCGAGGACGTCGGCGACGGGTCCCTGGCCGGCGTCGGCGTAGCGGACGGCGTTGGTCAGCACGGCCGGGACGCCCTGTTCGGCGGCGAAGCCGACGGTACGGGCGGCCAGGCGCAGCGAGCCGGGGCCGGTGCCGGGGCGGCCGTGGTGGACGGCCTCCAGGCGCAGGGCGTCCCCGTAGCGCTCCCGCCAGGGCGCGAGCAGCCGCGCGGCCCGGTCGGGGCGCCCGGCGGCCAGCGCCCGCCCCACCTCGGATCCGGGCCCGAGCAGCACGAACACCCCGCCCCCGCCGAGCGCCCCGAAGGGCACCAGAAGCCCCTGGCCTCCGGCGGGGTGCGGGAACCCCGCGTCCCCGGCCCTGCCGGAGGTACCCGCGCCGCCCCGGCCGGCCGCACCGGCGCCCGGCTCCGCGCACCCGTCGTCACCGGCGAACGCGGCGCCGAAGGAGGAGCCGGCCCGGCCGAAGGAGGAGCCCGCCCCGGAGGCGGAAGCCCCGGCCGTGCCGGAGGCGGCGTCCGCGCCGGAGCCCGGCGCGGAGCCGGAACCCGGCCAGGGGCCGCCCGCGCCGGCCGGGGCGTGGGCGGCGGTGACCAGGCGGCAGAGTTCCGCCCAGCCGGCGGCGCCGTCGCGGGCCAGGAAGAGGGCGCGGGGGGCGGACTCGTCCACGAAGGCGCCGCCCCTCACGGGCACCCGCCGCCGGTACGAGGCCTCGGCCCCCCGGCCGGCCGGGCCGGAGCCGCCCGGCCCCGTGGGCGACCCCGCAGGGGACACGGCCAGGTCCACCCCGAACAGCGGCCGGATCCCGGCCGCCGCGGCCGCCTTCGCGAAGCGGACCGCCCCCGCGAGGGTGTCGCGGTCGGTCAGCGCGAGGGCGTCCATGCCCCGCTCGGCGGCGCGTTCCGCCAGCCGCTGCGGGTGCGAGGCGCCGTAGCGCACGGAGAACCCCGAAACGGTGTGCAGATGCGTGAACCCGGGCACCCGCGGCCCTCCTGCTTCCCTCGACCTTCTTGCCCTCCCCCTTCTCCACCATAGAGCAATTCGAATACCCGTGCGAAACACTTGTTCGATCATCCATTCGGCCCGCCCCTGCTGCGCCCGGCCCCCGGCGCGCGGAGCGTGGGGGCATGACCCAGCCCACCCCCCGCCCCGAGGCCGACGCGGGCCCCTCCGGCGGGTTCCTCGCCGAGCTCAAGGACGCCGTGACCACCCGGGCCGCCGTGCTCGTCCTGGGGGTGCTGGCCCTCCAGCTCGCCTTCATCACCTCCTACATCGGGGCCTTCCACCACCCGAAGCCCAGCGAGATCCCCCTCGCCGTGGCCGCCCCCGCCGAGCCGGTCGCCGCGCAGGCCGCGCAGCGGCTCGCCGCCCTGCCCGGCAAGCCGCTCGACCCCCGGGCGGTCGCCGACGAGGCGACGGCGCTCGCGCGGATCCGCAACCGCGAGGTGGACGGCGCGCTGATCGTCGACCCGGCCCGCCCGAACGACCGGCTGCTGGTGGCGAGCGGTGCCGGGGCCTCCCTCTCCCAGGCCCTGGAGCAGATCGTCGGGGCGGCCGAGAAGTCGCAGGGCCGGGGCCTGACCGTCGTGGACGTGGCCCCCGCCGACCGGGGCGACAGCCGCGGCCTGAGCTCCTTCTACCTCGTGGTCGGCTGGTGCGTGGGCGGCTACCTGTGCGCCGCGATCCTCGCCATCAGCGCCGGCGCCCGGCCCGCCAACATCCACCGCGCCCTCATCCGGCTCGGCGCGCTGCTGCTGTACGCGATCGCCGCCGGGCTGCTCGGCGCGGTCATCGCGGGCCCGGTGCTGGGCGCCCTGCCGGGCTCGATCGCGGCCCTGTGGGGGCTGGGGACCCTGGTGGTCTTCGCGGTCGGCGCGCTCACCCTGGCCCTCCAGGGGCTGGCGGGGGTGGTCGGCATCGGCCTGGCGATCCTGCTGGTCGTGGTCTTCGGCAACCCGAGCGCGGGCGGCGCCTACCCCTACCCGCTGCTGCCGCCGTTCTGGCGGGCGATCGGCCCGGCCATGCCGCCGGGCGCGGGAACGTTCGCCGCGCGGTCCGTCGCCTACTTCCGGGGCAACGGCGCGGCCGGCCCGATGCTCGTCCTGTCCGCCTGGGCGGTGGCCGGGGCAGCCGTCACCCTGGCCTGCGCGAGGGCCCGCCGCGGTCGGCCGGGGGCCGCGGTGGGCAGCGGCCTGCCCGACCAAGCCCCCTGAGGCCGGACCGTCGCGCCCTATCGCATCGGCCTCCCCGGGAGCACAATCACCCTGACTGCTCGCGCCTGACGTGAGGGAGGGAGCGCGTGCGCGAAGAGGTGCGCACCGCTGACGGACGCGTCCTGACGGCGGAACACTGGGGCGACCCGGACGGAAAGCCCGTATTCCTGCTCCACGGCATGCCCGGCAGCCGGCTCGGCCCGGCCCCCCGGGGCATGGTCCTCTACCAGCGCCGGGTCCGGCTCATCGCCTACGACCGGCCCGGCTACGGCGGCTCCGACCGCCATCCGGGGCGCAGCGTGGCCGACGTGGCCCAGGACGTGGCCGCCGTCGCCGACGCCCTCGGCGTGGACACCTTCGCCGTCGCCGGCCGCTCGGGCGGCGCTCCCGGGGCCCTGGCCTGCGCCGCGCTGCTGCCGGAGCGGGTGACGCGGACGGCGGCCCTGGTCCCCATCGCGCCCCGGGACGCGGAGGACCTGGACTGGTTCGCGGGGATGGCCGCCTCGAACGTACGGGAGTACACCACCGCCGCCGCCGACCCCGAGGAGCTCACGGCCCGGCTGATCCCGCGCGCCAGCGGTATCGCCCGGGACCCCGGGCGGCTGCTGGACGAGCTGCGGCGGGAGCTGACCGCCAGCGACCGGATGATCGTCTCGGACGCCGGCCTGCGGTCGATGCTGCTGCGCAACTACCGCGAGGGGGTCCGCACTTCGGCGTTCGGGTGGATCGACGACATGCTCGCCGCCAGCAGCCCGTGGGGGTTCGACCCCGCCGACATCCGCTGCCCCGTGCTGATCTGGCACGGGGAGCTCGACGTGTTCTCCCCGGTGGGCCACGCCCGCTGGCTGGGGCGCCGCATCCCCGGCGCCACCACCACCATCGATCCGGACGCCGCGCACTTCGCGGCCCTGCGCGCGCTGCCCGACGTCCTCACCTGGCTGCTGCGCGAACTGCCCGCCCCCTCCGTGGAGGAACAGCAGCCCGCCTGAGGGGCTACGGGGTCTCCCGCGCCGCCTCGGCGAGCAGGGCCAGGACCTCGGCCAGGCGGGCGCGGACGGCGGGGTCGGCCACGGTCCCGTCGGCGCCGACCGTCCCCCGGTCCACCGGGATCCGTACGCAGGCGGCGTCGACCACGGCCGCGCCGGTGTAGCCGAGGACCGTGCGCAGCGTGGCCTCGGCGCCCCCGCCCCGGCCCGGGGCGGCCGCGTTCACCCAGGCCACGGGCTTGTCGGAGATCTCGCTGCCGCCCACCGTCCAGTCGAGCAGGTTCTTGAACGAGCCCGGCAGGGTGCCCGCGTACTCCGGGGTGCAGACCAGCAGCGCCGCGGCCCCGGCGATCGCCTCCCGCAGCGCGGCGACCGGTGCGGGCAGCGGGTCGGCGTCGTCGTCGGGGTTGAAGTGCGGGAGGTCCGCGAGGCCTTCGTAGCGGACGGCGGCCGCGGCCCCTTCGGCGACGGCTTCGGCGGTGCGCAGCACGGCCTCGTTGACGGAGCCGGCGCGCAGGCTCCCGGAGAGGAGCAGGATGACGGGAAGTGCGGGTGACGTGGGCATCCGTCCACGCTAGCGACCGGACCGGAGCACTCTCCCGGCACCCCCGGAGAACTGGATCTTGCCGTCCGGCGAACGGCCGAATACGGCACCTCGATTATTCCCCCACTCTTTCTATAGAACGCTTGACCAGGCGTCATGTCTCGGTTGCCAATGGGGTGCGGACGAGTAAAGTCCGAGCCAGACGCCGGCGGCGCGCCGGAGTCATTCCCTCCCCTTCCCTACGGCCTCCCCGAGGACGGTGCCATGAACACTTCCGCCACCCCTCCGACCAGCGCGGACAAGGACCTCCGGGTCCCCCTCGACAAGATCGACGTCCGCAATGCGTCCGTCGCCGCGGCGCTCGGCCGGGTACTGCCGTCGGAATCCGGTCGTCACGCGCAGGCACCGATCTTCAACTCTGCGCTCTGACCATGCAGTACGCGCTCTAGACTGGTGGAATGACCGGCCTGATCGCATTTCGCGAGATCGTCCTGAAGGTTCACAGCAGATGCGATCTTGCGTGTGATCATTGCTATGTCTACGAACACGCTGATCAGAGCTGGCGAGCCCGGCCGAAAGTGATCTCCCCCGGGGTCATTTCCCGGACCGCGTCGCGGCTCGCCGAACATGCCCGTGACCATGCACTCCCCTCCGTCACGGTGATCTTCCACGGAGGGGAACCCCTGCTGGCGGGCCCGGAGCGACTCGGCCTCGCGTGCGAGGAGTTCACCCGCGCGCTCGCCGGGACGGCCGACCTCGACCTGCGGATCCACACCAACGGTCTCCAGCTGAGCCCCCGTTACCTGGACCTCTTCGCCGAGTACGGCGTCCGGGTCGGCGTCTCCCTCGACGGGGACCGCGCGGCCAACGACCGCCACCGGCGCTTCGCCGACGGCCGCTCCAGCCACCCGCTGGTCCTGGAGGCCCTCGCCCTGCTGCGCTCGGAGCCCTACCGCCACCTCTACCAGGGCCTGTTGTGCACGGTGGACGTGGCCAACGACCCGGTCGGCGTGCTGGACGCCCTGGTCGCGCTGGAGCCGCCCCGGGTGGACTTCCTGCTCCCGCACGCCACCTGGCAGACCCCGCCGCCCCGGCCCGGCGGCGCGCCCGACGCGTACGCCCGCTGGCTGCTGCGGGCCTTCGACCGCTGGGAGGAGCTGGGGCGGCCGGTGCCGGTCCGCCTCTTCGAGTCCCTGCTGTCCACCCTGCGCGGAGGGCCCAGCCTGACGGAGTCCCTGGGGCTGGCCCCGACCGACCTGGTCGTCGTCGAGACCGACGGGACGCTGGAGCAGGTCGACTCCCTCAAGAGCGCCTTCGAGGGGGCCGCCGCCACCGGGTTCAACGTCTTCGACCACCCCTTCGACCTGGTGGCGGCCCACCCGGGCGTGCGGGCCCGGCAGCTGGGGCTCGCGGGTGTCAGCGGCACGTGCCGGCGGTGCCCTGTCGTTCGTTCGTGCGGCGGCGGCCTCTACACCCACCGCTACCGGGAGGACGGCCCCGCCGGAGCGGGCTTCGACAACCCCTCCGTCTACTGCTCCGACCTGCGGGAACTGGTGGAGGGGGTGGAGGGCCGGACGGCCGCCCGGGAGACCGCGCCGGAGCTGGCCGACCCGGCCGAGCTCGCCCGTTCCCAGGAGGAGCTGACCCGCGCCCTGCTGGCCCGGTTGCACGGCGAGCTGGCCGGCGCCCCGGACTGGGCGCGGGCCTGGGAGCTGCTGACCGGGGTCGAGGGGGCGGACCCGGACGCGCTGGACGCCGTACTGGGGCACCCGTTCACCCGGACCTGGGTGCTGGAGGCCCTGGACGCCGCCCGCGAGGGCCGCCTCGACGCCCCGGGCGCCGCCCGCAGGCTGGCCGCGCTGGCGGCGGCCGCCGTCCTGCGCGGGGGGCTGGAGCCGGCGGCCGAAGTGGCGTACCGGGACGGCGAGGTGTACCTCCCGACGCTGGGCCTGCTGCGGCTCGGGGAGCCCGGTACCGAGGGCCGGGCCGCGCTGCACGCCACCGGCGAGGGCTACGCGGTGGTCCGGGCGGGCCGCACCGAGCACCGCTTCGGCCCGGCGGCGGGGGACGCGCGCTGGCTGCCCGTACGGACCTGGCGGCCGGGGCCGGCCCAGCGGCCGGTGGCACTGGAGGACCTGGACCCGTACCGCAACTGCTTCGCCCGCCCGCCCCGGCTGCGGCTCGGCGCCGGTGAGGCCGACGCGTGGCGGCGCCGGCTCGACGCGGCCTGGGCCCTGCTGCACCGCACGGTCCCCGAGTTCGCCCGGGCGGCCGCGGCCGGGCTGAGCACCCTGACCCCCCTGGCCGGCGGCCCCCGGGCGCAGGGCTGGGGCGAGGCCGGGCGGCACGGGCCGGGCGCGCTCGGGGTCCCGTACGCGGCCGGGGTGCGGGAGACCGCGCTGGCCCTGCTGACCGGGCGGCGGCGGGCCCGGCTGCGGGCGCTGACCGAGGTGACGGACCTGTACGCGCTGGACGGGGCCTGGCAGCACCCGTCGCCCTGGCGGTCCCGCCCGGTGCCGGTGTCGCGACTGCTGGCCGACGTGCACGAGCGGGTGGCGGTGGAGGCGTACCGGCGGGCCACGACCACCCAGGAGCCGGGCGGCGCGGACCGGATCCAC
Organism: Streptomyces sp. NPDC001594; assembly: GCF_042893675.1. NCBI lineage: Bacteria > Bacillati > Actinomycetota > Actinomycetes > Kitasatosporales > Streptomycetaceae > Streptomyces > Streptomyces sp. NPDC001594. Next base: position 65,321 of record NZ_JBIAVB010000022.1, on the reverse strand, counting down.
CGGGCCCTGGACCACCTGTCGGAGGCGGCCGAGCTGACGGTGACCGGCAAGCGGCTGGTGGAGGAACTGCGCTGGGAACTGAAGGCGGTGGACGCGTGACCTCCCCCCTCCCGCGCGGGAACTCCGCGCTCCGCGTGCCGCGTTCCTTATCCGGACCCGCCCAGGCGCCCGCCCGCGCACCCGCACCCCCGAGTGCCCCCGCCCTGGCCGTGCAGCTGCGGCTGCTCGGCGTGCGCCCCGGCCGGCGGCTGCTGGTGCACGCCGCGCTCGGCGGCACCGGCCTGCGTCCGCAGACCCTGCGCGAGGCCCTGACGGGAGTGCTGGGCCCCCACGGCACCCTGGTGGTCCCGGCCTTCACCGCGGAGAACTCCCTCACCTCCTCCGCCCACCTGGCCAGGATCTCCGGGCTCGACGCGGAGGCGGTGGCGGCCTTCCGCGCGCGGATGCCCGCCTTCGACCCGGAGCGCACCCCGAGCCAGGGCATGGGCGCCCTCGCCGAGGCGGTCCGGACCGCGCCGGGCGCCGCCCGCAGCGGCCATCCGCAGACCTCATTCGCCGCGCTCGGCGCGGACGCGCACCGGATCTGCGCGGAACACCGGCTGGAATGCCATCTCGGCGAGGATTCCCCGCTGGGGAAACTGTGCTGGGAGGGAGGACAGGTTCTCATGATCAATGTGGGATTCGAGTCCTGCACCGCTTTCCACCTCGCGGAGTACCGAATTCCGAAGCCCCCCTTGCGCATGTACGACTGTGTGGTGAAGGTGAACCCTTCGGGCGGCCCACGGGGGAAGGGGCACGAGGGGGAGTGGACCAGATACGAGGACGTCGCCCTGGACGACGGTGATTTCCCGGAGATCGGCCGGGCATTCCCGGATTCGCTCCTGCGCCGGGGAAAGGTGGGCGGGGCGCCCGCCGTCCTCTTCTCCATCACGGACGCCGTCGATCACGCCCAGACCTGGATGACCGAAAACAGACGCTGATTGACTGAACGAGGAGGGGATGTGGCGAAGGAGCTCCGGAATGATGTTCCTTCGCTCGCATCTTCGGGACGGGGGTCGTGTGCCCGCATCAGTGCAGCCGTATTTTTTCCTGAGTTACGCGCATACGCCGAGGTTCGGGCCCGGAGGACCCGACCCGGACATGTGGGTGGAGCGGCTCTACCGTGATCTCTGCAACCACATCATGGCGCTGACCAGCCTGCCCGCCGGCTCCGAGGTCGGCTTCATGGACCGCGAGATACGCAGCGGCGAGGGCTGGTCGGAGCGGCTCGGGGCGGCGCTCGCCACCTGCCGGGTCTTCGTCCCCCTGTTCTCGCCGCGCTACTTCGCCAGCCAGATGTGCGGGAAGGAGTGGTTCGCCTTCGCGCAGCGCGCCATCCAGGTGGGCGCCGCCAGCGACGAGAAGACCGAGGCCATCGTCCCCGCCCTGTGGGTGCCGGTGCCTCCCGCGCAACTGCCGCTCCCCGCCGAGCGGTTGCAGTTCAACCACAGCACCTTCGGCGAGCGCTACGTCACCGACGGGCTGTACGGGCTGATCAAACTGCGCGGCTACGCCGAGCAGTACGAGCACGCCGTGTACGAACTGGCCCGCCACATCGTCGGGGTGGCCGAGAACGTCCGCCTGAAACCGGTCCGCCCGCTGGACTACCGGGTGGTGCCCAGCGCCTTCGGCCCGGCCGGCGGCCGCCACGGCAGCCCCTCCGCCCGCACCCTCCACGTGACGGTGGCCGCCGCCTCCCGGCACGACCTGCCCGAGGGCCGCAGCCCCGAGTACTACGGGGAGAACGCCCTGGAGTGGAACCCGTACCACCCCGCCTCCCGGCGGCCGGTGGCCTACGTGGCCGAGGAGCTCGTCAAGAACCTCAACTACCAGACCACCCTCTCCTCCTTCGACGACGAGGCCGGCCACTTCGACAGCAAGCAGCCGCCCACCCGGCCGGAGATCCTGATCGTCGACCGCTGGGCGGTGGAGGACGAGCACCGCCGCCAGCGCCTGGCCGCCTTCGACCAGGAGCACCGCCCGTGGATCAACGTGGTGGTGCCGTGGAACCGCTACGACCACCAGAGCCGGGCCAAGGAGGAGGAACTGGCCCGCCGGCTGGAGGAGACCCTGCCGGTCAAGATGAGCCAGGGCCGGGCCGCCTGCCGGGCCGCCGCCAACGGCGTGGCCAGCATGGAGACGCTCGGCCAGATCCTCCCGCAGGTGGTCGAGGCGGCCGCCCAGCAGTTCCTCAGACACGCCCAGGCGTACCCGCCGGCCGGGCACGCCCCCACCGAACGCCGGCGCCTGGTCGGGCCGATGGGGATGAGCGACCCGCCGCCGGCCCCCTTCCCGCCCACCGCGCACCCGTACGGGCCGGAGGGCGGCGACGCAGCCGACACAGCCGACGACAGCACCGAAACCGACCGGGGGGACACGGATGACAGCCAGTCGTGACAGCCGTGACGGACGCATCGTCACCTTCTACTCGTACAAGGGTGGTACGGGCCGCACGATGGCGCTGGCCAACACCGCCTGGATCCTCGCCTCCAACGGCAAGCGGGTGCTCGCCGTGGACTGGGACCTGGAGGCCCCCGGCCTTCACCGCTTCTTCCACCCCTTCCTGGACCCCTCCACGCTCGGGGCCACCACCGGGGTCATCGACCTGATCAGCGAGTACGCGTGGGCCGCCACCAGCCCGGTGCAGCGGGCCTCCGACTGGCACAAGGACTACGCGCGGATAGAGCCGCACGCGGTCTCCCTCAGCCCGGAGAACCTGGGCTGGGACTTCCCCGACGGGGGCACCCTCGACTTCGTCTCGGCGGGCCGGCAGAACCGCGAGTACTCGGCGACCGTGTCCACCTTCGACTGGGACAACTTCTACGACCGGCTCGGCGGCGGCCTCTTCTTCGACGCCCTGCGGGCCGACATGAAGCGCAACTACGACTACGTGCTGATCGACAGCCGCACCGGCCTGTCCGACATCGCCGACATCTGCACCGTCCACCTCCCCGACGTCCTGGTCGACTGCTTCACCCTCTCCGACCAGTCCATCGACGGCGCCGCCTCCGTCGCCCGGCAGATCGACGAGCGGTTCAACGACCGCGGCATCCGGATCTACCCGGTGCCGATGCGCATCGACGAGGGCGAGAAGGAGAAGGCCGACGCGGGCCGGGCGCTGGCCCGGATCAAGTTCGACCGGTTCCCCGGCGGGCTCGTGGGGGACGAACTGACCGCCTACTGGGGCGCGGTGGAGATCCCGTACCGCCCGTACTACGCCTACGAGGAGACCCTGGCCACCTTCGGCGACGAGGCCGGGCTCACCAACTCGCTGCTCTCCGCCTTCGAGCGGCTGACGGCGGTGGTGACCGAGGGCGAGGTCACCTCCATGCCGGTGATCGCCGAGGAGGTCCGGCTGCGGATCCGGGACGCCTTCACCCGCCGCCGCCCGGCCCTGCCCGCCGACCTGTTCCTCTCCTACGTCGCAGAGAACCGGATGTGGGCCGACTGGATCGAGTCGGTGCTCACCCGGGCCGGCTTCCGGGTGGTGCCCAGGGACGTCTCCGCCGAACGCCCGCCGGCCCCCGAGGGCGGCGCCGGCGACACCCTGGGCGGCGGGACGGGCATCAGCCTGGACACCGCCGGCCGGACGGTGGTGCTGCTCTCCAGCGCCTACCTCAAGTCGGCCCGGGCCGTGGACGTGTGGAACCGGGCCGCCGCCGAGGACCCCACCGGGGGCCGGCGGCACCTGGTGCCGCTGCGGGTGGGCGACGTGCGCCTGGCCACGCCGTACATCGACCGCAACCCGGTGGACCTGTTCCGGCTCGACGAGGTGCACGCCACCGCCGCCCTGCTGCGCGCGGTGGAGCGGCCGACGGCCCTCGCCGACACCGTCGCCGGCGCCTCCCAGCCCGGCCCCCGCTTCCCGGGGACCGTCCCCAAGATCTGGAACGCGCCGCCCCGCAACCCCGGGTTCACCGGCCGCAGCATGGTGCTGGAGCGGATGCGCGACCAGCTGGGCGGCGGCATGGCCGTGGTGCTGCCGCAGCCGCAGACCCTGTACGGGCTCGGCGGCGTCGGCAAGACGCAGGTGGCGCTGGAGTACGTGCACCGGTTCATGGCCGACTACGACCTGGTGTGGTGGATCTCCTCCGAGCAGACCGACGACGTGGTCGCGGCCCTCGCCGAACTCGCGGTACGGCTGGGCGCGCAGACCGGCGAGGACATGGCGGCCGCCTCCCAGGAGGCCATCGACCTGCTGCGCCGCGGCGTGCCGACCTCGCGCTGGCTCCTGGTCTTCGACAACGCCGACGATCCCGAGACCCTCAAGCGGTTCTTCCCGCCGGGCGGTCCGGGGCACGTGCTGGTGACCTCCCGCAACCAGTCCTGGTCCCAGTACGGGGACGCGCTGCCGGTGGACGTGTTCCTGCGCGAGGAGTCCGTCGAGCACCTCCAGCGCCGGGCGCCCGGGCTCACCAAGGAGGACGCCGAACAGGTGGCGGTCGCGGTGGGCGACCTGCCGCTGGCCGTGGAGCAGGCCGGGGCCTGGATCGCGGAGACGGCGACGCCCGTGTCCGCGTACCTGGAGCAGCTCGCGGAGCAGACCGCGCGGGTGCTGGGCCTGAACCAGCCGGCCGGGTACCCGCAGCCGGTGGCCGCGACCTGGAACGTGTCCATCGAGCGGCTCCAGTCCCGCTCCCCCGCCGCCGTGCGCCTGCTCCAGCTGTGCGCCTTCTTCGCGCCCGAGCCGATCTCCGCGAACCTGCTCTACAGCAAGGAGATGATCGACGCGCTCAAGCCGTACGACGCCTCCCTCCAGGAGAAGCTGGTGCTGGGCCGGGTGATCCGGGAGATCGGCCGGTTCGCGATGGCCAAGGTCGACCAGGTCGGCAACAGCATCCAGGTGCACCGGCTGGTGCAGGCCGTGATCCGGGCGCAGCTGTCGGAGGAGGAGCAGCGCGAGGCCCGCCACGCGGTGCACCGGATCCTGGCGGGGGCCCGCCCGGACGACGACGAGCCGATAGACAACCCGGCGACCTGGCCGAAGTTCAACACGATCTGGCCGCACCTGAACCCGTCGGAGGCGCGGTTCTGCAAGGAGCCGGAGACCCGCCGGCTGCTGATCGACCGGGTCCGCTACCTGTGGAAGCGCGGTGACTTCAAGGCCGCGTACACCCTGGGCGAGGAGCTGCGCGAGGCCTGGCGGGAGATGCTCGGCAGCGACGACCTGCAGTACCTGTACCTGCGCTTCCACCTGTCGAACATCCTGCGCTCGCAGGGCCGGTTCGTGGAGGCCAAGGAGCTGGACGAGGTCACGCTGGAGCGGCAGCGGGAGGCGCTGGGGCCCTCGCACCCGCACACGTACATGACCACCAGCGGGCTGGCGATGGACCTGGGCGCGCTCGGCCGGTACGGCGAGGCGATGGAGCTGGCGACGGCGGCCCACGAGGGCTTCGGCCAGATCTTCCACGAGGCGCACCCGCGCACCCTGGCGGCGGCGAACAACCTGGCGCTGAACCTGCGCATGGTCGGGCAGTACGCGCGGGCCAGGGAGATCGACCAGGAGGTCTTCGACCGGCGCACGGAGGTGCTGGGCCCGGACCATCCGTACACCCTGTCCTCGGCCCAGAACCTGGCCCGCGACCTGCGCGAGGTCGGCCGGTACGACGACTCGGTGCAGCTGCTGGGCCGGACGTACGAGATCTACAAGCGGACGCTGGGCCGGGCCTTCCCTGGCACCCTGTCGGCGGCGAAGAACCTGGCGGTGTCGCTGCGGCGGGCCGGGGAGCTGGAGGACGCGCTGCGGCTGACGACGGCGACCCGCAACCGCTACCGGGCCAAGTACACCTCGGTCAACCCCGACCTGCTGGCGTGTGAGCTGAACCTGGCCTCGGACCTGTTCGCGACCGGTGATCCGGGCGCGGCGCGGGAGCTGGCGCAGGAGGTGGTGGACGAGTACATGAAGGTGCCGGGCGAGAAGCACCCGTACACGCTGGCCGCGCTGAACAACCTGGCGGTGTTCCACTGGGGGACGGGCGCGGCGGAGACGGCGGAGCCGCTGCTGCGGCAGACGATCCGCAGCATGCGCGAGGTGCTGGGCGACAACCATCCGCACACCATCTTCGCGCACCTGAACCTGGCCAACGCCCTGGCGGACCTCGGTGATCCGGAGGGTGCCCTGGAGCTGGAGCGGGAGGCGGTGGTGCGGCTGCGCGAGGCGCTCGGCGCGCACCATCCGGAGACCCTGGCGAGCTCGTCGAACATGGCGGTGAGCCTGGACATGACGGGCCGCAAGGAGGAGGCGGCGCGGGTGCGGGCGGAGGCGGTGTCCGAGTTGGCGCGGCTGCTCGGGGAGGACCACGGTCTGACCCGGTACGCGCGTGACGAGCGGCGGGTCCACCGGGACCTGGAGCCGCTGGCGGTGTGATCCGACGAGGGCGGCGGGGCTTTCGGGCCCCGCCGCCCGGGAGCGAGCGCAGGGGGCGCCGTGACCGACAGCATGACCTTCAGGGGCGAGGACCTGCCGGCCCTCTTCCACCACACCGATCAGGCGGCGGTCTCCCGGCAGCGGGAGTCCGTCCAGGCCACGCGGACGCAGCTGGTGCTGCTGGTCGTGGCCGCGGGGGCGGGCGCCCTTCCGGCGGGGCCGGCGGCGGGCGGGGCGCACCTGTTCGCGGCGCTGAGCGCGCTGGCGTACGCGGGGGTGCTGGCCGTGGGGGTGCGGGCGACGCGGCGGCGGGCGCGTCCGCAGTGGCAGCTCAACCGGAGCGCGGCCGAGTTCATCAAGTCGCTGGCGTGGCGGTACGCCGTGCACGGGGCGCCGTTCGGCAGTGAGGTCGCCGGGGTGGAGGGGGTGTACCGGGCGCGGTTGGAGAAGGGGCTGGACGAGCTGCGCAAGATGGGCTGGCGGGATCCGCGGGCGGAGGGCCTGGTGCCGGAGGGGGCCGAGATCACGGGGGCGATGCAGCGGCTGCGGGGGCTGGGGTACCAGGTGCGCCGGGAGACGTACGTCCGGGACCGGCTGATCGAGCAGCGGACCTGGTACCAGCGCAGGGCGGAGGGCTCGCGGCGGGCGACGGCGCTGTGGTCGTGGACGATCGTGCTGCTGACCTGCCTGGGGCTGGTGTGCGCGCTGTCGGGGGCGTTCGGTTCGGGCCCTGGGGCTTCGGCTGCGGCGGGGGTGACGAGTGCGGCCGCGGCGGCGGCGATCGCCTGGAACGAGGTGCGCCGCCACCATCCGCTGATCGAGGCGCACACGCTGATCGAGCAGGACCTGTCGGCGATGATGGTGGTGATGCAGACGACGATCACGGAGTCGCAGTGGCCGTCGGCGGTGTACGAGACGGAGCGGTACGTGTCGCCGCAGCACACCGACTGGCTGGCCCGGCACAGCAGTTGAGGCGTGGTCCGGGGGCGCGGTTCAGTCGCGGGCCGCGCCTTCGGGCCAGATGACGGTGACGGGTTTGCCGAGGGCCCGGGCGTAGGCGACGATCTCGCCGGTGCCGCCGTGTCCGCGGGCCGGGAGGCCGTCCCAGACGGCGACGAGCCGGTCGCAGGTGTCGGCGATGTAGGTGCCGGCGGCGTAGTAGGCCTCGTCGGTGGAGCGGGGGAAGGCCATCACGACCTCCTGGGTGGCCCGTTCCCTGAGGCGGCGGTAGGCGGCGAGGCCGCCGCCGTCCCGGAAGGTGTCCTCGTAGTCCCCGCTGGGGATGACGACGGTCAGTTCGGCGCCGTATTCGAGGGCGATGGCGGCGAAGAGCTGGTCGGCCCCGTCGGCGAGGCTGGACAGGGCCTCCAGGGGCCCCGGGTGCCCGCCGAGGACGGCCCGCAGGCCCGCCTCGACCTGGGCGAGGCAGGCGTCGGGAATCGCCCGGTGGCCCGTCACGCCGATCCGCTTCATGCGAGCTTCTCCCCCCGGTGGACGCCCTAGGGCCTGTCGTCAAACCCCCGTCGTCGCCCGCGGGGCAGACGGGGGTTTGACGACAGGCCCTGACATCCTCCCAGAAGGCGGGAGGACGTCCAGGGGGCCTGCGCCGGGGTGGGGTTTCCGTGCCGTCAGTAGACGCTGACGCCGTAGGCGCTCAGGGCCTCGGTGACGGGCTGGAAGAAGGTGGTGCCGCCGGAGCTGCAGTTGCCGCTGCCGCCGGAGGTGAGGCCGACGGCGCGGCTGCCGGAGTACAGGGGGCCGCCGCTGTCGCCGGGTTCGGCGCAGACGTTGGTCTTGATCATGCCGTAGACGACGTCGCCGTTGCCGTAGTTCACGGTGGCGTTGAGGCCGGTGACGGAGCCGCTGTGGATGCCGGTGGTGGAGCCGCGGCGGGTGACGGACATGCCGTTGGTGGCGTCGACGGCGCTGGTGATGTCCTGGTTGCCGACGGTGCCGGGCGGGACGGGACTGTTGCTGGCGTACTTGATGAGGCCGTAGTCGTTGGTGGGGAAGCTGGAGCCCACGGTGGTGCCGATGGTGGTGGTGTGGGAGGTGCTGGTCCACCAGGTGCCGGCGCCGTCGGTGCAGTGGCCGGCCGTCAGGACGTAGTAGGTGCTGCCGCTGCGGACGTTGAAGCCGAGGGAGCAGCGCCAGCTGGTGGCGTAGATGGCGTCGCCGCCGGAGAGCAGCTTCCTGATCTTCCCGGGGGTGCGTTCGATGCGCAGGGCGGCCGCGTCGGGTCCGGCCTCGTGGCGGATTCTGGCCAGGTCGGCCTGGGTGACGGTGGAGTCGGCGGTGACCACGAGGGTCCCGGTGGCGGGGTCGGTGTGCCAGGCGGTGCCGGCGACGTCGGCGCGCAGCACGGAGGCTCCGGCGGCGGCGAGCCGGGCGGCGCTGAAGCCGGAGTCGGCGGGGTCGGCGCTGGCGGCGGTGGGGGCGGCGATCGCGGCGGCGGCGGCGAGACCGGTGGCCACGGCGAGCAGCCGGAGTCGGGCGGTGCTGTTGGTCCTCACTTCACGTCCTCCCGGAGGGGGTCTGGGGCCCGGCGGGTCGTGGGGGTGCCTGAGCCCTTGAGCGGCGGGGGGAGGGCGCGGCGGGCGCGCGGCCGTCGGCCGAACGTTTCGCCGTGCCCCTGACAAGTCCGCCGGATGACGCTGAACGGGAGTGTCCTGGCGTCAGTTACCGGCGGCAAGGGCGCCTTTCAGCCGTCGCTCTCCTGCGGCGACCGCGAACGGCAGGGGGTTCCCGGGGGGCGGGAACGGGCAGACGAAGTGGTCGGCGAAGGCGCAGGGCGGCAGCAGGGCCCGGTTGAGGTCGACGGTGACGCCCCCGTCCGGATCCGGGGTGCCGGGCCGCAGGAAGCGGAACCGGTAGCTGGTGGCGTCGGCGAAGACGGCCCAGAGGCTGCCGTCGTCCCCGTCGGCGGCCGCCTGGAGGCGATGCGCGGCGCCGGCGTGCTCGAAGACCAGCTCGCCGCCGAGGCCGAGCCCGCGGGCGCGCCCGTCGGTATCACCACCAGGCGGAGGCCGCCCGCGGCCAGGCGGGAGGCGGCCGGCCGGCCCGCGTCGGCGGTGAGCGGCGCCTCGCCTTCGAGGGGCCGGCCGTCGGGCTCCAGGCCGTCCTCGGGGACGGCGCTCACCACCACGGCGCCGGCGGTGGCGCGCCGGCGTCCCGGAACGGCCGGAATTCGACCTTCCAGGTCCTCCGGCACCGACTCGGAGAGCCTGGGGGTCGCCCCGGACGAAGCCTGGGGGAGGGTGCCGGTCAGTGCGCGGGGGCCGTCGGAGACGGAAACGGTGGCCTCGCGCTGCTCGTGCCACCGCCGCCAGGCCGCCGCCGCCTCGTCGCTCGCGTCGTCGTCGCTCATGCCGCTCATGCCGCTCAGCCCTTCCCGGCGGACCGGGGCGGGAATCCCCCCGTACGCCGTACGGGCCTGCGCGAAGCGGGAACTGACGCACGCTCAGCTGGCCCCCGGGCTCCTCGGGACCTCAGCTGCAGCCGCAGTCGCAGCCGTCGCAGCAGCAGCCGTCACAGTTGCAGCAGTCACAGCCGTCGCAGCCGCACCCGTCACAGTTGCAGCAGTCGCAGTCGCAGTCGTCGCACCAGGCGTCCCGCTTCTTGCGGGACCAGGGGCCCTCGTAGTCCGTGCAGCAGATCTGGCAGGTGCAGAACAGCCCGATGGCCACCGCGCAGCCGTGCAGCAGTCCCCGGCGCGGCTTCTGCGGAGGCAGCCCGCCGCCGTGGCCGCCACCGCCGCCGGGACCGCCCGGGCCCATCGGGGGCGGCAGGCCCGGCCCGCCGGGGGCGTGCTGCGGCGCGCCGCCGCCGTAGGGGTTCTGGCCGTACGGGACGCCGCCCTGGCCGTACGGGTTCTGCCCGTACCCGCCCTGGCCGTACGGGTCGTGGCCCTGCGGCGGGTAGCCCTGCGGGGGCTGCCCGTAGCCCTGCCCGGCGGAGTTCGCCGCGGCGCGGCCGTGCCCGCAGGAGGTGGTGCCGAAGGCCCGGTCCACCGAGGTGCGCAGCTCGTGCACCAGCAGCCGGTGGGCGAGCCCCGCGTCGGCGAACTCCACCTCGCGCAGGGCCAGCTTGATCCCGTGCAGCGCGTCGTCGCACAGCCGGCGGGCCTCGGCGCGGGAGGTCCCGGTCGCGGTGAGCGGGTTCCAGGCGCCCGCGGCGGCGTCGGCGCCCTGGTCCTCTACGGCGTCCAGCAGGTGCGCGAGCCGCCCGAAGTAGCGGCCCGCCTCGGCCAGCGGCGCGGCGTTGCCTGGCCGTCCCGCCAGGACCGCGGTATGCGCGAACGCCGCCGCGGTGGCGGTCTCCGTCGGCTCGGTGACCACCAGCACGGGCGTGCCGGGGCCGGCCAGGGCCTCGATACCGCCCTGCCGGTCCACGGCGTCGACGAGCACGGCCGTGTCGAAGCCGAGCGCGGCCCCGGTCCGGGCGCCGGCCCGGTCCCAGCCCCGGGCCACCCGGCGGGCGGCGGCGGCCATCGGGGCGCGGGCCAACAGGCCGTCCCGGTCGGCCACGTGGTCGCGCACCTTCGCGGAGGCGAGCACCAGCGACACGGCGGCCGCGAGCCGGGCCCCCTCCCCGTTGGCGACCGGGGCGGTGCGCATGCCGCGCAGCGGGCAGGGACCCGCGGTGCGCCGCGCGCCGGGCAGCGGACCGGACTGAGCCTCCGTCAGAACGGAGACCAGCAGCCCGTCGTAGTTCGTGACGATCCGGGCGAACTGGCCGTGGTCACCCCGAAGTGCCAGGCACAGCCCGCAGAGATGGGCCATCCACTCCGTCTTGAACCGCTCGCCGAGCCGGTGCGTACAAGGTCTGACGATGCCGAACAAACCGCTTCCCCCGTGTGTCATCCGCGTGCTTCCGGGGCATCGTATCCAGCCAACTCGTTCACCCGTACGCCCCAGCGCCTCACCCGGACGGCAGGGGCGGTCGTATTTTCACTCAGTCAGCAGCGGCAGTGGCGCGGAACCTCGCCGGTGCAACGGATGTTCTGCACCAGTCCCGTCACGAAACCCCTGCGCGGCGGCTATCCGCTTGGCGCGTTGTCAGCATGATGGACGACCATAGGGGCAGCGGAGCAGAAGACAGACTGGCCACGGTGAAAGGAGGCGTCCATGGGTTCGGTACGCAAGGCGAGCGCCTGGTTGGGTCTCGTGGAGGACAACGACGACGAGCGGTACTACGACGACGACTACGCGGAGGCGGTGGACGGCCGCCAGGGCTCGGTCTCCGGGCCCGGCGACCAGTGGGTCACCGACCCCCGGGTGCGCGTGGCCTCGGAGTCCGCGGTCGAGCAGGGCCGGCGGATCGCGACGGTGACCCCGGACGGGTTCCGCGACGCGCGCGGCATCGGCGAGCTCTTCCGCGAGGGCGTCCCGGTGATCGTCAACCTCTCCTCCATGGACCCGACCGACGCCAAGCGCGTCGTCGACTTCGCGGCGGGCCTGACGTTCGGGCTGCGCGGCTCGATCGAGCGGGTGGCGACCAGGGTCTTCCTCCTGACCCCGGCCGACACCCAGATCGTCAGCGGTGAGGCGGGCGGCCGCTCCCGCGACTTCTTCAACCAGAGCTGAGCAAGGCCGCCGCCGGCACCGGCCTACCGGAAGGCGTCGAGCCCGGTGAGCGCCTTGCCCAGCACCAACTGGTGCATCTCCACGGTGCCCTCGTAGGTGAGCACCGACTCCAGGTTGGTGGCGTGCCGCATGACGGGGTACTCCAGGGAGATCCCGTTGGCCCCGAGGACCGTCCGCGCGGTACGGCAGATGTCGATGGCCTCGCGGACGTTGTTGAGCTTGCCGAAGCTGATCTGCTCCGGCAGCAGGGTCCCCGCGTCCATGCGCCGGCCCAGGTGGTGGGCGAGCAGGATGCCCTTGTGGAGTTCCAGCGCCATGTCGGCCAGCTTGGCCTGGGTGAGCTGGAAGCCGCCGATCGGCCGGCCGAACTGCTCCCGCGTCCGCGCGTAGTCGAGCGCGGCCTCGAAACTGGCGCGCGCCGCGCCCATGGACCCCCAGACGATCCCGTACCGCGCGTGGCTGAGGCAGCCCAGCGGCCCCTTGAGCCCGGCCACCCCCGGCAGCACCGCGTCCGCGGGCAGCCGTACGTCGTCCATCACCAGCTCGCTGGTCACCGAGGCGCGCAGCGACCACTTGTGCTTGATCTCCGGGGCGGAGAAGCCCGGCGTGTCGGTGGGGACGGCGAAGCCGCGGATCCCCTCGTCCGTCTGCGCCCAGACGACGGCGACCGCGGCCACCGAGCCGTTGGTGATCCACATCTTGCGCCCGTTGAGGATCCAGTCGGAGCCCTCCCGCTTGGCGTGGGTGCGCATCGCCGCCGGGTCGGAGCCGACGTCGGGCTCGGTCAGCCCGAAGCAGCCGATCAGCTCGCCGGCCGCCATGCCCGGGAGCCAGCGCTGCTTCTGCTCCTCGGAGCCGTACTTCCAGATCGCGTACATGGCGAGGGAGCCCTGGACGGACACCAGGGAGCGGATCCCGGAGTCGGCGGCCTCCAGCTCCAGGCAGGCCAGGCCGTACTGCACGGCGCTCGCGCCCGCGCAGCCGTAGCCGGTCAGGGACATGCCGAGGGCGCCGATGGAGCCGAGCTCGCGGGCCAGCTCGCGGATGCCGGGCAGTTCCCCGTCCTCGTACCACTGGGCGATGTGCGGCAGGACCCGGTCGGCGGCCCAGGTGCGGACGGTGTCGCGGACGGCGAGGTCCTCGGGGCTGAGGAGTTCGTCGAGCCCGAGCGGATCGGTGGGGACGAACGGGTTCTTCGGCGCGGACGACGCGGACAAGAGGGGCCTCCCGGCAGGCGCGTGGAGCGAAACCTAGCGGTGCAAGTTTGTCGCCGCTCCCGCCCCGGGTCCACCCCCGGGCCGGGTCAGGGTGGGCTGGTCAGGCGGGGTGGCGGCCCACCGCCGGGTCACGGTCGGGCTTCGCCGGCCCGGGGATGCGGGGTCCCGGGGCCGCGGCGGCCTCGGCCTTGGGCTGCGCGGGCAGCCGGGCTCCGGCGTCGGCCCCGCCCCCGGCAGGGGCCCCGCAGCCGGCCGGATCGGCGTTGTCCATGGTGCGCGGCAGCTTGAGCGCCATCACCGCGCCCACCAGCAGCAGGCCCGCGCTGACCACCAGGGTCACGTGCAGCCCGTGCACGAAGGAGTGCCGGGCGGCCTCCGCCAGGGAGCGCCCCGCCGGACCGCCGAGGTGGGCGGCGATCTGGTAGGCCTCGCCGAGGGAGTTCGCGGCCCCCGCCGCATCCCGGGCCGGCACCCCGGGCACGCCGAGCAGGCCGGGCCGGTAGGCGGCGTTCATCACGCTGCCGAGCAGGGCGATGCCCATGCCCGCGCCGAGCTGGTAGGAGGTCTCGCCTATGGAGGCGGCGCCCCCGGCGGCCTCCACCGGGGCCTCGCTCAGCATGGACTCGTACGCCGCGAAAAGGGTGGTCTGCAGGCCGAAGCCCAGCAGGACGAACCCCGCGGTCAGCAGGGCGGGCCGGTCGTGCTGGCCCATCAGCGTCAGCAGCAGCACGGCGCCGGCGGTCAGCACGAAGCCCAGCGAGACCATCGCGCGCGGGCCGACCCGCTGGAGGGTGTACGAGCCTGTGGCCCCCGCGGCCATGGCGGCGAACGTCAGCGGCAGCAGCCGCAGGCCGGTCTCCAGCGGGCTCAGGTCCAGCACCAGCTGGAGGTACTGGACGGCGATCAGCTCCAGGCCGACCAGGGCCAGCATGGCGAGCACGATGCAGCCCACCGAGGTGGAGAAGGCGGCCCGGGAGAACATCCGCATGTCGATCAGCGGGTGCTCGCGCCGCTTCTGGCGGCGTACGAAGAGGACGAGCAGCACCGCGCCGAGGACCAGCGGCACCAGTGCCTTCAGGTCGGTGAGGTGGCGCTCGGCGCCGATCCGCTTGACCCCGAGGACCACGCCGAGCACACCGCCGGCGGCCGTCAGCGCGCCCAGCACGTCCCAGGGTCCGTCGGCCGCCCCCCGGGACTCGGGCAGCAGCCAGCGGCCCAGCGGCAGGATCAGCGCCATGAGCGGGATGTTGATGAGGAAGACGGAGCCCCACCAGAAGTGCTGGACGAGGAACCCGCCGAGGACCGGTCCGCTGGCGGCGCCGATCGCGGCGACGGCGGTCCAGATGCCGATGGCCAGGGCCCGCTCGCGCCGGTCGGGGAAGACCTGGCGCAGGATCGACAGCGTGGCGGGCATGATCATCGCCCCGCCGACGCCGAGCAGGGCGCGGGCGGCGATCAGCACCTGGGCGTCACCGGCGAGGGCGGCGATGGCGGAGGCCGCGCCGAAGAGGGTGTAGCCGAGGAGCAGGATCCGGCGGCGGCCGACCCGGTCGCCGAGGGTGCCGAAGAGGATCAGCAGCGCGGCGCACACCAGCGGATAGGCGTCGACGATCCACAGCAGCTCCTGGGAGCCGGGGCGCAGGTCCTCGGTGACGGCGGGGACGGCGACGTGCAGGATCGTCGCGTCGAGCGCGACGAGCACCAGGCTGACGCAGAGGACCGCGAGGACGACCCAGCGGTTGGCGCCGCCGGAGGCCTCGGTGATCCGCTGCCGCAGGGAGGGCTTCCTGTCGCCGGCCGTGTTCGTCCCCGACATCCATGTACCTCCCAGGTGATCCCCTCGCACTCGGCGGACCAGCGTCGTGTGGCGCCGCGGGGTGGTGTCCTGCGCGGCGTCCTACGGGGTCCGGCATCGACACGCGAGTGAAGGGTCAGCGTACGCGAGTTCGTGTGACCGGCACGTGGTCAAGCTCTCATCCCGGCGGCGGCCCCGTTGTGGTGTGCACCACTCACGCCGCCCCTCCTCCCCGCTGCGTACCCGCCCGGTCACGGGCCGTGGTTCTGGTTCCGGGCCCGGCGGCCGGTCCGTCGATACTCGTGTCCGTGACAACTGTGCCCGCCTCCGACGCTCCCCCCAAGGACCCCGGCCCCGGCCCGCGCCGGGCCGCGCCCGCGCTCGCCGCGTTCGCCGCGGTCCGGCTGCTCGCGCTGGCCGTGCTCGCGGTGTGGTCCGCCGCGGCCGGCAGCAGCCCGCACACGCTGCTGTCGGCGCGCTGGGACTCCCTCTGGTACGCGCGGATCGCCGCCCAGGGGTACGGGTACGAGGTGGTCCTGCCGAACGGGGCCGTCCATTCCAACCTGGCGTTCTTCCCGCTGCTGCCCTGGCTGGAGCGGCTGGTGGCGACGCCCACCGGGCTCTCGTACGGGTCGGCGGGGCTGGTGGTCTCGGCGGTGGCGGGGCTCGCCGCGGCCTGGGGGATCTTCGCCGTCGCCGATCTGCTCCACGGGCGGCGGGCCGGTGTGCTGGCGGTGGCGCTGTGGGCGGCGCTGCCGGTGGGGATCGTCCAGTCGATGGCGTACAGCGAGTCGCTGTTCACCGCCCTGGCCGCCTGGGCCCTGTACGCGGCGCTGCGCGGGCGCTGGCTCGCGGCGGGCCTGCTCGCGGCGGGGGCGGGGCTGACCCGCCCGGTCGGGGCGGCGGTGGCCGCGGCGGTGTGGGTGGCGGTCTTCCTGGCGTGCCGGCGCGGGGAGCGCTCGTGGCGGATGGCGGCCGGGGTGCTGCTGGCCCCGGCGGGGGCGGCGGCGTACGCGCTGTGGGTGGGGGCCCGGACCGGCGGGGGGCTGACGGGCTACCTGGACGTCCAGGCGGGCTGGGGCAACGGCTTCGACGGGGGCTGGGCCTTCGCCCGGTTCATCGGGGCACGGCTGGCCTCGTCCGCATTCCTCGCCGGGGTGGGCCTGATCGCGGGGGTGCTGCTGGTGCTGTGGCTGTACGGGCTGTGCGTGCGCCGCCGGCTGCCGGCCGCGCTGCTCGTCTACTGCGGGATCGTGGTGGCGCTGGCGCTGTGCGCCTCGGGCTACTTCGGCTCCAAGCCCCGGCTGCTGCTGCCGGCGTTCCCGCTGGTGCTGCCGCCGGCGCTGGCGCTGGCCCGCCGGTCCGGCCGTCGGGCGGCGGTGGTCGTCGGGGGGCTGGCCCTGGTCTCGGCGGTCTACGGGGCGTTCTGGCTGAACGGCTCGGGCCCGCCGTGAGCCCGGCCCGCGGCCGCCCATGATCACGGAATGGGTCATTCCAATCCATGATTCCGCAAAGGAATTGAGCTGCGGCGATAAACCCCCCGTAAGCGCGCGGACAATTGGCGGGGCGGCACTCCGGGAGTGGAATCCGGGGAGTTCCAACCGGGGGCGGAATAACGGCAATTAAGTCCCGCGTGAGACGCACTCCACATCACATGGTCATCACAAAGCGCGCGATTCGCGCGGGCCGCGCTTCGACGCGCGGTAACGTCGATTGAGTGCGTACCGACCAATTGCTGTCCCGTCTGGAGCCGGTGTTCGCCCGGCTGGACAGGGAACCAGAGCGACCGGCTCATCTGCAGACCCCGCAGATGAGCCGGCACCGCGTCGTGCTCCTCTGCGCGACCCTCGCCTTCTACCTGGCGACCGTCGTGGCCGTGCTCACGACCTCCTGGCTCGTCCGCCTGGACTGGCAGATCATGTTCTTCCGGCCGTACGAGCAGTGGCCGCAGATCCACGCCTTCCTCGACTACCTGGTCGTCCTCGGCCAGCGCGGACCCACGGCGGTGATGGTCGCGGCCTGGCTCGGCTGGCGCTCCTGGCGCCAGCACACCCTCCGCCCGCTGATCGCCCTCGGCGTGGCCCTGCTGCTGCTGAACATCACCGTGGGCTCCGTGAAGCTGGGCCTCGGCCGGCTCGGCCCGCACTACGCCACCCAGATCGGCTCCGCCGAGCTCTTCGCGGGCGGCGATATATTCCCTTCCGGCCACACCGCCAACGCCGTCGTGACCTGGGGGATCCTGGCCTACCTGGCCTCCACCACGGTCACCCGCCGGGTGCTGTCCATCCTCTCCGGCGTCCTGTCGCTCAGCGTCGGCGCCACCACGGTCTACCTCGGCACCCACTGGGTGAGCGACGTTCTGCTCGGCTGGACCGCGGGCCTGCTGATCATGCTGGCGCTGCCCTGGTTCGAGCCGCTCATCGCCCGTTCGGAGGCCTACGTCTTCGAGGTGCGCGAGCAGTGGCGCCGCCGGCTGGAGGAGGGCCGGCTCTCCGAGCCCGTCGCCGCCGCGCTCACCCCGCTGCTGTCGGCGGGCGGCAAGTGGCGGCCCCGGCCGCCCGAGGCCGCGCCCGTCCCCGCCGCGCAGGCGCCCGCCGGGCACTCCCCCGCGCTGCGGCCCGGCGCGCACGCCCACCCGGTGTCCCGGCCGCACCTGATCCGCTCCGAGCGCACCCCGGTCACCCCGGCCGGAAGCCGCCGCCCGGCGCACACCGAGCGGGCCGCCGCCCGCAGCGCCCGCCCCGCCACCGGCGGCTGACGCACCCCGCGGGACGGTACGCACACCCCCACCCCGCACCCCGACGGCGGGCCGGTTCCACGAACCGGCCCGCCGTTCATATGTCCGGCTCGTCAGCCGCGCGCCCGGAGGTTCCTCCGTACCGGGTCACGCTTGTGTCACGGGTTGTCGACGGCGGCGGCCGCCCCCTCGGCGAATCCGCCGACGGAATTCAAATCCCCGCGGCCGGAATTCCCGTGCTCTCCCGCGCCTTCCAGCGCCCGGGTGAGAAGGTCCCGCAGAGCGGCGATCCGGCCGGTCAGCTCGGGGGGCTCCACGACCTCGAACTCGCAGCCGAGCATCATGACGTGAATCACCAGAACGTCGAGGTTCACCGCTCCCGTCCGCAGCAGACAGCTCTCCGCGTCGAGCGGCTCCAGCACCCCGTCGGCGGGCCCCACGACCCCCGCCGCCGCCTCGGCCGGCACCCGCAGCCGCACCACCGCCCGGACGGCGTACGCCCGTTGGGAGACCCCCTCGGAGACGTACGCCGCGAGGTCCTCGGCGGGGGCCGGGCGCGGGGTGAACCGCGGGCCGTGCGGGGGGCGGGGCTCGATCCGGTCGGCGCGGAAGGTCCGCCAGTCCTCGCGGTCGAGGTCCCAGGCGACGAGGTACCAGCGCCGCTCGGTGCACACGAGCCGGTGCGGCTCGACGCTGCGGCGGCTCACGGTCCCGGCGTGGTCCCGGTACCCGAAGCGCAGCCGCTCGCCGTCCCGGCAGACGGCGGCGAGCTCGGTGAGGACCGCGGGGTCCACGGTGTCGCGGCCGGGCCCGCGGAGCATCGGGACGGTGAACTCGTTGAGCGCGGAGACCCGTCCGCGCAGCCGGCCCGGCAACACCTGCTCCAGCTTGGCGAGGGCCCGCACCGAGGCCTCCCCGATCCCCTCGACCCCGTTCCCCGCGGCCGTCCGCAGGCCGACGGCGACCGCGACGGCCTCGTCGTCGTCGAGCAGCAGCGGGGGCAACTGCGCCCCCGCCCCCAGCTGGTACCCGCCGCCGGTGCCGGGGCTGGCGTTCACGGGGTACCCGAGCTCCCGCAACCGGTCGACGTCACGCCGCACGGTGCGGGGCGTGACCCCGAGCCGCTCGGCGAGGTCGGCGCCGGTCCACTCGCGGTGGGCCTGGAGGAGGGAGAGCAGCCGGAGCAGCCGCGCGGAGGTCTCTAGCACCGCCCCAGTGTGCCTGGGGTTCCTCACGGCCCGGACGTCGGCTGCGGACCGTCGCCGCTGCGCCCCTGGGGCTCCGCCCCAGACCCCGCGCCTCAAACGCCGGCGAGGCTGAAATCAGCCCCGCCGGCGCTTGAGGCGAGAACGGTTGAAGTGGGGGTCCCCCCGGACGGAGTCCGGGGGAGGGTGGGGGACGGCCCCGCGCAGCGGCCGCCCGCCACAGCCGGCCCAGGCGTCACGGCACCCGAACCGGCGCCGCCGAGGGCGACACCGCCAGGCCCGCCGGGGCGGCCTGAGTCGCCGGGGCGGCAGGGGCCGAGGCCCCCGGAGCCGGCGGGGTCGGGCCCGCGGGGGCCGGGGTCGGGACGACCGGAGCCGGGGCCGGGACGGTCGGGGCCGGGGTCGGGGCCGGGACGGGCGGGGTCGGGGGCGGGGTCGGGGGTGGGAGGGTGAGGAGGAGGCCGGGTTTCAGGGTGGCGGGGTTCGGGCCGATCAGCGGGCGGTTCGCCTCGTAGAGGGCCCGCCAGCCCCCCGCCACCCGCCACCGCCGCGCGACCCCGTCCAACGTGTCCCCGCCCCGCACCACATGCATCCGCCCCGCCAACCCGTACCGCTTCGCGCACACCGGCCACGCGTCCCACCCCTGCGTCCCCAGCACCTCCTCCGCGACCCGGATCTGCTGCTCCCGCGTCGCCAGGTCCGCCCGCGCCGCGTACACCAGCCCCCCGTACTCCACCCACGTCGGATGCCAGAACTGCAGCCCCCCGTAGAAGCCGTTGCCCGTGTTCACCGCCCAGCGCCCGCTGCTCTCGCAGTCCGCGACGCAGTCCCACGGCCACTCCCCGCCCGGCCCGCAGTCCCCCGGCCCGCTCCCGATCACCCCCGGCGAACCGGGGTGCGCGGCCCCCGCCGGCCCGGGAGCCGGCGGGGGCGGCGCCGCGACCGCCCCGGCACCCCACGGGAGTACGAGCACCAGCGCGGCGCAGACCGCGAGCGCGGCCCGCCGGGAACGGACCCGGGAACGGGCCCGGAGGCAGACGTCGGGCATCGCGCCACGCTACGCAGCCCCCCGCTCCCGTCCGCCCCGCCACGCGGCGCGCCCCCGCGCCCCACCCGGACGGCCGACCGCCGACCCACCCCCCAAACGACCAGCCCCGGCCACCAACTGCGCACAAGCAGGCAACAGTTGCAAGGAAAACGAAGCCGCCCCCCGCCGCTTCACTCCTTCGGGTGGCCGGTTCGATTCCGTTCCCTCAAACGGCGTGACCCCCACCGAGCCTCGGCCGTTGTGCCCGGCGAGCCGGGAACCCCCCGGCCCCCGCACGAATGAGGAGCCCCCCCGTGCCGCGCATGCTCGACGTCAGTCTTGAGGTACGTGCCGAGATCGGTGACGAAGAAGCCGACAGGCTGCTCACGGGCGACGACGCCCCGGGCAGTTACGACTGCACCTCCTGCCGCACCCCCGGCGACCCCGAGACCGACCCGACGAGCACCGTGCTGTTCGTGGGCGAGGAGACGGCCGTCCTCGCCTTCGCCCACGCCGGCTGCATCCCCTCCCAGGTCGTCACGGTCTCCGAGGCCGAGCTCCAGGGCGCGGTCCGCAGCATCACCGGCGACAGCCCCGCCCCCGAGGCGGCCCCCGCCGGCGAGGTCCCGCAGAGCGTCCCCGGCGGCCAGGCCGTCCTCGGCATCACCAGCGGCCTGATCCTGATCAACGGCGAGCTGCACCCCGCGCTCGTCGTCGAGCCGACCGCCCCGATCGCGCGCCCCGGCACCACCGGCCCCGGCGACGACTTCCTGCCGCTCCTCATCGAGCAGGGCTTCATCCCCGTCACCGACACCAACCAGGTGCCCTCCGCCCTCGAAGGCTGGTCCGTCCTCCTCGCCGGCGGCCAGCTGCACGCCGTGCTCCAGCCCGGCGCGGGCGGCGGCCCCCAGGCCTCCTGGTGGCAGGCGCACCAGGCGCTGTCCGTCACCGACGGCTGGCGGGCCGCGGTCAACAAGACCCAGCGGGTCCTGGTGTACGCCGCCCCCGTCGGCTCCATCGGCCAGCAGCCGCGCGAGGACCTGCTCCGCGACGCCCTGGACAAGGCCGCGAGCAACGGCAAGCTCGTCGCGGCCTCCATGCCCCTCGCGGGCGCCGCGGGCGCCTGAGCCCGGAGCGAAGCCTTCCCTCCCCGCCGGAACGGCCGTCCGTCCTCCCCACGAAGGAGGCCGGGCGGCATGCGCCGGGGGTGTGCGGTCCGTCCCGCGCACCCCCGGCGATCTGCGTTTTACGCCCCGTCACCCCGCATCCGCAGCGCCCCGGTTTCGTTGGCTGATACGTGCACGCATACGACCCCTCCCGCGCCCCGTCCCATCCGAGCAGCGTCCCCCCGATGCGCCCCGCCCTGGACCGGGACCCCGCTCCGGCCGACTCGCACACCCCGATCTTCGACGCCCTGTACTCCGAGTACCGGAGGTCCTTCCGGGCCCTGCCGGGTGACCGGACCGGCGAGGAGGACCTCGGCTTCACCGCGTTCTCGTACGGGTCCTCGTACGGCTCGTACGGATCGTCCTCCTACGGCTCGTCCTCGTACGGCGGCTCCTACGCCGCCGGGTGGAACGGTTCCGCATGGCAGCGCTCCGACCCCTGGCAGCCCGCGTACCCGCCCGCGCCGGTCGTCCCGCAGCCCCTGTACGCCCACGCCGGGGCCGCACCGGGCTCCGGATACGGCGACGGGCGGCAGCACCACACCGGGATGCAGCACATCCCGGCGGCCCTGCCGCCCGCTCCGCGCCGGGGCTACTGACCCCGGCGCGCCACCGCGACCGCTACTTCTTCTTCTTGTACTGGGCGCCGCGCTTCTCGCGCACCCGCACCGAGATGTGGATCGGCGTCCCCTCGAAGCCGAACTCCTCGCGCAGACGGCGCTCGATGAAGCGCCGGTAGCCGTGCTCCAGGAAGCCGGAGGCGAAGAGGACGAACCGCGGCGGCTTGCTCCCCGCCTGGGTGCCGAACAGGATGCGGGGCTGCTTGCCGCCGCGGATCGGGTGCGGGTGGGCCGCGACGACCTCGCCGAGGAAGGCGTTCAGCCGGCCGGTCGGGACGCGCGTCTCCCAGCCCGCGAGGGCCGTCTCGATCGCCGGGACCAGCTTCTCCATGTGACGGCCGGTCAGCGCGGAGACGTTGACGCGCGGGGCCCAGGAGACCTGCTGCATCTCGGTCTCGATCTCGCGCTCGAGGTAGTAGCGGCGCTCCTCGTCCAGCTCGTCCCACTTGTTGTAGGCGATCACGATCGCGCGGCCGGCCTCGACGGCCATGGTGATGATGCGCTGGTCCTGGACGCTGATGGACTCGGTGGTGTCGATCAGGATGACCGCCACCTCCGCCTTCTCGACGGCGGCGGCCGTGCGCAGCGAGGCGTAGTAGTCGGCGCCCTGCTGGAGGTGGACCTTCTTGCGGATGCCGGCCGTGTCGACGAACTTCCAGGTGACCCCGCCGAGCTCGATCAGCTCGTCGACCGGGTCGCGGGTGGTGCCGGCCAGCTCGTTGACGACGACGCGGTCCTCGCGGGCCACCTTGTTCAGCAGCGAGGACTTGCCGACGTTCGGGCGGCCGATCAGGGCGATGCGGCGCGGGCCGCCGATCGGGGCGCCGCCGAAGGTCTGCTCGGGGGCCTCCGGCAGGACCTCCAGGACGGCGTCGAGCATGTCGCCCGTGCCGCGGCCGTGCAGCGAGGAGACCGGGTAGGGCTGGCCCAGGCCCAGGGACCACAGGTAGGCCGCGTCGGCCTCGCCGCTCTGGCCGTCGACCTTGTTGGCGCACAGCACGACGGGCTTGCCGGCCCGGCGCAGCAGCTTGACGACGGCCT
Source organism: Streptomyces sp. NPDC001594 (assembly GCF_042893675.1). Taxonomy (NCBI): domain Bacteria; kingdom Bacillati; phylum Actinomycetota; class Actinomycetes; order Kitasatosporales; family Streptomycetaceae; genus Streptomyces; species Streptomyces sp. NPDC001594. The sequence goes on along the minus strand of NZ_JBIAVB010000022.1, from coordinate 42,522 downwards.
CGTCGCTGTCGGTGGCGCCGACCTTGGCGTCCACGACGAAGACGACCGCGTCGGCGGTCTCGATGGCGTACTCGGCCTGGGCGGCGACGGAGGCGTCGATGCCGAGGACGTCCTGCTCCCAGCCGCCGGTGTCGACCACCTTGAAGCGGCGGCCCGCCCACTCGGCCTCGTAGGTCACGCGGTCGCGGGTGACGCCCGGCTTGTCCTCGACGACCGCCTCGCGGCGGCCGATGATGCGGTTGACCAGGGTCGACTTGCCGACGTTCGGGCGGCCGACGACGGCGAGGACCGGGAGCGGGCCGTGTCCGGCCTCCCCGATCGCGTCCTCGACGTCCTCAAGGTCGAAACCTTCCTCCGCGGCGAGCTCCATGAACTCCGCGTACTCGGCGTCGCCAAGTGCTCCGTGGTCGTGCTGGTCGTTCATGAAGTCCGTTCCTCGTCGTTCGTGGTGGTCGGTGGTGTCGTCCGCGCGGCGGGCACCACTACTGGGTTCAAGTCTCGCTCAGCGCCCGGTGAGGCGCTTGGCGTCGGCCAGGTGGGCGGTCAGCCGGTCCTGGATGCGCACGGTGGCCGCGTCCAGCGCGGTCCGCGTACGGCGGCCCGCGCCGTCCCCGGCCTCGAAGGCGGAGCCGAAGACGATGTCGACACGGCTGCGCAGCGGCGGCAGGCCCTTGACGAGCCGGCCCTCGGCGTCGGTGCTGCCGAGGACGGCGACCGGCACGATCGGGGCGCCGCTGCGGACCGCGAAGTAGGTGAGGCCGGCGCGCAGGGACGCGAAGTCCCCGTCGCCGCGGGTGCCCTCGGGGAATATCCCCAGGGCGCCGCCGTTGCCGAGGACCTCCAGGGCGCGGGTGACCGCGGTCCGGTCGGTGCCGGAGCGGTCCACCTTCACCTGCCCGATCCCTTCCAGGAAGGGACCGAGGGGCCCGACGAACGCCTCCTTCTTGATCAGGAAGTGCAGCGGCCGGGGGGCGGTCCCCATGACCAGGGGTCCGTCGATGTTGTGGGAGTGGTTCACGGCCAGGATCACGGGGCCGGTGGCGGGTACCTTCCAGGCACCCAGCACACGCGGCTTCCAGAGCCCGTACATGAGCCCGATTCCGATGCGTCTGCCGACCGCCGCACCCTTGGGGGAGGGCGTATCGCTCACGTGCCCCGCCGCTCTTCCACCAGGGTCACGACGCACTCGATGACCTGGTCGAGGGTGAGCTCGGTGGTGTCGACCTCGACGGCGTCGCCGGCCTTGGCCAGCGGGGAGGTCTTGCGGCCGGAGTCGGCGGCGTCCCGCTTGATCAGGGCTTCCTTGGTGGCGGCCAGGTCGGTGGCCTCCTTGCCGCGCAGTTCGCCGCTGCGGCGGGCGGCGCGGGCCTCGGCGGAGGCGGTCAGGAAGACCTTGAGGTCGGCGTCGGGCAGGACGGTGGTGCCGATGTCCCGGCCCTCGACCACGATCCCGTCGGCCTCCGCCGCCGCCTCGGCGGCGATGGAGCGCTGGAGCTCGGTGATCAGGGTGCGCACCTCGGGGACGGCGCTGACGGCGCTGACCTTGGAGGTGACCTCCTGGGTGCGGATGGGGCCGGAGGCGTCCTGGCCGTCCACGGTGATGGTGGGCGCGGAGGGGTCCGTGCCGGAGACGATGGCCGGCTTGCCGGCCGCGAGGGCGATCGCCTGCGGGTCGTCGGTGTCGACGCCGTTGGTGATCATCCACCAGGTGATGGCCCGGTACTGGGCACCGGTGTCCAGGTAGCGCAGCCCGAGCTTGGCGGCCACGGCCTTGGAGGTGCTGGACTTGCCCGTGCCGGAGGGACCGTCGATGGCGACGATCACGGCGGACGGAGCTGCGGATTCCACGGGGCGGGCACCTTCCTGGTTGCGCGTACGTGTCCGGGCGCGCCAAGAGCGCCCCTCACCAGGTTACCGGGCCCCGGAACCCCCCTGTCCCGGCCCCACGGCCGGGCCGGCCCGCGACGGCCCCGCCCCCGGCCCCGCCGGCAGCGGGCCCGCGCCGGGACTACTGCTGCCGCAGCGCCCAGCCCCGTTCCCGCAGCTCGGCGGTCAGGGCCCCGACGGCCCGCGGTTCCACCATGAGCTGGACCAGACCGGCCTGCTGGCCCGTGGCGTGCTCGATCCGCACGTCCTCGATGTTGACCCCGGCCCGGCCGGCGTCGGCGAAGATCCGGGCCAGCTCGCCGGGCTTGTCGCTGATGAACACCCCGACCGTCTCGTAGGCCATGGGGGCCGCGCCGTGCTTGCCGGGGACGCGGACGCGGCCGGCGTTGCCGCGCTTGAGGACGTCCTCGATGCCGGCGGCCCCGCCCCGGCGCTTGGCCTCGTCGGCGGACTGCAGGCCGCGCAGCGCCTCCACCGTCTCCTCCAGGTCGGCGGCGATGCCGGCCAGGACGTCGGCTACGGGGCCGGGGTTGGCGGAGAGGATCTCCACCCACATCCGGGGGTCGGAGGCGGCGATCCGGGTCACGTCGCGGATGCCCTGCCCGCACAGCCGCACCGCCGTCTCGTCCGCCTCCTCCAGGCGGGCGGCGACCATGCTGGAGACCAGCTGCGGGGTGTGCGAGACCAGGGCGACCGCCCGGTCGTGGGCGTCGGCGTCCATCACGACGGGCACGGCCCGGCACAGGGCGACGAGCTCCAGCGCGAGGTTCAGCACCTCGTGGTCGGTGTCCCGGGTCGGGGTCAGCACCCAGGGGCGGCCCTCGAACAGGTCGGCGGTCGCGGCCAGCGGGCCGGAGCGCTCCTTGCCGGCCATGGGGTGGGTGCCGATGTAGGCGGAGGTGTCGGTGCCCAGGGCGGCGAGCTCGCGGCGCGGCCCGCCCTTGACGCTGGCCACGTCCACGTAGGCGCGGGCCAGTCCGCGTCCGATGGCGTCGGCCAGGGCCGCGGCCACGTGGGCGGGCGGCACGGCGACGATGGCGAGGTCGACCTGGCCCTCGGGGGCGTCGTCGGTGCCGGCGCCCAGGGCGGCGGCGGTACGGGCCTGCGCGGGGTCGTGGTCGACGAGGTGGACGGAGATCCCGCGGGCCGTCAGGGCGAGCGCCGCCGAGGTGCCGATCAGTCCGGTTCCGATGACGACGGCGGTTCTCACGGGGCGCTCCAAGGGGATCACGTAACGACGGGCCGGGCCTGACTCAGGGTAGCCACTCGGTACCCCGGAAGGGCCCGGCGGTCCGCCCTGTGGACGGGGCCGGGCCCTGGTGGCCGCTCTCGACGCGGGTCAGAGGTTCTGCTGCCGGATGATGTCCTCCAGCGATCCCGAGGGCACCTGCCCGTTCGGGGTCAGCTGGTCGACCACCTGGGGGAGCTGCTGGGCGATCTGGTCGGCCGCCTCCTCGGGGCTGACCCCCGCCTGCTGGGCCACCTCCCGGAGGGCGTCGTCCGGGAGGGCCCTGGCGACCTGCTCCCCGCTGACGGGCTGGTTGTCGCCGGTGCCGATCCAGGACCGGGCCTGGTCGGCGAGGCCGGCCTTGCCGAGCATGTCCAGCAGGCCGCCGAGGGGGTTGTCCGCGCCGCCCGCCCGGCCGCCGCCGGCTCCGCCGCCGCCCAGGAGCGCTCCCATCAGGGAGCCGAGGATGTTGCCGCCTCCGCCTCCGCCGGCGCCCGCCGCGCCGCCGCTGCCGCCCTGGCCGCCGCCGAGGAGTCCGCCGAGCAGGGAGCCGAGGTCGTTACCCGCCATGGTCCTGTGCCTTTCGAGGGGGTTTCGGGACACGGACAATGTCACCCGGATCATCCCGTACCGCCACCTGGCGCACGGGTGTCGGCGCCGGTGCGGTAGAACCACCGGCATGATCTTCCACATCGTCCCGCTCGCCGACTGGAGCGCCGCTCCGGAGCTCCCGTACGCCCCCGCCTCGCTCGCCGCCGAGGGGTTCGTCCACTGTTCGGCGGACCGGCCGACCGTCCTCGCCATCGCGGGGTCCCACTACCGGGAGGTGCCGGGCCCGCTGCTCGCCGTGGAGCTCGACGAGGCGGCCCTGGCGGCGGAGGTCCGCCGGACCGGCCCCGAGGACCCGTATCCGCACGTCCACGGGCCGTTGAACCGGGAGGCCGTGGTGCGCGTGTGGGAGGTCGTACGCACGCCCGGCGGCGGTGCGGCGGAGCTGGCCCCCTGGCACCCGGGCGGGTGAACCGGAGTGGCGGGCTTCAATCGGAGCCCGGCACGCGCCAGGATGCTCCTCGCCAACCCCTGCCACCGACGAATCACGGAGCTCCCATGACCGAGTCACAGACCGCCCGGCGCACGGTACTCGCGGCCGGGGCGGCTGCCCTGGCGGGCGGCACGCTCGCCGCCTGCGGCGGCGGCGACAAGAAGCCCGCCACCGAGCCGGCGGGCCCGTCGGCCCCGTCCGCCGCCGCCTCCGCACCGGCCTCGTCCCCGATGGCGTCCGCCCCGCCCCAGGCGGCGAAGCCCCTCGGGGACTCCTCGAAGGTGCCGGTGGGCGGCGGCACGGTCCTCAAGGAGGCGAAGCTGGTGGTGACCCAGCCGACGGCCGGGTCCTTCCGGTGCTTCTCGGCGGTCTGCACCCACCAGGGCTGCCTGGTGGACAAGGTCGCGGACGGCACCATCGACTGCCCCTGCCACGGCAGCAAGTTCCAGATCGCGGACGGTGCGGTGGCCCACGGCCCGGCGACCCGCCCGCTGGCGGAGCAGCAGATCAAGGTGGCCCCCAACGGCGAAATCTCGCTCGCCTAGCCCCGCTCCGCCCGCCTACCCTCCCCCGCATGGACGACCTCACCCTGGTCCGGGACCACACGATCTACGCCTGCGTGACGGGCTCCCGCGCCTTCGGGCTGGCCACGGAGGCGAGCGACACCGACCGGCGCGGTGTCTTCCTCGCCCCCACGCCCCTCTACTGGCGGTTCGACAAGCCCCCCACGCACGTGGAGGGGCCGCGGGAGGAGGAGTTCTCCTGGGAACTGGAGCGCTTCTGCGAGCTCGCGCTGCGCGCCAACCCGAACGTCCTGGAGTGCCTGCACTCGCCCCTGGTGGACCGGATCACCCCGGTGGGAGAGGAACTCGTCTCCCTGCGGGACGCCTTCCTCTCCCGCCGGGCCCACGCCACCTTCACCCGCTACGCGGCCGGCCAGCACCGCAAACTCGTCGCGGACGTCCGCCTCCACGGCGCCCCCCGCTGGAAGCACGCCATGCACCTGCTGCGCCTGCTCCTGTCCTGCCGCGACCTGCTGCGCACGGGCCGCCTGGACGTCGACGCCACCCCGTACCGCGACCGCCTCCTGGCGGTGAAGCGGGGCGAGCTGACCTGGGAGGAGGTCGACACCTGGATGACCCACCTGACCCAGGAGGCCGAAACCGCCCTCACCACCACCCCCCTCCCACCCGACCCGGACCTCCCCCGCGTCGCGGACTTCCTCCACCGCACCCGCCGTGCGTCGGCCCTTTAGGCCGTTCACGCGTCCCAGAGGGTGCCGAAGGTCAGGAGTTCCTCGCGGTACTCGATGCCGCCCTCCCAGTCGCGGGGCCAGGCGGCCGCGCCGAGGTGGGCGCCCGCGAAGGCGCCGGCCAGGCAGGCGAGGGAGTCGGAGTCGCCCGCCGTGCAGGCCGCGCGGCGCAGGGCCAGGAGGGGTTCGTCCGGGAAGAGCAGGAAGCAGTGCAGGGCCGTGGCCAGGGCCTCCTCGGCGATCCAGCCCTCACCGGTGGCCAGGCAGGGGTCGGTCTCCGGGGAGGGAGTGCGCAGGGCCGCCGTGAGCCGGTCGAGGGCGGCCAGGCACTCGTCCCAGCCGCGGGCGATGAAGGACTCCGGGGAGGCGTCGGAGGCGGTGCGCATCCAGAGGTCGCCGAGCCAGCGCTCGTGGTAGCGGGTGCGGTTCTCCAGGGCGTACGAGCGCAGCCGCCCGACCAGGCCCGTCACCTCGGTGCCCTGTGCCAGGAGGTACACGGCGCGGGCGGTCAGGTCGGAGGCGGCCAGCGCGGTGGGGTGGCCGTGGGTGAGGGCCGACTGGAGCTGGGCGGCGCCGGCGCGCTCCTCGTCCGTCCAGCCGGGGACCAGGCCGACGGGTGCCACGCGCATGTTGGCACCGCAGCCCTTGGAGCCGGTCTGGGAGGCGTCGCGCCAGTCCCGCGCCGGGTCGTCCAGCAGGCGGCAGGCCACCATGCAGGTGCGGCCGGGGGCGCGGTTGTTCTCCGGGGAGTGGTACCAGTCGACGAACTCCTCGCGGACCGGCCGGGCCAGCCGCAGTGGGCCGACGCGGCCGCGCTCGGCGGCCGTCCGTATCCCGCGGGCCAGGGCCAGGGTCATCTGGGTGTCGTCGGTGACGATCGCCGGGCGGGGCAGCGGCATCCGCCGCCACGGGCCGGTCTTGGCCAGGATGGACGGGACGTCGTTGAACTCGGTCGGGAAGCCGAGGGCGTCGCCCAGGGCCAGGCCGATGAGGGCGCCGGTCGCGGCGCGCTTGGGGGCGGTCACGGGGTCGGTCCTTCCGTGGGTCGCAGCAGGGGCGGGTGGAGGGTGGTCGCCGGTCCGGCCCGGTAGAGGGCGGCCGGTTTGCCGCGGCCGCCGGTGAGCCGGGCGGCCCCGGGCACGGCTTGGACGAAGCCGGGGGTGGCCAGGACCTTGCGGCGGAAGTTGGGGCGGTCCAGGGCGGTGCCCCAGACGGTCTCGTAGACGGCCTGGAGTTCCCCGAGGGTGAACTCGGGCGGGCAGAAGGCGGTCGCGAGGCAGGTGTACTCCAGCTTCGCGCCCACCCGCCGGCGGGCGTCCCCGAGGATCCGGGCGTGGTCGAAGGCGAGCCCGGCGGCCTCCCCGACCGGCACCCAGCGCGCCCGGTCGGCGTCGCCGCCGCCCTCCTCTGCCGGTTCGGGCATGTCGGGGACGAGCGCGGTGAAGGCGACGGACACCACCCGCATCCGGGGGTCGCGGTCCGGTTCGCTGTAGGTGCGCAGCTGCTCCAGGTGCAGCGCGCCGACCAGCTCGGGCGGCAGGCCGGTCTCCTCGGCGAGCTCGCGCAGCGCCGCCGTCTCCGCGGACTCCCGGGGCAGCACGAAGCCGCCGGGCAGCGCCCAGGCCCCGGCGTACGGCTCCTGCCCGCGCCGGATCAGCAGCACGTGCAGGGCGCCGCCGCGCACGGTGAGCACCGCCAGGTCGACGGTCACCGCGAACGGCTCGAACGCGCGCGGGTCGTAGGGCGCGGGGGCGGGGGCGGCGTCCGGTCCGGGCACGCCCCCGGCCGGGCCGGGGTGCGCCGCGCCGCCGCCGCCGGCTCCGGCGCCCGGTCCGGCGCCCGCCGCCCGGCCCCGGTCGCCATGGTCCGCCGCCCCCGCCGCCCGGCCGGTCATCGGCGCTCCGGGAGCGGCGCGGTGAAGTGCCGGCCCTCGGCCAGCAGGCCGTCGACGGCGGCGACGGCCTGCTCCAGCCGCGCGCGCCGGTCGCCGCCCACGACCAGGAAACGCCTGCCCGTGCGGGCGAGTTCCCGCCGGAAGCGGGCGGTCATCCAGGGTCTGAGCTCCGGCCCCTCGCGCAGCCCGTCGTCCTCGAAGGGGACCCCTTCGTGGTCCGTCAGCAGGTACAGGTCCCGTCGGGTCCGCGCGGCGATCGCCTCGACCTCGCGGTTGCGGCCGCCGGCGTAGCGCTCGTGCCAGATGCCCGTCGCGAAGGAGTCGGTGTCGCAGAACAGCACCGGCGAGCCGAGCCGGGCGGCCCGGTCCTCGTTCTCGTCCTGCCGGCGGGCGATCACCGGGAACTCCCGCGAGGCGAAGGTCATGTGCTCCCAGGAGGCCGCCGGGTCCACGGCGCGGGCCGCGGCCAGCTTCTCCTCGCTGTACTGGCGCCCGTACTCGGCGACCCAGCCGGTCTTCGCCCACACCCCGCCGCGCCGCCGGTAGTGCGCGGCGAGCTCCCGCGAGAGGGTCGTGGTCCCGGTGGACTCGGCGCCGAGCACGACGACCCGCCGGGTCAGCGCCGCCCGCACGGCCGGCCCCAGGAACTCCCAGCAGCCGGCCGGGTCCGCCCGTACGGCCGTCCCGGAGACGGGGAACAGGCTGCGCGCCGGGTCCACGAGGACCTCCTCGGCGCCGAAGCGCCGGGCGAGCTCGGTCCCGTACTCCTCGGAGGTGAAGACGGCGTCCACGGGCCGGCCCACCGCCGCCCGGAAGATCGCCATGTGCGCCTCCCAGACCGCCGGGTCGTGCAGGTCGACGGGGACGTCGTCGACCGCGCCGACGACGTCCGCGCGGGGGTGCTCCTCGCGCATCCAGGCGACCCGGTCGGCGAGCGGCACGGACTCCACCGAGGCGGCGCACACCAGCACGGTCAGCCGCTCGCACTGGTCCTGGGCGGTGCGCACGAGGTGGTGGTGGCCGGCGTGCGGCGGGTAGAACTTGCCGAGCACCAGCCCGTGCCCGTACCGCCCGCGGGCGCTCACGCGGCCGCTCCCGCGGCCGCCGCCGTACGGACCGCGCGCGCCGGCAGCGCCCGCCGCCAGCCGACGTACCCGGCCACGCACAGGGCGAGGAAGCCCACGTAGAGGACCGAGGTCAGGTAGAGCCCCTTGTAGGCGTACAGCGGGACGTAGACGAGGTCGGCGGCGATCCACAGCCACCAGGACTCCAGCAGCTTGCGGCACTGCCCGTAGGTGGCCATGAGGGACAGGGCGGTGGTGAGCGCGTCCCAGAAGGGGACGGTGGAGTCGCTGACCCGGCCGAGGAGCAGGGTCAGCGCGGCGGTCCCCACCGCCCCCGCCGCGAGCAGCCAGAGCCATTCGGCGCGCGTGGTGCGGCGCACCGGCAGGGCCCCGGCGGTTCCTGGTCCACCCCCGTGGGTCCAGGACCACCAGCCGTACGCGGCGAGGGCGATGAAGACGATCTGCAACCCGGCGTCGGCGTAGAGGCCGGCCTGGGCGAACAGGACGATGAAGAACACGTTGTTGGCGATGCCGACCGGCCAGTTGGCGACGTGCTGCCGCGCCACCAGCCAGACGCACAGGGCTCCCGTGGCGAAGCCGAGGATCTCGGTCCAGCTCATGTACCAGCCCATGGGGCCACCCGCTCCCTTTAATAGTCAGGTTGACTATAAACAGGCCGGGTGCGCTCCGGCAAGAACCCGTCCGGGAACGCGGAAGCCCGCGGTGCCGAGGGCACCGCGGGCTTCCGTACGGGGGTGTCGGGGACGGCTAGAGGCCGACCTCGCGCATGAGCATGCCGACCTCGGTGTTGGTCAGGCGGCGCAGCCAGCCGGACTTCTGGTCGCCGAGCTCGATCGGGCCGAAGGCCGTCCGGACGAGCTTGTCGACCGGGAAGCCGGCCTCGGACAGCATGCGGCGGACGATGTGCTTGCGGCCCTCGTGGAGGGTCACCTCGACCAGGTAGTTCTTGCCGACCTGGTCGACGACGCGGAAGTTGTCGGCACGGGCGTACCCGTCCTCCAGCTCGATGCCGTCCTTGAGCCGCTTGCCGATGTCGCGCGGCAGGGAGCCGGTGATCGCGGCGACGTAGGTCTTCTGCACGCCGTACTTGGGGTGCGTGAGGCGGTGGGCCAGCTCACCGTGGTTGGTGAGGAGGATGATGCCCTCGGTCTCGGTGTCGAGCCGGCCGACGTGGAACAGGCGGGTCTCGCGGTTGGTGACGTAGTCGCCCAGGCACTGGCGGCCGTCCGGGTCCTCCATGGTGGAGACGACGCCGGCCGGCTTGTTCAGCGCGAAGAACAGGTACGACTGGGTGGCGACGGTCAGGCCGTCCACCTTGATCTCGTCCTTCGGCTGGACGCGCTTGCCCTGCTCGGTGACGATCTCGCCGTTGACCTCGACACGGGCCTGCTCGATGAGCTCCTCGCACGCGCGGCGCGAGCCCATGCCGGCCCGGGCCAGCACCTTCTGCAGCCGCTCGCCCTCCAGCTCGGCGCCGGGGAAGGTCTTCGGGGTCTTGATCACCGGCTTGTCGGCGTACCGGTCGCGCACCCGCTCCTCGATCCGCGCGTCCAGCTCGCGGGGGCGGGACTGCCCGCTGCGGCTGCCCGGACCGCGGCGCGGGCCGCCGGCGCCACCGATGCCGGGGGTCTTGGAGGTCCGGGGACCGCCCTTGGCGCCACCGCGCGCCGCCGCGCCGCGGGCGCCGCCGCTGCTGCGCTCGCCCTCGGGGCCCACGTCGTAGCGGCGCTCCTCGGGGCGCGGGTTGCGGGGGCGCTGGGGCGCCTGGTCGCGGTCACGGTCGCGCGGGCCGCCCTGGCCGCCGCCGGAGGAGGAGCCGCGGTAGCCGCCGCCGCTGCCCGAGCCGCCGCCACGGTAGCCGCCGCCGCTGCCCGAGCCGCCGCCGGAGCCGCCACGGTAGCCACCGCCGCTGCCGCCGCTGCCGCCGCGGTAGCCACCGCCGCCGGAGGAGCCGCCGCCGCGGGCGCCACCGCGCCCACCGCCGCCACCGCCGCCGCTGTTCCTGTTGCCACCGTTGCCGTTGCCGCTGCTTCGCATCAAATGTCCGTCGTCTTGTCGTCGTCTACGTCAGTGTCCGGTGCGTCCGGATCGAACGACGGCACACCTTCTTGCGTCTCGGCTTCGATCGCGTCCGCCTCGGGGAGGAAGGGCGCGAGCTCCGGGAGCTCGTCCAGGCCGCGCAGGCCCATCCGCTCCAGAAAGTAGTTCGTCGTCCTGTACAGGATCGCACCTGTTTCGGGTTCCGTGCCCGCCTCGGCCACCAGACCCCGCTGGAGCAGGGTCCTCATGACCCCGTCGCAGTTCACCCCGCGGACCGCCGAGACCCGCGAACGGCTGACCGGCTGGCGGTACGCGACGACCGCGAGGGTCTCCAGGGCCGCCTGGGTGAGGCGGGCCTGCTGGCCGTCCAGGACGAAGGCCTCGACGGCCTCGGCGTACTCGGGCCGGGTGTAGAACCGCCAGCCCCCGGCGACCTGCCGCAGCTCGAAGCCCCGGCGCTGGACGGTGTACTCGTCGGCGAGGGCGGCGAGGGTGTCGGCGACCTCACGGGGGGTGCGTCCGAGCACCTTGGCGAGGTGCTCGGCGGTCGCGGGCTCGTCCACCACCATCAGGACGGCCTCCAGCGCCCCCTTGAGCTCCCTGGGCTCCACGAGCTCCATCAGTCCCGTACCTCCACGACTCGGTCGAACTCGTCGGTCACCGTCGGCATGCCGTCGCCGTCCCCGCCGCACCAGCGGACGGTCAGGGTGAGCAGGGCCTCCTCCTGGTCGAGGGCGACGGCCTTCTCCCGGTAGAGCTCCAGGAGCGCCAGGAAGCGGGCCACGACGGTGAGGGTGTCCGGGGCGTCCTCGGTCAGCTCCCGGAAGGTCGCCTCGCCGCGCGCCTTGAGCAGGCGTACGACGAGACCCGCCTGCTCGCGGACGCTGACCAGCGGGGCGTGGATGTGGTCGACGTAGACCTCTGGCTTCGCCCGGGGCTGCATGGCCTTGACCGCGAGGCGGGCGAGCCCGTCGGCACCGATGCCCAGGACCACCTCGGGCAGCAGCTCGGCGTGGTGCGGCTCCAGGCCGACGGTCCGGGGGAAGCGGCGGCCCTCGTCGGCGGCGCGGTGCTCGAAGATCTCGGCGATCCGCTTGTAGGCCCGGTACTGGAGCAGCCGGGCGAACAGCAGGTCCCGGGCCTCCAGCAGCGCGAGGTCGGCCTCGTCCTCCACCTCGGCGGCGGGCAGCAGCCGGGCGGCCTTGAGGTCGAGGAGGGTGGCGGCGACCACGAGGAACTCGGTGGTCTGGTCGAGGTCCCCGTCGGGGCCCATGGCGCGGATGTGCGCCATGAACTCGTCGGTGACCTTGGAGAGGGCGACCTCGGTGACGTCGAGCTTGTGCCGGGAGATCAGCTGGAGCAGCAGGTCGAAGGGGCCCTCGAAGTTGTCGAGCCGCAGGGTGAACCGGCCGTCGCCTCCGGCGGGGGGCTGGGAGGAGGCGTCAGCGGCCTCGGAGGCCGCCGGGGCCGCGTCGATGCCGCCCGGGGCCGCCGGGGCCGCAGCGGGCGCCTCAGCGGGTTCCTGCGGGGTGCCGGGGCCGCGCCCCAGGGGCCGGCGGGCGGGGTGGTTGGGGGGCATGCGGATCCAGGGTGGTGCGGGGTCGAACGGCCCAGCCTAGGCCCTGGCCGGGCGTTTCCGGCCCACCGTGGCCCGGGGACGGCGCCGCTGCGCGGCGCCTCCCGGGGGCTCCGCCCCCAGACCTCCCCCAGCTACCGCTGGGGGTGCCCCCAGCGCCTCGAACGCCGGCGGGACCGGACGGCCGGCAGCGGCTAGCGGCCACGCAGGCGGCGGACCAGGATGCTGGCGTCGCCGCGCGACTCCAGGTCCGCCAGGACGACCGCGACCGCCTCGCGGACGATCCGGCCCCGGTCGACCGCGAGCCCGTGCTCCCCGCGGAGCACCAGCCGGGCGTGCTCCAGGTCCATGAGCTCCTCGGCGGAGACGTAGACCGTGATCTTCTCGTCGTGCCGCTCGCGCCCGCTCGGCCGGCGGTTCGCGCCCCGGCCCTGGCCCTTGCCCTGCCGGGGTCCGGCGCCGGCAGAACCTTCCTGCGGCCTGCGCTGCGCACCCACCCCCGGGCCGTCCCCGGTGGTCCTCGCCGTTCCCTCCGCCGGTGCGGCGGCCACCGCGTGCTCCGTACCGCCGCCCGCCGCCGGCGACGCCTCCTCGGCGCCCCGCCTCGGCGAGGACGACTGGAGGGCCATCCCCCCGGTCGTGCGGAACAGTTCGTCGGCTCCGGGCAGACTCACTCGGCGGGACACCGGGCGAGCACCTCCCTGGCCAGCTGGCGGTAGGCGGCGGCGCCGACGGAGTTGGAGGCGTACGTGGTGATCGGCTCGCCGGCGACCGTGGTCTCCGGGAAGCGCACCGTCCGGCCGATGACCGTGTGGTAGACGTGGTCGTCGAAGGCCTCGACGACGCGCGCCAGCACCTCGCGGCTGTGCACCGTGCGGGAGTCGTACATGGTGGCGAGGATGCCGTCGAGCTCCAGCTCCGGGTTGAGCCGCTCCTGGACCTTCTCGATGGTCTCGGTCAGCAGCGCCACGCCGCGCAGGGCGAAGAACTCGCATTCCAGCGGGACGATGACCTTGTGAGCCGCCGTCAGGGCGTTCACCGTCAGCAGGCCCAGCGAGGGCTGACAGTCGATCACGATGTAGTCGTAGTCGTTCATCAGCGGCTTGAGCGCCCGCTGGAGCGTCGACTCGCGCGCGACCTCGCTGACCAACTGCACTTCGGCGGCGGACAGGTCGATGTTGCTCGGCAGCAGGTCCATGTTGGGGACCGCCGTCTTGAGCAGCACCTCGTCGGCCGACATGCCCCGCTCCATGAGCAGGTTGTAGACCGTCAGGTCGAGTTCCATCGGGTTCACGCCGAGGCCCACGGACAGCGCGCCCTGCGGGTCGAAGTCGACGAGCAGCACGCGGCGCCCGTACTCGGCGAGCGCGGCGCCCAGGTTGATGGTCGACGTGGTCTTGCCGACGCCGCCCTTCTGGTTGCACATCGCGATGATCTTCGCCGGACCGTGGTCGGTCAGCGGGCCCGGGATCGGGAAGTACGGCAGCGGACGCCCGGTCGGGCCGATGCGCTCGCGGCGCTGGCGGGCAGCGTCGGGCGCGAGGGTGGCCGCGTACTCGGGGTCGGGCTCGTACTCCGCGTCGGGGTCGTAGAAGTGCCCCTCGGGCACCTGGTCGTAGTCGGCGAAACCAATGGGCGCATCGCCGCTGTGGTCGCCGGCCGTGGAGTTCACGTCTAGGCCGTCCATGCTCTTTTGGGGCGTCGTCATGTGCTGGTGGTTTGCGAAGGTGCGGACCGCGACGGAGCCGACAGCTTCGAGCCCGGCGGAACTCTGGGTCCCCTCGGGCGTCCCTGCTCGACCACCCCCAGGAGCAAATGTCGACTCATTCACAAGTCGTCTTACCTCCTCGGACGTGACCAGGACACTTATCGATAGGTCAGCGTTGCACCATGCCGACGGTTGGCGACTCTATGGCGTGTCACCGCCCAGCGGCAACACAATCCGCCGGACCCGGCACGATGTGTCGGTAACCGAACACCACTCTGTCAAGGGCGTGCGCGCCGCCGCTGTGAAGTTTCACGGGTGCGCGAAAGGGTTAAAGGGTTACGTTCGAGGCGAGTTGAACGGCCTGGGCGGCCGGTCCGCAAACGCGTCCGGCCGGACCTTGCGGGCAAGGTCCGGCCGGAGACGTGAGATTGACGTCAGTCGTTGACGGTTCAGCCGAGGAGCGCGCTGAGCTCGACGGACTCGAGGTTGTGGGCCTCGGCGACGGGGCCGTAAACGACCTTGCCGTCATGGGTGTTGAGGCCCAGGCCGAGCGCCGGGTCACGACGGAGCGCCTCGACCCAGCCGAGGTTCGCGAGCTGCACGATGTAGGGCAGCGTGGCGTTGGTCAGCGCGTAGGTGGAGGTGTTCGGCACCGCGCCCGGCATGTTGGCGACGCAGTAGAAGACCGAGTTGTGGACCTGGAAGGTCGGCTCGGCGTGGGTGGTCGGACGGGAGTCCTCGAAGCAGCCGCCCTGGTCGATGGCAATGTCGACAAGGACACTTCCGGGCTTCATCTTGGCGACGAGCTCGTTGGTGACCAGCTTCGGGGCCTTCGCACCCGGGATCAGTACGGCGCCGATGACGAGGTCGGCCTCGACGACGGCCTTCTCCAGCTCGTAGGCGTTGGAGACGATCGTCTTGATCTTCGTGCCGAAGATCTTGTCGGCCTCGCGGAGCTTGTTGATGTCCTTGTCGAGCAGGGTCACGTGGAAGCCCATGCCGATGGCGATCTGCGCCGCGTTCCAGCCGGAGACGCCGCCGCCGATGACCACGCACTCGCCGGCGTGGGTGCCGGGGACACCGCCCGGGAGGACGCCGCGGCCGCCGGCCGAGCGCATCAGGTGGTAGGCGCCGACCTGCGGGGCCAGACGGCCCGCGACCTCGGACATCGGGGCGAGGAGCGGCAGCGCGCGGTTGGCGAGCTCGACCGTCTCGTACGCGATGGCGGTGGTGCCGGACGCCAGCAGGGCGTCGGTGCACTCGCGGGAGGCCGCCAGGTGCAGGTAGGTGAAGAGGGTCTGGTCCTTGCGGAGGCGGTGGTACTCCTCCGCGATCGGCTCCTTGACCTTCAGCAGCAGGTCAGCGGTCGCCCAGACCTCGTCCGCGGTGCCGAGGATCTCGGCTCCGGCGGAGACGTACTCGGCGTCCGTGATCGAGGAGCCGACACCGGCGTTCTGCTCGATGAAGACCTGGTGGCCGTTGCGGACCAGCTCATGCACACCGGCGGGCGTGATGGCGACCCGGAACTCGTTGTTCTTGACCTCGCGGGGGATGCCGACCTTCATCGTCGATCACGGTCCTTGACTCAGGGGATGTTACCGGGCACTTCCATACATACCCGCCCACAAGAACGCGCAACGGGATGCACCACTGGATGTCGTGGTGAAGCCAGTCTAATGAAGGATGAGTCGCTGTCTAGCCTTGCAAACCAATAATTTCAGTCCGAGACACTGCGGATTTCGCAGGCTGCGGGGTCGTCTCCCAGCAATCTGTCGGCCGCCGACCGGTGCAGTCGGGCCGCCGCCGGGTCGCCGAGCCGGTCCAGCGTGTCGGCCAGCCGGACCTGCAGCGCGGCCTGCAGCCGCACGTCCCCGCCGCGGCGCGCGAGCTCGATCGCCTCGCGGCAGGTGTGCAGCGATTCCTCGGGCCGTCCGGCGTACTCCTGAATGCGCGCCATCTCGCTCAACGCCTTTGCCTGCCCCGGGACATCGGCCAGCCGGCGGTAGCCCGCGGCGGCCGCGCGCCAGCTGCGCAGCGCCTCCCCGTAGCGGCCCGCGTAGGTGTGCACGTTGCCGAGCCGCCCGTACAGCCGGGCCTCGTCGGAGCGCTCGCCGCGGGCGAGGGCGTGGGCCAGGGCTCGGCCGAACCAGTCGGAGGCCCGCGGCCAGTCCCCCAGCTCCTGGTACGCGCCGCCTACGGATTCCATCGCGCGGCCCGTCGCGTACGGGTCTTTCGCCGCCTTTCCGGCGGCCAGCGCGGCCCGATAGCGCTCCAGGGCCTCGGTGGTGCGGCCGGTCGCGGCGTCCAGGTCGGCCAGGTTCAGCAGGGCCGCGGCCTGCTCCCGGTGCAGGTGGCGGCGTTCGGCCACGCCGAGGACCAGCCGGTGCAGCCCGTACAGCTCGGGGGCGGCGGCCTCGGTGCCCCGGTGCGCGGCCAGGGCCCGGACCAGCGCGGAGACCAGTCGGCGGGCCAGGGTGTCCAGGCCGCCGTCGGCCACGGCCAGGGTCGCGGCGGCGGTCAGCGCGGGCAGCCGGGTGTCCAGCCAGGTGGCGGCGGCCCGCCGGTCGGGGAAGCGGAGGGCGCGCGGGAGCCCGTCCAGGGCCGCCCGCGCCTCGGCGGCCTCCTCCTCGGGCAGCTCGGCCACGGCCTGGCAGGAGGTCAGCAGGCGCACGGTCCGTTCCAGCATCCGGGCCCGGGCCAGCTGCACCTCGGCGGGCCGCTCCTTGGACTCCAGCAGGGACCGCAGGAGGGGCGCCAGGCAGCCGGGGAGCCGGAAGAGGCCGTCGCGGTCGTGCCGGACGAGGCCCAGCCGGGCGAAGTCCTCCAGGGTGGACTGGGCCGCGGCCACGGAGCAGCCCGCGAGGGCGGAGGCGGTGTGCGAGTCGAGGATCCCGGCGGGGGCGAGCGGCAGCAGGCGCACGGTGCGCTGGGCGGGCTGCGGGAGGGACTCGTAGACGATCCGGAACGCGCGGCCGAGCGGGCCGGAGGTGCCCGGGGGCATCTCGTGGAGCTGCTTGGCGAGGTCGGCGACGGCGGCCTTGGGGTGGGTGGCGAGCCAGCCGCCCGCCAGGGTCAGCACGGCGGGCAGGGCCCCGCACTCCTCGGCGAGGTCCTCGGCGGCGGTCGGGTCGACGGTGATCCGGGTGTCCCCGATGATCCGGCCGAGCAGGGCGACGGCGGAGCCGGTGTCCAGGCCGCCGAGGGTGCAGGGGCGCACGTCCGGGATGCCGGTGAGGGGGCCCTCGGCGGTGACGACGACCAGGCACTCGGGGGTGTCGGGGAGCAGTGCGTCGACCTGGTGGGGGTCGGCGGCGTCGTCGAGCAGCAGGATCGCCCGCCGGTTCCTGAGGGTCTCGCGCAGGGCGGCGCTGAGGTCGTCCTCGCCGGCGCCGGGCGGGGTGCGCTCCCCCAGGCCCTCCAGCAGGGTGCGGACGGCCCGCTCGGTCTCCAGGGTCTCGCCGCCGGGGGCGGTGAGCCGGACGCGGACCAGGCCGTCGGGGTAGTCGTCGGCCACCTCGCGCACGAAGGCCTCGGCGAGGGCGGTCCGGCCGGAGCCGGGGCGTCCGGCGACGAGCAGCACCCGCGCGCGGGGCGACTTGGCCTTGCGGCCGGAGAGGGTGTCGAGCCCGGTCCGCGCGATGTCCTCGCGCAGCTCCTTCAGCTCACGCCGCCGCCCGACGAAATCCGCCACGGATCCGCTCCTCTCCCTGCCTTCGGGTTGCTGAGCGTAGTTCACGCAGAGCGACGGGCCGTGTGGAGCGTGGCCCATAGATCGCCCGATCGGATCAGCGGATACCCCTATTTTCGGATGTCCCCCGGCTGTGGAGCGGAACACCGCGGCCGGGGCGGCGGGCGGGCGCGCCTCCCAGCAGCGGCTATGCCTCGTACGGGCGGGCCGGCCAGGGGGCGTCGGCCGGGCGGAGGGCGTCCAGGCCGTCGCCCGCGAGGGCCGCGGTCAGGGCGAGGACGCCCGTGACCAGGGCCGCGTTGCCGAACTCACCGGCGAGGACGCCCCGTACCAGCTCCTCGCGCTCCACCCAGGCCAGCTGCATGTCGGCCTCCTCGGAGTCGGTCTCGGCGTACCGCTCCCCGTCCGCCTCGGCCACCTCGCGGGCCAGGAAGATACGGACGGCCTCGTCGGAGCCGCCCGGGGAGGGGAAGAAGTCGGCGAGCACCCGCCACTGGGCCGCCTTGACGTGCGCCTCCTCGGCCAGCTCCCGCTGCGCCGCCCGCAGCGGGTTCTCCCCGGGGACGTCGAGCAGCCCGGCCGGCAGCTCCCACAGCCGGCGCCGCACCGGGTGGCGGTACTGGCTGAGCACCAGCACCCGCCCCTCCCCGTCCAGGGCGAGGACGCACACCGAGCCGGGGTGCGCCTGGTAGTCCCGGCGGGCCACCGAACCGTCGGGCATCCGCACCTCGTCGGAGTCCACCGCCGTCTTGGCGCCCTGGAAGGGCCGCCTGGACGACACCGTCTCCCAGCTCTCCGCGGTGTCCTTGATGCCGGTCCCGATGCCGATGCCCATGCCGATGTCCTCCACAACGCGCGACAGCCGGGGTACGGAAGATCCGTACCCCGGCTGCCTACGTTACCGAGCGTCAGCCCTGCTGCTGGCGCTCCACCGCGGCCTTGACCAGGCCCGCGAAGAGCGGGTGCGGGCGGGTCGGGCGGGAGCGGAGCTCCGGGTGGGCCTGGGTGGCCACCAGGTAGGGGTGCACCTCGCGCGGGTACTCGACGTACTCGACGAGCTTGTTGTCCGGGGAGGTGCCGGAGAAGACCAGGCCGGCCTTCTTCTCCAGCTCGCCGCGGTATGCGTTGTTGACCTCGTAGCGGTGGCGGTGGCGCTCGTCCACGTACGCCTGGTCGCCGTAGACCTCGCGCACGATGGAGCCCTCGGCCAGCTTGGCCGGGTACATGCCCAGGCGCATCGTTCCGCCCAGGTCGCCGGCGCCCTCGACGAAGGCCAGCTGCTCCTCCATGGTCGAGATGACCGGGTGCGGGGTGGAGGGCTCGAACTCGGTGGAGTTCGCCTCCTCGATGCCCGCCAGGTTGCGCGCGGCCTCGATGACCACGCACTGCAGGCCCAGGCACAGGCCGAGCAGCGGGATCTTGTTCTCGCGGGCGTAGGTGATCGCGCCGACCTTGCCGTTCACACCGCGGTCGCCGAAGCCGCCGGGCACGCAGATCGCGTCCACGTCGGACAGCTGCGCGGCGGCGCCGGCCGGGGTCTTGCAGTCGTCGGAGGTGACCCACTTGATCTGGACGCGGGCCCGGTTGGCGAAGCCGCCGGCGCGCAGCGCCTCGGTCACCGACAGGTAGGCGTCCGGCAGGTCGATGTACTTGCCGACGAGCGCGACCTTGACCTCGTGGTCGGGGTTGTGGACCCGGTCCAGCAGGTCCTCCCACACCGTCCAGTCGACGTCGCGGAAGGGCAGGTCGAGCTTGCGCACGACGTAGGCGTCGAGGCCCTCGGTGTGCAGCACCTTCGGGATGTCGTAGATCGACTTGGCGTCGATCGCCGCGACCACGGCCGCCTCGTCCACGTCGCACATCAGCGAGATCTTGCGCTTGATGGAGGTGGGGACGTCACGGTCGGCGCGCAGCACGATCGCGTCGGGCTGGATGCCGATGTTGCGCAGCGCGGCGACGGAGTGCTGGGTCGGCTTGGTCTTCAGCTCGCCGGAGGGGCCGATGTAGGGCAGCAGCGAGATGTGCACGACGAAGACGTTGTCGCGGCCGACCTCGTGGCGGACCTGGCGGACGGTCTCCAGGAACGGCAGCGACTCGATGTCGCCGACCGTGCCGCCGACCTCCGTGATGACCACGTCGACGTCGTCGGTGGCCATGCGGCGGATGCGGTGCTTGATCTCGTTGGTGATGTGCGGGATGACCTGCACGGTGTCGCCGAGGTACTCGCCGCGCCGCTCCTTGGCGATGACCTGGGAGTAGACCTGGCCGGTGGTGACGTTGGCCGAGCCGTCGAGGTCGACGTCGAGGAAGCGCTCGTAGTGGCCGATGTCCAGGTCGGTCTCGGCGCCGTCGTTGGTGACGAACACCTCACCGTGCTGGAACGGGTTCATCGTGCCGGGGTCGACGTTGAGGTACGGGTCGAGCTTCTGCATCGTGACCCGCAGGCCGCGCGCCTTGAGCAGCGCACCCAGGCTGGAGGCCGTCAGGCCCTTGCCGAGGGACGAAGCGACACCCCCGGTGACGAAGATGTGCTTGGTCGTCATGGATTTGGGCGGCATCGCCAAGAGGGGGCTCCCGTGGTCGCGAGGTGAGGTGCGTCCGGCGACTTCTCCCGTTTCCGGGGGCGCCGAAGCTGCGGTTTCGGGGTTCCTGATTCGCACAGGCAGACCACCGGTCCACGGGGTACCAGCCTATCAGCGCCCGGGACGGTCCGCCTCCGGGCGCGCTGCGCGGCGGCCCGGCCCGCGGCCCCGCGGCGCCGCCCGGCGGCAACGTTCCCCCAGGTCACCCGTTCGGCCGAGTGACATTGTCCCAATACTTAAGGAGATCACTAGGGTGCGCTCATACCTTGCTCGGATACCGCTGCACATCGCCGCCGAGCAGTCCGGCGAACGGCGTAACAACGCCGGTTCCGGCAATGTAGGACTCGACGCGGGGATCCCTGCGCACAGGAGACCGCGCGACAGCGCAATGCAAGCGCCCTTCGGGGCGGACGTGGCCGTTCGACTGGAGAGCAACGTGTCCGGGCGCATCGAGGATTACGCACTGATCGGGGACATGCAGACCGCGGCGCTGGTCTGCCGGGACGGGGCGGTGGACTGGCTCTGCCTGCCCCGCTTCGACTCCCATGCCGTCTTCGCGAGCCTTCTGGGCACCGATGAACACGGGTTCTGGCGGATCGGCCCGTCGTTCCCGCCGGGGACGGAGCCGCCCAAGGCGACCCGCCGCCGCTACCGGGGCGACTCGCTGGTGCTGGAGTCGGAGTGGGACACCCCGCGCGGGACCGTCCGCGTCATCGACTTCATGCCACCCCGCGAGGGGCACGCGCCGCAGCTCATCCGCATCGTCGAGGGGGTCAGCGGCCGCGTCCCGATGCGTTCGGCGCTGCGGATGCGCTTCAGCTACGGGCGGGTCGTGCCCTGGGTGCACAAGGTGGAGGGCCGGACGGTGGCCGTCGCGGGCCCCGACTCCGTGTGGCTCGACGCCGACGCCGACACCTACGGCAAGGACCTGACGACCTACTCGGACTTCACCGTCGCCCCCGGCGACCGGGTGGCCTTCGCCATCAGCTGGCAGCCCTCCCACCTGGGGGCCCCGCAGGCCCCCGAGGCCGAGGCGGCGCTGGAGGCCACGAGCGAGTTCTGGCGCGAGTGGGTCGACCTGTGCACGTACCACGGGCCCTACCGGGAGGCGGTGATCCGCTCCCTGATCACCCTCAAGGCCCTGACGTACGCCCCCACGGGCGGGATCGTCGCCGCGCCGACCACCTCCCTGCCGGAGGAGATCGGCGGGGTCCGCAACTGGGACTACCGCTACACGTGGCTGCGCGACGCCGCCATCACCCTCTCCTCCCTCCTGCGCACCGGCTACCGGGGCGAGGCCGCCGCCTGGCGGGACTGGCTGCTGCGCGCGGTCGCCGGGGACCCGGAGAACCTCCAGATCATGTACGGGATCGCGGGCGAGCGGGAGCTCGGCGAGACGGAGCTCGACTGGCTGCCCGGCTACGAGAACTCGGCCCCCGTGCGCGTCGGCAACGGCGCCGCCCACCAGCTCCAGCTCGACGTGTACGGCGAGGTCACCGAGGCCCTGCACCTGGGCCACATGACCGGCCTGGCCCGCAACGACTACGCCTCGGTGCTCCAGCTCAAGCTGATCCGCTACCTGGAGATCCACTGGAACGAGCCGGACGAGGGCATCTGGGAGGTGCGCGGCCCGCGCCGGCACTTCGTGCACTCGAAGGTGATGGCGTGGGTGGCCGTGGACCGCACGATCAAGCTGATCGAGAGCGGGGACGCGGACGGCCCGCTGGACCGCTGGCGGGCGCTGCGCGACGAGATCCACGCGGACGTGTGCGAGAAGGGCTACGACCCGGAGCGCAACACCTTCACCCAGTCCTACGGCTCGCAGGAGCTGGACGCCTCGCTGCTGCTGATCCCGCAGATGGGCTTCCTGCCGCCGGACGACAAGCGGGTCATCGGCACCATCGAGGCGATCCAGCGCGAGCTGTCCACCCCGGACGGGTTCATCCTGCGCTACCCGACGGCGGGCGAGGAGGCCGGCGTGGACGGCCTGGAGGGGGACGAGGGCGCCTTCCTGGCCTGTTCCTTCTGGATGGCCGACGACCTCGCGATGATCGGCCGGGTCGACGAGGCCCGCCGCCTCTTCGAGAAGCTCCTGTCGCTCCGCAACGACCTGGGGCTGCTGGCGGAGGAGTGGGACCCCAAGCTCCAGCGCCAGGTCGGGAACTTCCCGCAGGCCTTCAGCCACGTTCCGCTGATCGACACCGCGCTGCGGCTGACGGCGAGCGGGGCGTACGGGGGCTGACGTCGCGCGACGGCGCGGGTGCCCGCCTAACCTGGAGGGGTCCCATGCCCTTCTGGGGAAAGGAGGGGTGGCGATGGCGCCCCTCTCTAAGGCGGGCACGGCACTTGCCGCGCTCCGCGAGGACCTGGCCGGCGAGGTCTTCGCCCCCGACGACCCCGGGTACGACGAGGCCCGGACGGTCTTCAACGCGATGGTCGACCGCAGGCCCGCGGTGATCGCCCAGTGCGAGAGCGCGGCCGACGTGGTCACGGCGGTGCGCTTCGCCCGGAGCCTGGACCTGCCGGTGGCCGTGCGGGGCGGCGGGCACAGCGTGGCCGGGATGTCCGTGAACGACGGCGGCGTGGTCGTGGACCTGCGCCGGATGCACGAGGTCACCGTCCATCCGGCGGCGAAGGCCGCCCGGGTCGGGGGCGGGGCGGTGAT
Organism: Streptomyces sp. NPDC001594; assembly: GCF_042893675.1. NCBI lineage: Bacteria > Bacillati > Actinomycetota > Actinomycetes > Kitasatosporales > Streptomycetaceae > Streptomyces > Streptomyces sp. NPDC001594. Next base: position 19,875 of record NZ_JBIAVB010000022.1, on the reverse strand, counting down.
GAGCCACCTGGACCGGGCCTGCGAGCCGTACGGGCTGGCGACCACCGGGGGCCGGGCCTCCACCACGGGCGTCGGCGGCTTCGTCCTCGGCGGGGGCACGGGCTGGCTGGACCGGAAGTTCGGCCTGGCGGTGGACAACCTGCTGGGCGTGGAGCTGGTCACGGCGGACGGCCGGCTGCTGGACGTCACGGCCGAGGAGCATCCGGAGCTGTTCTGGGGGCTGCACGGCGGCGGCGGGAACTTCGGCATCGCCACCTCGCTGACGCTGCGGCTGCACGAGCTGCCGGCCCTGTCCATCGCCATGGTCTTCTACCTGCCGGAGCGGGGGCCCGAGGTGGTCCGCACGTACCGGGACGTCATCGAGTCCGGTCCGGACGAGGCCGGCGGCGGCGCCCTGTACCTGACGGGGCCGCCCGCGCCGTTCGTCCCCCCGCACCTGGTCGGGCAGCTGCTGGCCGGTGCGCTGGTGACCTACGCGGGGCCCGAGGAGGAGCTGCGGCGGCTCGCCGGCCCGCTGCTGGCGATCCCGCACGAGGCGGAGGTCGTCACGGCGATCCCGTACGCGGAGCTGCAGTGCATGCTCGACGATCCGCCGGGGCTGCGGAACTACTGGTCGGCGGAGTACCTGACCGGGGCGCCCGACGCGTTCGTGGACGTGTTCTGCGCCCGGGCGGCGTCGATGCCGGTGCCGACCGGCACCCAGCACGTGGTGTGGCCGCAGGGCGGGGCGATCGCGGCGGCGGAGGAGGACTACCCGGTGCCGTACCGGGACGCGCCGTGGGCGGTGCACCCGTTCGGGATGTGGGAGGACCCCGCCGACGACGAACGGGTGGTCCAGTGGGTCAGGGACGTCCGCGCCGACGTCCAGCGGTGGTCGACCGGCGCGGTGTACCTGAACTTCACCGGGGACGAGGGCGCGGACCGGGTGGTGGCCGGGCTGGGCGCCGACAACATGCGGCGGCTGGCGCGGCTGAAGCGGGAGTACGACCCGGACAACGTCTTCCGCTTCAACCACAACATCCCGCCGGTCTGAGCCCTGCCCAGGTCTCAGGTGAGGGCGGCTATCACCTCGCGGGCGGCTCGTTCGCCCTCGGTGGCGCCGCCCTCCATGAAGCCCTGGAAGTCGTAGCTGCAGTGCTCGCCGCCGATGTGGACGTTGCCCTGCGCGGTGCCCTCGTACTTGGCGTAGCGGTGGAGGTAGCCGGTGGGCCAGTACGAGTAGGCGCCCAGGGAGTAGGGGTTGCGGTGCCAGGCGGAGAGCTGTGCGCGGCCCGTCCACACCGCCTTGGTGCCGGGGAAGAAGGAGTCGATCCCGGTCAGGACCCGGCCGGCGAGGTCGCGGACGTAGGGGTCGGCCTCGGTGGCGAAGGGGCTGCCCGGGGTGAGCGCCCCGGCGAGGGAGCCGCCGCCGTACTGGAGCAGGATGCCGCCGGTGCCCGGCTGGACCTTGGTGGTGTCCCAGGTCTGCTGGACGGTGGAGTCGGTGAAGCACTCGCCGGCGGAGACCCCCGGCCAGGGGCCGGTGCCGCGCCAGGGGCGGGCGGTGAACTGCATGTTGAGCTTGGTGCAGTAGCCCATCCGGGCGTCGCGCAGCAGGTTGCGCATGAGGGGGTCGAAGCCCGCCTGGGAGGTGTCGAGGCGCTGGAGGACCGGCAGGGGGAGGCAGAGGACGGTGTGGTCGGCGGTGGCGGTGCGCACGGCGCCGGAGTCGTCGAAGGTGAGGGTCTGGGTGCCGTCGGCGTTGGCGCGCACGGCGGTCAGGGCGCGGCCCATGACCAGGGTGCCGGGGTTGAGGGCGGCGGCGATGGCGTGCGGGAGCCGGTCGTTGCCGCCGGTGATGTGGTAGCGCTCGTTGGACAGGCCCCAGACGTTGAAGTTGCCCGGGTTGGGCTGGTAGCCCATCAGCAGGACCAGGGCGAGGGCGGACTGCTGCTGGGTGTCGGCGCCGTACTCGACGTTGTAGGCGACGTCGATGAACCGGCCCAGCTGCGACTGGTGGCCGCCGGGGATCCGGGTCTCGATCCACTCGTACAGGCTCATGTCGTCGAGGGCCGTGCCGGCGGGGGTGGAGGAGTTCCAGGAGACCTCGCCGGCTTCCTGGAGGTCGCGGCGCAGGGCTTGGTAGACGGCCTTGAAGTCCTCGTCGGCCTGGGTGCGGGAGTAGTACGTCCCGTTGAACCAGAGGACTTCCTCCGCCCCGTTGGGTCCGCCGCCGAGGAAGTCCTCCAGGGGCAGGTCGAAGCGGCGGCACAGCTCCTGGATCTTCTTGTGGCTGGTGTCGACGAGCTCGCCGCCGATCTCGGAGGTCTGCCCGTACGCCCAGTGGTCGCGCTGGGTCCACATGCGGCCGCCGACGCGGGCCGGGTTGGCCTCGTAGAGGGTGCAGGGGATGCCGGCGTCCTGGAGGGTGAGGGCGGCGGTGAGGCCGGAGATGCCGGCGCCGACGACGGCGACGCGGACGGGGCCCGAGGGTCTCTTGGCCGGGGCGGGGGTGGCGGCGTGGGCGAGGGTGGCGGGGGCCAGTGCGGCGGTGAGGCCGAGGGCGGCGGCCCGGGCGAGGAGTTCACGGCGGGAGGAGCCGCGCACCTCGGCCACGGGCATGTCGAGCCGGCGGGCGGCGGCGTGGTCGGCGGCGATCCGGCGCAGGGCGTGCATGAGCGGGGTACGGGCCATGGCGGGGCTCCTCAGACGGTCGCGGCGGTCGGGTCGGACGGGGTGGACGGGGCGCTCTCGTCGGTCCGTTCGGCGGCGTCCTCCAGGACGATCCGGCCGATGATCTCGTAGCGTTCGGGGGCCTTCCGCTTGAGCCACAGGCCCAGGCCGAGGCCGCCGAAGAAGACCGCGCCGACGATCCAGGGGATGAGCTTGAAGAAGAGGGAGTCGGCGGCGGCTCCGGCCGCGGTCTGCATGTTGAGGACGAGCAGGACCACGACGGCGGTCATCCCGATCCCGCCGAGCAGCGGGGCGGTGAAGGTCTTGAACCAGTGCCGGTCCTCGGGGTGGTTCTTGCGGAAGTAGCCGATGACGGCGAAGGAGCACAGGGTCTGCACGATCAGGATGGCCATCGTGCCGAGGATCGCGAGCAGGGTGTAGAGGTGCAGGTAGGGGTCCTGGCCGGTGAGCCAGAAGCCGGCGACGAGGACGGTGGCGACGACGGTCTGGACGACGGAGGAGAGGTACGGGGAGCCGTGGCGGGGGTGGGTGCGGCCGAGGGCGGGGTGCAGGAAGCCCTCGCGGCCGATGGCGTAGAGGTAGCGGGCGGCGCACTGGTGGAAGGCCATCCCGCAGGCGAAGGAGCCGGTGAGCAGCAGCCACTGGAACGTGTCCACGGCCCAGGCCCCGATGAAGTGCTGTGCGGGGGCGAAGAACAGGTCGAGGGGGCTGGCGGAGGCGGACAGCTCGACGGACTTCGCCAGGCCGTTGCCGGCGATGGTCATCCAGGAGACGTAGATGTAGAAGAGGCCGACGCCGACGACGGAGACGAGCGTGGCCCGGGGGATGACCCGCTTGGGGTCGCGGGACTCCTCCCCGTACATGGCGGTGGACTCGAAGCCGACCCAGGACCAGAAGGCGAAGAAGAGGCCGAGGCCGGCGGAGGTGCCGGTGAAGGCGTTCTTCGGGTTGACCGGCTCGACGGGGATCCCGTCGGGGCCGCCGCCGGCGACCAGCACGGCCGTGGCCACCGCGAAGAGGACGGCGATCTCCGCGACGAGCATCACCCCGAGGGCCTTGGCGGTGAGGTTGATGTCGAAGTGGGCGAGGACGGCCGTGACGGCGAGCATCGCGGCCGCGTAGAGGATCCAGGGCAGGTCGACGCCGAGCTGGTCGTGGACGGTGGTCTTGGCGAAGTAGGAGAAGACGCCGACGATGGAGGCCTCGAAGACCACGTAGGCGAGGACGGCGAGCATCCCGGAGGCCATGCCGGCGATCCGGCCGAGGCCGTGCGAGATGTACCCGTAGAAGGCGCCCGCGGCGGTGATCCGCTTGGCCATCGCGACGTAGCCGACGGCGAAGACGGTCAGGACGAGGGTGGCGAAGAGGTAGCCCGCGGGGGCGCCGGTGCCGTTGCCGAAGCCGACGGCGATGGGGAGGTTGCCGGTCATCGCGGTGATCGGCGCCGCGGTCGCGACGGCCATGAAGACCACTCCGACGAGGCCTACGGAGTTGGCCTTGAGGCGTTGGACCGGGGGTGCTCCGGGGGCGGACGGAGGAGTGGGCGGGGGCGTGGCGCCGGGTCTGCTCATGGGTCGTCCTCGTTCCTGTGGGGAGGCCGTTCGCGGGGCCGTTCACGGGGCCGGTCGCGAGGCCGTCACTCTCCACCCGGGTGACGTACACCACAATCGGCAAGCGGTCGGATAATCACCTTGTGGGAACGACGAGTTGTCGGCCCGACAGGGGGACATGCCGGACTCGGCGACCACCCGGTGATGTCCGCGGCAGGGGGCGGCCGGTAGCGTCCCGCGATATGGACAACCAGGGCGGGATCACCGTTCAGCGGGCGCTGGAGCTGCCGGGACTGCGCAGCGGACTGCCGGAGGTGGTGGCCTGCGCCGACCGTCTCGGGCGGACCGTGCGCTGGGTGCACGCGGGCGAGGTGCCGAACATCGCCTCGCTGCTCAAGGGCGGCGAGCTGCTGCTGACCACCGGGCTGGGGCTGGGCACCCGGCCCGCCGAGCAGCGCGCCTTCGTCCGGCGCCTCGCGGACCGGGGCATCGCCGCGCTGGTCGTGGAGCTCGGGCCGCGCTTCACCCGGCTCCCGGCGACCCTGGTGGAGACCGCGCGGACGGCCGGGCTGCCGCTGGTCCAGCTGCACCGGGAAGTCCCCTTCGTCGCCGTGACGGAGGAGATCCACACCGAGATCGTCAACCACCACTACGCGCTCCTCCAGCGGGCCGAGGAGGTCCACCGGCGGTGCACCGAGGCCCTGTTGGGCGGCGGCGGGATCCCGCAGGTGCTGCGCATCCTGGCCGACTTCACCGCCAACCCGGTCTTCCTGGAGACCCCGGACGGCCAACTGCTGTACGCGGCCGGGCCGGTGGCCGGGGAGGCCGCCGCGGACCCGCTCCAGGTGTGGGAGGGGCTGCGGGGGCAGCGCGCGGCCGAGCCGCCGGCGAACGCGGTGGTGGTCGACGTGCCGGGCGGCGGCCACGGGACGGGATCGGTGCGGGCGCGGGTCGTGCTGGTGGGGGTCTCGGCGCCGCTGCTGCCGGTCCACCGGATGGCGGCCGAGCGGACGGCGGGGGTGCTGGCGGTGGTCCTGATGCAGGCCCGGCAGGAGGAGGAGCTGGCCGCGCGCGGCCGGGGCGACTTCCTGACGGACCTGGCGGAGGGACGGATCTCGGCGGAGGACGCCCCGGCGCAGGCCCGCGTCCTGGGCTTCCGGCCCGGGGCCGGGCCGCTGCTCCCCCTGGTCATGCGGCTGTCCTCGGAGCTGGTCCCGTCCGGGAACTGGTCGGTGCTGGCCCGGGCGGTGCAGGAGGAGCTGTCCTCGGTCGGGGTGCCGGTGCTGCTGGGCGTCCGCCCGGTGGAGGGCCGGGTGCCGCTGCTGGTGTCACTGCGGGCGGAGTCGGAGCGCACGACGGTCGCCGACCGGGTAGCCGCCGCGCTGCGGGCCGGGGTGGAACGGGCCGGCCTCGACCGGGCCGGGGCCCCGCCGGTGGTGGTGGTCGGCGTCTCCGGCAGCTGGGCGGCGGCCTCGGCGGGCCTGCGGCACGCCGCGGAGACGGCCACCGCCGCGCACGGCCTGCCGGCCCGGCCCTGGTACGACGCCCGCCGCCTGGACATCGACCTGCTGCTGTGGCGGCTGCGGGAGCACCCGGACCTGGCGGCGTTCGTGGACCGGGCGATCGGGGCCCTGCGCACCCACGACGCCACGTCCCGTCCGCCGCTGCTGCCCACGCTGGAGACGTACCTGGCCCACGCGGGCCGCAAGGCGGAGACGGCCCGGGAGCTCCACCTGAACCGCCAGACCCTGTACAACCGCCTGGCCCGCATCTCGGAACTCCTGGGCACGGACCTGGACGACCCGGAATCGGTCCTGTCCCTGAGCCTGGCCCTCCGAGCCCGGAGGCACGCGACTCCGCCGTCGTGAGGCGGGGGCGGGGTGGGGGCGGGATCCGGCGGTGGTCGGGGCCCGAGCCGACCCCGTCGAGCCTCCGGCGCCGGCCCCCGCCGGGATCAAGCGCGTCGGCGTTCCGTCAGTTCGTCGTAGACCGAGAGGATCTGGGCCACCGTGTCGTCCTCCGACGGCCAGGTCGCCGCCTGGGCGCGGCCGGCGAGGGCGAGGGCGGCCCGGCGGTCCGGGTCGTGGAGGAGGGTGGCCACCGCGGCCGCCAGGGCGTGCGCGTCGCCGTACGGGACCAGGACCGCCGCGTCGCCGACCAGTTCCGGGACCCCGCCGACCTCCGTCGCCACCAGGGCGACCCCGGCCCGCAGGGCCTCCTGCGCCAGCAGGGAGCGGCCCTCCCAGCGGCTGGGGAGGACGGCCACGTCGGCCGCCGCCAGCAGGCGGTCGGCGTCGGAGCGGCGGCCCAGCAGGCGCACCGGGAGGTTCTCCGTCTCGATGCGGCGGGCCAGCTCCGGGCGCAGCGGGCCCTCCCCCGCGATCAGCAGCAGCGGGGCGGGCTCCAGGTCCCGCCAGGCCCGTGCCGCGTCCAGCAGGAACGAGTAGCCGCGGCGGGCCACCAGGCTGCCGACCGCGATGACCAGGGGGCGTTCCACGACGCCCAGTTCGGCCCGGGTCTTGTCCGTGTCGGGCGGGGCCGGGGCGGCGGGGACGGCGACCGCCGCGAGGCGGGCGTCGCGCGCGCCGCGGCGGCGGGCGAGGTCGACCTGGTCGGAGGAGGCGCCGAGGACCACCGCCGCGGCCCGGGCCACGTGGCGTTCCAGCAGGCGGCCGAGGCGGCCCAGCGGCCCCGCGTCGGGGGCGGTGCCGTGCCAGGTGACCACCAGCGGGGCGCGGCGGCCGCGGCCCCGCAGGGCGAGGGCGGCCCGCATCCCGGCGCGGACGCCGTGGGCGTGCACCACGTCCGCCCCGGCGCAGGCGGCCCTCAGGGCGCTTCCCGCGTCGGGGGTGAACTCCGCGCCGGCGCCGGTGAAGTCGTACTCCCCCTCGGCGGCGACGGGGGCGCACACGGTGACCCGTACGCCGCGCGCCGCGAGCCCCGTGGTGAGGGAGCGCACGTGGGCGCTGCTGCCCGCACCCGCGCCGCCGAGGACCTGGACGGCGCGCAGCGGGGGCCGCCCGTACGGCAGTACGGGCGGCGGTACCGGTGCCGGGGAGCTGCTCACGGGCCGAAGCTCCAGGGTGAGGAGTCAGAGTCGACGCCCAGGATGCCAGTCCGTACGCGCGTTCCGGGACCATACGGGTGCGTATCCCGTGCGGGATACCGCAGTGCGCCCCCCAGCCTCACCCACACGGGCTAACGTCCCGGTTCCTCAGCCGTCCGCGCGGGCCGCCGCGAGGAGTTCCTCGGCGTGGGCGCGGGCCGTCTGGGAGTCCTCCTGGCCGGCGAGCATCCGGGAGAGCTCGCGGATCCGGTCCTCGCCCTCCAGGACCGTGACCCCGGAACGGGTCACCGATCCGTCGACGGTCTTCTCGACCAGCAGCTGCCGGTCGGCGAAGGCCGCCACCTGGGGCAGGTGGGTGACGACGACGACCTGGGCGGTCTTGGCGAGCTTGGCCAGCCGCCGGCCGATCTCGACGGCCGCCTTGCCGCCGACGCCCGCGTCGACCTCGTCGAAGAGGTAGGTGGGCACGGGGGTGGTGCCGGCGAAGACGACCTCGACGGCCAGCATGACCCGGGAGAGCTCGCCGCCGGAGGCGCCCTTGGCGATCGGCCGGGGCTGGGCGCCGGGGTGCGGGGCGAGCAGCAGCTCGACCTCGTCGGCGCCGGCGGGCCCGTACGCGACCGGCCGGCCGCCGACCTCGACGCCGTCGGGGTCCTCGGTCTGGCGGATGTCGATGGTCACGCGGGCGTGCGGCATCGCCAGCGAGGCCAGTTCGGCGGTGACGGCGGAGGCGAAGCGTTCGGCGGCCTCCACGCGGGCGTCGGTCAGGGCCTGGGCCAGCTGCGACAGTTCGGCGCGCAGCGCGTCCCGTTCGGCGGTGAGCTCCTCGATCCGCTCGTCGTCCCCGTCGAGTTCCAGCAGCCGCGCGGAGCCCTTCTGGGCCCATTCGAGGACGGCGTCGACGGAGTCGCCGTACTTGCGGGTCAGCTGGGTCAGCGCCGCCCGCCGTTCCTCCACGGCGGCCAGCCGCAGGGGGTCGGCGTCCAGGTCGTCGGCGTACCCGGCGAGCTCGCCGGCCACGTCGCCGAGCAGGATGCCGAGCTCGGCGATCCGGTCGGCGAGGCCGCCGAGCACCGGGTCGTGGGAGCGCACGGCCTCCAGGGCGCGGTGCGCGCCGGCGACGAGGGTGTTGGCGTCGACGCCCTCGGGGTCCTCGACGTCGCCGGCGAGGGCCGCGTGGGCGGCCTGCGCGGCGGAGGCGAGGGATTCGGCGTGGCCGAGCCGTTCGGCCTCGGCCGCCAGTTCGGCGTCCTCGCCGGGCAGCGGCGCGACGGCGGCGACCTCCTCCAGGCCGAAGCGCAGCAGGTCGGCCTCCTGCGCCCGTTCGCGGGCGCGGGTGGTGATGGTGTCCAGTTCGGCGGAGACGGCGCGCAGCCGCCGGTACGCGCCGGCGTACTTCTCCAGGGGGACGGCGACGGCGTCGCCGGCGTACCGGTCGAGGGCCTGGCGCTGGCGGGCGGGCCTCAGCAGGCCCTGCTGGTCGGTCTGCCCGTGGACGGCGACCAGGTCGTCGGCGAGCTCGGAGAGCAGGCCGACGGGTACGGAGCGGCCGCCGACGTGGGCGCGCGAGCGTCCCTCGGCGGACACGGTCCGGCTGATCAGCAGGGCGCCCTCGTCGAGCTCGGCCCCGGCCTCTTCGGCGCGCACGGCGGCGGCCGCGTCCGGGCGCAGCACGACGCGGCCCTCGACCACGGCCGCCTTGGCGCCGATCCGCACCAGGGCCGGGTCGGCGCGGCCGCCGAGCAGCAGCCCGAGGCTGGTGACGACCATCGTCTTGCCCGCGCCGGTCTCGCCGGTCACCGCGGTGAAACCGGGCGACAGCTCGACCACCGCGTCGTCGATGACCCCGAGTGACCGTATCCGCATCTCCTCAAGCACGGGACGACCATACCGAGGTTTCGCGGGTGCCATGTGACCTCACCCGCCCGGAGATTTCCGAACGGGTGTGCTAATAGCGGGTCCGCGGAGGCCGTCAGTGCGGTGCGCCGCGCCAACCCGACACCGGGAGCGCGAACTTGGCCACGAGCCGGTCCGTGAAGGACGCGTGGTGCAGCCGGGCGAGCCGCACCGGCACCGTCCCGCGCCGCACCTCCACCCGAGCCCCCGCGGGCAGCTCCAGGGTCCGCCGGCCGTCGCACCACAGCACCCCGTGCGGCGTCCCGGTCTGCACCTCCACCGCCAGCACCGAGTTCGGCGAGGTGACCAGCGGCTTCGCGAACAGCGCGTGCGCGCTGATCGGCACCATCAGCAGCGCCTCCACCTCCGGCCACACCACCGGGCCGCCCGCCGAGAAGGCGTACGCCGTCGAGCCGGTCGGCGTCGCGCAGACGATGCCGTCGCACCCGAAGCCGGTCACCGGCCGCCCGTCGATCTCCAGGACCACCTCCAGCATCCGCTCGGCGGACACCTTCTGGACGGCGGCCTCGTTCAGCGCCCAGTCCCGGTGGACCAGGTCACCGTTGGTCCGTACGAGGACGTCGAGGGTCATCCGCTCCTCGACCTCGTACGCCCGCCGCACCACCCGGTCCACGACCCGGTCCAGGTCGTCGCGCTCCGCCTCGGCGAGGAAGCCGACCCGGCCCAGGTTGACGCCCAGCATCGGCACCCCCGACCCGCGCGCGAACTCCGCCCCGCGCAGCAGGGTGCCGTCCCCGCCCAGCACGATCAGCAGCTCGCACCCGGCCAGCACCTCGGGCGTGCACTCCCCCACCAGCTCCACCTCGGGCGGCAGCGGCATGTCCCGCGCCTCGTGCGCGAGCACCCGCACCCCGATCCCCGACTTCAGCAGCCCCAGCACCACCAGCTCGGCGCTGCGTATGGCCGCCGGCCGCCCCGTGTGGGCGACCAGGAAGACGGTGCGCGGCCCCTGCGGCTCCCCCGGACCCGCTTCCGCCCCACCCGCTGACTCTGACGATGACTCTGACGACGACGAATCTGTCACTGAGGCCCCTCCGCCACTGCACGGTCGACATCCCCCGGGTCGAGTGCCGGTGCCCCCGCCCGAAGCCACAGAAAGTACTCGACGTTCCCCGACGGCCCGGGCAGCGGACTCGCCGTGACCCCCAGCACGCCCAGCCCCAGCTTCCAGGCCTGGGCGGCGACCTCCCGCACGGCCTCGGCCCGCAGCTCGGGGCTGCGCACCACACCGCCGCTGCCGAGCCGCTCCTTGCCCACCTCGAACTGCGGCTTGACCATCAGCACCAGGTCGGCGCCCGGCGCCGTGCACCGCACCAGGGCGGGCAGCACCAAGCCGATCGAGATGAAGGACAGGTCGCCGACGACCAGGTCCACGGGGACGTCGTCGATCAGGTCGAGCGTCAGCTCGCGCACGTTCGTCCGGTCCTTGACGGTCACCCGCTCGTCGCTCTGCAGCGACCAGGCCAGCTGCCCGTAGCCGACGTCCACGGCGACGACGTGGGCCACGCCCGCGCGCAGCAGCACGTCGGTGAAGCCCCCGGTCGAGGCGCCCGCGTCCAGCGCCCGGCGGCCCTCGACGGCGAGCCCCTGCGGCCGGAAGGCCGCGAGGGCGCCGGCCAGCTTGTGGCCGCCCCGGGAGACGTAGTCGGGGTCGCTGTCGTCCTTGAGGACGACGAGGGCGGCGCTGGTCTCGACCTGGGTGGCCGGCTTGGTCGCGGTGGTGCCGCCCACGGTCACCCGGCCCGCGGCGATCAGCTGGGCCGCGTGCTCCCGCGAGCGGGCCATGCTGCGGCGTACCAGTTCGGCGTCCAGGCGGCGGCGTGCCACTCCTGCCACGTTCGGTTCAGCTCCTGTTTTCGTACGGTCCGGGGACGGGCTGCGCGTCCAGCGCGGCGAGCGCCTCGCGCAGTCCCCTGTGCACATCCTCGTACACCTCGACGTGTCCGTCCGCCGCCAGGTGGTCCGCGTCCGCGAGCCGCTCCAGGTGCGCGTCGACCCCGGGGTGCCCGGTGGGGGTGCGCACGAGGCCCAGCGGCGCGGGCCCGGCGGGCTCGGCGGGCTCCGCCGGGGGCTCCTGGGGGACGTCCGGAACGCTCCCGGACACTTCGTCGGTCATGCCCCGACGCTACCCCGAAGCACCCCCGGTGCCGCGCGCGGCTCTGCGGTACGGTCGGGACACCATGGCTACGATCCAGGAGTGCCGCGCGGCACTCGACCGACTCTCCGACAACCTCTCGGGGGCCGACGGCGACGTGCGCGGCGCGGCCGCCCTCGACCGCTCCCTGAGCTGCCACATCACCGACCTCGACGTGACCTTCGCCGGCCGCCTCGAGGGCGGCCGGATCCGGGTGGACGCCCTCACCCCCGGCCCGCCCCGCGGCAAGGCCGAGATCCGCCTCGCGATGTCGGGGGACGACCTGCTCGCCCTGGTCGACGGGGAGCTGAAGTTCGCCAAGGCCTGGGCCTCGGGCCGGGTCCGCCTGGAGGCCGGCTTCCGCGACCTCCTGCGCCTCAAGAGCCTCCTCTGACCCTTCTTGACGCGCCACTCGCACGGCTCGGCCCTGGCGGGCCTCCCCGGCTTCGTGCCGCTGCGGCGGACTCCGTCCGCCGACCGGCCGGGCGGGCTCGGAGCATCTAGACCGCCGTCCTCGCCCGGGCCCGCCGGGCGGAGGGGACCACCAGCGGGGTGCCGGTCTCCGGGTCGTCGATGACCCGGCAGGCCACCCCGAACACCTCCTCCACCAGTCCGGCCGTGACCACCTCGGCCGGCGGCCCCTCGGCGACGACCACCCCGCCGCGCAGGGCGATCAGGTGGGTGGCGTAGCGGGCCGCCTGGTTGAGGTCGTGCAGCACCGCCACCAGGGTCCGGCCCTGCTCCTCGTGCAGCTGGGCGCACAGGTCGAGGACCTCCAGCTGGTGCTGGATGTCCAGGTAGGTGGTCGGCTCGTCCAGGAGCAGCAGCGGGGTCTGCTGGGCCAGCGCCATCGCGATCCACACCCGCTGGCGCTGCCCGCCCGACAGCTCGTCCACGGCCCGGTCGGCGAGTTCGGCGACCCCGGTGGAGGCCATCGACTCCAGGACGATCCGCTCGTCCTCCGCCGACCACTGCCGCAGCAGCCCCTGGTGCGGGTACCGGCCGCGGGCGACCAGGTCGGCGACGGTGATCCCGTCGGGCGCCACCGAGGACTGCGGGAGCAGCCCCAGGGTCCGTGCCACCTGCTTGGCGGGCGTGGAGGTGATCGCCCGCCCGTCGAGCAGCACCCGGCCGGCGGTGGGCTTGAGCATCCGCGACAGGGCGCGCAGCAGCGTGGACTTGCCGCAGGCGTTGGGGCCGACGATGACCGTGAACGAGTGGTCGGGGATCTCCACCGAGAGGTTCTCGGCGATGACCCGCTGGTCGTAGCCGAGGGTGACGTTCTCCGCGGTCAGCCTCTGCACCTGCGTACTCCTCGTGTCGGCCGGGCCGTGCCCGTGGGTGTGCGGCTCGTCCACCGCGTGCGTCGTGTAGGTCGTGCCGGTCATACCCGTCCCGCCTTGCGCTCCATGACGAGCAGCCACAGCAGGTAGACGCCGCCGACCAGGCCGGTGACCACGCCCACCGGCAGCTGGTCCGCGCCGAAGGCTCGCTGCGAGGCCAGGTCGGACGCCAGCAGCAGGACGGTGCCCATCAGGGCGCCGGTCAGCAGGTTCGACCCGGGCGAGCGGGTCAGCCGCCGGGCCAGCTGCGGCGCGGCCAGCGCCACGAAGCTGATCGGCCCGGCCGCCGCCGCGGCCGCCGTGGTCAGCAGGACCGCGGCCAGCATCAGCAGCATCCGGGTCCGTTCCACCGGCACGCCCAGGGCGTACGCGGCGTCGTCGCCCATCTCGATCACCCGCAGGGCCCGGCTCTGCCCGAGGACCAGCGGAAAGAGGACCGCGCAGGTGGCCAGCAGCGGCCACACCTGCGCCCAGTCCCGGCCGGCCAGCGAACCGGTCAGCCAGACCATCGCCCGGGTCGCCTCGATCAGCTGGGCCTTGGCGATCAGGTACTGGATGACGGCGACGAGGACGGCCGAGGCGCCGATGCCGACCAGCACCAGCCGGTACCCGTGGATGCCCTTCTTGTACGCGAGGAGGTACACCACGGCGCCGGTGAGCACGCCGCCGGCGACCGCGCCCAGCGCGACCTCGGTGGCCCCGCCCTTGAACACGGTGATGACGACGAGCGCGCCGACCGCCGAGCCGTACCCGAAGCCGAGCAGGTCGGGCGAGCCGAGCGGATTGCGCGTGACGGACTGGAAGACCGCCCCGGACATGCCGAGGGCCGCGCCGACCAGGATCGCGACGAGGACCCGCGGCAGCCGCAGGTCGTTGACGATGAAGTCGTCGGCGGGGCTGCCGTTGCCCAGCAGGGTGGCCACGACGTCCCCGGGCGCGATCTCGAAGTCGCCGGTGCCGATCAGGACCACGGCGAGGACCAGCGCCGCCGCGACCAGCAGCAGCCCGGCCAGCAGGGCGCGCGGCTCGACGCGCAGCGAGGTGGCCGCGGGGCCGCGCAGGGTGCGCGGCCGGGCGGCCTTGCGGAGGCGGGTGTCGCTCACAGCTGGGCCATCCTCTTGCGCCGGACCAGGTGGATGAAGACGGGGCCGCCGACGAGCGCGGTGACGATGCCGACCTGGAGCTCACCGGGCCGGGTGACGACCCGTCCGACCACGTCGGCGCCGAGCAGCAGCACGGGCGAGAGGACGGCCGAGTAGGCGAGCACCCAGCGCATGTCGGGCCCGGTGATCAGCCGTGCGAGGTGCGGGATCATCAGCCCGACGAAGACGATCGGCCCGCAGGCGGCGGTCGCGGCCCCGCACAGCAGGGTGATGGCCGCCATCGCCGCGATCCGGGTCCGCGTCAGGTGCGCGCCCAGCGCCCGGGCGGTGTCGTCGCCCATGGCCATCGCGTTGAGCGGCCGGCCCAGCAGCAGGGCGAGCAGGGCGCCGGCCAGCAGGAAGGGGGCCACCTGGCGGACGGTGTCCGTGGTGGCCGAGGCCAGCGAGCCCACCGTCCAGAAGCGGAGCTTGTCCAGGGCCTTGCTGTCCATCAGCTGGACGGCGTTGATGTAGCCGACGAGCGCGGCACTGGCCGCCGTGCCGGCGAGCGCGAGGCGCACCGGGGTGGCGCTGCGGCTGCCCCCGAGGACGTAGACGGCGGTGGAGACGACGGCGGCGCCGAGGAAGGCCCACCAGACGAACTCGGTCAGCGTGCTCGCCCCGAGGAAGCTGATCGCGGAGACCACGGCGGCCGCGGCGCCGGCGTTGACGCCGAGGATGCCGGGCTCGGCCAGCGGGTTGCGCGTCAGGGCCTGCATCACCGCGCCGGAGAGGCCGAGTCCGAGCCCGACCATCACCCCCAGGACGGTGCGCGGGACCCTCAGGTCCCGCACGACCACGTCGTTGGTGGTGCCGCTGTAGTGGAACAGGCCGTGCCAGACGTCGCCGAGCGGCATGGCCTTGGCGCCGACGGCGATGCTCGCCACCGCGACGAGGGCCAGTACGGCGAGGGCGATCAGCAGACCGGCGGTGCGCCTGCCGTGGCCCGGACGGGCGACGGCGGGCGCGGGCGCGGGTGAACCGGGCTCGGTTTCGGGGGGACTCTCAGCCAACACGAAGGTTAGGTTAGCCTACCCTGCGCCGGGAAGATCCCCCGTACGGCCGAGCGCCCCCCGCTCACCACCCGAGCGCCCCCAGCGCCTTCTCCACGTCGCCGCGGTAGACCCCGTCCCCGGCCGCCGACCAGGCCGCCGCGCACGCCGCCCGCAGCCCGTCCACCGGATCGGCCTCCCCGTCGCCGGCGCGGGACAGCTCCAGGTGCCCGCCCGCGTCGACCGCGCTCCAGCCGCCGCACCGCCAGGCCCCGTCCCGCCCGGCCACCTCCGGCTGCCCGGTCAGCAGCCCGCGCAGGTCCCGGTCCACGTACGTGGGCCGGTGCCGGGGCTCGGCCCGCAGCAGCTGCTCGGCGTCCGTGACCCCGGTCAGCACCAGCAGGGAGTCCACGTCCCCGTTGAACGCGCCCTCGATGTCGGTGTCCAGCCGGTCCCCGACCACCAGCGGCCGCTCCGCACCCGTCCGCAGCACGGTCTCCCGGTGCATCGGCGGCAGCGGCTTGCCCGCCACCTGCGGTTCCGCGCCCGTGGCGATCCGCACGACCTCCACGGCGGCCCCGTTGCCCGGCCCGATCCCCCGCGCCCCCGGGATCGTCAGGTCCGTGTTCGACGCGAACCAGGGCACCCCGCGGTTGACCGCGTACGCGGCCTCCGCGAAACGCCCCCACTCCAGCCCGGGCCCGCCGTAGCCCTGGACCACCGCCGCGAGCCCCTCCTCGTCGGCGGACTCCACCGGCACCAGCCCGCGCTCGCGCAGCGCGACCCGCAGCCCCTCCCCGCCGATCACCAGCACCTTCGCGCCCGGCTCCACCTGCTCGGCGATCAGCCGGGCCACCGCCTGCGCCGAGGTGATCACCTCGCCCGCCTCGGTCGGGATCCCCAGCTCGCACAGGTGCTCCGCGACCGCCTCCGGCGTCCGCAGCGCGTTGTTGGTGACGTACGCCAGGTGCATCCCGTCGGCCCGGGCCACGGCCAGGGACTCCACCGCGTGCGCGATGGCGTGCCCGCCCGCGTACACCACCCCGTCCAGGTCCAGCAGGGCCGTGTCGTACGCCTGGTGCAGACTCCGCTCGCTGCCCGCGGGACTGGTCCTGCTCTGCCGGGTCATCTGGCCGCTCCTCAATAACCGTTATCGAAACGCTCGGGACACTTGCGGTGCTTCATTTCGCACGATCGATCTTGTCCGAGTTTGCACTACCCCGTCACTCCCCCGGCCATCCCGTATCGCGAGACGGGTCTTACCATGCACCAATGACCACACCTGGCAACGCGGAGCACGGGCTGCGCCTGACCCCCTTCCACGGACTGCGTTACGTCCCGGAGCGCGTCGGCAGTCTCGCCGCGGTGACCTCGCCGCCGTACGACGTGGTCGTACGCCCCGACGGAGTCGACTACCTCGAGTCCGCCGACCCGCACAACATCGTCCGGCTCATCCTGCCCCAGGCCGGCACCCCGGCCGCCCGCAACGAGCAGGCCGCCCGCACCCTGAGCGACTGGCTCGCCGAGGGCGTCCTCAGCGCCGACGCGCAGCCCGCGCTGTACGTCTACGAGCAGCGCCGGGCCGGTCTGCTCCAGCGCGGCGTCATCGGCGCCCTGGCCCTGTCCGCCGCCGAGGACGGCATCGTCCTGCCGCACGAGGACGTGATGCCGGACGTGGTCACCGACCGCGCGGGCCTGATGCGCGCGACTTCGGCCAATCTCGAACCCCTCCTCCTCACCTACCGCGGCGACGGCCCGGGCGCCGGCACCGACGCGGTCGTGGAGGCCACCGCGGCCCGCGAGCCCCTCCTGTCGACGGTCACCGAGGACGGGTTCCGCCACAGCCTGTGGGCCGTCACCGACCCCGCCGAGCTCGCCGTCGTCACCGCCGACCTGGCCCACCGCCAGGCCCTCATCGCCGACGGCCACCACCGCTGGGCGACGTACCTGCGCCTCCAGGAGGAACACGGCTCGCCGACCCCCTGGGACTTCGGCCTGGTCCTCCTCGTGGACACCGCCCGCTATCCGCTCCAGGTCCGCGCCATCCACCGGATGCTGCGCCGCCTGCCCCTCTCCGAAGCCCTGGCGAAGGCGGAAGGCTCCTTCCGGATCCGCCCGGTCGACGGCCCGCTCCCGCTGGCCCTGGAGGCCCTCGCGGACGCCTCGGAACGCGGCAACGCCTTCCTCCTCACCGGCGACGGCACCTTCCACCTGGTCACCGACCCGGATCCGGCCCTGATCGAGCGCACGGTCCGCCGCGACCGCCCGGAGGCCTGGCGCCGGCTGGACGCGACGGTGCTGCACGCCTCCCTGCTGGACACGCTGTGGCAGGTCCCGGACGCCCCGGACCACATCGCGTACATCCACGACGCGGCCGCTACGGTCGCGATGGCCGAACGCCACGGCGGCACGGCCGTGCTGCTGCACCCGGTGCGCGAGGAGGTCGTCCGCGACCTGGCCCGCCAGGGCGTGACGATGCCCCGCAAGTCGACCTCTTTCGGCCCCAAGCCGGCCACCGGCCTGGTCCTGCGCAGCCTGGGCTGACCGGACATGCGAAAGGGCGGCACCCCCGAGGGGGTGCCGCCCTTCCTCGTCGGCATCAGGCCTTGTCGCGGGCCTCGCGCTCGTCGTCCTCGACGACCACGACCTCGTCGGTGAGGTCCACGTCGGCCTCCGAGCCGGCGACGGGCTCGTACTCCTCGTCGTCCTCGTCGTAGTACTCGGTCTGGTCGGCGGCGCGCTCGGCGGCGGCCACCTCGGCGTCGTCCTCGTCCTCGTCGTCCTCGTCACCGAGGTCGTCGAGGTCCGCGTCCTCCTCCGGCGTGGCGGCGTCCACGAACTCCACGCCGTCGATCTCGGCCAGGCGGTCGGAGGCGTCCGTCGCCCCGTCCTTGTCGGCCTCGAGGGTCTTGGCGAACCACTCGCGCGCCTCGTCCTCACGGCCGGCGGCCAGGAGGGCGTCGGCGTACGCGTACCGCAGGCGCGCGGTCCACGACTGGACCGTGTTGGACGCCAGCTCCGGGCTCTGCAGGGTCACGATGGCGGCGTCGAGCTCGCCCATGTCCCGGCGGGCACCCGCGGCGACGAGACGCATCTCGACCTGGCCGGCCTTGTCCAGCTTCTGCACCTCGGGCTCACCGGCCATGGCCAGCGCCCGCTCGGGACGGCCGAGGCCGCGCTCGCAGTCGGCCATGACGGGCCACAGCTCGACGGAGCCGGTCATCCGCTTGGCGGCACGGAACTCGGCGAGGGCCTCGCTGTACTTCTGCGTGGCGTACGCGGCGAAGCCGGCGGCCTCGCGCACGGCGGCGACACGGGAGGCCAGCCGCAGGGCGATGCGGGAGTACGCGTACGCCTGCTCCGGGTCCTCGTCGATCAGCCGGGCGACCATGACGAGGTTGCGCGAGACCTCCTCGGCCAGGCCCTTGGGCAGGCTCAGAAGCTCCTGGCGCACATCGGCGTCGATCTCGTGGCCGGTGACGTCGTCGTCGATCGGAAGCCGCTTGACCGGGTCGCGGTCACGGTCGGCACGGAACTCACGACCGCCGCGGTCATCGCGGCCGCCACGGAAGCCACCGCGGTCACCACGGTCATCGCGGCCGCCACGGTAGCCACCACGCTCCCCACCCCGGTCGTCACGACGCGGGTAGGAGGGACGGTCGCCCCCACGGTCGTCACGGCGGCCGTACGAGGGACGGTCCCCACCCCGGTCGTCACGACGCGGGTAGGAGGGACGGTCGCCCCCACGGTCGTCACGACCGCCACGGAACCCACCGCGGTCGTCATCACGGCGGCCGTACGAGGGACGGTCCCCACCACGGTCGTCACGACGCGGGTACGAGGGACGGTCGCCCCCACGGTCGTCACGACCGCCGCGGAAGCCGCCACGGTCGTCATCACGGCGCGGGTAGGAGGGACGGTCGCCCCGGTCGTCACGGCGCGGGTACGACGGACGGTCGCCACCACGGTCGTCACGGCGCGGGTAGGACGGACGGTCCCCACGGTCGTCACGACGGAAGGACGGACGGTCGCCGCCACGGTCGTCACGGCCGCCACGGAAACCACCGCGGTCGTCATCACGACGCGGGGAGAACGGACGGTCCCCACCACGGTCGTCACGACGCGGGTAGGAGGGACGGTCGCCCCCACGGTCGTCGCGACCGCCGCGGAAGCCGCCACGGTCGTCATCACGGCGCGGGTAGGAGGGACGGTCACCCCGGTCGTCACGACGCGGGTACGACGGACGGTCGCCACCACGGTCGTCACGGCGGCCGTACGAGGGACGGTCCCCGCCACGGTCATCGCGACGCGGGTACGAGGGACGGTCGCCCCCACGGTCGTCACGGCCACCGCGGAAACCGCCACGGTCGTCATCACGACGCGGGGAGAACGGACGGTCGCCGCCACGGTCGTCACGGCGGAAGGCCGGACGGTCGCCGCCGCGGAAGCCACCGCGCTCGTCGTCACGGCGCGGGTAGGACGGACGGTCCCCACCACGGTCGTCACGACGCGGGTAGGAGGGACGGTCGCCCCCACGGTCGTCGCGACCGCCACGGAAGCCGCCACGGTCGTCATCACGACGCGGGTACGACGGACGGTCGCCACCACGGTCGTCACGGCCACGGAAGCCACCGCCGGCGGGGCGTCCGCCACGGTCGTCACGGCGGAAGCCGCCACCGGCGGGGCGACCACCACGGTCGTCACGGCGGAAGCCACCGCGGTCACCGCCACGGTCGTCACGGCCCCCGCGGTAGCCGCCCCTGTCACCGCCGTCGTTGCGACGAGGCTCGCGCTCCGGACGATCGTCGGGAGAGTTGGACATGGGTGTGACTCCTGTCTTCGGGGTACCGCTAGTCATTCTCGCGCAACCAGCCCATGGCCGCGCTTCGGCGTAAAGAGGTGCAAAACAAAAAGGACCCTTGGTCCTCAGCGTGAACGCTGAGGACCAAGGGTCCTTTGAAAGATTGTTCGGCGGCGTCCTACTCTCCCACAGGGTCCCCCCTGCAGTACCATCGGCGCTGAAAGGCTTAGCTTCCGGGTTCGGAATGTAACCGGGC
>NZ_JBIAVB010000021.1:0-156497 GCF_042893675.1 Streptomyces sp. NPDC001594 | reverse complement strand
GCCCCGTCCACACCACACCCCGCCCCTCCGGCAACGACACCACCGCACCCAACAACGGGTGACCAGCAGCGACCAGACCCAGACCCGCCGCATCAGCGGGGCGCCGCACCGGTACGTCGAGCCAGAAGCGCTCCCGCTGGAAGGCGTACGTCGGCAGGTCGACGTGGCCCTCCGCGCCGACGGCCGCGCCCGCGCCGTCGAAGACCGCGTCCCAGTCCACGGCCAGGCCGTGTACGTATCCCTCGGCGAGGGAGGCGAGGAAGCGCTCCCGGCCGCCTTCGCCGCGGCGCAGCGTGCCGAGGGCGAGGGAGGCCGTGCCGCTGTCCTCGAAGGTCTCCTGGAGTCCGACGGTCAGGACCGGGTGGGGGCTGCATTCGACGAAGACGCCGAACCCGTCGGCCTCCAGGGCCCGTACGGTCTGCTCGAAGCGCACTTCCTGCCGCAGGTTGGTGTACCAGTACTCCGCGTCGACGCCCGAGGTGTCGAACAGGGCACCGGTCACGGTCGAGTAGAACGGGATCTCGCCGCGCCGCGGGCGGATGCCCTCCAGTTCGCGGACGACCCGTTCGCGGATGGCCGCCACCTGCGCGGAGTGGGAGGCGTAGTCCACCGGGATCCGCTTGGCGCGCACCCCGTCGGCCGTGCAGGCGGCCAGCAGCTCCTCCAGGGCCCCGGGTTCGCCCGAGACGACGGTGGAGAGGGGGCCGTTCACGGAGGCGACCGAGATGCGCTCGCCCCACGGGGCCAGCCGCTCGCGGACCTGGTCGGCGGGCAGGGGTACGGAGACCATGCCGCCCCGGCCCGACAGGTGCTCGGCGATCGCCCTGGCCCGCAGTGAGACGACCTTCGCCGCGTCGTCGAGGGACAGCGCGCCGGAGACGGCCGCGGCGGCGATCTCGCCCTGGCTGTGCCCGATGACGGCGGCGGGCCGCACGCCGGCCGACTGCCAGACGGCCGCCAGCGAGACCATGACGGCCCAGAGGGCGCTCTGCACGACCACCACGTCGTCCAGGACCCCGTCCCGGACCGCGTCCGTGACGGACCAGCCGACGTGCGGCCGCAGCGCCGCGTCGCACTCGGCGAGGCGTGCGGCGAACACCGGCGAGGAGGCGAGGAGCTCGGCCGCCATCCCCTGCCACTGCGAACCCTGGCCGGGGAAGACGAACACGACCTGGCCCGGGTCCTCGGCGGCCCGGCCGGTGACCGTGCCGGCGGCGGGGACGCCTTCGGCGAGGGCGGTCAGGCCCGCGAGGGCGGAGGCGCGGTCGGAGGCGAGGACGACGCCGCGGTGTCCGAGGGCGGCCCGGGTCGAGGCCAGGGTGCGGGCCACGTCGGAAGGGGCCGTGCCGGGGGAGGCTTCCACGAAGGCGGCGAGCCGCTCGGCCTGGGCGCGCAGGGCGGCCTCGGTCCCGCCGGACACGAGCCAGGGCAGTACGGCCGGGTCCGGCGTGGGACCGGCGGGCTCGGCGGGGGCCCCGGCAGCGGACTCGGCGGTGGGCGTGGTCCGGGTGTCGGGTCCGGCCTCCTCGAGGATGACGTGCGCGTTGGTGCCGCTGATGCCGAACGAGGAGACGCCGGCGCGGCGCGGACGGCCGTCCGTGGTCCACTCGGCCGGTTCGGTCAGCAGTTCCACCGCGCCCGCCGTCCAGTCGACGTGCGGGGAGGGCTCGTCCGCGTGGAGGGTCCGCGGCAGCACTCCGTGCCGCATGGCCTGCACCATCTTGATGACGCCCGCCACGCCCGCGGCGGCCTGTGCGTGGCCGATGTTCGACTTGACGGAGCCCAGGCGCAGGGGCGAGCCGGCGGGCCGGTCCTGGCCGTAGGTGGCGAGCAGCGCCTGTGCCTCGATGGGGTCGCCGAGCCGGGTGCCCGTGCCGTGCGCCTCGACGGCGTCGACGTCGGCGGCCGACAGTCCGGCGGCGGCCAGGGCCTGGCGGATGACGCGTTCCTGCGAGGGGCCGTTGGGTGCGGTGAGGCCGTTGCTGGCGCCGTCCTGGTTGACGGCGCTGCCGCGCAGGACGGCCAGGACCCGGTGTCCGTTGCGGCGGGCGTCCGAGAGGCGCTCGACGAGGAGGACGCCCGCGCCCTCGGACCAGCCGGCGCCGTCGGCGGCAGCCGAGAAGGCCTTGCAGCGTCCGTCGGGGGCCATGCCCCGCTGCCGGCTGAACTCGACGAAGACCCAGGGGGTGGCCATGACGGTCACGCCGCCGGCCAGGGCGAGGGAGCACTCGCCGGAGCGCAGTGCCTGGGCGGCCAGGTGCAGGGCGACCAGCGAGGAGGAGCAGGCGGTGTCGACGGTGACGGCGGGTCCTTCCAGGCCGAAGGTGTAGGCGATGCGGCCGGAGGCGACGCTGCCCTGGGTGCTGGTGACGGCATAGCCCTCCAGTCCCTCGGGGGTTTCGGAGGCGCTGCCGTAGTCGTGGTGCATCACGCCGGTGAACACGCCCGTCGCGCTGCCCTTGAGCGTGCCGGGGTCGATGCCGGCCCGTTCGAACACCTCCCAGGAGGTTTCCAGGAGGAGCCGCTGCTGGGGGTCCATGGCGAGGGCCTCGCGCGGGGAGATCCCGAAGAAGGCCGCGTCGAAGTCGCCGGCGTCGTAGAGGAATCCGCCCTCGCGGGCGTAGCTCTTGCCGGGCGCGTCCGGGTCCGGGTCGTACAGGTGCTCGTCCCAGCCGCGGTCGGCCGGCAGGAAGGACACGGCGTCGCCGCCCGCTTCGACCAGCCGCCACAGGTCCTCGGGCGAGCTGACGCCGCCCGGGTAGCGGCAGGCCATGCCGACGATCGCGATCGGTTCGTCCGCGTCCCCGGCGGGCACCGTGCGGGCGGGCGGGGCGGCGGGCTCCGGGCGGGTGCCCAGGAGCTGGGTGCGCAGGTGCTCGGTGAGCCGACCGGGGGTGGGGTGGTCGAAGACCAGCGTGGCCGGCAGGCGCAGCCCGGTGGCGGCGTTCAGGCGGTTGCGCAGTTCGACCGCGGTGAGCGAGTCGAAGCCGAGGTCCTTGAAGGGGCGGCCGGCGGAGACGGTCTCCGGGGTGGCGTGCCCCAGCACGGTCGCCACCTGGGTGCGGACCAGGTCGAGGAGGATCCGGGTCTGCTCGTCGGGGGCGAGGCCGGTCAGGCGCCCGGCGAGGCCGCCGCTGGCGGCGGCGTCGGCGGTGGCGGCCGTGCGGCGGGCCACGGCCCGGACCAGGCCGCGGAAGAGGGGCCGCAGCATGCCGGACGCGGCTTCGCCGCGCAGGGTGTTCAGGTCCATGCGTACGGGCACCAGGTGGGGCCCGTCCTGCCCGGTCGCCGCGTCCAGCAGGGCGAGGCCCAGGTCGGACGGCAGGGGCCGGATGCCCGAGCGCTTCATCCAGGCGAGGTCGTCCTGGGCCAGGTGGCCGAGCATGTCGCTCGCCTGGGCCCACAGGCCCCAGGCGAGGGAGTGCGCGGGCAGGCCCTGGGCGCGGCGGTGGTGCGCGAGGGCGTCGAGGAAGGCGTTGGCCGCGGCGTAGTTGCCCTGGCCGGGGTTGCCGAAGGTGCCGGCGATGGAGGAGAACAGGACGAACGCCGACAGGTCCAGGCCGCGGGTCAGTTCGTGGAGGTTGACGGCCGCGTCGGCCTTGGGCCGCAGTACGCGTTCCAACTGCTCGGGGGTCATCCCGGCGACGAGGCCGTCGTCCAGGATCCCGGCCGCGTGGATCACGGCGGTCAGCGGCCGGTCGGCCGGGACGGCGGCCAGCAGGGCGGCCAGGGCGTCGCGGTCGGCGGCGTCGCAGGCGGCGATCTCCACCCGGGCGGCGCCCAGCGCGAGGAGCTCGGCCTCCAGCTCCGCCGCGCCCGGCGCGTTCGGGCCGCGGCGGCTGGCGAGTACCAGGTGGCGCACGCCGTGCCCGGTGACCAGGTGGCGGGCGAGCAGGCCGCCGAGGGATCCGGTGCCGCCGGTGACGAGGACCGTGCCGGTGGTGTCCAGCGGTCCGCCGGCCGGGGTGGGGGCCGGGGCGGTGAAGCGGGTCAGGCGGGGGACGAGGGCCTGGCCCTGACGGACCGCCAGCTGGGGTTCGTCCGCCGCCACCGCGGCGGCGACCGCCGCGGTCAGGGCCTCGGCGGGGGCGTCGCAGGGGTCGGCGTCCACGAGCACGAACCGGTCCGGGTTCTCGGACTGGGCCGACCGCAGCAGTCCCCACACCGGCGCGTGTGCCAGGTCCTCGACGTCCTCGCCGTCACGGGTGGCGACGGCTCCCCGGGTCACGAGGACCAGCCGGGAGCCGGCGGCGCGGTCGTCCGCCAGCCAGGCGCGCGCCAGCTCCAGGGCGGCGGCCGTCGCCTCGCGGGCGGCGGCCGCCAGGCCGTCGCCGGCCGGTGTCCCGCCGAACGGGGCCAGGACGACGGACGGGGCTCCGTCGGCGAACAGGGATTCCAGGTCGGGGGCGTGCCGGACGGCGTCGAACAGGCCGGTGCGGGGGGTGCCGAGCACCGCCCAGCCGCTGGTGTCCGGGGCGCCGCCGGCCACGGGCAGTGCGGTCCACTCGGTGCGGAACAGTGCGTCGCGGGTGGGGTCCGTGGGACCGGTGAGCTGCTGCGCCGAGACGGGGCGCAGGGTCAGCGACTCCACGGTCGCCGCCGGCGCGCCCGAGGCGTCGGCGATCACCAGGCGGACGGTGTCGGGGCCGTCCGGGGTGACCCGCACCCGGACGGAGGTGGCGCCGACGGCGTGCAGGGCGATGCCGGTCCAGGCGAACGGCAGCCGCACGGGCGCCTCGTCCTGGGTGCCGGGCGCGTCGAGCGCGGCGAGCAGGACGGGGTGCAGGGCGGCGTCCAGCAGGGCGGGGTGGATGCCGTAGCGGGCGGCCTCCGCGGCCTGCTCCTCGGCCAGGGCCACTTCGGCGTAGAGCTCCTCGCCGAGCCGCCAGGCGGCGCGCAGGCCCTGGAAGGCCGGCCCGTAGCCGTAGCCGGTGCCGGCGACGCGCTCGTAGAAGGAGTCCACGTCGACGCGGTCCGCGCCCCGGGGCGGCCAGACGGTCAGGTCCGCGGGGTCCGCGGCGGGGGTTGCGCCGGCGGTGCCCAGCAGGCCGGCGGCGTGCCGGGTCCAGGGCCCGTCGGCGCCGGTGCCGTCCGTGGTCTCGGGCCGGGAGTACACGGCCACCCGGCCCTGACCGGCGGCGTCGGGTGCCTCCACCGTCACCTGCAGCTGTACGCCGCCGTGCTCGGGGAGGACCAGGGGGGCTTCGAGGGTGAGTTCGGCCAGCCGGTCGCAGCCGACGCTCTCGCCCGCCCGCAGGGCCAGTTCGACGAACGCGGTGCCCGGCAGGAGGACGCTGCCCAGGGCGGCGTGGTCGGCGAGCCAGGGGTGCGTGCGAAGCGACAGCCGGCCCGTCAGGAGCAGGTCGCCGCCGTCGGCGGCGCGCACCGCCGCGCCCAGCAGCGGGTGGTGGGCGGCGTCGAGGCCGAGGCCGCCGGGGTCGGGGGTGGCGGAGGAGGCGGTCTCCAGCCAGTGGCGTCGGCGCTGGAAGGCGTAGGTGGGCAGTTCGACGGGTTCGGCGTCCGTTCCCGTGAACAGGGCCTTCCAGTCGACGCCGGGCAGGCCGCGGACGTACCCCTCGGCCAGCGAGGTCAGGAACCGGGCCGGGCCGCCCTCGTGGCGGCGCAGCGTTCCGACCGCCACCGCCTCGGTCTCCGCGTCCTCGAAGGTGGCCTGCATGCCGGTGGTCAGCACGGGGTGCGCGCTGGACTCGACGAAGAAGCGGAAGCCGTCGGCGAGCAGGGTGCGTACGGTGGTCTCGAAGTCCACGGGCCGGCGGGCGTTCTCGAACCAGTACTCCGCCGTCAGTTCGTGGGCGTCGCGGAGGGTGCCGGTGACGGTGGAGTAGAACGGGACGCCGCCCGGGCCGGGGACGACACCGGCGAACAGTTCGAGGATCTCCTCGCGCAGCGGGTCGACCTGCGGGCAGTGCGAGGCCACCGTGGACCCCACGACGCGTGCCCGGACCTTGTCCTCCTGGCAGGAGGCCACGAACTCCTCCAGCGCGGGCAGCTCACCGGCGACGGTCACCGCCCGGGGGCCGTTGCGTCCGGCGATCACCAGGCGGCCCTCCCAGCGGGCGAGCCGCTCCTCCACGGCGTCGGCCGGCAGCGCCACCGAGGCGACGGCTCCCTTGCCGACCAGTTCCCGGGCGAACAGCGCGCTGCGCAGCACGATCAGCCGGGCCGCGTCCTCCAGGGACAGCACCCCCGCCACGTGCGCGGCGGCGATCTCGCCCTGGCTGTGTCCCACCACCGCGTCCGGGCGGACGCCGGACGCCTGCCAGAGCGCGGCCAGCGACACGTTCACGGCGAACAGGACGGGCTGGAGGACCTCGATCCGCTCGGCCAGGGGCGCGTGCGGCTCCTGCCGCAGCACGTCCGCGACCGACCAGTCCACGAACTTGCCCAGCGCGGCGTCGACTTCGGCGAGGCGGGCGGCGAACACGGGCGAGGAGTCGAGGAGTTCGGCTGCCATGCCCTGCCACTGGGAGCCCTGGCCGGGGAAGACGAACACCACCCGGCCGCGCACGTCCGCCGCACCGCTGACCACACCGGGGGCGGGCAGGCCTTCGGCCGTCGCGGCCAGCCCGCCGAGGTGGCCCTGCGGGCCGGACGCCAGCACCACGGCCCGGTGCTCCAGCACCGCGCGCGAGGCGGCCAGCGACCAGCCGACGTCCACCGGCGAGAGTTCCGTACGGGCCCGGGCGTGGGCCGCGAGCCGTCCGGCCTGGGCGCGCAGGGCCGCTTCGGAGGAGCCGGAGAGCAGCCACGGCACCGTGCCGTCGGCGGCCGCGAGGCCGGTGCCGCCGTGCTCGCCTGCGGGGGCGGGGGCCGAGCGGGGCCGCCGGAGGTCGGCGGGCGCCTCTTCGAGGATCAGGTGCGCGTTGGTGCCGCTGATGCCGAACGAGGACACGCCGGCCCGGCGCGGACGGCCGTCCGTCTCCCAGGGCCGCGCCCGGGTCAGCAGTTCCACCGCGCCCTCGGACCAGTCGACGTGCGGGGAGGGTTCGTCGGCGTGGAGGGTGCGCGGCAGCACTCCGTGCCGCATCGCCATCACCGTCTTGATCACGCCGGCCACGCCCGCGGCCGCCTGCGTGTGGCCGATGTTCGACTTCAGGGAGCCCAGGCGCAGCGGCCGGTCCTCCGGCCGCCCCTGTCCGTACGTGGCCAGCAGCGCCTGGGCCTCGATGGGGTCGCCGAGCCGGGTGCCCGTGCCGTGCGCCTCGACGGCGTCGATCTCCTGGGGTTCGAGCCCCGCGTCGGCCAGCGCGTCGCGGATCACGCGCTGCTGGGAGGGGCCGTGCGGCGCGGTGAGGCCGTTGCTGGCGCCGTCCTGGTTGGTGGCGCTGCCGCGGATGACGGCGAGGACCTGGTGCCCGTTGCGCCGCGCGTCCGAGAGCCGTTCCACGAGGACCACGCCGGCGCCCTCGGCCCAGCCGGTGCCGTCGGCGGCCGCGGAGAAGGCCTTGCAGCGTCCGTCCGGGGAGAGCGCCCCCTGGCGGCTGAGCTCCACGAACATGCCGGGCGTGGGCATGACGGTGACGCCGCCGGCCAGTGCCATGGCGCATTCGCCCGAGCGCAGGGACCGTACCGCCCAGTGCAGGGCGGTCAGGGAGGAGGAGCACGCCGTGTCCACGGTGACCGCGGGCCCCTCCAGGCCCAGGGTGTAGGCGACCCGGCCCGAGGCGACGCTGATGGTGCTTCCGGTCAGCCGGTGCCCGTCGACGCCTTCGGCGCCGTCCTGGAGCTGGGGGCCGTACTCCTGGAACATCAGGCCGAAGAAGACGCCGGTCCGGGTGCCGCGCAGCGACGACGGGTCCAGGCCCGCACGTTCCAGGGCCTCCCAGGAGGTCTCCAGCAGCATCCGCTGCTGGGGGTCCATCGCGAGGGCCTCGCGCGGGGAGATGCCGAAGAACTCCGGGTCGAACTCGGGGGCGTCGTGCAGGAACCCGCCGTGGCGCACGTAGCTCGTGCCGGGGCGCTCCAGCTGCGGGTCG
Organism: Streptomyces sp. NPDC001594; assembly: GCF_042893675.1. Classification (NCBI taxonomy): domain Bacteria; kingdom Bacillati; phylum Actinomycetota; class Actinomycetes; order Kitasatosporales; family Streptomycetaceae; genus Streptomyces; species Streptomyces sp. NPDC001594. The sequence goes on along the minus strand of NZ_JBIAVB010000021.1, from coordinate 148,500 downwards.
TAGAGCTTCTCCAGGTCCCAGCCGCGGTTGGCCGGGAAGTCCCCGATCGCGTCGCGTTCGGCCAGCACCAGGTCCCACAGGTCCTCGGGCGACTCCACACCGCCGGGGAAGCGGCAGGTCATCGACACGATGGCGATGGGTTCGTCGGCGGCGGCGCCGGCGGCCGGGGCGGCGGTCCGGCCGGTGGCATCCGCGTCGGTCCCGAGCAGCCGGTGCGCGAGGTGCGCGGCGATCGCGGAGGGGGTGGGGTGGTCGAAGAGGGCGGTGGTGACGAGGTTGACGCCGGTGGCGGCCTTCAGCCGGTTGCGCAGGTCGACCATGGCCACGGAGTCGAAGCCGAGGGCCTTGAACGTGCGGTCCATGTCGACGTCGTGCGGGGACGCGTGCCCGAGGATGAGGGCGACCTCGTCGCGCACGAGGTCCTCCGGGCGCCCCGGTGCCGTGGGGGCGGCGGGTGTCTGCGGCCGCGGTGCGGGCGGTGCGTCGGCCTGTGGCCCGGCGCCCCGCTCCGGCGTGGCGGCGGGGGCGGCCTCCAGCCAGTGGCTGCGGCGCTGGAAGGGGTAGGTGGGCAGGCCGGCCGCCCTCGGGCCCGGGCCCAGCAGCGCGGACCAGTCCACGTCGATTCCGCGCGTCCAGGCTTCGGCGGCCGACAGCAGGAAGCGGTCCCAGCCGCCCTGGTCGCGGCGCAGGGTGCCGAGCACCGTGCCGTGTTCGCCCGCACCGGCCGCCTCAAGGGTCTCCTCGACGCCCGCGACGAGGACCGGATGGGCACTGACCTCGACGAAGCGGGTGAACCCGGCGGCGGCCGCGGCCCGTACGGCGTCCTCGAAGCGGACGGTCTCGCGCAGGTTGCGGTACCAGTAGTCCGCGTCCAGCTCCGGGCCGGTGAGCGGTCCGCCGGTCACGGCCGAGTAGTAGGGGACCGCCGCCCGCGCGGGGGCGGTGGCGGCCAGGTCCCGCAGCACCTCGTCGCGGACGGCCTCGACCTCGGCGCAGTGCGAGGCGTAGTCCACCGGCACCCTGCGGGCGCGGATCCCCTCGGCCTCGCAGTGGGCGAGGAGCTCCTCCAGTGCTCCCGGTTCGCCCGAGACCACCGTCGAGGAGGGGCCGTTGACCGCGCCGACCGACAGCCGGCCGCCGTATCCGGCGATCAGCCCGGCGGCCGCCGCGGCGCCCGTGGAGAGGGCGACCATGCCGCCTCGCGCGGAGAGCCCCTGCCGGATGGCCCGGCTGCGCAGCGCCACCACCCTGGCGCCGTCGGCCAGCGGGAGGGCGCCCGCCACCACGGCCGCCGCGATCTCGCCCTGGGAGTGCCCGATCACCGCGGCGGGCTCGACGCCCGCCGCACGCCAGACCTCGGCCAGGGACACCATCACCGCCCACAGGACGGGCTGTACCACGTCGACCCGGTCGAGCCGGCCCTCGGCGGCGAGGTCGCGGACCGCTTCGGTCAGCGACCAGGCGACGTACGGCGACAGGGCTTCCTCGCACTGCGCCATCCGCTCGGCGAAGGCCGGGGAGGACTCCAGCAGTCCCAGGGCCATGCCGGCCCACTGGGAGCCCTGGCCGGGGAAGACGAACACCACTCCGGTGCCCTCGGGGGACGGCGCGGCCTGTCCGCCGCGGGTGCGCGCGCCGCCGGCGACGGCGGCGACGCCCCGGACGGCGCGCGCGGCGCCGGTGCCGTCCGCCACCGCCCGCAGTCCGGCGCGCAGGCTCCGCGCGTCCTCGCCCACGACGACGGCCCGGTGCGCCAGCCGTGCCCGGCCCGCCGCCAGCGTGCGGCCGGTGGCGTGGAGGTCGGTGTCCGGGTGCTCGTCGGCATGGGTGTCGAGCCGGTCGGCCTGGGCGCGCAGCGCCGGCTCGCTGTCGGCGGACAGGAGCCACGGGACGGGGGTGCCCGCCGGCCGCGACGGCCCGGGCCGCGGCCCGGCGGGCTCGCGCAGTTCCGCCGGGGCGTCGGAGACGACCACGTGGCAGTTGGTGCCGCCCAGGCCGAACGAGGAGACGCCGGCGAGGAGCCGGCCGTCCTCGCCCTGCCAGGGCTCGTGCTCGCGCTGGACCAGGAGGTTCCATGCGGCGAGCGGGATGTCCGGGTTGCCGGTCTCGTGGTTGAGGGTGGGGACGAGCTCGCGGTGGCTGACGCAGGCGACGACCTTGAGCAGCCCGGCGATCCCGGCCGCGCCCTCCAGGTGGCCGATGTTCGTCTTGACGGAGCCGACCCGCAGGGGCTCGCCCTGGGGGCGTGCGGACCCGAGGGCCTCCGCGATGGCGGCGGCCTCCAGCGGGTCGCCGACGCGGGTGCCGGTGCCGTGGAGTTCGACGCACTGGATCTGCGCGGGCGAGACCCCGGCCGCGGCGCAGGCCTCAAGCAACAGTTCGCGCTGGGCCGCCACGTTCGGGACGGTCAGGCCGTCGCCGCCGCCGTCGTTGTTGACGGCGCTGCCTTCGATGACGGCCAGGACCCGGTCGCCGTCGGCGACCGCCCGTGCGAGGGGCTTGAGCAGCACGAACCCGCCGCCTTCGCCGCGCGCGTAGCCGTTGGCGCGCGCGTCGAAGGTGTAGGACCGGCCGTCGGGAGAGAGGGCGCCGAACCGCCGCAGGCTCTCGCTGCCGTGCTCGGCGAGGACGAGGTTGACGCCGCCCGCCAGTACCACGTCGGACTCGCCCCGCAGCAGGCTCTGCACGCCGAGGTGGACGGCGACGAGCGAGGCGGACTGGCCTGAGTCCACCAGGACGCTGGGGCCGCGCAGGCCCAGGTGGTAGGAGATCCGGTTGGCGATGAAGCTGCGCTGGGTGCCCGTGAGGCTGTGCCGGGTCACGGAGTCCGCGCCCCGGCGGTGCAGGAGTGCGGCGTAGTCGTCGTTGATGGCGCCCACGAAGACACCGGTCCGGGTGCCCCGGAGGTCATCTGGGGAGGTACCGCCGTTCTCCAGCGCCTCCCAGCCCAGCTCCAGCGCCAGGCGCTGCTGGGGGTCCATCGCGGCGGCTTCGGCCGGCGAGACCCCGAAGAAGCCGGCGTCGAACCCGTCCACGGCGTCCAGGTAGCCGCCCGGGAGGCCGGGGAAGCCCTCCTCCGCGCCCGCTTTCCGCCCGGCCGGAAATTCTCCGACCGCGGACCGCCCGCTTTTGAGGAGGTCCCAGAATTCTTCGGGAGTGGCCGCTCCGGCGACCCTGCAGGAGAATCCGACGACCGCGATTTTCGCACTCGCGTTCCGGTCACCGTACTCGGGCATAACTTCGCTGTTCATCGGCGACATCCCTCCAGAAAGACCGGAACATGGGCACACGTGCGGACCGGTTCACGACGAGAACCGGAAGGGGACGGAAATCCGTCGACCGGGTTGGTCGTCCCTCGGTGGAAAAGGACCGGACCTTTCCCCGGACCGGCCTCCGGAGCGGCCGCCAAGCCCCTGACGACGGCGTTCCTCCTGTCAGAACACGCCGGGAACCGGGCGGTTACCGGCCAGTATGGACGGCTGGGGTTTCAGTGCGGTTTCAGTACGGCCGACCCGTCGGGCAGGGGCCCGCCATACCCGTCCCGGCTCGCCCCGGGGACGGACAAGTACCGCCGCGACCTTGTACGGTTACCGCACAGTAGATGCTCGGAACGCCTCGGGAGCGCGTGTTTCGAGTGGACAGCTCTCTTCACCCGGAAAACTTCAGCCGAGGGGAAATCGCATGGTTCATCGGAAACGCACGATGAAACTGGGGGCCATCATCGACGGCCCCGGTTCGCACATCGCCGCCTGGCGCCACCCGTCCACTCCGCTCGACGCCCAGCTCGACTTCGCCTTCCACCTGGCGTGCGCCCGGACGCTCGAAAGGGGCACGTTCGACTGCCTCTTCGTGCCCGACGTGGTGGCCGTCTGGGGCACCGACGTCCGGCACATCAGCCAGACGGCACGCAACGAGCACTTCGAGCCGCTGGGCCTGCTGGCCGCCTACGCCGCCGGTACCGAGCACCTCGGACTCGCCGCGACGGCGACGACCACCTACAACGAGCCCTACGACATCGCCCGCAGGTTCACCTCCCTCGACCACATCAGCGGCGGACGGGCCGGCTGGAACGTGGTCACCTCCGCCGCGCCCTGGGAGTCGCGCAACTTCGGCTTCCCCGAGCACATGGAGCACGACCGGCGCTACGTCCGCGCCGAGGAGTTCATCGGCGTGGCCAAGCGGCTGTGGGAGCAGGCGCGGACGGGGGTCCGGCCCCCGGCCCCGGGTCCCGGCGAGTTCTTCGACGTACGGGGACCGCTGAACCTGCCCGCCTCCCCCCAGGGCCGTCCGGTGGTCTTCCAGGCCGGGGCCTCGCCCGTGGGCCGGGAGTTCGCCGCACGGCACGCAGAGGTGATCTTCACCCGGCACACGCGGCTGGAGGACGGGCAGGAGACCTACGCCGACCTCAAGCGGCGGGTCGCCGCCCACGGCAGGGATCCGGAACGGGTCCAGATCTGGCCCGGTGTCCAGCCGCTGGTGGCCAGCACCGAGGAGGAGGCCCGCCGGCTGATCGGCGAGCTGCACGACCTCGTCCCCGACATCGCCGCCGTCCGGGCGCTCCAGGAGCAGTTGGGCGACGTGGACCTGACCCGCTACCCCCTGGACGGCCCGGTCCCCGACCTCCCGGCGTCCAACCGCTCGTCCAGCACCAACCGGATGTGGGTCTCGCTGGCCCGGCGGGAGAACCTGACCCTGCGACAGCTCGCGCTGCGCCAGGTCGCCGACTTCTTCGCCGGCACGCCGGAGCAGGTGGCGGACCACATGGAGCAGGGCTTCACCGCACGTGCGGCCGACGGCTGGATCGTGGACTTCCCCCACCTCCCCTCCTCCCTCGACGCCTTCGTCGACCACGTCGTGCCGGAGCTGCGCCGGCGCGGCCTGGTGCAGGAGGAGTACGCCGAGGGCACCCTGCGCCGGAAGCTGGGGCTGGACGCCCCCGAGGACGAGCCGACCACCACCGACGAGGCCACGATCACGGCAGGTGCCGCATGACCCAGCGCGACGGACGCATCACCCTGTTCACCCGGCTGATCACCGCCCCGGGCGCGGCGGACCCCGCCCCGGGCTCCGGCCACGGCCCGTTCGCCCGGGTACGGGAGCGGGCCCGGCAGGCGGAGGCCGCCGGGATCGACGCGCTGCTGGTCCACGACCGCCAGTCGGCGGCGCCGGACGACGCCGAGGCCCCGTACTTCGAGGCCGGCACGCTCGCCGCCGCCCTGGCGGTCGGCACCAGCGCCGTGGGTCTCGTGGCCTCCGTGTCCACGCAGCACGCGCTCCCCTACCACGCGGCCCGCATCCTGGCCACGGTCGACCACCTCGCCCCCGGGCGCGCCGGCTGGCAGCCGCTCATCGACGCCGACCCGGACGCGGCCGCCAACTACAGCCGCGGCGGCGTGACTTCGGCGGCCGAGCGGCGGGCACGCGCCGCGGAGTTCGTCACGGTGCTGACCGGGCTGTGGGACAGCTTCGACGACGACGCCTTCCTGCGGGACCGGGAGTCGGGCGTGTACTTCACCCCCGAGAAGCTGCACCCGCTCGACCACAAGGGCGAGTACTTCGACGTGGCCGGGCCGCTGAACATCGGCCGTCCGCCCCAGGGGCACCCCGTCCTCGTCCAGCGGGTGCGCGACGCGGACGACCTCGCCCTCGCCGCCCGCGTGGCCGATGTCGTCCTCCTCCCGGCGCAGGACGGCCGGGACGCCGCCGCGGTCCGGGAGGCCCTGCACGCGGGGGCGAAGGAGGCCGGGCGCGAGGCCGGTGACCTCGCCGTCCTGCTGGACGTCCCGGCCGACGGCGGTCCGGACACGGCCGGCCGGATACGGGCCCTGTTCGCCTCGGGCGCGGTGGACGGCTTCACCCTGCTGGCCCCGGCCGGTCCCGCGGACGCCGCGCACGAGGCGGTCCTGGCCCTCGTGTCCGAGCTGCGCGCTGCGGACACCGGCGGACCGTCCGTCCCCGCCGGGGCCACCCTGCGCGCCCGGCTCGGCCTGCCCCGGCCGGCGGGGCGCCACCGGACGGTCTGAGCCGGGCCGGCCGCGGCGGCGTTCGGTGCACCTGACGCCGTCGGGGCCGCGCGGCGGGCCGTGCCCGGTGTCGGCGGGCGGAAGGATGGGGAGACCAACACCTGTCTCCCCTCCGGGCTTTCTTCTCCCGCTCTTGTGAGGATCGAATGATCGCCAGTCTGATGCGGCGCGCCCGGGGCGCGCTCGCCGTCGCCCTCACCACCGGCGCCCTGTTCACGGCCGCCGTCCCCGCCCACGCCGCCGCCCCGCCCGCCCTGACCGCGGCCGGCGCGATGCTCGTCGACGCGGGCACGGGGGCCGTGCTGACCTCCAAGGCCCCCGACACCAAACGCCAGATGGCGAGCACCACCAAGATCATGACGGCTGTCGTGGTCACCTCGCAGCCCGGCCTCGACCTCGACCGCAAGGTCACCGTCAAACAGGAGTACCTCGACTACGTCTACCGCAAGGGCGCGAGCTCCGCCCGGCTGAAGGCCGGGGCCGCGCCGACGGTCCGTCAGCTGCTCTACGCCATGCTGCTGCCCTCGGGCTGCGACGCCGCGTACGCCCTCGCGGACGCCTTCGGGACCGGCCCCACCACCGCCGGGCGCACCGCGGACTTCATCGCGAGGATGAACGCCAAGGCGAAGGCGCTGGGCATGACCGGGACCGTCTACGACAGCTTCGACGGGATCTCCCCGACCGGCAACAACCTCACCACCCCGCGCGACCTCGCCCGGCTCACCCGGCAGGCGATGGCCGTCCCGCTGCTGCAGACCGTGGTGAAGACCACCGCCTACGGCACGGGCGGCACCTCGTCCCTCGCCGCCTGGTCCAACACCAACCTGCTGGTCCAGCCGCGGCCCACCGGCTACGGCTACCCCGGCGCCCTCGGGGTGAAGACCGGCACCACCACGGCCGCGGGCAAGTGCCTGGTCTTCTCGGTCACCCGGGGCGGCAGGACGGTCATCGGCGTGCTGCTGAACGACGAGGAGCGCTACATGGACTCCATGGCCCTCTCGGACTGGGCCCTCGGCCCGGCCACCGGGGCGAGGACGGCGCTTCGCGGCGGCGGCGGGCCGGTCCCCGACGTCCTCGACTGACCGCGCCCGGCCGGGCCGGGGGCGGGGCGTTCGCGGGTCACTCCTCGATCGCCCCGCCGATGCGCCGCAGGTGCGCCCGGAAGGTGTAGGAGGGGTCGGCGGCGCGGCGGGCGAGGTAGTCGGCGAACGCGGTCTGTTCGCGCAGGGTCTCACCGTCGCGGATCCTGCGGGCCTGTTCGCGTTCGGTGCCGTGGATGCGGTGCGCCGCCGCCAGGACCTCCTCGGCGCGTGCGGCGGGGACGAAGAGGACGCCGTCCTCGTCGCCGAAGACCAGGTCCCCGCCCCGCACCAGGTGGTCCCCGCACCGGGCGCTGGTCAGAGCCTCGGGCTCGCGCGCGTCGAGCCGTACGGGGCCGGCCGGGCAGCTGCCGTAGCTGAAGACCGGCAGGCCGATCGCCGCCAGCTCCGGGGTGTCGCGGTGCAGGCCCCACACCACCAGCCCCGCGACGCCCGCCGCCCGTGCCTCCAGGACGGCGAGGTCGCCGACGCAGGCCTCGTCGGTGCGGCCGCCGTTGTCGATGACGAGCACGTCGCCCGGCGCGGCCGCGGCGAAGGCTTCGAGGAAGACGTCGACGCTGCCGTAGTGCCGCACCGGCAGGGCCCGGCCGGCGAGGCGTCCCGCGGCCGGGACGGCGGCGATGCCCGGCGGTGCGACGCGCAGCGGTACCCCGGTGCGCACGCAGGCGTCGGCGATCAGCGGTGTGGACAGTTCGGCGAATTCCTTCAGCACGGCGTTCTCCTGACCCCGAATCGGACCCGCCCCGCAGGCGTACGCCGATCCTAGGCGTACGCCGCTGGATGGGGCCGGGGGTAGGGAGACCACCGGGATCGTGATCACGCCGCCGGTGACGGGCGGGGCCGCGGACTACCTGCGGTGGGTGGCCGAGGAGTCGGCGGCCGGGTAGGAGCGGCGCACGCCGCGGTTCTCCGCGGTGGGCGGTGCGGAGTGCCCCGGCGGAGCGGGCGGCGGGGTACGGGTGACAGTGCGGCCGTGTGCGGCGGCGGACCGGGCGAAGCGGGACGCGTCGGCGACGGCCGCGCCGCCCGGGTCGTTGTTGAAGTACACGTAGACGTCGTCCCGGTCGGGCCAGCCGTCGGCGATGCGGCGGGCCCAGGAGTCGAGTGCCTGCCGGCCGTAGCGGGGCGGCGGGTTCGCGGCGCCCGCGTGGAGGCGTACGTACCCCCAGGACGCGGTGCGCCAGAGCGGGGTCACCGGCCGCGACCACCGGTCGGCCCAGCACAGGGCGCTGCCGTGGGCTTCCAGGACGGCCCTCAGCCGGGACTCCGCGGCCCACCAGGACGGGTGGCGCGGCTCGACGGCCACCCGCACGGTGCCCGGGAAGCAGGCCAGGCAGGCGTCGAGTGCGCCGGGGTCCGCCCGGAGGGTGGGCGGAAGCTGGAGCAGGAAGGGGCCGAGGCGGGGGCCGAGGCCCGCGGCGCGCTCCAGGAGCCGGTGCACCGGCTCCTCGGGGTCGCGCAGGCGTTTGACGTGGGTCAGGTAGCGGCTGACCTTGACCGCCATCACGAAGTCCTCGGGGGTGCGCTCGCGCCAGGAGGCGAAGGTCCCGGTCTCCGGGAGCCGGTAGAAGGCGTTGTTGTTCTCCACAGTGGCGAAGCCGCGGGCGTACTCCTCGAGCCAGAGCCGCTGCGGCAGGCCCTCGGGGTAGAGGGGGCCGCGCCAGTCCTTGTACTGCCAGCCCGAGGTTCCCACGTACAGGGGCATGTGCGGCTCCCCTCGCGTTCCTACGCCCCGACCCGGACCAGGGCGAGGGTGATGTTGTCGGGGCCGCCTGCCTCGATGGCGGCCTTCCACAGTTCGAAGGCGGCGCGGCCGTCGTCGTGGACCCGCAGGACGGCGTCGACGGCCTCGTCGGGCAGCGGGTCGGTGAGTCCGTCGCTGCACACCAGGTAGCGGTCGCCCGGGGACAGCGGCAGGGCCGCCACATGGGGGACGGGGGTGCCCGAGGCGCGGCTGCCGCCGAGGGTCTGGGTGACGGCGGAGGTGGTGCGGTGCCCGGGCGGCGGGGGCGGGCTGTCGTCGACGCTGACCCGGCGCAGGCCGTCGGGGCCGGCGGAGTAGACCCGGCTGTCGCCCACGTTGAACACGAGCAGTGACCCTTCGAGCACGAGGACGCCCGCGACGGTGGTGGCCATGGTGTACATCTCCGGATGGCCCTCGGCGGTCGCGTCCACCTCGTGGTCGCACACCTCCAGGGCGTGACGGAGGGTGTCCGGCCCGTCCAGGGTGGGGCCGAGGGCGGAGAGGCGGCGGGCGACGAGGGCGCTGGCCACCTCACCGGCCGGGTGCCCGCCGAGTCCGTCCGCGACGGCGACGACCAGGGGGCGGCCGAGCGGGAAGACGAAGGTCTGGGGGCTGTCGGTCACGGTGGCGCACAGGGTCCACGGTCCGACGACGAGGCTGTCCTCGTTGTGCTCGCGGACCAGGCCGGCGTGGCTCAGGGCGGTCACCGCTACGTACGGCATCCCCCCATTGTCGCGCGGCGCGCGGCGCGGCACACCATCGGCGCCCCGGCGGATCCGGCGGGAGCCGGGTCAGCCGGGGCGCGGCGGTCAGCTGCCGGACGCCCACCCGGCGACGGCGAACCGTCCGTTCTCCTCCCGGACTTCGAAGGCACCGGTGCCGCCGAAGTGGGCGGGGAGGACCAGCTCCCCCTGTTCGGCCGCGCGGCCCAGGATCCGGCGGCGGGTGTCCGCCGCCCGGCCCTCGTCCATGCAGAAGCAGCTGTTGCAGGAGGGCTGGAGGACCTGCACGGGGCTGTGCAGCACGTCCCCGACGAAGACCGCCCGGTCGCTGCCGGAGGCCAGGCGCAGCACCGAGGAACCGGGGGTGTGGCCGGGGGCCGCCTCCAGGGTGAGGTGGCCGTCGATGCGGTGGGAGTCCTCCCACAGCACCACCTGGCCGGACCGGTGGACGGGGGCGACGCTGTCCTCGTAGACCAGCCGGTCGACCTCGCGCGCGCCGCCGCCGTAGCCGCCGCGCGGGCCGAAGTACGCGTCGTCGGCGGCAGGGACGAGGTAGCGGGCGCGGGGGAAGGCGGGGACCCATTCCCCGTCCGCGTCCACGGTGTTCCAGCCCACGTGGTCGGCGTGGAGGTGGGTGTTGACGACCACGTCCACCTCCTCCGGCCGGACGCCGGCCGCCGCCAGGTCGGCCAGGAAGCCGCCCTGCCGCCGGTGGAAGAGCGGGGAGCCGGGGCGTTCGCGCCCGTTGCCCGCCCCGGTGTCCACCAGGACGGTGCGGCCGGCGCTGCGCAGCACCCAGGTCTGGAGGGTGAGGACGGCCTGGTCGGTGTCGGGCTGCCAGTGGTCGGGGGCCAGCCAGTCCTCGTTCTCCTTCCACAGTTCTGCGCCGGCGTGCGGGACGAGGTCCCGGGCGGCCGCGAAGGGCCCCTGCGCCTCGATGACGCGGGTGATCTCGACGTCCCCCAGGACGAGGGTCTGCGTGTTCTCGTTGGTCATGCGCCTCAGCGTAGGAAGGCGGGATGATCCGTCCAATGCTCGTTCCGCTCAAACGGATACGCGTGCCGCTCACCGTCGGCGGGGGGCGGCGGGTACCGGCGGTACCCTGCGCGCATGGACGTGGTGAGCGACGCGATCTCCGCCGTACGCCTGGGGCGCCCCTCCTCCGACCGGGTGCGCATCGGGGGCAGTTGGTGCGTACGGCTGGACCCCTACGAGGGGGCCGGTTTCCACGTCGTCCTCGCGGGCGAGTGCTGGCTGCTGGCCGACGGGGGCGAGCCGGTCCCGTTGGCCGCGGGGGACGCGGTGCTGCTGCCGCACGGGGCGGGCCACGTGCTCGCGGACTCCCCCGTGGATCCGGCGGCCGCGGCGCGGGCCCTGCCGCTGGAGCACTACCGCGACGGGCGGGCCGCGCCCGCCCCGCAGCCGGGCCGTGGGGCGGCGGAACCGGTGCAGATGCTGTGCGGCAAGTACCGGCTCGACCGCAGCCGGGTGCACCCGCTGCTGGCGGAACTGCCCGGCGTGGTCCGTCTTCCGGACGGGGTGCACGGCGAACTCCAGGCGGCCATCGACCTGTTGGGCGGGGAGCTGGATTCCCGGCGGCCCGGGTCCTCGATCGCCCTGCCGAGCCTGCTGGACCTGCTCCTGGTGTACATGGTGCGCGCCGCGGTGGCCGGGGCGGCGCCGGGTGCCTGGTCGGCGGCCCTGGCCGATCCGGTGACCGCGGCGGCCCTCCAGGCGATGCACGCCGACCCGGCGGCCCCCTGGAGCGCGGACCGCCTGGCCGCCGAGGCGGGCGTCTCTCGGCCGACCCTGGTGCGCCGGTTCACCCCGCTGGTCGGCCGTCCCCCGATGGCGTACCTGACCTGGTGGCGGCTGACGCTGGCCGCCACCCGGCTGCGCGACACCCCGGACTCGCTGGCCGCCATCGCGGCCCGGGTCGGCTACGGCAGCCCGTACGCCCTGTCCCACGCCTTCGTGCGGGAGTTCGGCACCACGCCCGGCCGCTACCGCGCCACGCTCGGCACCACCCCGGTCTGAACCTGTTCAAACGAGCGGATACCGTGGATCCCATGGATGTGTCCGCCGGGGCGCGCGAGCCCCGCGGGCACCCGTCTGCCCGAGGAGTTCGCATGGCAACCCAGACCCGTACCGCGCTGGTCGAGGACCTGATGGCCCGCTTCCCCCACGTGCCGCGGGAGGCCGTGATCAAGGAGGACCTGCTGCGGGGCGGCATGGCCTTCGACGAGTCGGCGCTCAGCGGCGGCGGGGCGGACGGACCGGGCGGCGGCGACGTCAAGCCGAAGTCGTACTTCATCTTCTCCTTCGACCACCGCACCCTCCCGGAGCTGGGCGCCGCCGCGCTCAACCGGCCGCCGGAGGAGATCGTGCTCACCGGCGGCCCGTACGGGCTGCGCCGCACCGTGGTGTCGGTACGGGTCAACCCGGACTCCCCGTACGTGGTGCGCGGCGGCGAGGACGGCACGCTGGGCCTGTACCTGGACGGGGCGCGGATCTCGGACGTGGGGCTGCCGCCGATGCCGGAGTACTACCGGCACAAGCTGTCGAACGGCAAGTCGGTGATGGAGGTCGCGCCGACCATCCAGTGGGGCTACCTGATCTACCTCACCGTCTTCCGGGTGTGCCAGTACTTCGGCGCGAAGGAGGAGTGCCAGTTCTGCGACATCAACCACAACTGGCGCCAGCACAAGGCGGCGGGCCGCCCCTACACGGGGGTGAAGCCGGTGGAGGAGGTGCTGGAGGCCCTGGAGATCATCGACCGGTACGACACGGCCGGCACCTCGCGCGCCTACACCCTCACCGGCGGCTCCATCACCTCACAGGTCGGCGGCCGGGACGAGGCCGACTTCTACGGCCACTACGCGCAGGCCATCGAGGAGCGCTTCCCCGGCCGCTGGATCGGCAAGGTCGTCGCCCAGGCCCTGCCGCGCGACGCGGTGCAGCGCTTCCACGACCACGGCATCCGGATCTACCACCCCAACTTCGAGGTGTGGGACCGCCGGCTGTTCCAGCTCCACTGCCCGGGCAAGGAGCGGTATGTCGGCCGTGACGAGTGGCACCGCAGGATCCTGGACTCCACCGAGGTGTTCGGGCCGCGCCACGTGATCCCCAACTTCGTGGCGGGCATCGAGATGGCCGAGCCCTTCGGGTTCACCACGGTGGGCGAGGCCATCGACTCGACCACCGAGGGCCTGCGGTTCTTCATGTCGCACGGGGTCGTGCCGCGCTTCACCACGTGGTGCCCCGAGCCGACCACCCCGCTGGGCAAGGCCAACCCGCTGGGCGCGCCGCTGGAGTACCACATCCGCCTGCTGGAGGCGTACCGGGCGACGCTGGAGGAGTTCGGCCTGAGCTCCCCGCCCGGGTACGGGCCGGCCGGTCCGGGGCGCGCGGTGTTCTCCGTCAGCTCGTTCATGGACAGCCTGGAAGGGCTGGAGGAGCCCGCGGCCGACGCTCCCGCCGCCTCCTGACCTCCTCTTTTCCGCTCCTCCCCGCCCAGCACGGCCCCAGGGGCCCGGTCCGCACGGACCGGGCCCCTTCGCCGTGCGGCGGGGGCTTCGGGTCCGACCCGGACGCGGGCAAGGTAGCAGCCTCGCCGGGAGCCGTGGCGATGTTTGTCGGATGGTGATGGTCCTCCCCGACTCCGGCGCGCCGGGCACTAGCGTCCCGTGCCACCCCCAGCCCACCGAGCGAGGAGGCAGCGTGCTGTCATTGCGGCGGCGATCCACCGGCGGCCTGTCCGTGGCCACGAGATACACGATCGGGAGCGGCCTGGTCATCACCGCGCTGGTGGCCACGCTGGTCGCGCTGCTGGTCCCGGTGTCGAAGTTCGGCGACCGGGCCGCCGCGGCGCCCGCGGGGGCCTCCGCCCTGCCGCCCGGGGTCGAGGACGACGGGGCCGGGACCATGAGCACGGCGTACGGGCCGCTCAGCCCCGTCGACCGGGACTTCGTGCGCAAGGTGCGGCTCGCCGGCCTGTGGGAGCTGCCCGCCGGAGGGCAGGCGCAGCAGCGCGGCACCCGCCCGGCGGTGCGCACCGCCGGAGCGCACCTGGTGGAGGGCCACACCGCACTGGACCGGCAGGTGATCCAGGTGGGCCAGGCCCTCGGCGTGGACCTGCCCGACAAGCCCTCCGCGCAGCAGCAGGGCTGGCTCGACCAGCTGACGGCCGCTCAGGGCCCGGAGTACGAGCGTCTGTTCGTCCAGCTGCTGCGCCGGGCGCACGGCAAGGTGTTCGCCCTGCTGGCGCAGGTACGGGCGCAGACCCGCAACTCCATGGTGCGCGCGCTGGCGACCTCGGCCAACACCACCGTCCTGGACCACATCACGGTGCTGGAGGAGACCGGGCTCGTCGACTTCGACTCCCTCTCCGACGCGACCCCGGCGCCCTCCTCGCCCGGCCCGGCGCGCCCCCAGGGGGCCTCTGCCCCTCCGATGTCCGACCGACGATACGAAGTGAAGTGATCGCATGAGTCAACAGGGCCACAGGCGCCCCCGGTTGTCGAAGAAGCTCCTGGCCGTGGTCAGCGCCCTGGTACTGGGCGGCGGCGGGGTGGCGATCGTCGCCGGCACCGCGAACGCCGGCCAGGACGCCTCCCGCACCGGCCAGGTGACGGCCACCATCGACTGCCCGGACGTGGGCGACAAGCTCACGGCCGTGCCCGACGGGGCCAGGGCGGAGGTGGACGAGAACCTGGCGCAACTGGACGTCCAGGTGGCCGACGCCTACCGGCAGCTCGCCGGGGGGCAGGTGCGGGGCAAGGCGCAGCAGGACGCGCTGCTGGGCCGGCTGCGCGACCAGCGCGGGACGACCATCTCCCGGGTCTCCGACGCGATAGGCCGCTCGGGCGGCCGCCAGGAGGGGCTGGGAGCGCTGGGCGGCTGCTCGATGAAGGAGGCTCCGGCGCAGGAGGACACGGCCGCCGACGGGGCCCGCAGCATCGGGCAGAAGGCCGGTCCGGCGAAGAGCGACTTCGTGGACATCACCAAGGTCCGGCCCAACGCGAAGGCCCCGGCGGCCTCCGCGGCCGCCTCGAAGGGCACGTTCACCTCGGAGTGCGGGCGCAACGAGAACGGGCACTTCAACCCGGACAACGTGATCGTCGCGCCGGGCGTCTCCAACGGGGCGCACCACATGCACGACTACGTGGGCAACAAGACCACCAGCGCCTTCTCCACGAACAACAGCCTGGCAGCGTCGGGGACCACCTGCGCCAACGGCGACCAGTCCACCTACTACTGGCCGGTGCTGCGGCTGCGCGACGGCCGGGCGGAGCGCGACGCGAAGGCGCCGGGCGGCGGGCAGGACGCCAATGTGGGCACGATCCTGCGGCCCAAGCAGGCGAGCATCAGCTTCAAGGGCAGCCCGGTCGGCCCGGTGAAGGCGATGCCCCGGTTCCTGCGGATCATCACGGGCGACGCGAAGGCCTTCAGCAACGGCACCGCCAACGCCAACGCCTCCTGGAGCTGCACCGGTTTCGAGGACCGGCAGCTGAAGGACAAGTACCCGCTCTGCCCCAAGGGCAGTGACGTGGTGCGCACGTTCACCTTCCAGAGCTGCTGGGACGGCCGCAACACCGACAGCGCCAACCACCGCACCCACGTGGACTTCCCCGATCGGAACGGGCGGTGCAAGAAGGGCTTCACCGCCATCCCGCAGCTGGTGGAGCGGGTCACCTACGGGGTGGCGCCCGGGGCGCGGTTCGCGGTGGACAGCTTCCCCGAGCAGCTGCACAAGCCGGTGACCGACCACGGCGACTTCATCAACGTGATGTCGGACGGTCTGATGGCCCGGGCGGTGGGCTGCATCAACGGCGGGCGGTCCTGCCGCTGACCCGCCCGCGACGCACGGCGGCCGGCCCGGCGGTCACAGGCCGTTGACGCGGGCGATCCGTCCGACGGCCAGGGGCGGGAACTCGGCGCCGACCACGCGGGCGGCGCGGCGGGCCACCCGGGAGTGCTGGCGGCGCACCTGCGCCATCAGGCGGCGGCTGCGCAGGGCCATCTCCAGTTCGAAGCGGGTCCGGGGGTCGCGCAGTCCGGGCCCGAACAGCTTCTCCAGCTGGCGCATCCGGTATCGGACGGTCTGCGGGTGCACGTTGAGGGCCTTCGCGGCCTCGGGCGCGCCGCCGCCCTCCAGCCAGGCGAGCAGGGTCACCTCCAGGCGTTCGCTCTGGCGCGGGGTCAGGTCGGCCAGCGGCCGCAGCCAGCGGGCGGCGAGGGCGTGGGCCAGGGGCTCGTCCTGGAGGAGGAGCAGGGTGGAGAGGTGGTCGTCCACGAAGACGGCCCGGGCGTCGAGGCCGCCGCGGGCGGGGGCGAGGGTGAGCAGGCGCAGGGCCCAGCGCAGGGAGGAGGCGGTGTCGCGGAGGGGGACGGCGTGTCCGACGGCGGCGACCCGGCCGCGCAGCGGGGGTTCCAGGACCGCGCGGGCGTCGGCGTCGGGGCTCGGGAGCAGCAGGCAGGGGCGGCCGGCGAACATGCCGGCGAGGGCGTCGTCGAGGACGGCCGCCAGTTGCTGGGCCTCGCCGGGGGTGGCGAGCGCGATGGCCCGGACGGCGGCGGGCAGCGGCCAGCCGGCGGCCCGGGCGAGGTCGTCCAGGGAGTCCTGGGAGGCGGCCCGGTCGTCGGTGAGGGCCTTGAAGAGTTCCTGGCGCAGCCGGTCGGGCGCGCCGGTGCCGGCCTCGTGCCGGATCCCGTGGCCGTGGTCGTGCGGGTGGGCGTGGCCGTGTGCGTGGCCGTGCTCGTGGCCGGCCCCGCGCACCGCCTCGGGGGCGCCGCCGCGGGGGTGCTCGCGGCGGCCGTCGTGCCGGACCTCGTGTCCGGCGTCGCCTGCGGCCCGGTCGCGGGCGGGTTCGTCGCCCCCGGCCTCGTCGCGGGCGGGTTCGTCGCGGTAGCCGAGGGCGGTGAGGAGGGCCTCCTCCACCCGCTGCCGGATCAGTTCGTCGCCGACGGCGTCATTACCGTCGACAAGTGTGGAGAATCCGGGAATTCCCTGCAGGAGCTCCTCCACTATCTCCGCGGCCAGTGCGGGGAGTTCCCTGCGCACGACACGCGTCCACTCTCCTCGCGGGCGGGACCAGATGCGGTTCAGAAGTTCGCACATCGTTTCCTCGTTCTTGCCGGGGTGAGGCCTGTCCAGTGGAGGAGCGACAAGCCCGTCAGGGTTGTCTGCCTCGCCAACAACCCAGCCTGTCAAGAGAGTTGCAGCTCCCACGCGCCCTTCTGGAGGGATCCGGCCACTTTTGCGCCCCGCGGGTTTGCCTTGTTTTTGCCCCGGGGGACGCATGGATGGCGTGCGACGCGGCGGCCTGTCACGACCTCCACTGGAGGGGAATCTTCCGGCGTTGTTCGATGCGCCGGAGACGCGGTGCGAGAAATTATCACGTTTCGATAAATCCTGTGGAGATGCTGCGCAGCTCCACGATGCTGCTGCACTCCGGCCCCGAGCCCCTTCGGCCGGCGCGGGAATTCCACAGCGCTGCCGGCCGTCACCACCACGATCCCGGGTGCCGAGCGCCAGGTGGACTGTGCTCGGAGCCCCGGTGCACAGGAGAACTGGATGCCCCTGCCCCAGCCGCACATACCCCGCTCCCACCGGTCGCGACGCAGGAGCCGCCACGCGGCGGCGGCCCCGGCCGCGGGACGGCGGGCCGTCCGGCGGCCCCCGCTCCTGCCCGCCTCCGGCCGGCTGCGCCCGAGCGCGCTCTGCGCCGCCGGTGCCGCACTCGTCTCGCTCCTCGTGGCGGTCCGCGCGGGGGCCCTGTCCCATCTGTGGGAGTTCCTCGACTACGGCGTGGGCGTGCTCTCGCTCGTCAGTCTCACCGCCACCGTCCTGTGGGGCCTGGCCGCCACCGACCGGGCCGTCCTCGGCTCCGGGCACCGGCTGCTGGCCCAGGGCGTGCACCGCGGGCTGGCCGTGGCCGGGCTGGGATTCCTGGCCCTGCACGTCTGGGTCAAGGTGGCCCAGGGGCACACCACGGCCGCGGGCGCGTTCCTGCCGTTCGCCGACGCGGACCGGCCCGTCCTGATCGGCCTCGGCACCCTGGCCGGATATCTCTTCGTCGCCGTCGCGGTCTCCGGAGCCGTGCGTAGTGTGTTCGCGGTCAAGAACCGCTCCGTGTGGTGGCGGGCGCTGCACATCGGCGCCTACCCGGCATGGGGCGCGTCCCTGGTGCACGGGCTGAAGGCCGGCCGCGCCGCGGACGCCTGGGTGACGGCCTCCTACGCCCTGTGCCTGGCCGGGGTCGCCGGGGTCATCGTGCTGCGCCTGCGCTCCAGGAGGATCGGCGCGCCCCCGCGGGTGGCCGCCGCCCCGCAGCCCGCCCCCGCCGCACCGGCAGCCCAACAGCCGCGCGAGCGAGCTGAGTTCGTCCAGGACATCCCCCTCACCGGGATGCCGTCGGTGCCCGGGCAGCGCGCCGCGGGCAGCACCTCGTCCGCCGCCCGGCCGACCGCGCCGCCACCCCGGCCCGGCTCCCAGCCGTACGCCGCCGCCACGGCCCCCGCGGGCCCGGGCGGCGGCGCGGGCTCCGGGCGGGGCGCCGGCCCTGAGGGGTGGCTGTGAGCGGCCCGGCGGAGCGCCCGGGACTCGGCTGCGTGGGCGCTCCCCGGCTGCTGACCGGGCTGGACCGCACCGGGTGGCTCGACCGCGAGGCCCATCTGGCGGCGCACGGCCCCCTCCCCCGCTTCCACCCGGACGAACTCACCGACCTGGCCTCCGACATCGGCCTGCGGGGACGCGGCGGCGCGGGGTTCCCCTTCGCCCGCAAGCTGCAGGCCGTCATGCGGTCGGCCGCGGAGAAGCAGTCCGCCACCGCCGTCGTGGTCAACGGCAGCGAGGGCGAACCGAGTTGCCTCAAGGACACGGCCCTCCTGCTGCACGCCCCGCACCTGGTGCTGGACGGCGCCCTGCTCGCGGCCGCCGCCGTGTCCGCCGAGGAGGTGGTCGTGGCCGTCACCCGCGCGGACGTGGAGCGCTCGGTGCGCGACGCCGTCGACGAACGCGGCCCCGGCGGCCGGCGGGTTCGGGTGGCCCGGCTGCCCGAGCGGTTCGTCACCGGTGAGGGCACCGCCCTCGTCAACGGGCTGAACGGCGGCCCGGCGCTGCCGTCCGGGCAGCGGGTGCGGACCAGCGAGCGGGGCCTGGGCGGGGTGCCGACCCTGCTGTCGAACACCGAGACCTATGCGCAGCTCGCCGTGGCCGCCCGGCTCGGGGCGCCGGCCTACCGCTCGGTCGGCCTGCCCTCCGAACCGGGGACCGTCCTGCTGACGGTCGCCGGGTCCACGGTCGTCGAGACCCCGTCCGGCACCTCCCTCGCGTACGTCCTGGACCTGTGCGGGAGCGGCGTCGGCCAGGGCGTGCTGGTCGGCGGCTACCACGGCCGCTGGCTGGATCCCGGGGCGGCCCGCTCCGCCGACCTGTCCCGGCAGTCCCTGGCCGCCTTCGGCGCGGTGCTGGGCGCCGGGGCGGTGCTGCCGCTGCCCGAGGAGACCTGTCCGGCCGGGGAGGTGGCGGCGGTGACGCGCTGGATGGCCAAGGAGTCGGCCGGCCAGTGCGGGCCGTGCGTCCGGGGGCTGCCCGCACTGGCCGACGTCCTGGAGGACGCCGTACGGGGCGGGGGCCGGGCCGCGCTGGAGGCGGTGGAGGCCCGGCTGAGGGGGGTCCGGCGCCGGGGTGCGTGCAGCCATCCGGACGGCACGTCGTACTTCGTCGCCTCGGCCCTCGCCTCGTTCCCCGACGAGTTCCGCGACCACGCCCTCGGCAGCGGCTGCGGCCGCCCGGTGACCGGGGCGCTGCCCCTGCCGCCGGACGAGGAGGCGGCCGGGGGCGCGGAGCGGCTGGTCGTCGACTGGACGCTGTGCAAGGGGCACGGGCTGTGCGTGGACGTGCTGCCCGACGTCGTACGGCTGGACGCGGACGGCTACCCGGCCCAGGCCTCCATGCCGGTCCCGGCGCGGCTGCGGCCCAAGGCGCTGCGGGCGGTACGGCGCTGTCCGGCGCTCGCGCTGCGGTTCCGGGAATGAGCCGCGCACGGCCCCGGCGGGCACCCGAGTTCATTCCTGTCGCGATCTGACAAATTCCCGGGGAATTCGGCTCCGCCCGGTCCGGGGCCCGTATCAATGGGCGAAGGCAGCGAGCCCACGGGATCGAACCAGAACCTCGAGGAGAGATCGTGAAGACCAGGACAATGCGCCGTGAGATATTCGCCGGATCGGCGGCGGTCGCGGTACTTCTGCTGACGGCCGGCTGCGGTTCCGGCGGGAATTCCGCCGCGAAGCAGGACGCGGTGAAGCCGGTGGGCGACAGCAAGCAGCTCGACCTCTACGGGTCGGGCTACGGTTCCGGTTCCGGTTCCGGTGACGCCCCGGCCGGCGGGGGTGCGAAGAGCGGCCCGGCCGGACAGCTGAAGGCGCAGGAGGTGGCGGGCGTGGGCTCCGCGGTCACCGACGGCGAGGGCTTCACCCTCTACCGGTTCGACAAGGACACGGCCAAGCCCCCCAAGTCCAACTGCGAGGGCGACTGCGCCCAGGCCTGGCCGGTGGTCCTCGCGGACGACGCGCAGGCCGGGGCGGGTGTGGACGCCGCGGCGCTGGGTTCGGTCACCCGGGCCGACGGGACGAAGCAGCTGACGGTCGGGGGCTGGCCGGTGTACCGCTACGCGAAGGACACCAAGGCCGGGGACGCGCTCGGCGAGGGCGTCGGCGGCACCTGGCACGCCCTCGGCCCCGACGGCAAGCCGGCCGCCGCCGGCAAGGCCGCGGGCTCCGGCTCCGGAATGGGGGCGGGAATGGGTTCCGGATCGGGAATGAGCGCCGGAATGTCCATGGACATGGGTTCCGGGGCGAATTCCACGGCGGACGGGAAGAAGGTCTCGCTCTCGGTCCGGCAGAACGCGCAACTGGGCTCCATCGTGCAGAACGCGGAGGGCTGGACCCTCTACCGTTTCGACAAGGACAGCGCCTGGCCGATGAAATTCGGCTGCCTCGACGCCTGCCTGGACACCTGGAAGCCCGCCGCACCGGTGGACAAGACGCAGGTCTCCGGAATTCCCGCGAAACTGGTCGGCTCGGTGAAACGGCCGGACGGTTCGGAGCAGCTGACGATCGACTGCTGGCCGGTCTACACGTTCACCGGTGACAAGCAGCCGGGCGACGTCAACGGGCAGGGCAAGCAGAACCTCTGGTTCGCCGTCACCGACCAGGGCAAGAAGGCGAAGGCCGCCGGCTAGGCCGCCCCGCTCACCCTCAGACCCCGTGGTGCCCGGCCCCCCTCCCCCGCCGGGCACCACGGTCCTTTCCCGACCAGCCCGTGAGGTTGCCATGTCCCCGTCCGACAAGCGCCGGATCCGCCGCGCGTGCGCGCTGGGCGCCGTCCTGTGCGCCGCGCTGGCGGCCGGTGCCTGTGCCGCCGCGCCGGCCCGCCCGGGGTCCGCGCACGCGGCCCACGCCGCCCCCGCGGCGAGCACCGCCCCCGCCGCCGCGGCGACGGTCGAGCAGCTCGCCTCCGCCCTCGGCTGCACCGCCGAACTGGGCATCCAGGCGGAGGAGTTGCGCCAAGGCTCCTGCGAGACCGGGCAGGGCGCCTACCGCATGACCACGTTCGCCGCCGCGCAGGGCCTGCGCTCCTGGCTGGCGGAGGCCGAACCCTACGGCGGCGTCTACCTCGTCGGTGACCGCTGGGTGGTCACCGCCCCGACCGAGGACGCCCTAGCAGGGCTGCGCGAGCGCTTCGGCGGGAGCGTGGAGAAGGGGACGCAGCACACGGGCCACTGAGCGGGGCCCCTTGCCGACGCGCCGCCAGATCCTGCGGCGCGTCGGCCAGTTGTCCGGAATCGGATCGTTCGCGAGGAGGACAAGAGCCGTCGCGAGGGATGATTCGCCCCGCGCGCCGGTCCTCCAGGGTGGGCAGGGTATCGCCCCACTCCGAAAGGAACGGCCCCTCCGTGCTGCGGATGAAACGTCTCGCGCCCCTGCTCGCCACCGCCGGGCTGCTCGCCGGCGCCCTCCCCCTGCTGACGGCCGGCCAGGCCTCCGCCGACCCCGCCGCCGCCCAGGAGTACGCCCCGCCCAAGCCCGCCTGGCACCGGTGCGCCGCCGAGCAGCCGGCCGCGTACGAGTGCGCCACGCTCAAGGTGCCGCTCGACTACCGGCAGCCGCGGGGGCGCACCCTCGACCTAGCGATATCCCGGGTCAAGGCCCCCGACCCCGCCAAGCGGCGCGGGGTCCTGCTGATGAACCCCGGCGGCCCGGGCGGCCCGGGGCTGGACCTGCCCCTGATGGCGGACGGGGCCCTGCCCAAGGAGGTCCGCGAGCGGTACGACCTGATCGGCTTCGACCCGCGCGGGGTCGGCGCCAGCAGCCCGATCAGCTGCGGACTGACCGACGCGGAGCAGGAGTTCCAGCGCGCCTACCGGCCCGAGACCTTCCCCTCCGACGTGGCCTGGGCGCGCAGGGTCGCGGACAAGTGCCGGGAGAAGGCCGGTGCGGTGCTCCCGTACGTCACCACGCGCAACACCGCCCGCGACATGGACGCGGTCCGCGTGGCCCTGGGCGAACGGAAGATCTCGTACCTGGGCTACTCGTACGGGACCTATCTGGGGGCGGTGTACACGCAGCTGTTCCCGTCCCGGACGGACCGGTTCGTGCTGGACAGCGCCGTCGACCCGCAGCGGATCTGGCGCGGCATGCTCCAGGTGTGGGCCACGGAGGCCGAGCCGGCGTTCGCGCGCTGGACGCGGTGGACGGCGGAACGGGACGCCGAGTACCACCTGGGGGCCACCCCGGAGGCGGTGTCCGCCGCGTTCTGGGCCCTGGTGGCGCGGGCGGACCGCGATCCGGTCGAGTTCCAGGGCCGGAAGATCACCGGGGACGACATCCGCAGGGCCCGGCCGCTGTTCTTCTCCCCCGCCCAGGCGGCCCCCGTCGTCAGCGCACTCAAGGCCGCCGCCGACGGCACCCCGCCGCCGCGGGCCGCGGCCGTCCCGGACATCGGTGCGGCCCTGCGGGGCGGCGCGGCCGAGCCGGCCTCGGACAACGCCACGGCCGTGTTCTGGTCGGTGGTCTGCGGGGACACCGACGCCTGGCCGCGCGACCCGGAGCGGTACCGGCGTGACGCGGAGCGGGACAAGGCCCGTTACCCGCTGTACGGGGACATGGCCTCGAACATCAAGCCGTGCGCCTTCTGGCAGCGGCCGGCCGAGGCGGCCGTGCCGATGCGGCTCCGGGCGGACGTGCTGACCGTGCAGAACGAGTGGGACTCGCAGACCCCGCTCGTCAGCGGGCAGGGGATGCACGCCGTCCTGCGGGGTTCGCGGATGGTCACGGCCCTCGGCGGCGAGGGGCACACGGTGTACCTGTCGGAGCCCGGGTCCTGTGTGAACGGCCCCGTGAACACCTATCTGGCCACCGGCCGGCTGCCCGGCCACGATGTGACCTGCACGACCGTCCCGGCCCAGGCCGAGCGGCGCGGGGCGGTGCCGGGCCCGTCGCCGCTGCCCTTCCCGGCCGGACCCGGGCGGTTCTGAGCCCCGCCGCCGGGGGCGCCGCTCACGCCCCCGGCGTCGTCTCCCCGGCCCGCCGGCTCCGGCCTGCGCCCGGGGTCCGCGCACCGTCGGCGGCCCCCTTCACCACGGGCCCGCCGCGGGCGCCCCGCAGCGGGGTCGTCAGTCCCGCCGCGAGGATCAGCAGGCAGATCGCGCCGCCCGCCACACTGGCCGCCGGGACCCCGTACCGGGCGCCCAGGACGGTCAGCACGGCGGCGCCCAGGGGGCCCGCGGCGTTGTGCACCGTCCAGAAGGCCGAGGTGACCCGGCCGAGCAGCTCGTCAGGGGTGACCTCCTGGCGCAGGGTCATCGAGCTGACTCCGCCGAGGGTGGAGCCGAACATGAACACGGCGGCCAGCAGGGCGATCACAAGCACGCTGCGGCTGAGGCCGATGCCCGCGACCGAGACCGCGACGAGTCCGACGGAGCCCAGCCAGCAAGGCCCGAAGCCGAGGACGCGCCGCAGCCGGCCGGCCGCGAGGGCGGCCGCGATGACGCCGAGCCCGCTCACGGCCATCACGTAGCCGACGGTGGCCGCGTTCCGCCCGAGGTCCTCCGTCAGCCGGTAGACCAGCAGGTCGGTGGCGCCCATGGTGACGAAGGTCAGCAGGGTGAGGAGGACGGTCAGGGGGCGCAGCAGTACGTGGCCCCACAGGAAGCGGAAGCCGACGGTGAAGACCTCGCGCAGCCCTCCGGCCGGGGCGGCCGGGGCCGGCGCGGGGGTCTCGTCCGTGGGCGGAGCGGCGCGGCCGAAGGTCACCCGTCGCAGGCTGACCGCCGAGACGAGGAAGGTCGCCCCGTCGATCCCGAGGGCCCATTCACCGCCCGGCCCGCCCGTGATCAACCCGGCGGCGATCGGCCCGGCCAGCGTCCCGAGGGCGAAGGTGCCCATGAGCCGCGCGTTGGCGGCGGTGAGCTCCCCGGTTCCCACCAGGTGCGGGACGGCGGTCACGTACGCTACGTCGAACACCGTCTTCAGGGCGGTGACCAGCACGGTCAGCACGTACAGCGGCCACATCAGCGGCCCGGCCGTCAGCCAGACCAGCGGCACCGCGCCGAGCAGGACGGCCCGCGCCAGATCACAGGCGATCATGAGCCGCCGGCGGTCGGAGCGGTCCACCACATGGCCGGCGAACAGCCCGGTGAGGATCCCGGTCACCCCGGTGACGACGGTGATCAGGCCCATCTGGACGAGGGACCCGGTGGCGGCGAGCACGAGCAGGGGCAGCGCCACCAGTGAGAGCGAGCCGCCGACCACGGAGAGGGCCTGGCCCAGCCAGAAGACGGTGAAGTCGCGGTTGCGCCAGAGCGAGGAGGGTTCCGGCACCCGTCAGCCCAGCAGGGCGTACACGGTGGAGGCGGTGGCGGCCGGGTCCTGGGCCCCGTCGGGGGTCATGGTGGCGTCGGCGAAGGCCATGCGCTTGCCGAGCTTGGTGACCCGGACGGTGATCAGCACGTCGGCGCCGACGACGGGCCGCTGGAAGCTGGTCGACTGCTGCACGGTGGTCATGGGGCCGTACGCCCCGCGGGCGGCGGAGACCGCGATGACGGTGGCGGTGTCGGCGGCGGCCATCAGGGCCTGGCCGGACAGGCCGCCGCCGTCGCGGGCCAGGGAGTCCGACCAGGGCAGCCGCAGCACGGCGTGCCGCTCCCCGGTCTCCTCGACGGTGAGGCCGAGGGCGAGCACCCAGGGGGCGAAGTGGTCGGCGAGGATCTTGTCGGCTTCTGCGGGTGTCAGCGTCACCCGGAGATTGTGGCGGCCCGGCCGGACCGCCACAACTCCCTTTTCCCCGGAGGGATCAGAGGCCGGCGGCCAGCTCGGTGCCCTGGCGGATGGCCCGCTTGGCGTCGAGTTCCGCGGCCACGTCGGCGCCGCCGATCAGGTGCGCCGCGGTGCCCTCGGCGCGCAGCGCCTCGTACAGGTCGCGGCGCGGCTCCTGGCCGGTGCACAGGACGACCGTGTCGGCGGGGATCAGGCGCGGCTGCCCGTCGACGGTGATGTGCAGGCCCTCGTCGTCGATCCGCTCGTAGGTGGCGCCGGCGACGGAGACGACCCCGCGGTGCTTGAGTTCGGCGCGGTGGATCCAGCCGGTGGTGGTGCCGAGGCCGGCGCCGACCTTGGTGGTCTTGCGCTGGAGCAGGGTGACCCGGCGGGGGGTGGCGGGGCGTTCGGGGGCGGTGAGGCCGCCGGGGCCGGCGTACGCGGTGTCGACGCCCCAGTGCCGGAAGTAGACGGCGGGGTCCTGGGAGGCGCCCTCGCCGCTGTCGGTGAGGAACTCGGCGACGTCGAAGCCGATGCCGCCGGCGCCGACGACGGCGACGTTCTCGCCGACGGGGGCGCCGTCGCGCAGGACGTCGAGGTAGCTGACGACGTTCTCCCGGTCCACGCCCTCGATGGCGGGGGTGCGCGGGGTGACGCCGGTGGCGACGACGACCTCGTCGTAGCCGCGCAGGGTCTCCACGTCGGCGCGGGTGTCCAGGCGCAGGTCGATGCCGAGGGCCTGGACGCGGTTGCCGAAGTAGCGGATGGTCTCCTCGAACTCCTCCTTGCCGGGGATCCGGCGGGCGATGTCGAGCTGGCCGCCGATGTGGCCGGAGGCCTCGAAGAGGGTGACGGCGTGGCCGCGTTCGGCGGCGGAGACGGCGCAGGCGAGTCCGGCGGGGCCGGCGCCGACGACGGCGACGGTCTTCTTCGTCCGGGTCGGGGAGAGGACGAGTTCGGTCTCGTGGCAGGCGCGCGGGTTGACCAGGCAGCTGGTGATCTTGCCGCTGAAGGTGTGGTCGAGGCAGGCCTGGTTGCAGCCGATGCAGGTGTTGATGGTCTCGGAGCGGCCGGCGGCGGACTTGGCGACGAAGTCGGCGTCGGCGAGGAAGGGCCGGGCGAGGGAGACCAGGTCGGCGCGGCCGTCGGCGAGGATCTCCTCGGCCTTCTCGGGGGTGTTGATGCGGTTGCTGGTGACGAGGGGGACGGAGACCGCGCCCATCAGCTTTCGCGTGACCCAGGTGTAGGCGCCGCGCGGGACGGAGGTGGCGATGGTGGGGATGCGGGCCTCGTGCCAGCCGATGCCGGTGTTGATGATGGTCGCGCCCGCGGCCTCGATCTCCTTGGCGAGGTGGACGACCTCGTCGAGGGTGGAGCCGCCGGGGACCAGGTCCAGCATGGACAGGCGGTAGATCAGGATGAAGTCCTCGCCGACGGCGGCGCGGGTGCGGCGGACGATCTCCAGCGGGAAGCGCACGCGGTTCTCGTAGGCGCCGCCCCAGGCGTCGGTGCGCCGGTTGGTGGCGGCGGCGATGAACTCGTTGATCAGGTAGCCCTCGGAGCCCATGATCTCGACGCCGTCGTAGCCGGCGAGCTTGGCGAGGCGGGCGGCGCGGACGAAGTCCTCGACGGTCTGCTCGACCTCCTCGGCGGTGAGCTCGTTCGGGACGAAGGGGCTGATGGGGGCCTGGATCGCGCTGGGGGCGACGAGGTCCTTGTGGTAGGCGTAGCGGCCGAAGTGGAGGATCTGCATGGCGATCTTCCCGCCCTCGGCGTGCACCGCGTCGGTGATCACCCGGTGCTCGGCGGCCTCCTCCTCGGTGGTGAGGCGGGAGCCGCCCTCGAAGGGGCGTCCGGCGTCGTTGGGGGCGATGCCACCGGTGACGATCAGGCCGGCGCCGCCCTTGGCGCGCTCGGCGTAGAAGGCGGCGAGGCGCTCGAAACCGCCCTGGTGCTCCTCCAGGCCGGTGTGCATCGAGCCCATGATCACGCGGTTCGGCAGGGTGGTGAAGCCGAGGTCCAGGGGGCTCAGCAGGTGCGGGTACAGGGTCATGGGTGCGTGTCTCCTCGCGCGGTGTCCTGACCCTGTTGTAAGGGAGCGGGAGACGGTTTTGCAACTAGGTGCAAAACAGCTGTGGCGACTCTCACGGCCCCGATGCCCCTCCGGCGGGTGCCGGAGGGGCGGCGCGAGGGGCCGCCGGGGCCGGTCAGGCGCGGCGCAGGCGGAGGGTGACGATCTGGAACGGGCGCAGGTTCAGGGGGACCGCGCCCGAGGGGGTGGGGGGCCCGACGGCCGTGGGGGGCAGGGGGCGCTCCAGGAGGTCGGTCTCGGTGGCCGCGGCGAGGGGGAAGCCGGGGGTGAGGACGGCCCGGGCGCGGCCGCCCCGGGATTCGTAGAGCCGGACGATCACGTCGCCGCCGCGGTCCTCGGCCGGTTTGACCGCCTCCACCACCACCGCGTCGTTGTCGACGGACAGCAGCGGGGCGACCGGGCCCGCACCCCGCAGCACCCGCTCGGGCAGGTTGAGGGCGTGGCCCTCGCGGACCGCGTCCCCGATGTCCGCCCCCGGGGCGAGGGAGAAGCGCAGGGTGTGGCGGCCCTGGTCGGTCTCGGGGTCGGGGTAGCGCGGCGCGCGCAGCAGGGAGAGGCGGACGGTGGTGGTCTGGCCGCCGTCGGGGCGGACGTCGCGGGTGACGTCGTGGCCGTAGGTGGAGTCGTTGAGCAGGGCCGTGCCCCAGCCGGGCTCCTCCGCGTGGATCCAGCGGTGGGCGCAGATCTCGAACCGGGCGGCCTCCCAGGAGGTGTTGGTGTGCGTGGCGCGCTGGACGTGGCCGAACTGGGTCTCGGAGGAGGTCCGTTCGGCCTTGACGTCCAGCGGGAAGGCGGCCTTGAGGAACTTCTCCGTCTCGTGCCAGTCCACCTCGGCGGTCAGGTCCACGGTCTTGGCCCCGGCGCGCAGGGTGATCGTCTGGGTGACGGTGGAGGAGCCGAAGGAGCGGGTGGCGGTGACGGTGCAGGCGTCGGGGCCTTGCGCGGTGACCTCCAGGGCGTCGAGGCCGTCGAGGTCGGTGACCCGGTTGCGGTAGAAGGCTTCGATGTCCCAGGCGTCCCACATGTTCGGGAAGTCCGGGTGGATCTGGAGCAGGTTGGCGGCGGCGCCCGGGGCGAGGGCCTCCCGGCCCTGTTCCAGGTCGTACGCGGAGACGATCAGGCCGCGGCCGTCGACCTCCACCAGCAGCCGCCCGTTGGCCAGCACGTGGCCGCCGCAGTTCCGCTCCTCCACGGTGACGGGCTGCGGGGCCGGGGCGGGGAGGTCCGCGCCGCCGGCCGGGACGCCGCGGCGGGTGTGCGGGGCGCAGTTGAAGACGAGCTCGCGCGTGCCCTCGCCGGCCAGGGCGGTCTGCGCGGCCAGGGTGAGGGCGCCCAGTTCCTCCGCCACCCGGGCGTAGGTCTCACGGGCCTCGCGGTGCACCCAGGCGATGGAGGAGCCGGGGAGGATGTCGTGGAACTGGTGGAGCAGGACGGTCTTCCAGAGCCGTTCCAGGTCCTCGTAGGGGTAGGCGAAGCCGGGGACGCGCACGGCGGCCGTCGTGTTCCACAGCTCCGCCTCGCGCAGCAGGGACTCGGCGCGGCGGTTGCCCTGCTTGGTCCCGGCCTGGGAGGTGTAGGTGCCGCGGTGCAGTTCCAGGTACAGCTCGCCGGCCCAGACGGGGGCGTCCGCGTACTCGGCGCGGGCCTGGTCGAAGAAGGCGTCCGGGCGTTCGATCTCCACGCGCGGGGAGCCTTCGAGGTCCCGCAGGCGGCGGGCCCGGGCCAGCTGCTCGCGGGTGGGGCCGCCACCGCCGTCGCCCCAGCCGAAGGGCACCAGGGAGCGGGTACCGCGGCCCTTCTCCCGGTAGTTGCGGGCGGCGTGGGCGAGCTGGGCGCCGCCGAGGTCGCTGTTGTAGGTGTCGACGGGCGGGAAGTGGGTGAAGACGCGGGAGCCGTCGATGCCCTCCCACCAGAAGGTGTGGTGCGGGAAGCGGTTGGTCTGGGACCAGCAGATCTTCTGGGTGAGGAACCACTGGTTGCCGGCCAGCCGGACGATCTGCGGGAGCGCGGCGGTGTAGCCGAAGGAGTCGGGCAGCCAGACCCCCTTGGTGTCGATGCCGAACTCCTCCAGGAAGAACTTCTTGCCGTAGAGGAACTGGCGGACCATGGCCTCGCCGCCGACCATGTTGGTGTCCGACTCCACCCACATGCCGCCGACGGGGACGAACTGCCCGTCCGCGATCTTCTTCTTGACCCGTTCGAAGAGCTCCGGCCGGTGGGTCTTGATCCAGTCGAGCTGCTGGGCCTGGGACATGGCGAAGACGAACTCGGGGTGCTCGTCCATCAGGGCGACCATGTTGGAGGCGGTCCGGGACACCTTGCGGACCGTCTCGCGCAGCGGCCACAGCCAGGCCGAGTCGATGTGGGCGTGCCCGACGGCGCTGATCCGGTGCGCGGAGGCGTGGGCGGGGGCGGCGAGCACCCCGGCGAGGCGGGCGCGGGCGGCGGCGGCCGTGCCGGGGACGTCGTCGAGGTCGATCGTGTCGAGGGCCGAGGCGACGGCGCGCAGCACCGTGTGGCGGCGGGCGTCGTCCTCCGGGAGCTGGCCCATCAGCCCGTCGAGGACGTCGAGGTCCTGGACGAGTTCCCAGACCTCGGTCTCGAAGACGGCCAGGTCCATCCGGGCCAGCCGGTACAGGGGCCGGTCGCCGCTGGTCAGCCGGTCCCCCTCGGTGGTGGGGCGGTGCTCGACCAGGACGGGGTTGGCGGCGGCCTCCACGTACCACTCGATCCGCTCGCCGCCGGCCGCCCGGTCGGCGACGCGCACCCAGTCGTTGTACGGGTTGAGGGCCTTGACCTCGGATCCGTCGGCCCGGTGGACCAGGCCCTCGCACTGGAACCCGGGCATCATCCGGTCGAAGCCGAGGTCGAGGACGGCCTCGACGGTGCGGCCCGCCCAGTCGGCGGGAACGGCGCCGGTGACCCGGAACCAGGTGGTGCCCCAGGCCGGGCCCCAGGGGTCTCCCGCGGCGCAGGGCGCGTAGGGGGCGGCCAGGGCCTCGGCGACCGGGACGGGCTCGCCGGGGGCGTCCCAGCGTTCGACGGTGAGCGGGACGGTGCGGGAGCGGACGGCGGGCCTGACGCGTTCGCCCAGGACCCGGCGGAGGCGTTGCTCGGTGATGCTGCGGTCGTCGTGCATGACGGCGGCTCCAGGGAGGGAGGGTCGGTGCGGGGCACAGCAGGGTCGGACGCGGGTCGGAGCGGTCGGCCGCCGGTCAGACCTTGACGGCTCCCTCGCCCACGCCGCGGAAGAAGAACCGCTGGAGGGCGAGGAAGAGCAGCAGCATCGGCAGCAGGGCGGCCATCGCCCCGGCCGCGATCAGCCGCTGGTCGTTGACGGTGGTGGCGCCGGCCAGGCTCTTCAGGCCCAGCTGGAGGGTGTAGTGGTCGCTGTCGGTCAGGACGATCAGGGGCCACAGGAAGTCGTCCCAGGCCCCCATGAAGCTGGTGATGCACACCACGGCCAAGGCGCCGCGGGCCGAGGGGACGAAGACGCGGGTGAAGCGGGTCCACTCGTTCGCCCCGTCGAGCACCGCGGCCTCCTCCAGCTCCCGGGGGACGGCGAGGAACGCCGCCCGCATGATCATGATGTTGAGGACGGAGACCGCTCCGGGCAGCCACACGCCGACGAGGGTGTCGACCAGGCCCATCCCGCGGACGGTGAGGAACATCGAGATCATCACGGACTCGAAGGGGAACATCAGCGTGGCCGTCAGCACGGTGAAGACCGTCCTGCGGCCCTTCCAGCCCTCCCGGGAGAGGGCGTAGCCGCCCATCGCGGCGAAGACCAGGTTCGAGGTGACGGCGAGGGCCGCGACGACCAGGGTGTTGGCCGTGTAGGGGAGCAGCGGGAAGGATTCGGCGACCCGGGCGTAGTTGCCGAGGGTGGGCCGGGCCGGCAGCACCCCCTCGTAGACGTTCTCGCCGCGCCCGCGCAGGGAGGTCAGGAACTGCCAGACCAGGGGGCCGGTGGTCACCACCAGGGCCAGGCAGAGCGTCAGGTAGCGGGCCACGAGACCGGCCCCGCGCCGGCCCGGGCCCCCGCGCGGTGCGCCGGCCCCGCGCCGGACGGCGACCCCGCGCGCGCTCACGCCTCGTCCCCCTTCGACAGCCGGCGCCCCAGCAGGCTGAAGGCCAGGGTCAGCAGGAACAGCAGCAGGGACAGGGCGGAGGCGTAACCGGTCTCGCCGGCGAAGCCGAGTCCGACCTGCCGGATCAGGAAGGGCAGGGTGCGGGCGCCGCCGCCGGGACCGCCGCTCTCCCCGCCCAGGATGTAGATCTCGGTGAACACCCGGAGGGCGGAGATCGCCGACAGCGTCCCGACCAGCAGCATCATCGGCTTGACGGAGGGGACGGTGATGCTGGCGAACCGGCGCAGCGCGCCCGCCCCGTCGAGCGCGGCGGCCTCGTACAGGGCTCCCGGCACGTTCCCGAGGGCGGCCAGGTAGAAGACCATGTAGTAGCCCAGGCCCTTCCAGACCGTGACGATCATCGCGGAGACGAGCAGCAGCGTGCTGTCCGTGAGGAACGGCACGGGCTCCGCGACCACCCGCAGCCGGACCAGGACTGCGTTGACCGCGCCGTCGCTGCGCAGCAGCCACTGCCAGACCAGGCCGACGACCACGGCGGAGGCGATCACCGGGGTGTAGAAGGCGGACCGGAAGAGGCCGATGCCGGGGATCTCCCGCCGGACCAGGACGGCCAGCCCCAGCGGCAGCACCACCAGACAGGGGACCACGACCAGCAGGTACAGCACGCTGTTGGCGGCCGCCGTCCAGAAGTCGGGGTCGGCCAGGGCGCGCCGGTAGTTGGCGAGACCGACGAATCCCCCGCCCTCCAGCACCCGGGCGTCGGTGAAGGACAGCACGACGGTGTTGACGAACGGCCAGAGGCTGAACAGCACCACGGCGGCGAGCCCGGGTGCGAGGAACAGGTACGGGCTCCACCACCTGCGGTGCGGCAGCCCTCCCCCGCCCTCCGGCGCCGTCACCTGCGGCCCGCCGCCGCCAGCAGCCGGTTGGCCTCCTCCTCGGCCTTGCGCACGGCCGTCCTGGAGTCCTCCTCGCCCTTGATGGCCTTCTGCATCTCGCGCGCCACCGCGTCGCCGACCTGGCTGGTCCACTGGACGGGGGTGTTGGCGTCGAGCGCGGCGGTCTTCAGCTGTTCGGCGCCGATCGCGCGGGCCAGCGTCTCGGCGTCCTTGCCGTCGCCGCGGTCGGCGAAGCGGGGGTCGGCCAGGCCCTGGGCGTTGGAGGGGTAGATGGTGGCCCGGCGGGAGAACTCGACCTGGTTGGGGCCGTTGGTGACCCATTTGGCGAACTCGGCCGCCGCGTCCGGGTGTGCGGTGTCCTTGCGGATGCCGAGGGACTGGGCGTAGATGCCGATGTGGCCGAGGGTGCCGGTGACCGCGCCCGCGACCCGGGTCTGGGCGTAGACCTGCGGGGCGTTGGCCTTGATGTCCTTGACGAAGCCGGGCGATCCGGGGCCGAAGACGAGCCGGCCGCTGCCGTAGAGCTGGTTGATGTCGTCGGCTTTGAGGAGGGACTCCTTGGGCATGGCGCCCTTGGCGTACAGGTCCTTCATCCGGTCGGCCCAGGCGACGGCCTTGTCGGTGTCGAAGGTGAAACGGTCCCCGGCCTGGTTGAGGAGGGGTACGCCCATCTTCTGCCAGTCCCCGGGCAGCCGGCCCTTGGGGTCGGCCATGAAGGCCGCGTACCGGCCGCCGGAGCGGGCGGCGATCTGCTCGGCGTAGTCGAAGAACTGCTCGACGGTGGTGGGCGGTTTGGCGGGGTCGAGCCCGGATCTGGTGAAGAGGTCCTCGTTGTAGGTGAGGATCTCAGGGGTGACGTACCAGGGGTAGGCGTACACCCCTGCCCCCTTTCCGGGGAGCTTGAACTGCTCCCATGCGCCCGGGACGTACTCCTTGGCCACCCCGCCGTCGAGTGCGGCCACGTCGGCGAGCATGCCGCGGTCGGCGAGGAGCTGGAAGGAGTCCGTGGAGAGGTTGACCACGTCGGGGAGGGCTCCGGCCTGGGCGTCGGCGACGAGTTTCTCGTTGTAGCCGTCGCCGGGGACGTCCTCCCATTTCACCTTGGCGTCGGGGTACTTGCGCTCGAAGGAGTCGATGACGCCCTGGACGTAGGCGGTGTAGACGGGCTTCAGCTGGAGGGTCCGGAAGGTGATCTCCCCGGCCACCGTGCCGGTCTTGCGCGCCTCGCCCGCCGGGTGTCCGGCGCCGCCGAGGCCGCAGGCGGAGAGGGTGAGCAGCCCGGCGGCCACCGCGGTGGCGACGGCCGTGCGGGTCAGGGGGGAACGGGGCATCGTCGCCGCCTTCGTGGGAGTTCCGGCTCCGGCGCCGGAGGGCGGTGCCCCAGGCTGTACGCAAGCGCGGGGCACGTCAATGCGGCCGGAAATCCCGATGGCCGGGGGAAACCGGGTCCGGGGGTCCGGAAAGGCTCCCGTGCCGGGGGTGGCGCCGTACCACGTGACCTCGGCTGATGCGCTTTAGTCCGGGGCTTTTCGCCCTACGCCCCGCCCGGGGGCGGCAGTCCGTTTTCCGGCCGTTTTTGACTTCATATCGCCGCTACGGCGCGATGCGGGGAGACGAATGCGCACGGCGGGCACTAATGCGGTTTATCGCAATACGGCGCAACCGTCCGGGCGGGTGGCCGATAGCACGCACGGCGGACGCCCGGCAAGGGATCTCCGTGTCCCGACCCGAAAGGATCATGGATTTTGCCTGGATCAACGCGATGTGATGCATTGATCACCCACTGTCGCGACGCCACCCGCCAGCGAAGGAACCTCCCATGCGCACGGTCCGTGAGTCGGTCCTCGACGTCCTGCGAGCCCGCGGGATGACCACGGTGTTCGGGAACCCCGGTTCCACCGAACTCCCCCTGCTCAAGCAGTTCCCAGAGGACTTCCGGTACGTGCTCGGGCTGCAGGAGGCCGTCGTGGTCGGCATGGCCGACGGGTTCGCCCTCGCCTCGGGCACCACCGGCCTGGTCAACCTGCACACCGGGCCGGGCACCGGCAACGCGATGGGCGCGATCCTCAACGCCCGCGCCAACCGCACCCCGATGGTGGTCACCGCCGGCCAGCAGGTACGCGCCATGCTCACCATGGAAGCCCTGCTGGCCAACCCCCAGCCCACCCTCCTGCCCCAGCCCGCCGTGAAGTGGGCCTACGAGCCGCCGCGCCCGGCGGACATCGGGCCCGCCCTGGCCCGCGCCGCGCAGATCGCCGAAACCCCGCCGCAGGGGCCGGTGTTCGTCTCGCTCCCGATGGACGACTTCGACGTGCTGCTCGACGAGGACGAGGACCGGGCCGCCCAGCGGACCGCCGCCCGGACCGTGACGCACGCCGCCGCCCCCGCCGCCGAGGTGGTGGAGCGGCTGGCCGCACGGATCTCGCGGGCCCGCAGCGCGGTCCTGGTCGCCGGCAACGACGTGGACGCCTCCGGGGCCTGGGAGGCGGTCGTGGAACTGGCCGAGCGCACCGGTCTGCCGGTCTGGTCGGCGCCCACCGAGGGCCGGATCGCCTTCCCCAAGTCCCATCCGCAGTACCGGGGGATGCTGCCCCCGGCGATCGGGCCGCTGTCCCGCTGCCTGGAGGGCCACGACCTGGTCCTGGTGATCGGCGCCCCGGTCTTCTGCTACTACCCCTACCTCCCCGGCGCCTATCTGCCCCCGGGCGCCGAGCTGGTCCAGCTGACCCGGGACGCGGAGGAGGCCGCCCGCGCCCCCGTCGGTGACGCCGTGGTCGCCGATCTCACCCTGACGGTACGGGCGCTGACCGCCGCGCTGCCCGCCCGGGAGGCACCGCCGGCCGCCCCGCGCACCCCACGGGCCGAGTCCTTCGAGGAGGTCGACGGGGCGCTGACCCCGCTCGCCGCGATGACGGCCGTCGCCCAGGGCGCCCCCGCCGACACCCTCTGGATCAACGAATCCCCTTCCAACCTGGGACAGTTCCACGACGCGACCCGGATCGACACCCCCGGCTCCTTCCTCTTCACGGCGGGCGGCGGCCTCGGCTTCGGCCTGGCCGCGGCCGTCGGAGCTCAGCTCGGCGCCCCGCGGCGGCCGGTGGTCTGCGTCGTCGGCGACGGCTCCACCCACTACGCCGTCCAGGCGCTGTGGACCGCAGCCGCCTACAAGGTGCCCGTGACCTTCGTCGTCCTGAGCAACCAGCGCTACGCCATCCTCCAGTGGTTCGCCCAGGTGGAACGGGCCCAGGGCGCGCCCGGACTCGATATCCCCGGCTTGGACGTCACGGCCGTCGCCACCGGCTACGGGGTACGGGCGCACCGGGCGTCCGGCTGCGCCGAACTGGCCAAGCTGGTTCGCGAGTCGGCCCTCCAGCAGGACGGCCCGGTCCTCATCGACGTCCCCGTCACCACCGAGCTCCCCACCCTGTAGGGGCCCTGCGCCCCCCGTTCCGCCGCACCGACCGGAAGGACGGCATGTCCGTCACCAGCGACACCCCCCTCCTGCTCGCCAGGCTCGGCCGAGGACTCCCCGCCGAGGCCCTGCTCACCGACCCCGCCGACCTCGCCGCACACTCCCGGGACACCGCGCCCTTCTCCTCGGCCGGGACCCCCGCCGTGGTCGCCGTCCCCCGCACCGCCGAGCAGGTCGAGCACGTCATGCGGACCGCCTACGCGCTGGAGGTCCCCGTCGTCCCGCAGGGCGCCCGGACCGGACTGGCCGGCGCCGCCAACGCCGTCGACGGCTGCGTGGTGCTGTCCACCGCCGCCATGGACCGGATCCTGTCGGTGGACCCCGCCAACCGGCTCGTGCGCTGCGAGCCCGGGGTCACCACGCGCCGCCTCGCCGAGGCCGTCGCCGAGCACGGGCTGACGTACCCGCCGGACCCGGCGTCCTGGGAGACCTGCACCATCGGCGGGAACATCGCCACCGGTGCCGGCGGCATCTGCTGCGTCAAGTACGGGGTCACGGCCGACTACGTCCTCGGGCTGGACCTCGTCCTCCCCGACGGGCGGCGGCTGCGCACCGGCCGGGACACCGCCAAGGGCGTCGCCGGGTACGACCTGACCCGACTGGTCGTCGGCTCGGAGGGCACCCTCGCGGTGGTCGTCGGCGCCACCCTCGCCCTGCGGCCCGCCCGGCCGCCCGCCCTGGCCCTCCTGGCGGCGTTCCCCACCCTCACCGCCGCCGGGGACGCCGTCGCGGCGATCACCGCCGCCGGGCACACCCCGTCCGCGCTCGAACTCCTCGACCGGGCCACCACCCAGGCCGTCGTGGACCTCGGCGCCCACCCCCTGATGCGCGCCGGCAGCGCCGCCACCCTGATCGTGGAGAGCGACGGCGCCGACCCGAGCGGGGAGCTGACCGCCATGGAGCTCCTGTGCAAGGAGGCCGGAGCCGAGTACGTGGCCACCTCCGCCACCGCCGAGGAGGCCCGGCAGGTCATCGAGGCGCGCCGGCTGGTCACCCCGGCGATCGGCGCGTACATGGCCTCCCAGGGCGGAGGGCTCACCGCCTTCATCGAGGACGTGGCGGTCCCCCGCAGCGAACTGCCCCGGCTGGTCGGTCTGATCGAGGACATCGCCGGCCGCCACCGGCTGCGGGTGTTCACCCTCGGCCACGCCGGGGACGGCAACCTGCACCCCACCGTCGTCTTCGACCCCTCCGACCCCGGCGAACGCGACCGCGCCCGGTCCGCCTACGACGAGATCATGGCGGCCGGACTCGCCCTGGGCGGCACCACCACCGGGGAGCACGGCATCGGCACCCTCAAGCGGGAGTGGCTGGAGCGCGAGCTGGGCCCCGTCTCCCTGGAGCTCCAACGCGGCCTCAAGCGGCTGTTCGACCCGAAGAACCTCCTCAACCCCGGCAAGGTGGTCTCCGCATGACCCACTCCACCGAGACCCGCGAGGCCGCCCGCCCCGGACCGCCCCGGCGGCGGCCCCCGGCCCGGGCCGGCCTGGCGGAGACCGTCCGCTTCATGGCCACCCACACCCTGCCCGTCTTCGTCCGCGGCGTCGCCAGCCCCCGGTTCGGGGTGGTGGCCCTGTACTCCCGGCTCAACCAGCCCGCCTGGTCGGACGCCACGCTGCGGTCCATGCGGGCCCGACACGGCGGGGCGCCGGTCCTGGTCCGCGGCCTCTCCGGCGAGATGCTCGTCCTCTTCGACGAGGAGGACGTCGCACGGTTCTTCGCCGAACCCATGGACGTCCTGGCCATGGACGCCCGGGACAAGCTCGACAGCCTCTCCGTCTTCGAGCCGACCGGCGTCATCTGCTCCCACGGACGGCTGCGCGAGGACCGCCGCGAGGTCAACGACCGAGCCCTGGCGGCCGGTCAGGACGTCCACCCCTCCTGCGCCGAGTACCAGCGGATCGTCACGCAGGAGTGCCGGCCGCTCACCACCGCCACCGTCCTCGGCCTCTCCGGCCTGCGCACCGCCCTGGCCCGGATCTCCCGCCGGACCGTCCTCGGCGACCGGGCCGCCGACGACGCGGAACTCGCCGGCTGGCTCACCACGCTGCGCGACCGGGCCAACTGGATGGGCCGCAGCCGCCCCGGGGCCGGCCGGGTCCTGTACGCGCGGGCGGAGGAGCGGATCGCGCGGTACGCGGCCGACGCGCCCGAACACACGCTGGCGGCCCGTGCCCTGGCAGCCCCCTGCCCCGAGGGCACCGACCCCCTGGGGCAGACCCACCACTGGCTGCTGGCCGTCGAGGTCTGCGCGCCGGTCGTCCTGCGCACCCTGCTCCTGCTGGCCGCCCACCCCGCCGAACAGGACGAGGTGCGCGCGGAGATCGCGGCGGACACCCCGGGCCTGCCCCGGCTGCGGGCCTGTGTGCGGGAGTCGCTGCGGCTGTACCCGATCGTGCCCGACCTGGTACGGGTCACCCGGGCCGCGACGCAGTGGCGCGGGATGCGCCACCCGGCCGGGACCACCGTCCACGTCCCCATCGGCTTCCACCAGCGCGACCCCGAGCGGGTACCGGGCGGGCACCTCTTCGCCCCGGGACGCTGGCTGGTCCCGGGCGCCGACCTGGACCCCCGGATGGCCCCCTTCGGCCAGGGCCCCGGCCGCTGCCCCGGCGACCGGCTCGGGCTGCTGCTGTCCTCACTGGTCTGCGCCGAGGTGCTGCGCGGCAACCGCCTCACCGGAGCCCGCCCCGCCCTCGACACCGGCCGCCCGCTGCCCGGAATCCTCGACACGGCCGCCATCCGCCTCCGCCTCGGCCGCTCGTAGCCCGCCGCTGTCCCCCCGTGAGGAGCACCCCGTGTCCGAAGCCGTGCCCGAGGCCGACGCGGCCGTCACCGAGCCGGACGTCGCCTCCCTGCACCACGTCTGCCGCGAGCTGGCGGGGGCCGCCGAGGCCGTGCGCGAGGCCGCCCGCCACGCCTCCCGGCTCGCCCTCGGCCCCCGACTGCCGGCGGCGGCCGGGCCGCGGCGGGCCCGGGCCGCCCGGCGCCGCCTGCTGCGGACCCTGCTGGACCCGCGGGGCTTCGGCTGGGCCCCGCACGGGCGCACCCCGCTGGCCGGGGCCGTCTGGCTGGCCGGGGTGCTCACCAGCCGGGAGAGCCTGGCCGTCAGCCTCGCCGTCACCGGGCTCAAGGCGCGGATCCGGGCGGCCGCCGTGCGCCACCCGGAGCTGCTGGCCGACCCCACCACCTCGCGGGTGCTGCGCGCCGTCGACGAGGACCGGCAGGCCGAGGCCGTCCGGGTGTTCAAGGGACTGCTGACCGAGAAGGGCGCCGAGTACGCGCTGTCGCTGCTGGCGCCGTCGTTCGCGGACATCATGGCCTGGAACGCGCTGACCGACGAGAACCCCTTCAACGACACCGCCGGCTGGCAGATCGCCACCAACCGGCCGCTGACCTCGGACTTCGTCATCGGCACCCCGAGTGCCGTCTGGTCCTTCCTGGACCGGGGCCGCGGCCGCGCCGAACCCCACACCCCGACGGCGGAGCTGCTGGAGCGGATCGACACCTCGGGCACCATCGTCGGCTACGTCCGCAACATCGGCCATCTCGGCACCCGCGGCCTGCTCCTCGTCCAGCAGGTGTCCGGCCCCGACGGGACGCGCCGCTTCGTGGTACAACTCGCCGGAATGGGCAAGGGGTTCAACCAGGAGTGCCCCCAGGACCTGGTCGGCAGCTGCAACGCGATGGGCTCCGCCGACACCGCCTACACCCGCGCCGTGCGCCGGGCCCTGCACCGGCTGGTGCCCTCCGGGTCGGAACTGGCCCTGGTCGGGCACAGCCAGGGCGGCCTCACCGCCATGAACCTGGCGTCGAGCCGGGACTTCAACGCCCTGTACACGGTCACGCACGTGGTCGCCGTCGGTTCGCCCGTCGACCACAAGCGGGCCGCCGACCCGCGGACCCGGGTGCTCTCCCTCGTCAACGAGCACGACATCGTGCCGAGCCTGGAGGGCCGTTCGCCGGTGTCGGCCTTCGGACTGCCGGCCGAATTCACCGAGTTCACCTGGAAGGACGACACCCACGCCTTCCCGCTGTGCCATGCCGCCGAGCGGTACGCGCACAACCTGGAGCACGACGTCCCCCACGCCCGCACCCACGTCGACTCCGAACTCGCCGCCTTCCGCGGCCGGGTCACCGGCACGCACCTGTTCACCCTCCACGACCGCTGAGGACCCCGTATGACCGACACCACCGACACCACCCCGCCGGCGGCCCCCGGTGCCGCCGGGACGCTGCCCGGCCAGGCCGGGCGGCCCGTCCCCGGCACGCCCCCGCCCGCGGCCCCCCGCCCGTACGGTCCGCCCGGCCTCCTGGAGCGGCT
Organism: Streptomyces sp. NPDC001594; assembly: GCF_042893675.1. Taxonomy (NCBI): domain Bacteria; kingdom Bacillati; phylum Actinomycetota; class Actinomycetes; order Kitasatosporales; family Streptomycetaceae; genus Streptomyces; species Streptomyces sp. NPDC001594. The sequence continues at coordinate 108,712 of NZ_JBIAVB010000021.1, read as the reverse complement.
GGAGTCGGCGGTCTTCGCCCGCGTCAACCGCACCCACGAGTGGTACGAACTGCCGCACGGGCTCGGCCTGATGAACCTCGCGGTGATCCGCGAGGACCTGCGCCGCCTCAACCTGCACGACACCTACGGCGCGGGCGGCGAACGCGACCGCCGCCCCACCCCCCACCTCGCGCCCCACCGCTCGTACGACGGCTCGGGCTACGACCCGTACGACGTGGACATGGGCCGGGCGGGCACCCGGCTGGACCGCAACTCCCCGCTGGAGCTGGCCCATCCGGAGGAGGACGAGGCGCTGATGACGCCCAGCCCCCGCGAGGTCAGCCGGGAACTGCTGGCCCGGCGGGGCTTCGTGCCGGCGCCCACGCTCAACCTGCTGGCCGCCGCCTGGATCCAGTTCCAGAACCACGGCTGGGCCAACCACGGGGACAACGAGGAGGCCGAGCCCATCACCGTCCCGCTGGCCGCCGACGACGACTGGGCGCGGCAGGGCGGCACCTGCCCGATGCGGGTCAACCGCACCCGCCCCGACCCGGTCGCGCACACTGTCCCCGGCGCCCCGCCGACGTACGAGAACACCGTCACCCACTGGTGGGACGGCTCGCAGATCTACGGTTCGGACGAGGCCCGCTGCCGCTCCCTGCGCACCGGCGAGCAGGGCCGGTTGATCCTGGAGGACGGCCGGCTGCCCCGGGACCCGCGGCCCGGAATGGAGTGCCTCGATGCGACCGGGATGAACAGCGACTACTGGACCGGGCTGTCGCTGCTGCACACGCTGTTCGCGAAGGAGCACAACGCGATCTGCGACCTCATCCGTTCGCACCACCCCACCTGGGACGACGAACGCCTCTTCCACACCGCGCGGCTGGTCAACACCGCCCTGATGGCGAAGATCCACACGGTGGAGTGGACCCCCGGCATCCTCGACCACCCGGTGCTGCACCAGGCGATGCGCTCCAACTGGTACGGCCTGCTGCCCCGTTGGGTGACGAAGACCTTCGGGCGGATCGGCGGCGAGGTGCTCAGCGGGACCCTGGGCTCCGCCACCGACCACCACGCGGCGCCGTTCTCCATGACGGAGGAGTTCGTGTCCGCGTACCGGCTGCACCCGCTGATCCCCGACGAGATCACCGTCCGCGAGCACCGGGGCGGCACGGTCCGCAAGACCGTCGGCTTCGACGACATGCAGGGCGCCACCACCCGCACTGCGGTGGACGAGTTCGGGACGGCCGACCTGCTGTACACCTTCGGCGTGGAGCACCCCGGCGCCCTGGTGCTGCACAACCACCCCGACGCGCTGCGCGACTTCGTCCGGCTGTCCGGCGAGCACGTCGACCTCGGGACCGTGGACGTCCTGCGGGACCGGGAGCGCGGCATCCCCCGCTACAACGCCTACCGGCAGATGCTGCGCAAGCGCCCGGTCACCTCCTTCGAGGAGCTCACCGGCGGCCACCCGGGCGACACACCGCTGCTGCGGGAGGTCTACGACGGCCGGCTCGACCGCGTGGACACCCTGGTCGGCAACCTCGCCGAACCGCGTCCGGCCGGCTTCGGGTTCAGCGACACCCTGTTCAGGATCTTCGCGCTGATGGCCACCCGCCGGCTCAAGAGCGACCGGTTCTTCACCACCGACTACCGGCCGGAGGTGTACACCCCCGAGGGGCTGCGCTGGGTCGACGAGAACTCGATGGTGACGGTGCTGCTGCGGCACCACCCGGAGCTGGAGCCGCACCTGGCCGGGGTGTCCAACGCGTTCGCCCCGTGGAAGGGGCGGGCGTGAGCGGGCCGCCGTACGGGGCGCGGGGGGCCGCCGAGGGGCTGCGCTCGCACGCCGAGGCGCTGCGGGAGCGGGCGGAGCGGCTGCGCGGGGCCTGCGCGGCCCTGGACTGGAAGGGGCCGCAGGCCGACCTCTTCCGCGCCCGGGTCGACGAGCTCGCGCTGCGCTGCACCCGGGCGGCCGAGGGGCTGGCCCGGTCGGCCGCCGAGCTGGACGGCGTCCCGGAGCGCCGGGACCGGCCGGTCCAGCCGGAGCGCCGGGGGCGCCGGGGGCGCCGGGGGCGCCGGGGGCGCCGGGGGCGCCGGGGGCGCCGGGGGCGCTACTTCATGCGGTAGGAGACCTTCTCGGCGAGCTTGCCGTCCTTGAAGCAGAAGCGCAGCACGTCCTCGTCGGCCTTGCCGTCGCTGGACACGTACCAGGCGCACACGCTGCCCGCGGGCTCGGCGGGGCCGCCCTCCTTGAGGGCGGCCTTGACGAAGCTCTCGCCCGAGGGCAGCCGGCCTCGGACGGAGGACTCGGAGTCGCCGACGCGCACCGCCGCGTAGACCTTCGGGCCGACGAGGGTGTCTCGGCGTCAGAGGTCCCGGGGGTCGGTGTTGGCCCCGCACAGGACGACGGCGACCCGCTCGCCGAGCGGCCGCGGCGCGGTGCGTACGGCTGCCAGGGCGGCCGCGGCGCCGGTCTCGACGACGATCCGGTGCTCCTCCCAAAGGGCGCGCCGGGCGGCGGTGACGGCCTCGTCCGGGACGAGGACGGAGACGGCGTTGTCCTGCCGGGCGGCGGCCAGGGCGTCGGCGGAGGCCCGGGGGGCGCCGAGGGAGTCGGCGGCCACGGAGTCCACGGGGACGTCGACGGGGCGTCCCGCCTCCAGGGCGGCGTTCAGGGCCCGGCAGTTCTCGGGTTCGGCCGCGACCACGCGGATGCCGTGGGCCCGCGCGGCGGTGGCGACGCCGGCGAACAGCCCGCCGCCGCCGACCGCGACGACCACGGTGTCCACGCCGGGCAGCGCGGCCCGGATCTCGTCGACGAGGGTGCCGGCGCCGGCCGCGATGAGGGGGTGGTCGTAGGCGTGGCTGGCCAGGGCTCCGCTGTCCGCCGCGAAGCGGTGACAGGCCTCCAGGGCCTCGCCGTAGCCCTCGCCGACGAGGTGGACGTCGGCGCCGTAGCCGCGCAGCCGGTCCACCTTGACGCGGGGGGCGGTCGCGGGGAGGAAGACGGTGGCCGGGACGCCCTGGGCGCGGGCCGCCCAGGCGCAGGCCAGGCCGGCGTTGCCGCCGGAGGCGATGGTGACGCCGGCGGCCGGGAGGGCGCCGGCCTCGCGGTGGGCGGCGAGGAAGTTGTGGGCGCCGCGCGCCTTGAAGGAGCCGGTGTGCTGGAGGTACTCCAGGGCGTACCAGAGGCCTTGGGCGGCGGGCGCGACGGTGACGGGCCGGACGGCCCCGGCCGTGCGGGCGGCGGCGGCGCGGACGGCGTCGTGGTCGAGCTGCTGTTCCATGGCGGGCGGCCTCTCTCAGGGGGCGGGACGGTCGGGTCAGGCGGTGGGCCGGGCGGCGGCGATCAGCTGGCGCAGGGCGCCGTAGTAGACCTCGTGGTCGGTCAGCGGGGGTAGCAACTCGGCCGGGGCGCCGCCGAGTACGGGGAACTCGGCCGGGTCGAGCGCGGCGAGCGCGGCCCGGGAGGCGGCGGTGGCCCCGGCGGGGTCGCGGTGGTCGACGAAGGCGGCGCAGCCCAGCGTGAGCAGGTACATCCGGCGGTAGGCGGTCATGGCCTCGGCCCGGGTCATTCCGGCGGCGATGCTGTCGGCGAGGGCGGGTTCGGCGAGGCGGGCCAGCAACTGGAGTCCGAGCCAGGGGCGTCCGCCGCGCAGGACGAGCAGTCCGGGGTGGGCGGTGAGGAGCCGGTAGAGGGCGCCGAACCGCTGTTCGGCGGCCTCGGCCCAGTCGGTGCCGGCCGGGATGTCGGGGAGGCGGGCCGCAAGGTGCTCGGTGCACAGGTCCAGCAGGCCGGCCAGGTCGGTGCAGCGGCGCTGGACGGTGGCGTGGGAGACCTCCAGCCGGTCGGCGAGGGCGCGGAAGCTCAGGGCGGCCGGCCCTTCCTCGTCGAGCAGGCGCAGTGCGGCTACGGCGATGGCCTCGGGGGTCGCCCGGTCGAGGGCCGCTGATCTTCTCGGCATGAGATACAGCGTATCAGCCACCGTCACATACGACGTATCCACCATCGGTCGCCCCTCCGGGCCCGACACGGCCGCGCGACACCGGCTGCGGCCATATTGCTGGTCATCGGGCCATAACCACCGACCGGTGTTGACAGCGGGTAATCGCACCGCTGCACTGAGGCACGATCCCCGTCGGTACGCACCACGCCAAGGAGACCCCGTGCCGCCTCGCCTGCGCGCCTCACTCCCCTGTCTGACCGCGGCCGCCCTGCTCGCCCTCGCGCTCTGCCCCGCCCCGGCGACGGCGGAGCCGACCGCGACCTCGGACACCCCGCTGGCCCTCACCCCGCCCATGGGCTGGAACAACTGGGCGCACTACATGTGCGACATCGACGAGGCGAAGGTGGTCGCCAACGCCGAGGCCCTCGTCTCCACCGGCCTCGCCGCCAAGGGCTACGACACCGTCACGGTGGACGACTGCTGGATGCTGAAGGAGCGTGACGCGGCGGGCGACCTGGTCGCCGACCCGGTGAAGTTCCCGCACGGCATGGCCTGGCTGGGCGAGCACCTGCACGCCAAGGGGCTGAAGTTCGGGATCTACGAGGACGCCGGCTCCCTCACCTGCGAGCGCTATCCCGGCAGCGGCGCCCCCGAGGGCGGCGGCGCGGACCACTACGCCCGCGACGCACGGCTGTTCGCCTCGTGGGAGGTGGACTACGTGAAGATGGACGGCTGCAACCTGTGGGTGCCGCCGGGGAAGACCAAGGAGCAGGCCTACCGGGACGCGTACAACTCCGTCGCGCGTGCGCTGCGCGACAGCGGCCGGGCCATGGTGCTCTCGGCCTCCGCCCCCGCCTACTTCCAGCAGGGCGAGTGGGGCGGCGCCGACTGGCACAAGGTGCTCGACTGGGTCGGCGAGACCGGCCAGTTGTGGCGCGAGGGCAAGGACATCAAGGTCTACAAGCCGACCGCCCCGCAGACCTCCCGCTGGAGTTCGGTCCTCGGCAACTACGGGTACAACCGCTGGCTCGGCCGGTACGCCGCCCCCGGCAACTGGAACGACCCCGACTTCCTGATCGCCGGCGCCCCCGGGCTGACCGACGCGGAGAGCCGCAGCCAGGTGGCGCTGTGGGCGATGATGGCGGCCCCCTTCATCCTGTCCTCCGACGTCTCCGCCCTCGGCCCGGGCGGCCTCGCGGCCCTGGGGAACACCCGGCTGATCGGCCTGGACCAGGATCCGCTGGGGCGGCAGGGCGCGGTCGTCTCCTCCAACGCGACGTTCGAGGTGCTGGTACGGCCGCTGGCGAACGGGGACCGGGCCGTGGCGGTCCTCAACCGCTCGGGTACCGACCGGAACGTCTCCGTACCGCTGGCCGACGTCGGACTGCCGGCCCCCTGCGCGGTGGACGCCGTGGACCTGTGGACCGGCGGCCGCGCGGAGGCGGGCGATGCGCTGACCGGGCGGGTCGCCGCGCACGACACGGCGGTGTGGCGGCTCACCCCGCGCGGCTGCGCGGCGCCCGTGCCCACGGGGCAGGTCAACGGCCTCGGGGCGAAGTGCGCCGACGGGGCGAGCACCGGCGGGGTCGGCGCGGTCGTCCTGGAGACCTGCACCGCCGGGGCGGACCAGCGCTGGAGCCTGGGCGGCGGCGGACGAATGAGGCTGGCCGGGCAGTGCCTCACGGGCGGCTCGGGCGGCCTGGTGGAACTGGCGGCCTGCGCGCCCGGACGCCGGGCGGGGCAGACCTGGCGCCACCGGCGGGACGGGGCGCTGGTGGAGGAGGCGTCCGGCACCTGCCTGACGGCCGGCGCGGCGGCCGACCGGCTGCGGCTGGCCGCCTGCGGCGACCACCGGGCGGACCAAGCGTGGTCCCTGCCGGTGTGACGGCGGCGGGCCGGGCGGGGCTTCACTCTTCCGGGGGAATCGGCTCGCGGGAGGCCCCGTCCGGCACGGGCTCTGGGTTCACTGACCCGCAGCGGCCGAGGGGACAGGAGTGCACCGACATGTACGAGAACGCTCAGGAGCGGCCCCGGACCCCCGGCATCACCGACGGCGTGGTGGAACTCCGCAAACGCAGACCCGCCGCCCCGGCCGGCACCCCCGACCCGCCGAAGCCCGGCCCCCGTCTCGGGCCGGCCCCGACCCCTGCCCCCGCCCCGGAGGCCTGACCCGCTACGCGGGGCGGGGACGGCTCCGCGCAGCGGAGCCCGGCGGAGCTATGTTGGCGGGAGGGCCCCGACCGAGGGAGGTGCGCCATGGCACGCCCCGCACACCCCCACGCGGCCGCGGCGGCCGCCGGCGTCGCCGCCGCCTTCGCCGGCCTGGCGACCGGCGCGCTCGCGGCCGCCTTCGTACGCCCGGAGGCCTCCCCCCTCAACGCGGTCGGCGGCGCCGTCGTGGATGGTACGCCGGCCGCCGTCAAGGAGTGGGCCGTCCAGACCTTCGGCACCTCCGACAAGCTGGTGCTGACCCTCGGCATCACCCTCGTGCTGGCCGTACTCGCCGCCGGCACCGGCGTCCTCGCCGTCCGGCACCCGCGCACCGGCTGCGCCCTCGCGGCGGCGGTCGGGGTGCTGGGGGCGGCGGCCGCGCTCAGCCGCCCCGAGGCCGGGTGGAAGGACGCCCTGCCCTCCCTGGCCGCCGCGGCGGCCGCCGCGCTCGCCCTGTACCTGCTGGTGACCGTCCTCCGCCGGCCCCGTCCCGGGGCCGGCCGGACCGGCGGGACCTGGCCGATGGACCGGCGCGCCTTCGCCCGCCTCCTCACGGCCACCGTCGCCGCCTCGGCGGTCGCCGGATACGCCGGGCGCCGGCTCGGCGCCCACGGCTCGGCCGGGGCCACCGCCTCCCGGGCGGACCTGGTGCTGCCGCCCCCCGCCCAGCCCGCGCCGCCGGTGCCCGCCGGGGCGGATCTGCGCGTGCCGGGCGTGGGACCGTTCCTCACCCCCGCCCCGGACTTCTACCGCGTGGACACCGCCCTGGTCGTCCCCCGCCTCGACGCCCGCACCTGGCGGCTGACCCTGCACGGCGACGGCGTGTCCCGGCCCCTCTCCCTCACCCTGGCGGACCTGCTGGCCCGTCCGCTGGCCGAGCACGACATCACCCTGTGCTGCGTGTCCAACGAGGTGGGCGGCCCGTACGTGGGCAACGCCCGCTGGCTCGGCGTCCGCCTGGCCGACCTGCTGCGCGAGGCCGGGGTGCGGCCCCCCTCGCGGGGCGGCCCGGCCGACCAGCTGGTGGCGCGCTCGGTGGACGGGATGACGATCGGCACGCCGGTCGAGACGGTGCTGGACGGCCGGGACGCGCTGCTCGCCGTCGGGATGAACGGCGGCCCGCTGCCGTTCGCGCACGGCTTCCCGGTCCGGATGATCGTCCCGGGCCTGTACGGGTACGTGTCGGCCTGCAAGTGGCTGACGGAGCTGCGGCTGACCACCTTCGCGGCGTACGACGCGTACTGGGTGCGCCGTTCCTGGGCGCAGCAGGCGCCCGTCAAGACGGAGTCCCGGATCGACACCCCCCGGCCCTTCGCGAAGCTCGCGGCGGGGCGGGTGGCGGTGGCCGGGGTGGCGTGGGCGCAGCACCGGGGCATCGCCCGGGTGGAGGTTCGGGCCGACGGCGGCCCCTGGCACGAGGCCCGGCTCGGCGACGCGGACGGCACCGACACGTGGCGGCAGTGGGTGTGGCCGTGGGAGGCGGCGCCCGGCGGGCACACCCTGGAAGTCCGTGCGACCGACGGGCGGGGCGAGGTGCAGACGCGGGAGCGCCGCGGCACCCTCCCCGACGGGGCGACGGGTTGGCATTCCGTCACGGTGAGCGTCCACGCGTAGCGGATCCGGGCCCGTACATTGTGGTGTGATACCGGGCATCCCCGGTGGGATGACGACATGTGACCGTACGTCAGGAGTCGACGCCGTGGAGCTGACCAGCACGTCGTTCCTCGTCACGCTGATCGCCGTCACCGCGCTGGCCATGCTCCTGGCGCTGCTGCTGTGGAACCGGGTGCCCGGCCCGGGCGTGGTGCGCTGGGTGGCGCGGGTGCTGATGATCGGGGTGTGCCAGCTGACGGCCATCGGTGTGGTGGCCGCCTGGATCAACGACGGCTACGGGCTGTACGCCTCCTGGGACGACCTGCTGGGCACCGGTGCGGACGCCGGCGCCTCGGGGATGACCGGGCCCCCGCTCGGCCGGGCCCGCTTCACCCCGGGGGAGAACGGCACCCGGAGCACCTTCTTCCGGGGCAGCCACTCGAAGCTCGCCGGCCAGGTGATCGTATGGACGCCCCCCGAGTACGACGCCCCGGGCGCGCAGCAGACCCGGTTCCCGGTGCTGACGCTGCTGCACGGGTACCCGGGCACGCCGCGCTCCTGGATCGACCTGGGCTCGATGCCGGACGCGCTGCAGCAGCTGGTACGGCTCGGGGCGGCGCAGCCGTTCATCCTCGTCATCCCGGAGCTGTACCCCGGTGGGGTGAACACCGACTGCAGCGACACCCCGCAGCGCAAGATCGCCACCTGGCTCGCGCAGGACGTCCCGGACCTGGTGCGCAAGAACTTCCGCACCCTGCCCGAGCCGAGGGGGTGGGGGCTGATGGGGGTGTCGACGGGGGCGTTCTGCGCGGTGAAACTGCCGTTGCAGTACCCGAAGGTGTTCCGCGCGGGCGCGGCCCTGGACCCCGATCCGCTGACCGGGGATCCGGAGGTACTGCCCGATCCGGTGCTGCGGGAGCACAACAGCCCGATGTGGCTGATCGGGCAGGCCAAGGGCGAGGACGTCGGCCTGTTCCTGGCCACCTCCGCCCAGGACCGGGACAGCCCGCCGAAGCAGCTGGCCGCCTTCACCCGGGCGGCGCAGGGCAGCGGGGTCCGGGTGAAGACGCTCGTCCGGCCGGCCGGGGGCCACAACTTCCAGACGTGGACCGCGATGTACCCCGAAGCGCTGGGCTGGCTGAGCACGGAGCTGTCCCCGCCCTCGGGCCCGATGCCGCAGTCGCAGCCGTAGCCGTCAGGCCCCTGCGCGCACGGCCGGGCGCCACCCGGGTCGTACGCGGGCCTTAAAGCGGCGCGGCGGGGCGGCGGAAGAGGGCGGTCCAGAGGAAGGCCTCGCCGAAGTGCGGGGACTCCTGCGGTTCGTCGCGCATCCGGCGGATCTCCCGCTCCTCCAGGTCGGAGAAGATCCGGCGCAGGGATTCGGGGGTGTAGGCGAGCCCGCCGCCGAGGCCGCCCTCGCGGTAGTGCGCGGCGTCGGGGAGTTCGGAGCCCATCGCGCCGGAGGCGAAGCAGGTGAGGCCGAGGTGGCCGCCGGGGGCGAGGACGCGGTCGAGGAGGGCGAGGTAGCTGACGCGGCGGTGCGGCGGCAGGTGGTGGAAGCAGCCGGAGTCGTACACCAGGTCGTAGGGGCCGCCGAGTCCACCGGCCGCGGCGAGGGCGAAGGCGTCGCCCTGGTGGAAGCGGATGTCGGCGCCCGCCTCCCGGGCGCGGTCCCCGGCCCAGGCGAGGGCCGCCGGGGAGAGGTCGACGGCGTCCACCTGGAAGCCCAGGGCGGCGAGGTGGAGGGCGTTGCGGCCCGCAGCCCAGGTCCAGGGCACGGCCGGGGGTGATCAGGCCGCGTTCGAGGTGGGCGACGAGGTTCTCGTCGGGCTTCGCCACGAAGAACGGCACCGGCTTCGAGCGGTCGGCGTAGAAGCCGTCCCACCAGTCCGCGCCGGCAGCCGTCCAGCGGTCCGCCCCCGGCGCGAACAGTCCGTCCAGCAGGCTGAGCACGTCGTCCACCGAGCGTATGTTCCGGTCCATGAACTCCCCTTTCCCTAGGGGGACATCGTATCGAGACGGAGCACATCGACCCAGGTCAGGGGCCCTGTGCGGACCGTGCGTACGGCCCTGCGCCGGGCGCCGGCAGAGGTCGCGGCCACCCCCCTCCACCCCCTCCCGTACGGCCGCCAGAACCCCTGCCCGGCCCCGCCGCGGGGCCCTTCGGGCGGGCGCCGGGGCGTCTTTCCGAACCGACCCGCCATCCAGGTGTACGCATAGTGCGTACAGCGTGCGCAGCGGGGTAGGGTGGGGGTATGTCCTCACCAGAGCAGCAGACTTCCGCCCCCGCCCCCTCCGTCTGGACCCGGCCCCGCCGGCAGAAGGAGCAGCCCGCGCTCAGCCAGGAGCAGATCGTCGCGGCGGCCGTCCGGCTGCTGGACGCCGAAGGCATCGAGGCGCTGAGCATGCGCAAGCTGGGCACCGAGATGGGCACGGCCGCCACGTCCCTCTACCGGCACGTGGCCAACAAGGACGAGCTCATCGAACTGGTCGTGGACGAGGTCTACGGCGAGCTCGAACTCCCCGCCGTCACCGGCCCGGACGGATGGCGCGAGGCCCTGGCGCACAGCGGGCACAGCCTGCGAGGCATGGTCCTGCGCCACCCCTGGGTGGCGTCCGTCCTCGGCCAGGTGGGCCTCGCGCACCTGGGCCCCAACCTGATGCGCATGTCGGAGCGGATGCTGGCCATGGCGCTGGCGGCCGGGTTCCCGAAGGCCGAGGCGGACCTGGCGATGAAGGCCGTCATGTCGTACGTGCTCGGCGCGGCCACCAGCGAAGCCTCCTACCTCTCCCTCCTCGCCCGCAGCGGCAAGAGCGAGAGCGAGTGGCTGGAGTCCCTGGTGCCCGCGTCCCAGCAGGCCCTGGAGGACCATCCGCTGACGCAGGACCACGCCGCCGCCTGGCAGGGCAGGGACCCGGCGCGGCTGCGTGACGAGAACTTCGACTACGGCCTCCAGCGGATCCTCGACGGCCTCGCGACGCGGCTCGCCGGGAGCTGAGACCCTAGGGGAAGGTCAGTTCGGCGCCCTCGCCGAGCGGCGTGAAGAACCGGTCCACCGCCGCCGCGCGGACCTGGACGAGGGCCGCCGGGGACCAGCGCGGTCGGCGGTCCTTGTCGATCACCTGGGCGCGGATGCCCTCGACGAGGTCGGGGGCGGACAGCGCGGCGCTGGAGACCCGGTACTCCTGCTCCAGCACCTGCTCCAGCGAGTCCAGCTCGCGGGCCCGCCGCAGGGCGGCGAGGGTGACCTTCAGCGAGGTCGGGGACTTGGCGTGCAGGGTCTGCGAGGCCTCGCGCGCGGCGGGCAGGCCCGTGGCCAGCAGCCGCCGGTGGATCTCCTCGACGGTGTCGGCGGCGTAGCAGTGGTCGATCCACTCCCGCTCGGCGGCGAGCGGGACCGCGGGGGCGGTGGCGCCGTCGAACTTGCCCAGTACCTCGGCGACGGGGGCGAGCGTGAGCTCGCGGGTGAACTCCTCCAGCCAGTCGGACGGCAGGTAGTGGTCGGCGAGCCCGCACAGCATCGCGTCGCCCGGGCCGACCGCCGTACCGGTCAGGGCCAGGTGGGTGCCGAGTTCGCCGGGGGCGCGGGAGAGGAGGTAGGTGCCGCCGACGTCGGGGACGAAGCCGATGCCGGTCTCGGGCATGGCCACCCGGGAGCGTTCGGTGACGATCCGGACGCCGCCGTGGGACGACAGGCCTACCCCGCCCCCCATGACGATCCCGTCCATGAGGGCGACGTACGGCTTGGGGTAGCGGGCGATGCGGGCGTTCAGCCGGTACTCGTCGCGCCAGAAGGCGAGCGAGTCGGTGGTGCCCGCCTTCGCGTCGGCATGGATGGCACGGATGTCGCCGCCCGCGCACAGGCCGCGTTCACCGGCCCCGCGGAGGAGCACCTGCCGGACGGCGGGGTCGTGCTCCCAGGCGCTCAGCGCCTCCGCGATCCGCAGCACCATGGGACGGGTGAGGGCGTTGAGGGCCTCGGGACGGTTGAGGGTGATCAGGCCCGTACAGCCCTCGGTGCCGATCTGAACGGTCTCGTCTTCGGTCTTCACAGGCGTCAGTATGTCGGGTCCGCGGCCCTATGAAGATCCTTTCTGACGATCTTGTCATGTCTGAACGGCTTCGGCCCGAACGTCACCCGGACGGGTGCCCGGGGCCGTTCCTCCGGGGCCCGCGGCGGCGGTGTCGGCGTCGCGCCGGACCCCTCCGCCGACGCCCGCCCGGGGCGGGCAGGGCACCTCAAGCCAGACGCATTTGCCGGCCGCCCCCGGGCGCCATCCCCAGGCCCGGGCCAGGCGGTCCACGATGAGCAGCCCGTACCCGCCCGGCCCCCCGGCGGCCCGCCGGCGCCCGGTTCCGGGGCCCGCGCCCGATCCGGGCGGGACGGGGGGCGCCGGGTCGGTGTCCGTGACCTCGATCCGGAGCCGGTCGTCCGTGCAGTCCAGCACCAGTGCCCCGGGCCCGCCCCCGTGCCGGCAGGCGTTGGCCACCACCTCCGAGACCAGCAGCAGGACGTCCTCGGCCGCCTGCCGGCCCTCCGGTGTCGCCGCGGGCAGCCAGCGCCAGGCGGCCAGGGCCCGGCGGGTGAAATCGCGGGCGTGTGAGACGGGCTCCGGGAGCCCGTCGAGAACCAGGAGCCAGTTGCGGTTGACCGCCCCTCCCTCTTCCATGGCCCTCCTCCCCTTCTCCTGGGTCCCCGCCGGCCCGGGGCTCAGCCCAGTGCCTGCGTCACGTCGTCGTGGACGGGGAAGACGGCGTCCGCCCCGGTGATGCGGAACATCCGCGCGACCGGCCCGCCGAGTCCGGCCAGCTCCAGGGAGCCGCCGGTCTCCTCGACGGCGATCCGTCCGTGCAGCAGGGCGTTCAGGCCGGTGGAGTCGCAGAACCGGAGTCCCGACATGTCCACCACCAGCCGACCGCCCCGGCCGGCCGCCGCCGCCAGGGCCTGCCGGAGGGGCTCGGCCGTGTCGTGGTCCAGCTCGCCGCCGAGCGTGAGGAGGACCGCCCCGTCCACCGTCCGTACCGCGACGCTGAACCGTTCGTCTTCCGTTCCCGGCATCACCATCCGGCATCACCCTTCCCGCGCGCTTCCCTGCACCTGCCCCGGCACCGGCGCACTATGCATGCATACCCCGTCCGACGCCGGTCCGCCGTGACCGGCCAGGCCGCGGCGAGGGGGCGGCCCGCCGCGTCTCGCCCGAACGGACGCAGCGCCCCCTCCCCCGCTAGCGCAGGTCCGCCCCGGCTAGCGCAGGTCCGCCCCCGCGGGGGTGTCGTCGAGGAAGCCACCCGACTGGTGCTGCCAGAGCCTGGCGTAGGCCCCTTCGGCGGCCAGCAGTTCCTGGTGGGTGCCCTGTTCCACGATCCGGCCGCGGTCCAGGACGACGAGGCGGTCCATCGTGGCGACGGTGCTCAGGCGGTGCGCCACCACCAGCGCGGTCCGGCCCTCCATGAGCCGCCACAGGGCGTCCTGGACGAGGATCTCGCTCTCGGAGTCCAGCGCGCTGGTCGCCTCGTCCAGCAGCAGGACCGGCGCGTCGCGCAGGATGGCCCGGGCGAGGGCGACCCGCTGGCGCTGGCCGCCGGAGAGCTTGATCCCGCGCTCGCCGACCATGGTGTCGAAGCCGTCCGGCAGGGCGTCGGCGAATTCGGTGACGTGCGCCGCCTCGGCCGCGCGGCGGATCTCCGCGTCGGTGGCGTCCGGCCGGGCGAAGGCGATGTTCTCGCGCAGGGTGCGGTGGAACATGGCCGGGTCCTGCGGCACGTAGCCGATCAGGCCGCGCAGGTCGCGCTGGGAGAGCCGGCTGATGTCCTGGCCGCCGATCCGGATCCGCCCGGCGTCGATGTCCGTCATCCGCAGCAGCAGCCGGGTGAGGGTGGTCTTGCCCCCGCCGGACCGGCCGACGAGGCCGATCTTCGAGCCCCCGGCGACGGCCAGGTCCAGGCCGTCGAAGAGCGGCTCGCTGCCGCCCGCGTGGGTGAAGCGCACCCCTTCGAAGGACACGTCGGCGGCCTGGGTCCGCAGCGGCTCCGGGCAGACCGGGTCGATCACCTTCGGCGGGGTCAGCAGCAGTTCGGTGAACTGCGCGGCCTCCGTCATCGAGCTCTCCAGACGGCGGTAGATCTGGTTGAACTCGAACATGATCCGGGTGGCGTTGCCGTAGTAGGTGAAGGCGACGACGACCGCCTCCACCCCGTGGCCGCTGCCGGCGAGCGAGACCGCGAGGAACAGCCCCAGCGCGTTGGTCAGCACGGACATGGGCGCGACGAGGGTGTCGATGCGCAGGTTGCCGTAGTCCCAGGAGCGCAGCATGAGCCGGCGCGACTCCGCGACCCGGGACCGGTGTTCGGCGGCCTCGCGCTCCTCGGCGGCGAAGGCCCGCACCGTGTCCATGTTCATCAGGCTGTCGGCGACGTGGCCCGACACCCGGGCGATCGCCTCCTCCCGCCGGTCGACCAGCGCCTGCCGGCGGCGGATCAGGGGGGCCGCGCCCGCCGCGGTCACCACGATCATCGCCAGCAACCCGACGACGAGCAGCGGATCGTAGCGCCAGAGCACCACCGACCCGAAGACCAGCGGGACCAGCCGCCCCACGATGTTGAAGGTGAGCGCGTCGACGAACTCCTCGAAGCGGGAGGCGAAGCTCAGGACGCGCTTGGTGAGCGAGCCGGCGAAGTTGTCGTGGAAGAACGCGGCGTCCTTGGCGAAGAGTTCGTCCAGACCGATGACGTACAGGCGCTCGACGCCCAGCGCGTCGACCCGGTTGAGGCAGTGCAGCCCCAGGCGCCACATCCCCTCGGAGACGAGGAGGACGACGGCGAAGCCCGCGACGTAGGGGAGCATGGCACCCGTTCGGGTGGCGGCGCCCTCCGAGATCCGCCCGACGAGTTTGGCGACGACGAGCGGCGCCACGTAGTTGATGCCGATGTTGCCCAGCGCCGGGAGCAGCATCGCGGGGGCGGTCCAGCGTTTGAGCCGGGCCAGCTCCCGGCCGTAGTAGCGGAGTGCGAGGAACACCGAGCCCCTGCTCGGCGAACTCTTGGACGATTCTGGCATTCCCGTACCAACCCTGCTGTGTCGGACCGTCAGAGAAGGTTCCGCAGTGTTCCGCAAGGGCGCCCGTACGGTCCATCCGTTTTTCGACCGGTACGGGCATCACGCACTGTAGGTGAACGGATGCGGTGTGCGACAGGGGGCCTCAGGCGCGGCCGGCGCGGTCCAGCTCCTCGTCCAGGGAGAGCGCCGCGGCGATGAGTGCCAGGTGGGTGAACGCCTGCGGGAAGTTGCCCAGTTGCTCGCCGGTCGGTCCGATCTCCTCGGCGAACAGGCCGACGTGGTTGGCGTAGGTGAGCATCTTGTCGAAGGCGTACCGGGCCGCCTGGAGGCGGCCGGCGCGGGCGAGGGCGCCCACGTACAGGAAGGTGCACAGGGAGAAGGTGCCCTCGTCGCCGCTCAGTCCGTCCGGTGACTCCTGCGGGTCGTAGCGGTGCACCAGGCTGTCGGAGACCAGCCCGGCCTCGATCGCGTCGAGGGTGGACAGCCAGCGGCGGTCCCTCGGGGAGATGAAGCCGACCGTGGGCATCAGCAGCAGGGCGGCGTCCAGCACCTCGCCGTCGAAGTGCTGGACGAAGGCGCCGCGGCGCTCGCTCCAGCCCCGCTCCATGATCTGGTGGAAGACCGCGTCCCGTGCGGCGGTCCAGGCGGCCACGTCGGCGGGGCGGGCCAGTTCCGCGGCGAGCCGGATTCCCCGGTCGAAGGCCGACCAGCACATCAGCCGGCTGTAGGTGAAGTCGCGGCGGCCGCCCCGGGTCTCCCAGATGCCCTCGTCGGGCCGGTCCCAGGAGCGGGCGAGCCAGTCGAGGAGGTCGCTCAGGTTCCGCCAGCCGTCGTACCCGGCCAGCCGGGCCAGGTCCGCGGCGTGGCTGAGGGCGAACACGGCCTCGCCGTAGATGTCGAGCTGGAGCTGCCCGGCCGCCCCGTTGCCGAGCCGTACGGGAGCGGATCCCCGGTACCCCTCCAGGTGTCCGAGCACCTGCTCCTCCAGGCGTGGGTCGCCGTCGACCCGGTACATGATCTGCAGCGGCTCGCCGGTCACCGTCCCGCCCCTGTGGACGCGGGCCCCCAGCCAGCGCCGGAACGCCTCGGCCTCGTCTTCGAGCCCCAGGTCGAGCAGGGCCTTGACCGACAGCGAGGCGTCGCGCACCCAGGTGTAGCGGTAGTCCCAGTTCCGCTCCCCGCCGATCCGTTCGGGCAGGCCCATCGTGACGGCGGCCACGGGGGCGCCCGTCGGGGCGTACGTCATCAGCTTGAGGGTGATCGCCGAACGGTTGACCATCTGCTGCCAGCGGCCCCGGTAGCGGCTGCGGCTCAGCCAGCGGTGCCAGTGGTCGTAGGTGGACCGGAACGCCCGGCGCAGTTCCTCCTCGGTCATCGGCTCGGGCGTCCCGGCGGCGGGGTCGTGGCAGACCGTCAGCACGGCCGCCGCGAGCCCGCCCTGCCCCAGCTCCGCCTCCCCCCGGACTCCCGGTCCGTCCTGCCACATCCGCGCCGGACCGCTGAGCTGGAGGAACGCCGAGACCTCCGGTCCGCCGAACCGTGCCGTGTCCGCCTCCACCGCCAGGTGGTGCCCGGCGCGCCCGTAGTCGAAGGCGGGCCGGCAGTCGATGCGGAACCGGACGGTGCCGCGGGTGACGCGCATGATGCGGATGATCCGGTGCCGGTCGTCGGGCGCCTCGGCCTCCCCCAGGGGCATGAAGTCGACGACCTCGCCGACCCCGTCGCCGGTCATGAACCGGGTGACGAGGACGGCGGTGTCGGCCAGGTACAGCTGCCGGGTGACGGGGTCCCGTGCCTCGGCCGCGATGGCGAAGTGTCCGCCGCGCTCGTGGTCGAGGAGGGAGGCGAAGAGGCTGGGCGCGTCGAAGCGCGGGGCGCAGAACCAGTCGAGCACGCCTTCGGAGGTGACCAGGGCGGCCGTGCGCAGGTCCCCGATCAGCCCGTGGTCCCCGATCGGTGGATATCGGCGTCGGCGCATGGCGCTCCCTCCACGGGCGGGACCGGCCGGTCCTCCTCCCACGCTACGGTCACGGCCGCCGCCGGGCATCCGGCGGCGGAGGCTCAGTCGGTTTCGCCGGCCTTGACCAGCCCGCTCTCGTACGCGAACACGATCGCCTGGGCCCGGTCGCGGGCCGAGATCTTGTCGAGGATCCGGCCCACGTGGGTCTTCACCGTCTGCTCGGCCAGGAACAGCTCCCCGGCGATCTCGGCGTTCGACCGGCCCCGGGCGATCTGGACGAGGACCTCGGTCTCGCGCGGGGTCAGCCCGTGCAGCCGGCCCTCGGCGGGCCGGGCCGGGGGGCGGCTGCGGACGAAGCCCTCGATCAGGCGGCGGGTGACCCGGGGCGACAGCAGCGCCTCCCCTGCCGCGACGACCCGTACGGCCCGGATCAGGTCGGCGGGCGGGGCGTCCTTGAGCAGGAAGCCGCTGGCCCCGGCGGCCAGCGCGTCGTACACGTAGTCGTCGATGTCGAAGGTGGTCAGCATCAGGACGCGGGGCCGGTGCCCGGTCCCCGGCGGCGGGGCCATCAGGCGGCGCGTGGCCTCCAGGCCGTCCAGGACCGGCATCCGCACGTCCATGAGGACGACGTCGGGGCGGTGCGCGGCGCAGAGCTCGATGCCCTGTTGGCCGTCGCCCGCCTCGCCCACCACCTCGATGTCGGGCTGTGCGTTCAACAGGGCGCCGAAGCCCGCACGGATCATGGCCTGGTCGTCGACGATGAGCACGCTGATGGTCACGGCGGTCCTCAGGAAGTCGGGGTCGCGGTCGGGGCCGGGGGCCGCTCCGGCGCCCGGGAGGCCGGCGCCGGGGGCACGGGCAGGGGCGCGGGCAGGGGCTCGGGAACGGGCAGGACCGCGGCGACCCGGAAGCCGCCCTCGGGGAGGGGCTCGGCGGTGAAGTCGCCGTCGAGCATGGCGACCCGCTCCCGCATGCCGACCAGGCCGTGGCCGCCGGCCCGTGGCTCGACGGGCTCCGCGGCCCGACGGCCCCGCGGTGCTGGCTCGTTGACGACGCCGATGTGCAGCGCGGCCCCGCCCTGCCGGACCCGGACGTCCACCCGGGCGCCCGGCGCGTGGCGCACCACGTTGCTCAACGCCTCCTGGACCAGGCGGTAGGCGGACAGCCCGACCGCCGCGGGCAGCTCGCCGATCCGGCCGTCCAGGTCCAGCCGGACGTCGACCCCGCCGCGGCGCGTGGTCTCCACGAGGGCGGGCAGGTCCTGGAGGCCGGGCTGCGGGGTGTTCTCGCCGTCCGGGGACTCCTCGTTGCGCAGGACGTGCAGCAGGCGGCGCATCTCCGCCAGTGAGCGGCGCGCTTCGGCGGCTATCGCACCGAACTCCTCGGCGGCGCCGGGCGAGACGTCGGCCACGCGGTAGGGGGCGCTGTCGGCCTGCACGGTGATCACGGACATGTGGTGCGCGACCACGTCGTGGAGTTCGCGGGCTATGCGGGCCCGCTCCTCCAGAAGGGAGGCCCTGGCCTCCTCGGCGGCGCCGCGCTCCTCGGCCAGGGCGAGGCGGGCCTGGACGTCGCCGCGGCCGCGGACGGCGTTCACCGTGATGGCGGCGACCGCGAGGATGACGGTCGGCGGCAGCAGCGCGAGCCAGCCGCCGTGCCGCGGGACCAGCACGGCCAGGACGGCCCCGGCGGCGAGCACCTCCAGCCACATGGCCAGGATCGCGCGGCGGGAGGCCCTCAGGCCGACGATGGTGAGCGTCGCCGTGAGGGCGAGCACGGAGGTCACGGCCCAGGGCCAGGGCTCCGCCGGGGAGGAGGGCCGGTGCAGGGCGGCGACCGCCACCGTCACGACGAGCTGCGCGCACCAGGCCGTGCGGGGGCGGCTGAGGGACAGGACGACGGGGACGACGCGGGCGACGGTCAGGGCCATGGCCGGGCCGTAGCCCAGGCGGTAGTGCTGGGCGAGGTCCAGGGTGCCGGCGAAGCAGAGCGTCACCGCCAGGAGCCAGACCAGCGCGGTCAGGGTCCGCCGTCCGCGCGGGCCGCCCGGGAAGGGGATCGACGGCCGCGCCAGATCGCCCCACACGGCGGCGCCCAAGTCGGCCGGGAGGGAACGGAGTCGGCGCTCCGGAAAGCTGATCTTCATCGGGATCATCGTACGGCGGCGGCGGGGGTCCAGACCGGGGTCACAGCTGGTGGGTCCACGCGATGAACAGCATCCCACCGGCCGCGGACCGCAGGCCGACCCCGAAGTGCGCCGGCCAGGCCCCGGCCAGGGCCGGTCCGCGCGGCCGGATCCGGCCCGGCGGAACGGGCCCGCCGGCGCCGTGCCGCCTCGGGCCGGGCCTGCGCGGCAGCGGTGGCGGTGGTGGTGCGGCGCGGCGCGATGGCAGCCATGATCTTTCCCCACTCTCGGGCCGGCCCCTCTGCCGACACCGAAGAATCTAGGTTCCGGCCCCCGCCCGCCGCGTCCCTCCGCAGCGCCAATCAACCCCCTACCCAGGTAGGGGGGCCTCGCGGCCAAGATAGCAAGCCAACCTTGGCAGTTTGACTGTTTGACCTTTATGCTCCAGCCATGGGCGACGACCGGGGACTGCACGAGACGGCCGAGGAACTGCACCTGGCCGTGAGTCTGCTGGTGCGGCAGATGCGCGCGGCCTCCGCGTCCGGGGAGGTGACCCTGTCGCAGACGTCCGTGCTCAAGCGTCTGGACCGGGAAGGACCGATGACCGCCACCGACCTGGCCAAGGCGGAACGGATCCGCCCCCAGTCGGTCATCGCCACGGTCAACGCCCTGCAGGCCGGGGGGTACGTGGAGCGCGCCGCGGACCCCACCGACGGACGCCGCCGGTACATCGCCCTGACCGCCCGGGGGCGCGGCTTCCTGCACGACCGCAAGGCCGCGGGGCACGGGCGGCTCGCCGCGCTGATGGCCGAGCGCCTGACCGGACCCGAACAGCGGACCATCGCCGAGGCGGCCGCCCTGCTGCGGCGGCTGGCCGAGGACTGACCACGACACCCCGGCAGGCCGCCCCCGCACCGCACGCCCCGGCGGGCCACCGCCGGGAGCCGAACCACGGAGGAGTCACCCATGTCCGATCTCAGCCTCGACCGCCACACCGCCCTGGTCCTGATCGACCTCCAGCAGGGCATCCTGGGCCTGCCCACCGTCACCCCGGCCGACCGCGTCCTGGCACAGGGGATCCGGCTCGCCGAGGCCTTCCGCGCCCGGCGGCTGCCGGTCGTGCTGGTCAAGGTCGCCTGGTCCCCCGACGGCGGTGACCTGCCCCGCGGCCGCACCGAACGCCCGGGCCCCACCGCCGCGCCGCCGGCCGAGTTCTCCGCGTTCCCTCCCGGGCTCGCCGGCGACGGCGACATCGTGGTCACCAAGCGCCACTGGGGCGCGTTCACCGGCACCGAGCTCGACCTGCAACTGCGCCGCCGCGGCGTCACCGGGATCGTGCTGGGCGGGATCTCCACCAGCATCGGCGTGGAATCCACCGCCCGCTCGGCCTGGGAGCACAGCTACGAGCTGACCTTCGCCGAGGACGCCACCACCGACACCGACGCCGACTCCCACGCCCACACCTTCGGCAAGATCTTCCCCCGGCTCGGCCGGATCGGAACCACGGACGAGATCATCACCGCCCTCGACGCCTGACCCACCGGGAGTCCGCCCGCGGACCCGGCCGCCGCCCCGTGCACGCGCCGCCCGTCGATCACGGGCGGATGGGCGCGGCCAAGCCGGGTAGCCGCGTCGGTGGGACGCCCCGACGGCGTGAGGAGGGCGCGATGACGGCCGGCACCACGACGGCGCGACGGCGCACGACCGTTCGGCGCCTGCTGGACGCCTACGGGCGGACGCACGCCGAGGAGGCCGGGATCAGGCTGCGGGACACGCCCGCGCCCCTCTACCAGCTGCTCACCCTCTGCGTGCTGTTCTCGGTGCGGATCAAGGCCGACATCGCGGTGGCCGCGGCCCGCGAGCTGTTCGCCGCCGGGATGCGCACACCGCGGGCGATGGCGGACGCCTCCTGGCAGGACCGGGTGGACGCGCTCGGCCGCGCGCACTACCGCCGCTACGACGAGAGCACGGCCACCGCGCTGGGCGACGGGGCCGCGCTCGTCCTCGACCGGTACCGGGGGGACCTGCGCCGGCTCCGCGAGGCGGCGGACGGCGAACCGGAGCGGATCCGCGCGCTGCTGCGGGAGGTCCCGCGGATCGGCCCGGTGGGGGCGGACATCTTCTACCGTGAGGCCCAGGCCGTGTGGCCCGGGCTGCGCCCCTCCTTCGACGAGCGCGCCCGCGCGGCCGCCGCCGGGCTCGGGCTGCCGTCCTCGGCCGAGGGTCTCGCGCGCCTGGTGGATGCCGAGGCCCTGCCGACGCTGGCCGCGGCCCTGGTGCGGTTCGACCTGTCGGGGGACACCGCCGACGGGCTCCTGGGAACCGGCTGACGCACCCATTGCCTTCACCGTCATCCATTGCAACGCGGCGTTGCATTCGGCGGCAGGGCCATTGCACCAATTTACCGCGATCTACCTGCACATACGCACGCAGGCCGTTGACTGCATACTGAATGCAACGTAGCTTTCGAGGGACAGAAAACGCGTCATATCGCGAGATGAGGAAAGCGTCATGAGCGAGTCCCCGCACACGGTCGAGGCGATGCCGACGGAACGCCGGCCCGGGTGCCCCTTCGACCCTCCGGCCGAGCTGAGCGAGGCCCAACGGCACGGCCCCATCAGCCGCTTCACCCACGCCGGAGGGAAGCCCGGCTGGCTGATCACCGGGTACGACCTGGTCCGGTCGGTGCTGGCGGACCGCCGCTTCAGCTCGCGCAAGGAGCTGATGAACATCGTCGACTTCGAGCTCCCCCCGGCCCCGCCCGGCGAGTTCCTCCTGATGGACGAGCCGCAGCACGGCCGCTACCGGGGGCCCCTGGTGGGGAAGTTCACCGTGCGGCGGATGCGGATGCTGACCGAGCGCATCGAGCAGATCACCTCCGAGTGCCTGGACGCCATGGAGGCGGCGGGGCCTTCGGCGGACCTGGTGACCGCGTTCGCCAAGCCGATCCCCACCATCGTGATCTGCGAGATCCTCGGCGTCCCCTACGAGGACCGCGCCTCCTTCCAGGAGCAGATCGACACGTTCATGGGCGGGGAGGTCGGCGACGAGGAGCTGATCGCCGCCTACACCGCCACCCAGGAGTACCTGGCGCGGCTGGTGGCGGCCAAGCGGGCCGCCCCCACCGACGACGTGCTGAGCGAGCTCACCGACAGCGACCTGACGGACGAGGAGCTCAAGGGGATCAGCCTCATCCTGCTGGCGGCCGGCTTCGACACCACCGCGAACATGCTCTCCCTGGGCACGTTCGCCCTGCTGAGCAACCCGGAGCAGCTGGCCGCCCTGCGCGCCGACCCCTCGCTCACCGACGGGGCGGTGGAGGAGCTGCTGCGGTACCTGAGCGTCGCCAAGACCTTCCACCGCACGGCGCTGGAGGACGTCGAGGTGGGCGGCCAGACCATCGAGGCCGGCACGACGGTCGTGCTGTCGTTCAACACCGCCAACCGCGACCCCGCCCGCTTCACCGACCCGGACGCGCTCGACATCCGGCGCCCGCACGACGGCCACCTGGCCTTCAGCCACGGCATCCACCAGTGCCTGGGCCAGCAACTGGCCCGCGTCGAGATGCGGGTGGCGTTCCGCGCGCTGCTCGACCGCTTCCCCACGCTGCGCCTGGCCGTACCGGCCGACGAGGTCCGCCTGCGCCCGGAGACCGCCGACATCTACGGCGTCAAGAGCCTGCCGGTCGCCTGGGAACCGCGGTGAGCCCGGCCCGCCTGGACGTCGACCGCGCACGCTGCATCGGCGCCGGGATGTGCGCCATGACCGCCCCCGACGTCTTCGACCAGGACGACGCGGACGGCCTGGTGGTCCTGCTGGAGGCCGAGCCCGCCGGCACCCGCCTCACGGCCGCCCGCATGGCCGCCGGCCTGTGTCCCTCCGGCGCGATCACCCTCGGCGAGCCGGCGTCCGGACCCTCTTGAGGAGTCCGGGGGGTCAGCCGGCGTGGACGTGGGGGCGGCGGCTGCGGTCCGGTTCGGCCTCCCGGATGACCTCGCGGGTGACGGGGGCGACCTCGCCCTGGCCGAAGAGGAAGAACCGGAAGAAGTTGGCCATCGGGTTGCCCTCGGTCCACTCGAAGTAGATGTGGGGCCGCTGGCCGGTCTCGTCGCGGACGTGCAGCAGGAAGGCGGCGAGGGCGTTGGGGATGGAGGAGCTCTCCAGGGTCAGGACGCGGTAGCGGTCGTGCAGGACTTCTCCGCGCACCCGCATGCCGGACTCGAACTCGGACGCGTCCAGGACCGTGACCTCGACGAACATCACGTCGTCTTCGGCCGGGATGTCGTTGTCCGCGCGGATCTGCGCCTTCTTCTGCCGATACTCCTCGAAGTCCCGGTTGTCGGGCTCGTTGGCGATGAACCGGATCGTGCGGTTGGCGGTGTCGCGGATGAACCGCTCGGCCATGTCGTCGAACTCGATGTGCGTGACGCGCAGCTCGAAGACGCGGGCGAGGCGGGAGAGGAGCGAGAGGGCCATGATGCCGGCGATGAAGCAGGCGCCGATCTTCACGCCGTCGGGGCGTTCGGCGACGTTGACGGCGGTGGTGTAAATGAAGACGGCGGAGATGATCCCGAAGCCGATGGTCCAGCCGCGCTCGCCGGCCTTGCGGGCGGCGATGGTCACGGCGACGGCGGCCGAGGTGATCAGGACCAGGACACCGGTGGCGTAGGCGCCGCCCTGGGCGTCGACGTCGGCGTCGAAGAGCCAGGTCACCAGGAAGGCGACCAGCGTGAAGACGATCACCATCGGGCGCAGGGCACGGGCCCAGTGCGGGGCCATCCCGTAGCGGGGCAGGTAGCGCGGCATCAGGTTGAGCAGGCCCGCCATGGCCGAGGCGCCGGCGAACCAGAGGATGCAGATGGTGGAGACGTCGTAGACGGTGCCGAACGCGGAGCCCAGGTGCTCGTGGGCCAGGTACGCGAGGGCGCGGCCGTTGGCCTCGCCGCCCGCCTTGAACGCGTCGGCGGGGATCAGCAGCGTGGTGACGAAGCTGCTGGTGATGAGGAAGACGCTCATGATCACGGCGGCCGTGGTCAGCAGCTTCTTCGTGCCCCGGATCCGGCCGGCGGGCTTCGCCTCGGCGTCGTCGGGAGAGCCCTGGACGTGCGGCATGACCGCGACGCCGGTCTCGAAGCCGGACAGGCCGAGCGCCAGCTTGGGGAAGACGACCAGGGCGATGGCGATCATCATGAACGGGTTGCCGTGCTCGGTGATCAGCGCCTGCTTCCAGTCGGTGATCACGTGCGGTTCGTTGACGACCTGCCACAGGCCGACGGCGATGACGACGACGTTCAGGGCGAGGTAGGAGAACACCAGCACCACGGCCACCCCGATGGCCTCACTGAAGCCCTTCAGGAACACGCCGCCCAGCAGGGCGATCAGGATGAGGGTGATCAGCACCTGGTGGCCGTTGAGCGTGCTGGTCAGGTGCGGGTTCTCGACCATGTGGGCGGTGGCGTCGGCCGCCGACAGGGTGATGGTGATCAGGAAGTCGGTGGCCGCGAACCCGAGCAGGGTCAGGACGAACAGCTTGCCCTTCCAGAACGACAGCAGCCGCTCCAGCATGGCGATCGAGCCCTCGCCGTGCGGGCTCTCCTCCGCCACCCGGCGGTAGACGGGCAGCGCCCCCAGCAGGGTCAGCACCACCAGCACGATCGTCGCCAGCGGCGACAGCAGCCCGGCGGCCAGCGCGGCGATGCCGGGCTGGTAGCCGAGGGTGGAGAAGTAGTCGAGACCGGTCAGGCACATGACCCGCCACCAGGGGCGCCCCTCGTGCGCGGTCTCCGGTTGCTGCTGCTGTTTGTGACGCTGGTCGGTCAAGCCTTCCAGCAGCCACGCGCGCAGGCGCGAGCTGCGGGCAGGGGTGGCCATCGTGGGGGTGCTCCTGTCGTACGGCACGGATTCAGCCATCGACCTCGACGGCCGGGCCAGCGTACGCAGCGGAGACTCGGCCGATACGTCTATAGCCTCGTCCGACGAAATCCTGACGCGTCTTTAACGCCCTTCCTTCCGGTGGCGTAGTCCACGTCGGCGGGCGACGGCCCGGTGTCGGCGGTGACGCGGAAGCGGAGCCGGCAGATCACCGCGTCGGTGTCCCGGCGTACGGCGTGGGCGACGACCGAGCCGCGCTGGTTCTGCAGGAGCCGCTGCCACAGCCGCTCCGGCTCGGTCTCCGGGATCAGGACGGTGACCTGGGCGCCCGGCCGCTGCTCCGTCAGCCCGCGTACGCATCCGGCCACCGGGCGGCCCAGGGAACGCGTCGGTGAGGGGAGTTCGACGAGCTCGACGCCCGGGTCCCACAGTTCCCAGTCGCGGCGCAGCGCCTCGGCGGCCGCGCGGTCCTCGGGGGCCGGGTGCGTGACGGTCACGGCCAGGACCTGGTCGCCGAGCGAGCGGGCCGCGGTCAGCGCGCGGCACGTCAGCAGGGACAGCCCGGACACCGGAACGACCACGAGCGAGTGGGAACGCCGCGGGAACTGCGGGAGGCGGCCCAGCTCCAGGCGCTCGCCGATCAGCCCGTACGTGCGGTGCACCTTCTCGAAGGCGAGGACGAGCAGCGGCAGCGCGACGACGATCAGCCAGGCGCCCTCGCTGAACCTGGTCGCGGTCACCACGACCGCGCAGACGCCCGTCAGGAGCGCTCCGAAGCCGTTGAGAGCGGCCTTCCCCGGCCAGCCCGCCGGGCGCTCCAGCACCCAGTGCCGGACCATGCCGACCTGGCAGAGGGTGAAGCCCACGAACACGCCGATGGCGAAGAGCGGAACGATCGCGTTGGCGTCGCCGCCCGAGAAGACGAGCAGCACGGCCGAGACCAGGGCCAGCCAGACGACCCCGTGCCGGTGGACCTGCCGGTCGGCCTTCAGGGCGAAGACGTGCGGCAGGAAGTTGTCCCGCGCGAGCAGGCCCATCAGGACGGGCAGACCGCCGAAGGAGGTGTTGGCGGCGAGGGCCAGCAGTACCGCGGTCGCGAACTGGACGACGTAGAAGGCGGCGTTGTGGCCGAAGGCGGCGTCGGCGAGCTGGGCGAGGACGGTGACGCCCTCGACCGGCTGGAGGTGGAAGCGGCCGATCAGGACCGACAGGCCTATGAGCATCACGCCGAGCAGGGCGCCGAGGGCGGCCTCCGTGCGCCGGGCCCGGCGGGCGGCGGGGGCCCGGAAGGACGGCACGGCATTGGCCACGGCTTCGACGCCGGTGAGCGCGGAGCAGCCGGCGGCGAACGCCTTGAGCAGGAGCAGCGCGCCGACGGTGGTGGCGCCCTCGCCGAGGGCCGAGGCGTGCCCGGCGGCGGTCTCGGTCGAGACCGGCCCGTCCCGGAACAGGCCCACGGTGATCATGGCGAGGATCGAGCCGACGAAGACGGCGGTGGGGACCAGGAACGCCTTTGCGGAGTCCACCACCCCGCGCAGGTTGACGGCGGTGACCAGGACCAGCACACCCAGGCAGATCCACGGCCGGTCCCCGTAGAGCGCCGGGAAGGCCGAGGTCAGCGCCGCCACGCCCGCCGTGACGGAGACCGCCACGTTGAGCACGTAGTCGAGGATCAGCGAGGCCGCCGCGACCAGGCTGGTACGCCGGCCCAGGTGCCTCTTGGCGACGGCGTAGGAGCCGCCGCCGTCCGGGAAGGCGGCGATGACCTGGCGGTACGAGGCGACCAGGACGGCCAGCAGCGCGGCGATGGCCAGGGTGACGGGAAGGGTGAAGCCGAGGCCGTACGCACCGGCGGCGGCGAGGACGAGCACGATGGACTCGGGCCCGTAGGCCACGGAGGCCATGGCGTCCAGCGACAGGGCGGCCAAGCCCTGGAGCGCGGTCAGCTTGTGCCGCTCCCCGTCCTCCTCCGGAAGCTCCTCCTGGCCCGGCCCCCGTCCCGCGGACGCCGGTTCTCCTGTGCGTATGGCCATGTCGCCGTGTTCCTCCGAAGTGGGCAAAGTGAGGACAGCGTCGAAGCCCCGGACCACGACGGCCGGCCGTCCTGGCGGGATCCATACGCCCGTGCCGCTCCTCTTCACGCAGTCCATACGCGGGATGCGGCCCGCCGTCAGGGACGCGTCAAGGGATCCCCTGCGCGCGTATGGAGCTCATCAAGGCGTCTTAACGCGGCCCCCGCCGCAGGGTTTGCTCGTTCTCGGCCAGTCCGGCCGATTCCGTCTCATCACTTCATCAGGAGCTCACGATGGCCGATCCGGCCTTCGTCGTCACCACGGTCGCGGTCTTCGCGCTGGTGGCTCTCATCGCCCGGGGGGTGGCGAAGCTGTGACCGTCGAGAACATCGTCGGCCTCCTCGTCGCCGTCGCCCTGCTCGGGTACCTCGTCCTCGCCCTCGTCAAGCCGGAGAGGTTCTGAGCCGACATGAGTCCCCAGATCGCGGGTGTGCTCCAGCTGCTCGCCCTGATCGCCGCCCTGGCCCTGGCCTACCGCCCGCTCGGCGACCACATGGCCAAGGTCTACTCCTCCGAGAGGCACTACCGCCCGGAGAAGTGGATCTACAAGGCCATCGGCGCGGACCCCGCCACGGAGATGCGCTGGCCCGCCTACCTGCGCGGCGTCCTCGCCTTCTCCGCGGTGAGCGTCCTGTTCCTCTACGCCATGCAGCGCCTGCAGGGCGTCCTGCCCGGCTCGCTCGGGTTCCGGTCGATCGACCCGGACCAGGCGTTCAACACCGCTGCCTCCTTCGTGGCGAACACCAACTGGCAGTCCTACGCGGGCGAGCAGGCCATGGGCCACGTCGTGCAGACGGGCGGGCTGGCGGTGCAGAACTTCGTCTCCGCCGCCGTCGGCATGGCCGTCGCCGTCGCCCTCGTCCGCGGCTTCGCCCGCTCGCGCACCGGCGAACTCGGCAACTTCTGGGCCGACCTGGTACGCGGCACCGTCCGCATCCTGCTGCCCATCGCCGTGCTCGGCGCCATCGTCCTCGTCGCCTGCGGCGCGATCCAGAACTTCGCCGGGATCCACGAGGTCGGCCAGTTCACGGGCGGCACCCAGCAGTGGAACGGGGGCGCGGTCGCCTCCCAGGAGGTCATCAAGGAACTCGGCACCAACGGCGGCGGCTACTTCAACGCCAACTCCGCCCACCCCTTCGAGAACCCGACCCCCTTCTCGAACCTCTTCGAGGTCTTCCTGATCCTCGTCATCCCCTTCGCGCTCACGCGGACGTTCGGCCGGATGGTCGGGAACCTGCGCCAGGGCTACGCGATCCTGGCGACGATGGCCGTCATCTGGCTCGGCTTCACCGCCCTGATGATGTGGACCGAGTTCGCCCACCACGGCCCGGCCCTCCAGGCCGCGGGCGGGGCGATGGAGGGCAAGGAGACCCGCTTCGGCATCGGCGCCTCCGCGATCTTCTCCGTCGCCACCACGCTCACCTCCACGGGCGCGGTCAACTCCTTCCACTCCTCCTTCACGGGACTCGGCGGCGGCATCCAGCTGCTGGGCATGCAGCTCGGCGAGATCGCGCCCGGCGGCGTCGGCTCCGGCCTCTACGGCATGCTCGTCATGGCGATCATCGCCGTGTTCATCGCCGGTCTCATGGTGGGCCGCACTCCCGAGTACCTGGGCAAGAAGATCAGCACCCGCGAGATCAAGTTCGCGGCCTGCTACATCCTGATCACCCCGGCGCTCGTGCTCTGCTTCACGGCCGCGGCCATGGCCCTGCCCACCCCGCCCCACTCCATGCTCAACTCCGGTGCGCACGGCTTCTCCGAGGTCCTCTACGCGTACACCTCCGGCGCGAACAACAACGGCTCCGCCTTCGCCGGCCTGAACGCCGACACCCAGTGGTACAACTCCACGATCGGCCTCGCCATGCTCCTGGGCCGCTTCCTGCCCATGGTCTTCGTCCTCGCCCTGGCCGGCTCCCTGGCCGAGCAGAAGCCCGTGCCGGAGACGGCGGGCACCCTGCGCACCGACAAGCCCCTCTACGCCGGCCTGCTGGTCGGCACGATCGTCATCATCACCGGTCTGACCTACTTCCCCGCGCTCGCGCTCGGACCGCTCGCCGAAGGACTGGCGTCATGACCTCCGACACCACGAAGCAGGAGGACGTCATGCCGACCGTGACTCCGACCCGCGCTCCGCACCAGGACGCGCCCACCGGCCACACGCCCGAGGGCAGCCGCGTCGGCGGCGGGCTGTTCGATCCGAAGCAGCTGCTCACGTCCTTCCCGGACGCCGTGCGCAAGCTCGACCCCCGGGTGATGGTCAAGTCTCCGGTCATGTTCGTCGTGTTGGTCGGCTCGGTGGTCACCACCGCGCTCGCGCTCACGGATCCGACGGACTGGTTCGGCTGGGCCATCACCGCCTGGCTGTGGCTGACCACGATCTTCGCCAACCTCGCCGAGGCCGTCGCCGAGGGCCGCGGCAAAGCCCAGGCCGACACCCTCCGCAAGGCCAAGACCGACACCGTCGCCCGCCGCCTCACCACGGGCGGCAGGGCGGAGGAACAGGTCCCGGGCACCGAGCTGAAGATCGGCGACCTGGTGGTCTGCGAGGCCGGCGACATCATCCCCGGCGACGGTGACGTCGTCGAAGGTGTCGCCTCCGTGGACGAGTCCGCCATCACCGGCGAATCCGCCCCCGTCATCCGGGAGTCCGGCGGTGACCGCAGCGCGGTGACCGGTGGCACCAAGGTCCTGTCCGACCGGATCGTCGTCAAGATCACCACCAAGCCCGGTGAGACCTTCATCGACCGCATGATCAGCCTGGTCGAGGGCGCCGCCCGGCAGAAGACACCCAACGAGATCGCCCTCAACATCCTCCTGGCGTCCCTCACCATCGTCTTCCTGCTGGCCGTGGTCACCCTCCAGCCCTTCGCCGTCTACGCCGGCGCCAAGCAGTCGATGATCGTGCTGACCGCCCTGCTGGTCTGCCTCATCCCCACCACCATCGGCGCCCTGCTCTCCGCCATCGGCATCGCCGGCATGGACCGCCTCGTCCAGCGCAACGTCCTGGCCATGTCGGGCCGCGCCGTCGAGGCCGCCGGCGACGTGTCCACCCTGCTGCTCGACAAGACCGGCACCATCACCCTCGGCAACCGCCAGGCCGCCGAGTTCGTGGCCGTCAAGGGCACCGCGCAGGCGGCACTCGCCGATGCCGCCCAGCTGTCCTCCCTCGCCGACCAGACCCCCGAGGGTCGTTCCATCGTCGTCCTGGCCAAGGAGAAGTACGGGCTGCGCGAACGCCACCAGGGCGAACTGGCCCACGCCACGTGGATCGGGTTCACCGCCCAGACCCGCATGTCGGGTGTGGACGTCGACGGCCGCAAGATCCGCAAGGGCGCCGCCGGCTCGGTCATCGCCTGGGTCACCGCCCAGGGCGGCCACGTCACCGACGAGGCCAGCACGCTGGCCGACACCGTCTCCCAGGCCGGCGGCACCCCCCTCCTCGTCGCCGTCGAGGACGCCGACGGCGCCCGCGTGCTGGGTGTGATCCACCTCAAGGACGTGGTCAAGGAGGGCATGCGCGAGCGGTTCGACGAGCTGCGCCGCATGGGCATCAAGACCGTCATGATCACCGGAGACAACCCTCTCACCGCGAAGGCCATCGCCGAGGAGGCCGGCGTGGACGACTTCCTCGCCGAGGCCACGCCCGAGGACAAGATGGCCCTCATCAAGCGCGAGCAGGCCGGCGGCAAGCTCGTCGCGATGACCGGCGACGGCACCAACGACGCCCCCGCGCTCGCGCAGGCGGACGTCGGCGTGGCGATGAACACGGGCACCTCGGCCGCCAAGGAGGCCGGCAACATGGTCGACCTCGACTCCGACCCGACCAAACTCATCGAGATCGTCGAGATCGGCAAGCAGCTCCTCATCACCCGGGGCGCCCTCACCACGTTCTCCATCGCCAACGACGTCGCCAAGTACTTCGCGATCATCCCGGCCATGTTCGCCGTGGTCTACCCGGGCCTCGACAAGCTCAACATCATGGGCCTGCACTCCCCCGAGTCCGCGATCCTCTCCGCCGTCATCTTCAACGCCCTGATCATCGTCGCCCTCGTCCCCCTCGCCCTCAAGGGCGTCCGATACAAACCCACCAGCGCCGACAAGATGCTCCGCCGCAACCTCGGCGTCTACGGACTCGGCGGCCTGATCGCGCCGTTCATCGGCATCAAGCTCATCGACCTGCTCATCTCCCTCATCCCCGGAATCGGCTGACCCACATGAACAACTCAGTAGCCGGCACGGCACGTCTGCTCGGCGCGGGCCTGCGCGCCCTGCTCGCCTTGACGATCGTGTGCGGCGTGCTCTACCCGCTCGCCGTGACCGGGATCGCCCAGGCCCTCTTCCACGACAAGGCCAACGGCTCCGAAATCAAGGACAAGAGCGGCAACGTCGTCGGCTCCTCCCTCATCGGGCAGACCTACGACCTGCCCAAGCGGAACCCCGACGACCCCGAGGAGGCCGCCAAGCCCGACCTCACGTGGTTCCAGCCGCGGCCCTCCGCCGGTCTCGGCGCCAACAGCGTCAACACCCGGTACTCGCTGCTCCTCTCCGGCGCCACCAACAAGGCCGCCGACAACCCCGAGCTCGTCGCCATGGTCGAGGCCGCCAAGGCGGCCGTGATCGCCGACAACTCCACGGCCGACTACGAGGTCAGGGCCGAGGACGTGCCCGCGGACGCGGTCACCTCCTCCGGCTCCGGCCTGGACCCGAACATCTCCCCCGCGTACGCGCGGCTCCAGGTCCACCGGGTGGCCCAGAAGAACGGACTGTCCGTCAAGCAGGTCGAGGAGCTGGTGAAGGACCACACCGAGGGACGTGAGCTCGGCTTCATGGGCGAGCCCCGTGTCAACGTGCTGGAGCTCAACACCGCCCTCAAGGCACTGTCCTGAGGACAAGGTCCGGGCCCGTCCGGGTCACCTGATCACCGAGCCCGGCATGGGCTGCCGCTCCGAACCCTGAACAGTCGTGAGCTCCTGGGCCCGTGGCGCCACTGGGGGCCCACCGTTGGCGAGGGCGTGGAGGGTGACCAGCCACAGGTGGCGCAGGCTGTCCCCGTCCTGGCACAGGGCGTGTGCGGCGAGGGCGAGTTGGGCGAGGCAGAACGTGGCCCAGGCGACGGCCGGGGCCGCGGCCCTGCCCGTCGTCAGCCCGTAGAGGGCGACGGCGTCCATGAGGGGCGCGGCGAGCGGGAGGAGGAGTGGAACAGGACCAGGTACGGCAGGGTGCGTCGGCCCAGGCGGCCGCCGATGCCGGCCTCCCGCACGGCGTGGCGGTGTTTCCAGAGGGACTGGAGGGTGCCGTAGGCCCAGCGGTGGCGCTGGTGCCACAGGTCGCGGACGGTGGCGGGGACGTGGGGGAGGCCGTGTGCCCCGCTGCGGTACACGACGCGCCGGCCCTGGCGGCACAGGGCCATGGCGATGTCGGTGTCCTCGGCGAGGGTGTCGGGGCTGATGTCGCCGCAGGAGGCCAGGGCCGCCCGCCGGAAGGCGCCGATGGCGCCGGGGGCGATGACGGTGTCCGCGTCGACCATGAGGATCACGTCATGGGCGGCGTGCGCGACGCCTGCGTTCAGTGCGGCGGGCTTGCCCCGGTTCGGCTGGGTCACCACCCACACCCGCGGGTCCGCCACGCGCCGGGGCGGCTGCCTCCGTGCCGTTGGTGGATCCGTCGTCGACCACGACCACG
The DNA here is from genome assembly GCF_042893675.1 of Streptomyces sp. NPDC001594. Taxonomy (NCBI): domain Bacteria; kingdom Bacillati; phylum Actinomycetota; class Actinomycetes; order Kitasatosporales; family Streptomycetaceae; genus Streptomyces; species Streptomyces sp. NPDC001594. The sequence goes on along the minus strand of NZ_JBIAVB010000021.1, from coordinate 76,211 downwards.
TCGATCTCGGGTCAGACGCCGTCCAGGAGCGTGCGCACGCAGGCGGCGATGGTCGCCTCCTCGTTGTGGGCGGGGACGACGGCGGAGACCGGCGGGCGCCGTGCCCGGGGCGGGAGGGTCCGCGGGGAGGAGCGCCGCCGGTGCACTCCCGAGGCCACGGCGAGCAGGGCCAGTCGGGCGGCCGTGAGCAGGGCGACCGCGCCCAGCAGCCGGCCGATGACGGCGGGAAGGGCGACCGCCGTGTTGACGAGGGCGATCGAGGCCGTCGTGCGTGGACAGGACGTTCAGGTAGCCGAGTTCGCCAGTGCGCGGCACCGCCTGCCAGTCGCGGTTGGTGGCGGCGTCCGGCATGGACGAGTACGGCGGGCGCAGGAGCGTGGTGCTGGTACCGGGTGGCCCCGGCCAGGACGGCTCGGCTGGCGGCGAGTTCCAGGCGCATCCGCCGGTCGGGGGTGGTGGCGAGGTCCGTGTGGGTGAAGGTGCGCAGACCCACCTCGTGCCCGGCGGCGGTCTGCGCGCGGACCAGTTCGGGGTGCCGGGCGACGTGTTCGCCGGTCACGAAGAACGTCGCGGGGACCTTCTCGGCTGCCAGGATCCGCAGGATCTGCGGGGTCCAGGCGGGGTCGGGGCCGTCGTCGAAGGTGAGCGCGACCGTCCGTCGGGGGATGTCGAGGCTGACGGGCCCGCCCGTGCGCGCGTCGAGCACGGGTCCGCCCGCCGTGACGGCAGGCGGTACGCGGTCGTCCGGTCCGCCGTCGCGTCCGCCTCGCCCGTCGGCGCCTCCGCGGAGGACCGACGTGGCGATGAAGAGCAGCTGGACCACCGCGTAGGCGGCCGTGTGCGTGAACTTCAGGAAGTCCCCGGCATCGAACCACCCGCCCGACACGTCGACCGGACCGCCGACCGCGGCCAGGTCCCTGTCCTCCAGCGAGGCGCCGTCGGCGCTGAAGCGGGGTGTGGCGTACACGGTCGCATGCCGGTCGCTCAGGTGGGAGGCTTCCGGTGCAGGACGTCCGCGACGACCTCCGCTCCGTCGCGCTGGGCCTGGAAGAACCGGACGTTCTGCTCGACGAGCGGAACCATCAGCTCCCGGGCCGGGGCCACCCGGAAGGGGGGCGAGACCCCGGCCGCGGTACCGGTGAGGCTCAGCCGGTACGTCCCGGGTGCGGTGAGCGCGGACAGGTGCGCCCTGTGCACGGAAGGGAAGCGCTGGTTCCAACTCCTCGTCCGGGGCCCGACCTTCCCCGTCAGAACGGAGCGACCCCGGCCGTCGAGCACCGCGAACCCCGCCCCGGCCAGCGCGTCGCCCGGTCCCATGAGCACGGCGGTCTTGACCCCGTCCGCCACGTACCCCGCCTGGTCGACGCGGACGACCGCCTCACCGGCCTGAGGGCCGCCGGTCCAAGCGATCGGATCGCAGCCGACGACGGCGGCCACGGCACACCCAACTCTGGCAGCCCGCCCACCAGGAGACCCGAACGCCGCTCCGACGGCCCACGCATTCTTCACCCTCCTCGGAGCTTGCGATTTCGAACTCGTTGGAAGCGGAACTTCGCCGGTCAACGGTTACGGAACACCGTCAACAAAGCGAACAATTTCCACCGTCACCTCGCTTTTCCCAGCAGGTAAGAGGCTTGCACGGGCGTGAACCCCGGCTGAACTCGGCGAACTCCTTGGGTCGTCGCTTCGGCTGTGCTAGCCTCGCCAGCGGCTCACAGGAGAGCGGTCTGAGACGGGGGATGATCGTGACACGGGGGCGTGTGCTGGTCATTGGGGACAGCATCCGATTAGTTTCGAAGGCGAAGTCCGCTGGTGTGACCATCGCCTATCTGCAAAAGCCTTCACAATTCGACCCGGCGCTGATTCCACACTGCGAGCAGCTCGCCCTGGTGGATTACCAGCATGTGCCCAGCGCCGTCGCGATGGCCACCGCACTGCACCGGATCGCGCCGATCACACGGATCGTCACGCAGACCGAGGCGGCACAGCTGGTCGCCGGCCATCTCACCGACATCCTGGGAATTCCCGGCACCTCGGAACGGTGCGCCCGACTGCTGCACGACAAGGCCGCGATGCGGACACTGCTGAACGAGCAGGGCATCGGGCCCGTTCCCTACGCGGTCAATCCCACGCAGGCGGGACTCCGTGCGTTCGTCGCCTCCCACGGGGCGTCCGTCGTCAAGCCGACCAAGGGCTCGGGCAGCCTGGGAGTGCGCCGAATCGAGACGGCCGAGGACGTCGACAGGGTGTGGGCCTGGTGCCAGGAGTTCGAACTCGGTGAATTCCAGGTCGAGAAGCTCCTGGTCGGTCCCGAACTGAGCGTGGAGGCCTTTTCGGAGGCCGGGCGGCATACGATCATCGCCGTGACCGCCAAGGAGACCGACGGCGGCACGGTGGAGCTCGGCCACGTCACTCCGGCACCCCTGGAAGCGGATCAGCTCGACCGGGTCCGCGAGTTGACCGTACGGCTCCTCGACGCCGCCGGTCTCGAGGACGGCCCGTCGCACACGGAGATCATCCTCACCGACGAAGGACCTCGGATCGTCGAGTCCCACACCCGCCGTGGCGGTGACCGGATCAACGATCTCGTCAGGATGGTCTACGGCGTCGACATGGAGGAGGCCACCTACCGCCTCGTCGGCGAGGGCGCCCCGCTCGAGGGGCATCTGCACCCCGCGCGGGGCGCGGCCGCCATCCGTTTCCTGACCGCGGCCCCGGGGGTCGTCACCTCCGTCACCGGCTTGGAGGCCGCGCGCGCCGTCGACGGCGTGGTCGAGGTATCGGTGAACGTCGAGGCCGGTTCCACGGTGTCCGAACTCCGCTGGTCGGACGATCGATGCGGGCATGTCATCGTCCGTGCCGACGACGCCGACACCGCCGCTCGCCTGGCCCGCAAGGTCGCTGGGCACATCTCGATCGATACCGAGCCCGTCAAGGACGACTGTCCCGGCCCCGACGTGGCGGCACCGGACACGCTCAGCTCGATCCTGCGTCCGTACGACGAGGTCTTCGACCCGTTCGACGGGGCCGAGAGCGCGTCCTAGCCGCGATCGATCGGGGATCCGCCCCTCCGGCCGGGTCCCGTCGGATCAGCTCCCGCCGTCTCGAACGCTGGGAGAGCCGGGCTGGTCGTCGCGCCCCGACGCGGACGTCCCCGTTCCGCCTCCCGACGGACACGGCACCGCACCGAGCGCGCGTCCGGAACAGGGCGCACCGGTCCACGTGCGGCAGGACGCCGATCCCCCTTGCATCCACATCACTCGTCACGCAACCAGTGGTCACTGTCCCGATTTTGGAGTGCGGTATGGCCGGGGAACCGGACACAGGCGCAAGCATGCTCTCGTACACCCAGGAAAGCCTCTGGCTCTTTCACGAGCTCGCCGGCTCCGACGAGCCCGCGTACAACGAGTCGGTGGCCTTCGAGACGTCCGGCGACCTCGATCCGGGCGCGTTCCGCCGCGCGATCCGCGCCACCGTCCTGCGGCACGACGCCCTGCGCACGTCGTTCCACGAGACCCCCGGCGGACCGCGGGCCCGGGTCCACCACGCCGACGGGGACGTCCTCGCGGACACCACGACCGTGATCGACCTGCGGGAGCCGGCCGCCGCCGAGGCCCGGTCCCGGGCGGACGAGGTGCTCGCCGAACACCACCGGCGGCCGTTCGACCTCGGCTCGGCGCCCCTGCTGCGGGCGGTCGTGGTGGCGCTGCCGGGTGGCACCTGGCGGCTCGGCCTGACGGCTCATCACATCGTCGTCGACGACTGGAGCATCCGCCTGGTCCTCGAGGAGATCGCGGAGAACTACCGGGTCCTGGTGGCCACCGGGCACCTGCCCCAACGGCCCGTCTCCGGCGCGGTGTTCCGCGCCCTCGTCGCGGAGAGCCGGTCGGCGGCCGCCGGCGAGAGGCAGTCGGCCGCGGTCGAGCGCTGGCGCCGGTCGCTGGCCGACGCGCCGGACCTGCTCGGCATGCCGCTGGACCGCCCACGACCCGCGGCGCAGACCTTCCGCGGCGACAGCATGACCGTCCGCGTGCCCGGCGCGGACGTCGAACCTCTGCTGAAGGAGTGCGCCCGCGCCTGCCGCAGCACCGCCTTCCCGGTGTTCCTCGCCGCGTACTCGCTGCTGCTGCACCGCTACACCCGGCAGGAAGGCTTCGCCATCGGCACCACGGTGCTGAACAGGCCGGACCCCGAGGACCTGGAGCAGGTCGGCTGCTACGTCAACACCCTGCCCCTGTTCGTGCCGGTGGACCCGGACGACACCTTCCGCACCCTGCTCGTCCACGCCCAGACGGCCGCCGAGCGACTGCTGGACGACGGAGACGCGCCCCTTGCGAAGGTCTTCGAGGCGCTCGGGGTCCAGCGGGCCCGGAACCACAATCCGGTCTTCCAGACCATGCTCACGCTGCTCGACGGCCGTCCCACTCTCGACCTCGGACCCGGACTGACCTGTGCGTACCACCCCGTACGCCGGACCGCCGCCAAGTTCGACCTGATGCTGTACGTCAACCGGGACGACGACGCGTACGAGTTCGAGCTCGAGTTCAACACGGACCTGTTCACCCGGGACACGGCGGAGCGGATCCTGCGCAACTACCTCCGCCTGCTGGTCTCGCTGGCCGACACCGGCGTCGACGCACCGGTGGGCACCCCGTCGATGACCCGCGACGAGGAACGCGACCTGATCCTCGGCGACTGGAACGAGACCCGCGTCGCCCATCCGGAGGGCACCGTCGCCGACGTCATCGAGGAGCGGGTCCGGCGGCAACCCAACAGCCTGGCCGTCGAGTTCGAGGGCGAGTCGTACACGTACGACGAGCTGAACCGGCGGGCCAACCAGGTGGCGAACCGCATCCGCGGCACCCTCGGCGCGCCCGGGGACGGCCCCTTCGTCGGGGTGTTCATGGAGCGCTCCGCGGAGATGGTGGTCGCGCTGCTCGCGATCGTCAAGGCGGGGTTCGCGTACGTGCCCATCGACCCCGAATACCCCGCGGCCCGGATCGAGTTCATGATCCAGGACGCCGGCGTCCCGCTGATCCTCACCCAGGAGCGCCACCGCGCGGCGCTCGGCGACGCCGCCCGGGTCCTCGTCCTGCCGGACGCGTCCCTGGACCAGGAGGACGACACCGATCCCGTCCGGGACCTCGGCCCCGGCTCACCCGTGTACATGATCTACACCTCCGGGTCCACGGGGCAGCCCAAGGGGGTGATCAACCGCCATGACGCACTGGCCAACCGGCTCCACTGGATGCAGTCGGCCTTCCCGCTGGCCGGCGGCACCGGGGCGGACCGGGTGCTGCAGAAGACCCCGTACAGCTTCGACGTCTCGGTGTGGGAGTTCTTCTGGCCGCTGATGACCGGGGCCGCCATCGTCGTGGCCCGGCCCGGCGGGCACCGCGACCCCGACTACCTCAAGGACGTCATCCGGTCCCGGGGCGTGACGACCGTGCACTTCGTCCCCTCGATGCTGAACGTGTTCCTGGAGGCGGAGGAACTCGCCCGGTACTGCGGTCGGCTCAAGCGGGTCGTCTGCAGCGGCGAGGCACTCCCCCGCAAGACCATCGAGGTGTTCGCCGCCACGCTCCCCTCCTGCGAACTGCACAACCTCTACGGCCCCACCGAGGCCGCGATCGACGTCTCGCACTGGCCCTGCCGGACCGACTACCCGGGAGAGCTCGTCCCCATCGGCAAGCCCATCGACAACGTACGGCTCTACGTCCTGGACCGGGACCTGCGCCTCCAGCCGGTCGGCGTACCGGGCGAGCTGTGCATCGGCGGCGTCGCCGTGGCGACCGGGTACCACCGGCGCGACGAACTCAACGCGAGGGTGTTCCTCCCCGACCCCTACGGCACAGCTCCGGGAGCCCGCCTCTACCGCACCGGCGACCTGGCCCGGTTCCTGCCCGATGGACAGATCCAGTACCTGGGGCGCATCGACAACCAGGTCAAGCTGCGCGGCCTGCGTGTCGAGCCGGACGAGATCGCCGCGGTCATGCGCGACCTGCCCGCCGTCCAGGACGCGGCCGTACTGGTGGACACGTCGGGCCCCGCGCAGGCGCTGGCCGCCTACGTCGTGAGCTCCGCGTTCGACCCGGAGGACCTGCGAGCCCGGCTGCGCGGGCTGCTGCCCGAGTTCCTCGTGCCGCAGTACCTCATCGAGGTCCCGCGGCTGCCCACCACGCCCAACGGCAAGCTGGACCGGCGTGCGCTGCCGTCACCGACGGCCGACGCGGCACCCGCCGACCGGGCCGGCCGACCGCTCGCCACCACCGCCGAACAGGAAGTGGCCCGAGCCTGGACGGAGGTCCTCGGACTGCGGGAACCGGTCAGCGCGGCCGCCAACTTCTTCGCCCTCGGCGGGGACTCGATCACGGCCTTACGCGTCAGTTCCCGGCTGCGCGCGGCAGGCTACGACACCAGCCCGCGCGAGGTGTTCGCCCATACGACGATCGCGGAGCTCGCCGCCTCGCTCACCCGCCAGGACCCGGCGTCGTCCGGACCGGCGGTCACCGAGGCGTTCGGGCTGCTGTCGGAGGACGACAAGCGGGCGCTCCCGGCGGTGGCGGAAGACGCCTGGCCGCTGACGAAGCTCCAGTCGGGCATGATCTACCACTCGCTGCTCGACGAGACATCACCCGTGTACCACGACATCTTCGACTACGAGTTCACCGGCGTGGCCGATCCGGCCGAACTGGCCCGTGCCGTACGGGAGACCGTGGCACACCACCCCCAACTGCGGTCCTGGTTCGACCTGGAGCGCTACGACGAACCGCTTCAGCTCGTGCTCCGCCCGGACGCGGCCGGCGCCATGCCCTCCTTGGCGATCGTGGATCTCACCGGGCTGCCCGCCAAGGCCCAGGACAGGGCGGTCGAGGAGTGGATCGAGGCCGAGAAGCGCCGCCCGCTGGACCTCGGCCGGCCGCCCCTGCGCTTCCGCGTCCACACGCGGGGCGAGGGCCGGTTCAACCTCGCCCTCTCGTTCCACCACCTGATCCTGGACGGGTGGAGCGTGGCCCTCGTCGTCGAGGAGATCCGGCGCCGCTGCGCCGGGCTCCCGGCCGGCCTGGCGGCCGGGGCCGGCCCGGATCCCGGCTACGGCACCTACGTGGCGCTGGAGCGCGAGAGCGCGCGGCGTACGGCGGACCGGGACGCCTGGCGCGGGCTGCTCGACGGCTTCTCCGCCACGCTGCTGGCCGGCCACCTCGGAGACGCGGCGTCGCCGCCGACGGAGGCGGCGGTGCTGGAGCGGGCCGTTCCCGCCCAGCTGGAGGAGCGGCTGCGCCTGCGCGCCGCGGCCCTCGGTCTGCCGCTCAAGTCGCTGTACCTGGCGGCGCACTGCGCCGCTCTGGCGGACCTGACCGGCCGGTCGCGCGTGATCACCGGGCTGGTCGGCAACGGCCGTCCGGAGGTGCCCGGCGGCAGCGAGATGGTCGGCCTGTTCCTGAACACCCTTCCGCTGCCCGTCGAGGTGGGCGAGCCGGACGACGCGGGGCTGCCGGCCTCGGTCTTCGAGCGCGAGCGGACACTCGTCCCGCTCCAGCGGTTCCCCCTCGCCGACATCGAGCGGCAGCACGGGGGCGCGCTGTTCGACGTGGTTTTCAACTACACCGACTTCCACTCCTACGCGCCGGCCGGTGACACGGCCCCCGGCCCTCGCGAGGCGGTGTCGATCGAGAGCGCCCGGTACTTCGAGCTCACCAGCTTCCCGATGACCGTCCATGTGCACCGCGACCGCTTCGCCGGTGAGACGCAGCTCGCCGTGGACCACGACCGGGCGCGGGTCAAGGCCTCGACGGCTGAGCAGTACTCGAGCGAGTTCTTCGCCGCCCTGGAACGGTACGCGGGGCGGGAACCGGCCGACGGCTCCGCGGTCGACGCGGAGCGGGCCGTCGCCGCGATCATCGCGAAGGTGGTCGGCAGCGAGACGGTCGGGGTGGAGGACAACTACCTCGAGGCGGGGGTGGACTCGATCAGCTCCATCCGCATCCTCGCCAAGCTGCGCCGGAACCACCCCGGTGCCGCACTGCGCGACGTCATGGAGGCACGCACGGTACGGGCCCTCGTCCGCAGGCTGGCGGCGCGGGCGCCGGGGCCCGAGACCACGGGGTCGGCGGGCAGCACCGGGGACGCCCCGAGCGCATCGCTCGACGGGCTTCCGCCGGGCGTCGTCGACGCCTATCCGCTCACCGCCACCCAGCTCCGGATGATCAGGGCGACGCGGCGGGACCCCGCGCAGTCCGCCTACCATGACGTCTTCGCCTACTCCGTGGCGCTGCCCCTGGACGCCGGCCTGCTGCGGGCCGGGCTGCGGCGGATGACCGCGTCCTGCGAGACGCTGCGGGCCGCCGTCGACCTGGCGGCGCCCGTTCCCCGGCAGCTCGTATACGCCTCGGTCGAACCGGACCTCACCGTGGTGGACGCCGTGGACGCCCCCTCGGCGCCGGACGAGTGGTTCGAGAGGGAACGCGGTTCGCACTTCGTCTGGGAGCGGCCCGGACTCATACGGTTCGCGGCACACCGCACGGCGCCGGACCGCTTCGTGCTCTCGATGAGCTTCCACCACGCGGTCGTCGACGGCTGGAGCCTTTCCCTGCTCGTCCGGGACCTTCTCCTGGCGTACGCCTCGGAGGCCGGCGGAGCGGCCGGCGGCGCCGGCCCCCTCCGGTCCGGCGGCACGGCCGGCTCCTTCCGCTCCTACGCCCTGGCCGAGGCGGCAGCCCGCTCCTCCGCCGAGTCGCGCGCGTTCTGGCGCGACGTCCTGGCGGGCCACCCGGGAGCACGGCTGCCCCGCCACCCGTCCGACGGCGGCTCCCGCTGGGCCGAGGCGACCGTCGTCGTGCCGGCCGACCGGGAGGCCCGGCTGCGCGAGGTCGCGCGCTCAACGGGCCATCCGCTCAAGTACCTGCTGCTGGCGGCGCACTTGAAGGTGCTGGCCCTGGTCACGGGTGAGCCGGACGTCCTGACAGGGGTGTTCACCCACGGCCGCCCCGAGACCGACGACGCGCAGGACCTGGTCGGGATGTTCCTCAACTTCCAGCCGCACCGGGTCCGGATCGGCGACCAGAGTTGGCCGGAGCTCATCGACCAGGTGTTCGCGTTCGAGATGCGCGCGCTCGCCCACCGCCGCTGCGCCGCGAGCGGCGACAGCCCGGACGACTGGCCCCGCTACTCCGCCCTGTTCAACTACACGGACTTCCCCGCGTACGCGGACGCCCACGGCGGTGGGCACCTCACCGGTGTCCGGTGGTTCGAGCACACGGACGCGCCGTTCCTCGCGACCGTGGGCCGCGACCCGGACGACGCCGCACTGGAGATCACCCTCAACGCCGACGGCAGGCTCCTCCCGCAGAGCGTGGTCGACGAGCTGGGGCGCCTGTACGAGGCGGTCCTGACGCAGATCGCCGAGGACCCCGGCGGCTTCGTCCGCGACACTACCGACCGGATCAAGACATGTGTGGACGGCGTCGGCGCACGCCGCTGGCCGTCCGTCTGAAAGGGAACGGAAAGAGACCCGTGAACAGCTTCCGAAACCCCCAGGGGATCGCGGCGCCGCTCGCCGCGTACTCGCACCAGGCCGAGATCACCGGCTCGGTCCGGTGGCTCGTGATCTCAGGCCAGATCGGCATGACCCCCAGCGGGGAACTGCCCGACGACCCGGTCGAGCAGCTCGGCGTCGCGCTGGACAACGTCACGGCCAATCTCGAGGCGGCGGGCATGCGCCACGAGGACCTGGTCAAACTGACGTTCTACTTCGCGGGCGAGGTCGACGTGCAGCGCCGGCGTCGGCGGATGGGTGAGTGGCTGGGCGACCTGCGCCCGTGCATGACCGTCATGACGGTGGCCGCACTGGCCACACCCGCGCTGCGCGTCGAGGTCGAGGCGCTCGCGTGCACCGAGGACACCACGGCGACACAGAGGAGTGAGCAGCGGTGATAGCCCAGAACGCCCTGGAAGGCGTCCGCACCTTCGAGCAGCCGGACGGCTACGTCACGCACTACCGGCGGTGGGGCTCCGAGACCGCTGCCGACCTCGTGGTGATGCTCCACGGGGGCATGAGCCACTCGGGCTGGCAGGAGCCGCTCGGCGCCCGGCTGACCGGACTCGGCGACGACGTCGCCTTCCTCGCCGTCGACCTGCGCGGCTCGGGGCTCAACGCCGTGCGCGGACACATCCCGGACGGCGACCTGGCCGTCCGGGACATCGCGCTGCTGCTGGGCGCCCTCAAGGAGGCCCGCCCCGCGACCCGCGTCCACCTGGCCGGCTGGTGCTTCGGCGCCCAGGTCGCGACGGTCGTCGCGGCCGGGCTCGCCGACCGCGAGGTGCTCGCGAGCCTGCTCATGGTCTGCCCCGGCTTCTTCTTCAACGACCGCTACGCCGACGTGCTGGACCGCTCGATCGACGCCGCCCTGGAGGTCGTCGAGGAGCTCGGCATCACCGTCGAGGCGACGCGCCCCTTCATCAGGGTGCCGCTGCGCCCGTCCGACTTCACCGACCGGACGGAGTGGCTGGCGGCCATCGAGGACGACAAGCTGAAGCTCTCCCACGTGACGGCCGCCACGATCGACGCCTGGGAGGCCATCGCCGTCAAGTCCGAGACGGAGTACGGGCGCATCGGACGGCTGCCGGTGCGGGCGGTGTTCGGCACCCGGGACAAGCTGGTCGACAACGACCGCGTCCGCGACTTCCTGCGCGGCCACCCCGATCTGGAGACACGCGAACTCGACGCCGGTCACGCCGTCCACTTCGAGGAGACCGAGGCACTCACGCGCCTGGTCGCGGACTTCTTGGCCGAGCTGAAGCGATGAGCACGGGAGTCGCGCGCTACCGCACCGTACTGGCGATCCCGGGGGCGTGGGGATTCTTCCTGCCCGGCACGCTCGCCAGGCTGCCGCTGGGCATGACCGGCATCAGCATCCTGCTGTTCGTCTCGGCGACACGGGGCGACTACGGCACGGCGGGTGCCCTGTCGGCCGTCTCCGCGGTCGGGTACGCGGTGGCCGCGCCGCAACTGGCGCGGGTGGCCGACCGGGTGGGGCAGCACAAGGTACTGCTCTCCTGCGCGGTGCTGTGCGCGGTGAGCGGCGGCGCGTTCGTCGTGAGCACACTCGGCGAAGGGACGCCGCTGTGGGTCCTGTGCGTCACGGCGGCGCTGACGGGCGCGGCGACTCCCGCCTTCGGCTCGATGGTGCGGGCACGCTGGAGCGGCCTGCTGGAGGGCTCGTCCCTGAGGGGGACGGCCTTCGCGCTGGAGTCCCTGGTCGATGAGGTCGTCTTCATCGTCGGCCCGGTCATCGCCACTTCACTCGCCGTCGGGGTGAGCCCGGCCGCGGGCCTCGTCAGCGCGCTGGTCCTCGTGTGCGGTGGCAGTGTCCTGCTCGCGCTCAGCCGGCGCACGGAGCCGCGACGCAAGCCCGGTCCCAGGACCGGCGGAAGCGCGCTGTTCCTGGGGCCGGTGGCTCTCGTGGCGGCACTGAACCTGTGTTTCGGCGCCATGTGGGGCTCGATCGACATCGCCACCGTCGCGTTCTCCGACGCGAAGCAGCAGCCTTTCATGACGGGCGTCCTGCTGGGGGTCTACGCGATCGGCAGCTCGGTGGCGGGTGTGGCCTACGGCGCGCGGGAGTGGTCGGCTCCGCTGCCGCGGATCCTGTGGGTCTCGACGCTGATCATGGCGGTGGGGATCCTGCCGATGGTCGTGGTCGACAACTTCGCCGGGGCCGGCGTCGTGCTTCTGCTGGCCGGGTCGAGCTCCTGCCCGGCCATGATCGTCGCCATGATGCTGGTCGTGGACGGTGTGCCCGCCTCACACCGCACGGAGGCGCTGGCCTGGCAGTCCACGGCCCTCTGGCTCGGGGTGTCCGTCGGGTCCTCGGTGAGCGGCCACGTCGCCGACTCCCGCGGCGCGCCGGCCGCCTACGCCTTCGCGGCCCTCTGCGGGGGCGTCGGCTTCCTGGTCGCCCTGTCCGGCGGCCGTCGGCTGCGGCTCGTGCACGCCGAGCCGGCGGACGCCTCGGCCGCTGATGACCGTCCGAACCTTCCCACCGAGTCAGGTAGCCGATGACCTCCATCAGCCTCACCCGTTCCGCTGCCCCCACCACCGCCTCCCCGCGGGTGGCCGACCGGATCGCCGCGACGGCCGGGCACCCGGACGCGGCGGTCCGCGAGCGCGTCGCCCTGCGGACCGCCGACGCGGCAGTGACCTACGCCGAGTTGGCGGAGCACGCGCGTAAGGCCGCCGCCGAACTGTCGTCGCTCGGAGTGGGCGCCGGCGACGTCGTCGGTCTGCGCCTGCCCTCCGGCCCCGGGGCCGTCGTCGCCATGCTGGCGTGCTGGCACCTCGGCGCCGCCTTCCTGCCCATGGACGCCGCGGCCCCCGACGCCTACCGGGACCGGCTGCTGAGCCGTTCGGGAGCCCGGGCCGTGGTCGACGCCGAAGGCCCCCGAGCACTGGCGGACACGGCTTCCCCCGCACGTCCGACGGTCGGCCCCTCCGGGGACCGGGCGGCCTACGTCATCTACACCTCGGGATCGACCGGCACCCCCAAGGGCGTGCTCGTCGGCCATGACAGCTTCGCCGAGCACACCACCGGCATCGGGGACCTCTTGGAACTGCGCGACACCGACACCGTGCTCCAGTTCGCCGGGCTCGGCTTCGACGTCGCGCAGGAGGAGATCTGGCCGACGCTCGCCGTCGGTGGCACGGTGGCCTTCCTGGACACGCCGGACCGTGCCCTGAGCCCGGCGGACCTCGCCCACCGGGTGCGGGATCTGGGCGTGTCGGTGCTGCAGCTTCCGACCGCCTACTGGCGCCTGGTCTGCGCCCAGATGCGGGGGAGGGACGGCGCCGGCCTCTCCTTCGACGGCGTGCGCACCGTCGTGATCGGCGGCGAGGCGGCGGTCACGAAGGACGTCCGCGTGCACCGGGACGGTCCGCTGGGCCACTGCACGCTGGTCAACGGCTACGGGCCGACCGAGACGGTGGTGACCTGCACGGCGTTCGTCCTGCGGGCGGACGAGCCGGTCCCGGCGACGACCGGCCTACCCATCGGCGGCCCGGTGGGCGAGCGCCGGCTCCACGTTCTCGACGCCGATCGGCGTCCCGCCGAGGACGGCCGCCCCGGCGAGCTGTGGGTCGGCGGGAACCCGCTCGCCCTCGGGTACCTCGGTGACCCGGTGCGCACGGCCGAGCGTTTCCGTCCCGACCCGTTCGCCGTGGTGGCCGGCGCGCGGATGTACCGCACCGGAGACCTGGTCGTGCGCCACGCGGACGGCGCCCTGGAGTTCCTCGGCCGTCTGGACAATCAGGTCAAGGTCCGTGGCCATCGGATCGAGCTCGACGATGTGGAAAGGCACTTGACGGCCACGGCGGGGGTCACCGCGGCCGCTGCCGTGGCCATCGACGACGAGACCGGGACCGGCGGGCGCATCCTGGCCGCCGCGCTCTCGGTGACCGCGGGCGGCCCGACGGCCGAGCAGATCCGCAAGGACCTGCGCGGACGCCTGCCCTCGCACCTGGTCCCCGGCCTCATACGGGTCCACCACGCGCTTCCGCTGACCGGCTCCGGCAAGATCGACCGCCGGGCGGTGGCGGCGGTACTCGCGCGGGAGTACGCGGTGTCCGCGCCGGCGGCCACCGCATCGGGACCCTGTGCGCCCAGGGATGACGCGGCCGCGCCCGCCGTGACTCCGGCGGGCGATGCCGGCCCGGCCGAGCAGGCCGAGGAACTCACCCTGCTCGTCGACCTGGTACGCGCCCAGCTCCGCGCCCCCGCCTTCGGTCCCGACGACGACTTTCTGGCGCACGGCGGAGACTCGCTCGCAGCCCTCCGGGTGAGCGGCGCGATGCGCAAACGCGGGTGGCACCTTCGGCCGTCGGACCTCCTGACGGCGCACGACGCGCGCTCCGCGGCGGCCCGTGTCGTGCGGGGCTGAGGGGTCGCGGTGCCGAAGCGACGAGCAGCGGGCGCACGAACCCCTCAGCGGAGCAGCACACGACAGCACCGCAAAGTACCGCACAGCACAGCACAGCACCCTGGCCGATACACCGAGGGAGAGGTCCGATGACAACCGTGTCCGTCCATGACCAGTTGGCGGCCTGGATAGACAGCGAGGAGTTCTCCTGCCTCGGGGCCAAGTCGGCTCTGCGCCGCGGGAGCCTGCGCCAGGCCCACGTGGGCGTCATGGGCACCGGGAGTGCGACGGCGGCGCTCCACGACGCCCTCACCGAGTTCGTCTCACGCGACCTCAGCCCCGAGCAGAACTTCGCCACCGTCGTCGCGGTCTTCGAGGGACCGCTGCGGCTCACGGAGCCGGACTTCCACGCAGTGCTGTGGCAGCAGCTGACCGATCTGCACGCCTTGGACGCCGAACGCGGCTTCACCTGGGCGGAAGGAGCAGATCCGGATCCGGCCTCCCCGAGGTTCGGTTTCAGCGTGGCCGGACACCCCTTCTTCATCGTGGGCCTGCACGAGAACGCGTCGCGCATCACGCGCCGCTTCCCGTTCCCCGCGATGGCGTTCAACTCGCACCACCAGTTCAAGCGCCTGGTGGACAACGACGTCTACCAGGGCCTGCAGCGCCGCATCCGTGAGCGCGACACGCGCCTGCAGGGTTCCATCAACCCGAACCTGGCCGAGTTCGGTGAGGCGTCCGAGGCGCGCCAGTACTCCGGGATGCGGACGTCCGCGCAATGGCGCTGCCCGTTCGCCCCCGAGACCCGCTCCCCCGCGGGGGCTCAGCCGGTCACGCGGCGGCCCGAAGCGTGAGCGGTGCGCACGGCTCCGTGCTCAGCGTCAACGTCGGCCGGCCCCGCGCGGTGACCTACACGGACGCCCCGGGCGGCGCGACCGGAATCGACAAGCGGCCGGTCGACGGGCCGGTCCGGGTGGTCCCCGCTGGGCCCCCCGGCCTCGCGGGTGGCGGAGTCAGCGGTGACACGGTTTGCGACCTGCGCTTCCACGGCGGCGCCGACCGGGCCGTGTACGCCTTCGCCCGGGAGGACCTGGACGACTGGCAGCGGGATCTGGACCGGGTCCTGGGCAACGGTTCCTTCGGCGAGAACCTGACGGTCCTGGGCATGGACCTCCGCCGCGCGCTGATCGGAGAACGGTGGCGGGTCGGCCCCGCCACCGTCCTGGAGGTGACCGGCGGACGCATCCCGTGCCGCACCTTCGCCGGCTGGCTCGGTGAGAGGGGCTGGGTGCGCCGTTTCACTCGGGCGGCGTCCCCGGGCGCCATGCTCCGCGTCATCGAGGCAGGCGAGGTCCGCGCGGGCGACCGCATCGTCGTCGTCCACCGCCCGGACCACGGTGTCACCGTCTCCCGCCTGTTCCGCGCGGTGACCACGGAACGGGCGATGCTGCCGGACGTACTGGTCGCGGCCCCCTGGATGGAGCGCGAGCAACGGGAGATCGCCCAGCAGTACACCGCCAAGTACACGGCCGACACGGACCGGTGACCCGCTGCTGTTGCCGGCCGCCCGGCGTGGCTGTGACCACCATGGCTCCGGACGCACGAAAGGCCGCCCTCTCATGGATGAGAGAACGACCTCCGACCTGCGAAAAGCAGAGTCGGGACGACAGGATTTGAACCTGCGACCCCTTGACCCCCAGATCGTTAGGCAGGGGGACCAATCGGGACATGAACGGCCGTTCGAGGGCGTATTGCGTTCGCAGGTAGGCACTGCGTGGACCCATGTCCATGGACGCTGGTCCCCAACTGGTCCCCAAGGTCCCTCAACAATCGCCGCGCGGGCGGGCGGCCCAACCGACCTCCAGAAGATCATCGAGACGCCGTGGCCTCGATGACCACTCGATCGAAAGATGCGTGTCATGCACACTGGTCCCCAGCACTGGTCCCCAAGCTGAGGGATTTCGCACGGCAACATCCTGCGCAGTTGGCCGCCTGCGCGAGGGCGACGGTCCGTGTGGTCCGCAAGCAAGTGAGCCCCGGAGCTCTCGGAACCAGCAGACGTCGATCTGGCTGGTCACCGGCGGCAGGTCCCTCGACGCCCTGACTGCAGGCGGAGTCCCCGCCATCGCGAGAGTCGAAGCGCCCCTTCTGACGGACGCGCTCGTCCTCGCGGCTGCGGCGGCCACCTCGTGGGCCTCTCCCGTCCGCGGCCTGGCCGTCATGTCTACGCACAGCGATGATCAGAACGGGACACGCCCGACCTGCGTCCCGGTGGCCACCTGGGCGATGATGCCCAGCATGCCTGCAAGGGTGCCTGTGTACGCGTGGACCTGTTCTCGGGCTCGCGCCTCCATGCTTTCGGGGGCTACGAAGAAGCCGGGGGTAGTACCTGCGGGGTGCTGCTGGCTCCGAGCCGCCTCGTATTGCGCCCAGTCGATCCGATGCACCCTGCGCGCTTCGAGGAAATCCTCTTCGCGGACCTCCTCGGCGCCGAGCCGTGCCGTCAGCCGCTGAGCGGCCACCTTGAGCACGATGGAATCGGTCACCGTCAAGGGCATGTCCGGTCGGCCGATGCCGCGCTCCAGCAGGGGCACTCTGGCAGTACGCCATGGCGAGCACAGAGCCGTGAGCGCCGAGTGCAGTTTCTCCCAGTCCGGTTTACGGGTCCGCTCCCCCTCCTCGATGAGCAGTTGGACGGTGCGGCGCTGCCGGTACGTGGCGGAGGGGTGGGCGAACTGGTCCACGATGCGGCGGGCGTTCTCCTGCCGCCGGGCCCTGTTCGTCTTGCCAGTGGTCTGCGCGTACGTGCGAAGCGCTCTGCGCGCCTGCCCCACAGGGACGACGGTGTCATCGGTGAGCCAGACAAACAGCACCACCGGAATCAAGGTGTGGTGGGGAATCCGCTTGAGCGGGGACCGCTTGCGGGCTTGTAGCAGTTCGCTGAACAGCCGGCGCTGCACCGCGGGGAACACGCCGGGGTCTCGACCGTGCTGCGTGGATTTGTGGAACTCGGGTGCGGCCAGAAGGCCGACCTCCACCCAGTCAGTGATCATCCTGGCGGAGACCTGCTCGACACCAAGGGCTTCCGCATCGCGCACGAGATCGTCCGCTGTGCCCGGCTCCCACTCCTTGACGTGCGTTTCTTCCACGTTCTGGAAGTTACACCGAGACGGGGGCCGTTCCCGGGCTGGCTCTGTCTTTGCCCCGGCAAGGTGATGTGCGTCAGACAGGAGCCCTTGCGCAGCTGGCCGGACGGTACCGAGCGCAACGGCAAGACGCCTTGGAGGATTCCATGACTCGACGCAAGCGGCACCGCGCACACCCCCGTCCGGCTCGAGCCGGACGGCGGCAGGAAGGCAACCTGGTGGACAGGGTGCTGGGCGCGTTCGTGACCGGTGTGGTGGCAGTGATCGTCAAGGAAGCAGCCAACCTTCTTCACCGCGACTGAGGGAGCCGACAGGGCTGGACGCCGCGCCGGCTAACTGGTTGGCCGAAGCGGCCTCACCCTTCTGCTTTGCTGGCCGAGCCGGCCGATGCCGCGCCGAGGAAGATCAACGCAGCCAACAGGACCATCGCGGTCTGGTGGCGCAGGGGAAGCGACTCCCACAGATCGTGCGCGATGGTGTTCCGGACGTTCGGCCCCGCAGCCGGTTCGACGAGCAGCAGCAGGAAGCTCCTCGCCCATGCACTTCCGGCCAGATCCAGCCTATCGGCCAAGGAGCGCAGGAGCCCCCCAAGCAGGCCGGCGCCGCCGGTGGATTCACCCTTGGCCAGGTGGATCGGCGGCCCGCTATTTGACAGGCTGCCAGAGACGTGGGCCCTGCTGCCATGGGAGACCCTCAGGGCGCCACAGCAGGTCGCCCAATCTGGGCCGTGAGATCGCGGCCTGGCGCGAGCGACGCACAGCTGGGGAGAGCTAATGGCTCAGCCGACGGCAGCCGTGGTCGCGGTATCCGCGATGGCAGTGGTCCGGGCACTGGAACTGGCAGGCAACCGCCTGATGGCCCGGAACGGCCGGGGTGACCGAGGTGCTCTGCAGCGCATGGCCCCCTGGGACCGACACTCGTTCTTCCGCGTGACTACGGTTGGCCGGAGCGGGTTCGTGGCGAGGCGGGACACGATCATCACGCCCCGCTCCCGAGTGCCCTGGGGAGACCACGGGAGGTCAGGATGGGCGCACCGGCCCGGGCCTGAATGATCGGGGGGCGTCGGGGGTCAGGCTGCGCCAGCCGCCCCCGCGCGTCCTGTCCGGAGTCTCGCCCTCCACGATCGGCAGGCCGGTCGGCCGGCGAGGCACCCAGGCCCGATGCACGATGCCACCGCAGTACGCGCCGAAAACCGCTAGGAGCAGTTGCGTCCGCACCCGAACGGAAAGCCGAAGTCGATTCCCGCTATGCCGGCCTGACCCGCGATTCCCCGGCCAGCTCAGTGCCCCGCCGAAGAAGCCGGCGACGGACGCCGGGCCGTCCGAGCGCAACTTCTCGCCACCCGTGCCGCGCCCATCTGGACACGGCCAGGCGAGGTTCCTGATGGCACGCTTGACCACCGGTTCATTACGGGGCAGAAGCCTCTGATCCCCAACGCCCGCCAGAGCAGACCAAGCCCAATAAGCAACCCCGGCTCATCAGGCAGTCTCTGCGTGCGCCCTCAGGTCAGCGCAGGCCATCCGTGTCGTCGAACTCTTCGCCGATTGGGAGTGGCCGATGGTCGTCCTCCGAGGTCTCGCCATAGACGACCGAGGAGACCGCCCTGTCGTATGCCTCGTCGAGACCGTTCCCGCTTGTGCCGAGTATGTTTTCCCAGTCAATTCCCATACCTGCGATCCTACGAGCTGATACAGCTCCGTCATCGCCTGGTCGTGGCGGCGGAAGTGCTTGTCACCGGCCTTTACCTCGGGGTCCAGGAGGTCTAGGAACCACGACTGCTCCAAGCGTTGCCCGATCCGGTCCCCCACGCGGTGGCTCCAGCCCCTGCCGGGCTGGGAGAGGATCTCGTGCAGCAGGAACTGGTCGTCGGACTGCTGCTGAACGGTATCGGCTTCGTCCACCAGCAGTACAACCAGGTGATGCTGGGCCGCTTCGGCGACGCGGACCTCTGAGCCCAGGCGCTATAGATGTCACATAGGCAGGCCTGTTGACGCCAAGCACAGGGGTTGGCCACCGCAGGGCAGCTGTCGGGATGAGACCGACGGCTTGGGCTGGCGTCTGAGCCCCCATGTCCTCACCTGCTTCTCTTCAACAGCAAACACCTCACCGCGGTCCGGGCACGGGCCGTCACCAGCCGCTGTCGTCGATATACGCCCAGCAGGGCCTTCGTCCTGGCAGGCGATCACAAGCGTGATTTGAACTGCTTCTCGACCAGGGCGAGCGTCTCGGGCTGCGTCAGCCCGTGTGCTCGCGACAGTTGTACGACGCGGCGGCATGCCTCGATCAGCAGGGCTTGGGAGGTCGGGGTGGTCGTGGTGACGATGGCACCGCGCCCGGGGCGTAGTTCGATGAGGCGTTCCTCGTGGAGTTGCTGATAGGCCCTCAGCACGGTGTGCATGTTGACGCTGAGGGTCGCCGCGAGGGCACGCGCTCCCGGGAGCCGTTCACCTTTGTGGATGGTGCCATCGGCCAGTCCGCGGCGTATACAGGCGGCGATCTGCTCCGCCAGCGGCGTGCGTGCCTCGGGATCGATGGTGATGAGCATGTCAGTCGGCCTCGCTGCGCGGCGGCAGGTAGTGGTTGACCAGGTCCGCTGCTGTCTCGGCGTCGTCGACGGTGATGACGAAGCGTGTCCCGCGGGTCAGTTCGAGCCAGAGAGCGTCGCCTTCCCTGAGGGAGACCGCCCGCATCCCGGGCTTCCATCGGTAACCCCAGCCGCCCACTTCCATGGGCCGGGTCCAGCGAGCTTCGGCGCGTGCGATCCGGTCCACCGTGATCTGGCGTCGAAGGAAGGGCGCAAGGGCTGACGCCACCGTGACGCCGTTTGCGGACACGGTCACCTTGATGCCGCCGGTGACGAGGAAGGCGGCTGCTGCGGTCAGGAGGATGAGACTGACCGTTCGGTACTCGTCGACGAAGGCGGCGACCGTGAGGAGGGCGATGGCGAGAACTACGCCGACAGCGAGCATCCAACCGCTGTACTGGGACCGGTACCAGACCGTTCGCTTGTCATCGTGCTGAGAGTGCATCAGTGCCTCCGTCGGAGAAAGCGGCCTATGAGCGCGATCGCAGCGCCAATGGCGAGCGCGATGAAGAACTGGTGGAGAGGGACAGAGACGTCCTGGCCGTCAGCGGACTTGGTGCTGGCCTGCAGCAGGGAATACATCAGATACGCCGTTGCCATCGCGGCCGCCCAGGCAAGGGTGACGATCGTGCGGAACGAGCCTGGCGCACTGTCCTCGTCGTCGCCGGCCAGCGCCCAGATCAGGAAGAGAGCAGCCTCGATGACGAAGATCACCAGGTATGAAGCCAGGGCCGAACTCGAAGGGCTATACCTGTCGGCGCCGTTGAATCCGAAGTGGGTGGCCATCCGGTCCGGCAGCCCCTGCCGTAGCAGCAAGTACGCAGCGAGCGTGGCGACCAGTGCTGTGATGAAGGGTGCGACTATCGCGGCGGCTCTGAGCCCGGGGCGCATGTCGTGCTGTTCGTCTGCTGTTGGCACGCAAGCTCCGTTCCGTGAGGGGGTCTCCGGTGTCTCCGAAACTTTCTGTTCGTATCAAGCTAGAACAATGGAAACGGGTTCCGTGAGGCCATATCCGGACGTTCCCATTACTCACTGCATGGGGGCCCGTCTGCTGAGCACCGCGCGACGGAATACACTCCTCCGATAATGCGCCCAATGTGACACCGGTCACCATGAGTGAAAAATGCCACGCCCTGAGCAATCGATTACGTGTACGATATCGCCGTCCATCGCGATGGCATGCGCACGACCAATCCGACCAATCAACGCAAGTTCGGGGAGTCGCACGTGAAGACCAGAAACACCGCGGTTGCAACCGTAGCCGCGTTAGCGGTCGCCTTCACCGGCGTCGCCGCGCACGGAGCGACAGCAACCAGCGGCAGCCCCACCGCCGCATCAGCGCACTCGGCAGCTCCCAACGTGGGCTCGGTTGAAGACGGACGGACCCTGTTCGCCGGCGTCTACTTCGCACAGGGCTCCGTGGCCGAGGAACTGAGCAAGTCGCCGGAATTCCGCCAGGTGACAAAACTGAGCGGGGAGAACAGTACGGCGGAGAAGCACAAGGCCACATCTGCCGTGATGAACGTGATCCAAGAGAAGCAACCGGACTTCTTCCAGACCTTCTCCGAAAAGCTCCGTTCCGGAAACCCCCGCCAGGTCCAGAGCGGCATCGCCGACGGCAACAGCGCCCTTCGGGCGCTGGCGAAGGAGAGGGCGGACGCACCCGACCCCGGCACGGCGAGCGGAACATGCGTGATCCTCGCCATCGACGTGCTGGTCGTCCTCAACGCCGGCGCCGCGGTGAACCTCTCCGTGGCCGTGGCCGTTCAGGCCTGGAAGTACATCAACACCACCTCCGTGGCACCGGAGGGCGAGGACAACTCGCTCGCCAGTGAGCAGCGCATCGCCAAGCTCACCCAGGCCCTGGCCGCCTGAGACAGAGCCTGGCACCGGCAGGGCGGTGGGGCGCGCCTGGGAGCGCCCTACCGCCGTCTGCCAGCAACGCGTCGCGCCCTCGCCCAGGGCAGAGCACCCGAACCCGTGCACACCGCACCAGGGAGAACCGTGCGCCTATTCCGTTTCGACGTCAGATGCAAAAACCCGTCCGGCACCGCCGATGTTCCGCGCTCCTGGGTAGCAGCGGTCGTCGCGGGATGGACGGTGGCCATTCTTTACGTGGCTCAAAGCTTCCTCCCCCACAATGTGGTATCACTTCCCGCGCAGGAAAAAGTGCGCAAACTCGCCACCGTCACGGCGCCACAAGGATGGGCCTTCTTCACCAAGTCGGCCAAGGACCCCAGCTACGCCCCGTATCGCTTGGTCGACGGTAATTGGAAGAATATCTCTTTGACACCGCACTCACGGCCTTCCAACGCCTTCGGCTTCGACCGCGCCTCCCGTACACAAGGCATCGAAGCCGCCCTGATGCTGCGGCAAAAGGACACACGTTGGACCGCCTGCGACAGCGCGGACACGGTCGACCAGTGCCTGTCACGTGTCAAGAACCGGCCGTCCGTAACCAACCCGTCCCCTGCTCCTACCCTCTGCGGCCAAGCTGCGGTCGTCGAGATGAAACCGGTGCCGTGGGCATGGCGTGACCTGTCATCAGAACACGCGACCTCTACCAGGGTTGCGAGCTGGCAGGTGACCTGCCGATGACGAAACACTCCATTCCCCTGCCATGGACCAACGTCTACGGGCTGGCCCGAACCCTCGTCGCCCTCGGCACGGCCGGCACACTCGCGGCATCCAGCGCGCAGACTCTTTTCCGCCCGGTGGCGACACTCGGCGACTACCCCTCCTGCCAGTCCGCTGCCGCAGGCAGCGTCTTCTGTCTCTCACCGCACGACTACACCGGTCTCACCTGGATCAAGTGGGTATGCGTCGTCACGCTCCTGATCACCGCCTCCGGATGGCGCCCACGCCTGACGGCACTGCCTCACGCTTACATCAACTACAGCGTGTTCTCCGGCATCGCCATCGTCGATGGAGGAGACCAGATCGCGCTCATCCTCTCGGTGCTCTTCATCCTCCCCGCGTTGGGCGACCCTCGTCGCTGGCACTGGCAGCCGCCGCCCACTCGCCCCCTGACCAGCTCATCTCACCGTGCCTTCCTGCTGTTGGGGCATAGCAGTCTCTTCGTCCTGCGGTTGCAGATGTCGGTCCTGTACTTCCAGGCCGCCGTCGCCAAACTGCCCCACTCGGAATGGGCCGACGGCACAGCCATGTGGTACTGGGGGACCAACCCTGATTTCGGTCCCGCCCCATGGCTAGCCACCCTGGTGACCCCCGTGATCTCCACGGCACTGGGCGTTGCACTCATGACGTGGGTACCGATGGTCATCGAGCTGTCCTTGGCTGCCAGCCTGCTCATCCCCTTCCGCAGACGGCAGTACGTCATGGCCGCCGGACTGCTCTTCCACCTCTCCATCGCGGGCATCATGGGACTGTGGAGTTTCGCCCTTGCCATGGCAGGCGGGATTATCGTGCTCTGCCTCCCCGCCGGGTCCTCTCTCGACGTCGCTTACGACGGACTACCCGAGCAGGAGCCCGCCGGCCCGTCACTCCAGCGGGAAACGCAGCCAAACGCGACTGTGTCCAGCCTTCCGCCATCTGGCCTCTGACCCGTCTGTGGCATCGGCATCCCGCCGATGCCACAAAGGAACCTCCGAAGGCACCCGTTACCGCGACGCGTGGCCACCGCCGCCGTCGGCGGCGGCTTCTCTGGCATCCACCGCTAACAAGGCATCTCATCTGGCTGGGTAGGCTGCTGCTGTGGCGGGGATCGTCGAGCGGCTCGTGCCGGATGAGCTGTGGGAGCTGTTCCAGCGGGTGGTGCCGGAGGCGCCGTCGCGGCCGCAAGGTGGCGGCCGGCGTCGTCACGGCGACCGTGAGGTGCTGGCCGCGATCGTGTTTGTGGCGACCTCTGGCTGCACGTGGCAGCAGCTGCCGACGGCCTCGTTCGGCCCTTCCGGCGCGACGGCCCACCGCCGTTTCACCGAATGGACGAAGGCCCGGGTGTGGGCCAAGCTCCACCGCCTGGTCCTCGACGAGCTCGGTTGGCGCGGCGACCTGGACTGGTCGCGGTGCGCGATCGACTCGGTCAACATGCGGGCCCTGAAAAGGGGGACCTGACAGGTCCGAATCCTGTCGACCGGGGCAAGTACGGCTCGAAGATCCATCTGATCACGGAGCGGACCGGTCTGCCCCGGTCCGTCGGCATCTCCGGCGCCAACGTCCACGACAGCCAGGCCCTGATCCCGCTCGTGAAGGGGATACCCCCGATTCGCTCCCGCCGCGGCCCCGTCGGCGAAGGCCCACCAAGCTCCACGGCGACCAGGGATACGACTACCGTCACCTGCGGCAATGGCTGGCACAGCGGGGCATCCAGCACCGCATCGCGCGCAAGGGCATCGATAACTCCCAGCGACTCGGTCGACATCGCTGGACCATCGAACGGACCATGGCCTGGCTCGCCGGCTGCCGCCGACTCCACCGCCGCTACGAACGCAAAGCGGAGCACTTCCTCGCCTTTACCAGCCTCGCCTGCACCCTCATCTGCTACCGCCAACTCGCCAAATGAGATGACGTGTAAGGCAAAACGCGCCCGCAAGGTACGCCTCATCGAAGAAGTACGGCCGATGGTTGCCCAGCGGCTGCTGGCCATCGGCAATGACCCCGATGCCCGGATCTTCTTCCGACCGCGTGGCGGTCGCATCTCCACTGCGGTCCTACGCGACGCCACTCACTGGGACGACGTCGTCACGGAACTCGGCTTCGAACACCTCCGACGGCACGACCTGCGCCACACCGGACTGACCTGGTTCGCCGACGCCGGCGTACCACTTCACGTCCTACGCAAGATCGCCGGGCACGGTTCGCTGACCACCACTCAGCGCTACCTGCACCCCGACGCCGGCCAGATCACCGCAGCTGGTGCCGCGCTGTCTGCGCACCTCATGGTGCTCCGTGCACCTCGTTCGCTGCCAGTCACGGCCGTCACCGCAATCTGACCCGCACTGACCGCTCTGGTCCCCAACTGGTCCCCAAAAACGATCAAGGGGCCGTTTTGGATTGCTCCAAAACAGCCCCTGACCTGCGACTCTTTCGAGTCGGGACGACAGGATTTGAACCTGCGACCCCTTGACCCCCAGTCAAGTGCGCTACCAAGCTGCGCCACGTCCCGTTGCCCCTGCGACCTGGGGTTTCCCCCTCGTGCGCCGGGCACATGCAGAACATTACCCCACGTTGAGGGGTGCGTGTGCACGGGTGAGCGGGGCGGGGGAGGATGGGTCGGTGGACGGTAGGGAGCGGGATCGGGACGGGGCGGGGCGGGCGCGCAGTGCGCGGCCGCGGGACGGGCTGGGGCGGCCGCTGGAGTACGGGGCCGACGGGGTGGCGCGGCAGCCCGAGGGGGCGGTGCGGGCGCCCGGGGAGACGGTCGCGGAGGCGCAGCGGCTGCTGGACGCCGGGATGCCGTTCCACGCGCACGAGGTGTTCGAGGATGCCTGGAAGTCCGGGCCGCCGGAGGACGCCGCGCTGTGGCGGGCGCTGGCGCAGCTCGCCGTGGGGCTGACGCACGCCGCGCGGGGGAACGCCGTCGGCGGGGCGCGGCTGCTGCGGCGCGGGGCCGGGGCCCTGGCCGGGCGCGGGAACGCCTACGGGATCGACGTGGCCGGGCTGGTGGCGTGGGCCGGGGAGCTGGCCGAGCGGGTGGAGGCCGGGGAGCGGATCGGCGCGGCGGCCGAGGCCCCCCGGCTGTCCGGCCCGGTCTAGGCCGGCTGGAGGAGGTCCCAGCGGTTTCCGTAGAGGTCCTCGAAGACGGCGACGGAGCCGTACGGCTCGTGGCGCGGCTCCTCCAGGAAGCGGACGCCCTCGGCGGCCATGCGGGCGTGGTCGGCGGCGAAGTCGGCGGTGTGGAGGAAGAAGCCGACCCGGCCGCCGGTCTGGTCGCCGATGCGGGAGCGCTGGGCGTCGTCCTTGGCGCGGGCGAGGAGGAGGGCGGCCTCCTTGGCGCCGGGCGGGCGGACGACGACCCAGCGAGAGCCGTCGGGGCGGGCGGTGTCCTCGGCGAGTTCGAAGCCGAGGGCGCGGGTGTAGAAGTCGATGGCCTCGTCGTAGTCGCGGACCACGAGGGTGGTGAGGGCGATGCGGGATGACATGCCCTCATTGTGCGGGGGTGTCGAGGAGGACCACGTCCAGGGTGCGGGGGCCGTGGACGCCCTCGACCCGGTCGAGTTCGATGTCGCTGGTGGCCGAGGGGCCGGAGATCCAGGTCAGCGGGCGGGCGGGGTCGAGGCGTTCGAGGGCCTGCGGGACGGAGTCCACGACCTGGGCGGGGACGCGGACCACGCAGACGTGGTGGTCCGGGATCAGGGTGATGCGGCGCCGGCCCTGGTCGGGGCCGCCGTCGAGGACGATCGTGCCGGTCTCGGCGATGGCGAGCGCGCAGCCGGTGACGGCGCTGTCGACCCGGTCCAGCTCGTACGGGGTGGAGGCGGCGTGGTCGTGGACGCGGGTGGCGGGCGTCCGTGAGAGCCAGTGCGGGGGCAGGGCCGGCGGGACGAGGACGGTGCGGGAGGCGGAGAGCAGGCGGGCGAGGAGGTCCTGGAGGCCGTCCTCGTCCGTGCGGTGGACCTTCGCGCGGTACTCCGTGAGGTGGGCGGCGAGCAGGTCGGCCGTCTCGGCCGGGGTGCGGGTGCCGTGGGTGCGGAAGTAGTCCCGGGGGACGGGCGGGGCCTCCGGGGCGTGGGCGTTGGCCCGTCGGATGCGGGACAGGATGCGGTCCTTGGTGCTCAACCCCGGTTCCCCCGTTCGCGGAGCCACCAGTCGCGGAAGGGTTCCGCCGGGATGTCGGGAAGGGCGCGGGTGTCCGTCCAGGCGCGGCCCGGGCCGGGGAGCCGGCGGGGGCGCAGGCGGCGGGCGCGGGCCAGGAGGCGTTCGGTGGCGCGCAGGGCGCCGGGGTGGTCCAGGAGGAGGCGGGCGGCGCGCATGGCGGCCCGTTCGGCGGTGTGTCCGTCGGCGGGGCGCAGCCGTACGCGGATCCCGGCGCGGGTGACGGGGCCGCCCTGGGCGAGGCGTTCGCGGAGGTGGACCAGGACCTCGGGGATGTCGATGGCGACGGGGCAGACCTCGTAGCAGGCCCCGCACAGGGTGGAGGCGTAGGGCAGGGTGGCGTCGATCTCGTTGCCCGTGCCGCGGAGTTGGGGGCTCAGGATGGCCCCGATGGGGCCGGGGTAGACGGAGCCGTAGGCGTGGCCGCCGGCGCGTTCGTAGACGGGGCAGACGTTGAGGCAGGCGGAGCAGCGGATGCAGCGCAGGGCCTGGCGGCCGGTCTGGTCGGCGAGGGTGTCGGTGCGGCCGTTGTCGAGGAGGACGAGGTGGAAGGCGGAGGGGCCGTCGCCGCCGGTGGTCCCGGTCCACATGGTGGTGTACGGGTTCATCCGCTCGGCCGTGGAGGAGCGCGGCAGGGTCTGGAGGAAGACCTCCAGGTCGCGGAAGGTGGGCACGACCTTCTCGATGCCGACGACCGAGATCAGGGTGTCGGGGAGGGTCAGGCACATCCGGCCGTTGCCCTCGGATTCGAGGACGACCATGGTGCCCGTCTCGGCGACCATGAAGTTGGCGCCGGAGACGGCGACTTCGGCACGCAGGAACTTCTCGCGGAGGTGGAGCCGGGCGGCTTCGGCGAGTTCGCGGGGGTCGTCGCCGAGGTCTTCGGGGGCCGGGCGGCCCCACCTTCCCATCTCGGTGCGGAAGATGTCGCGGATCTCGTCGCGGTTGCGGTGGATGGCGGGGACCAGGATGTGCGAGGGCCGGTCGTGGCCGAGCTGGACGATGAGCTCGGCGAGGTCGGTCTCGTAGGCGGCGATCCCGGCGGCCTCCAGGGCCTCGTTGAGGCCGATCTCCTGGGTGGCCATCGACTTGACCTTGACGACCTCGCGTGCGCCGGTGGCCAGGACCAGGCCGGTCACGATGCGGTTGGCCTCGTCGGCGTCGGCCGCCCAGTGCACGGTGCCGCCGGCCGCGGTGACGGAGGCCTCCAGCTGGAGGAGGTAGCGGTCGAGGTGGCGCAGGGTGTGGTCCTTGACGGCCCGGCCGGCCGCGCGCAGCCGGTCCCAGTCGGCGAGTTCGGTGACCGCGCGGGCCCGTTTGTCGCGGATGGTGTGGGTGGCGCGGCGGAGGTTGGCCCGCAGGACCTCGTCCCGTACGGCCTCCCCCGCCGCCTGCGGGAACGGCGGGAAGGCGGGGGAGGCGCCGGAGGTCGGGAAGGCGGGCATGCCCAGGTCCGTGCGGGTCATGGCAGCGGGTCCTCCTCGGTCGACGCCAGGATCTCGGCGAGGTGCAGGGTGCGCAGCGGGGCCCCGGCGTGGCGGAGGGTGCCGTCGAGGTGGGCGAGGCAGGAGTTGTCGGCCCCGCACAGCACCTCGGCGCCCGTGGCCAGCGCGGCGGCGGTCTTGTCGGCGCCCATGGCGGCGGAGACGTCGGGGTTCTTGACGGCGAAGGTGCCGCCGAAGCCGCAGCACTCCTCGGCGCCGGGCAGTTCGAGGAGGTCCAGGCCCTTGACGGCGGCCAGCAGCCGCCGGGGACGCTCACCCAGCCCGAGGGTGCGCAGGCCGTGGCAGGAGGGGTGGTAGGTGACGGTGTGGGGGAAGTAGGCGCCCACGTCGGTCACGCCGAGCACGTCGACCAGGAACTCGGTGAGCTCGTACACCCGTGGGACGAGTTCCTCCGCGAGCCGTTCCAGTCCGCTCCCCCGCCCCTCCAGGGCGGCCTGGCGGGCGATGCGCGGGTAGTGGGCGCGGACCATGGCGGCGCAGGAGCCCGAGGGGGTGACCACGTGGTCGTAGCCGGCGAAGGCCTCGGCGGTGCGGCGCAGCAGCGGTTCGGCCTCGCGGCGGTAGCCGGTGTTGTACTGGGGCTGGCCGCAGCAGGTCTGGGCCGCCGGGAAGTCCACGTCGACCCCGAGCCGCTCCAGGAGGCGGACGACGGCGATGCCCGTACGGGGGTACAGGGCGTCGTTGACGCAGGTGACGAACAGGGCGACACGCATGGTGGGCACAATAGCCCGGTGAAGAAGTTCTCAGTGATCGGTATAGGCGCGGGCGACCCGGACCACCTGACCCTCCAGGCGGTCAAGGCGATCGGCGCGGCGGACGCATTCCTCATCCTGGAGAAGGGGGAGGAGAAGGCGGACCTGACGGGGCTGCGGCGCACCATGCTGGAGGCGCACGCGCGGCCGGGCCACCGTCTGGTGGAGGGCCGCGACCCGGACCGCGACCGCACCCCGGCGGAGTACGCGCCGACCGTGGACGGCTGGCGCAGCGCCCGGGCGGAGATCTTCGAGCGGTTCGTCGCCGAGGACCTGGCGGACGGCGAGACGGGCGCGTTCCTGGTGTGGGGCGACCCCTCGCTGTACGACTCCACGCTCGCGATCCTCGACGAGGTGCTGGAGCGCGGCCGGGTGTCGTTCGAGCACGAGGTGGTGCCGGGCATCAGCAGCGTGTCGGCGCTGCTGGCCCGGCACCGCACCAACCTGAACCGGGTCGGGCGCCCGGTCCAGATCACCACGGGCCGGCGGCTGGCGGAGGGCTGGCCGCAGGACGTGGACGACGTGGTGGTGATGCTGGACGCCCGGCACGCCTTCACCGCCCACCTGGACCAGGACCTTTTCATCTACTGGGGCGCGTACGTGGGCACCCCGGACGAGATCCTGGTCTCGGGGAAGCTGTCGGAGGTGGCGGGCCGCATCGAGGAGCTGCGGACGGAGGCCCGGGCCCGCAAGGGCTGGATCATGGACACCTACCTCCTGCGGCGCGCCTGACGGCGCCGGCGGTCAGCGCAGGTAGGCGGGCAGGGCCGCGGCGAGGCGTTCGTACTCCTCGGGCCGGTTGTAGACCTGCCCGCAGACCCGCAGCCCGCCGCCGCCCGGCCAGGGCCAGACCAGGACGCGGATACGGAGCTTCGCGGCGAGTTCCTCGCGCAGTGCCGTGGCCGCCTCCCGGGTCTCGGCCACGCCGGGCGGCAGCAGCAGGGAGCGCAGGGCCAGGCCCGGGGTGTGCGGCAGCGGGGTGAGGCCGGGGATCCGGGCGAGCAGTTCGGCGCCGTAGCCGGCCAGGGCGGCGTTGTGGGCCCGGACCCGGTCGGCGCCGAGGCGCTCCAGGAGGTCGAGGCCCTCGGGGGCGGCGAGCCAGCCGGTGTAGTCGAAGGTGGCCCGGTACTCGACGGAGAGCGGGAAGCCGCGGTGGTCCTCCCAGGAGGGGCTGAGGGAGCGGACCCGGGCGCGGTGGGCCGGGGCGACGGCGAGGAGGGCGCTGCCGGAGGGGGCGTACCCCCATTTGTGGAGGTTCCCGAACCAGAAGTCGGCGCCCGCGGCGATCGGATCGGCCAGCATGCCGGGGGCGTGGGCGCCGTCGACGACGGTGGTGATCCCGCGCTCCGCGAGCTCGGCGAGGAGCCGGGGGCCGGCGATGAGCCGGGCGGTGGGCGAGCTGACGTGGTCGAGGACGGCCACCCGGGTGCGGGAGGTGACCCCGGCCAGTACGGCCTCGCGCACGGCGTCCTCGTCGGGGAGGCGGGGGTCCAGGCTGACGGTGGTGACCTTGGCCCGGCGGGCGGCGGCGTCGACGACGGTGCCGTAGCCGTGGTCGGTGACCAGGATCTCGTCGCCTTCGGCGAGGGGGACGGCGTCGAGGGCGAGGTTGGCGCCCTCGGTGGCGTTGGAGATGAAGCAGAGGCCGTCCGGGTCCGCCCCCAGGCGCGCCGCGATCCGGCCCCGGGCGGCGGTGAGCCGTTCGGAGACCCCGTTGAAGAAGGCGTCGGGGTCGGCGTGGGCCTCGGCGCGCAGGGCTTCCTGGGCCTCCTGGACGGGCAGCGGCACCGCCCCGTACGAGCCGTGGTTGAGGTGCGCGACGGCCGGGTCCAGCCGGAACAGGGCGGGGCCGCCGGGGAAGGCGGGCGGGGCGGTCGGATCGGTCACGGGTGCCTCCGGGTCGGGGACGGGCGGGCGCGCCTGGCCTCGTGGGCCGGCTCCGGCAGCATGCGGCGTGCCGGGGCCCGGCGAAAGGGCCGCTTGGACGGGATTGGCCTGGCCGCGCCCCGCCGGCGCCCGTTTTCGCCTCCCTTGTTCCTACCCCGCCGTTCCTACCCCCGCCCGGCCGCTGGTCGCCGCGTAGTACTGGAGGTCCTGCACCGGCACCGTGCGGTCCGCCGGGTAGGGCAGTTCCACCTCCGTCGTGGCCCGGCCGTCGCGCACCAGCCGGGCGGAGCTGATGCCGGGGCCGAGCGGGAGCAGTTCGGCGTGGAGTCCGGCCGGGGCCGGGTGCTCGCGGGTGGTGCGGCCGACGGTGGTGCGCACGGTCCCGGGGCCGGTGAGGAGGCTGAGCACCTCCACGGTGTCCCGGGCGGCGGCGCTGCCCTTGCGCAGGGACATCAGCAGGGACTGGGCGCCCGTCGGGCCGGTGTCGGCGAACTGGGTGCGGGCGGTGAGGTAGAGGGTGTCGCGGACGATGCGCGGCCAGGCGCCGGTCTTGAAGCGGGTCAGGTAGTACGAGGTGAGGTCGAGGTAGGCGTAGCCGTTGTGCAGGGAGGGCGCGAACTGGCTGCCCTCGGAGTAGTCGTTCCAGGTGGTCAGCTGGACCCAGTCGGCGCCGTCCTCGATGGCGTGGGTCCAGGTGGAGCGCAGGGTGGCGGTGTTGCCGGCCTCGTCGTAGATCCCCTGGTTGGGGCGGGCGTCCTGGACGGACACCGGCTGCATCCAGATCCCGCCCAGCTCGTGGGCCCGCCGGACGTCGGCGGCGGCGCCGTCCTGGCCGGCGTAGCTGCGGCTGCCCCACTCGGAGAAGCCGTAGCTGATCGGTGCGAAGGCAGCGGCGTGGGCGTCGAAGTCGAGGAAGAGCGGGACGAGCGCGGTCCGGATCCCGTGCCGCGTCCGGAGGGTGTCGACGACCCGGCCCCACCAGGCCGGGTCCTTCTGCTCGGCCTTGAACGGGGAGAGCACCAGGCGGCCGTCGGCGAGCCGGTGGGCGGCCGGGGACGCGGCGAGGGTGGCGACGGCGTCGGCGAGCACCGCGGGGTCGTCGGTGTCCAGGGCGGTCATGTCGGGCATCAGCATGATCTTGAAGGCGGGGTCCACCGCGTGGGCCGCCTCCATCAGCTGCCGGGCACGCTCCCAGTTCTTGCCGGAGAGGGAGAGCAGGTCGAGGGTGAAGCCGTCGACACCGGCGTCCCGGGCGGTGCGCACCTCCTGCCGGAGGTTGGCGCCCTCCCAGTCCCCGGCCTTCGGCGGGACGGGCAGCGGGCGGTCGCGGAGCAGGCCCCCGTAGCGCTGGTGCTTGCCGTTCTCGCCGCCGGGGTCGAGGTAGTTGCGGGTGTAGTAGTCGGAGTCGGCGCTCGCGTTGTCCAGGGAGAGCGGGTAGGGGGTGAAGTAGTGGGCGAACACGAGCTTGCGGCCGGCCGCGCCGGAACGCAGGGCGGCCGGCCCCGGCAGGTCGAAGGGCAGGGCGCCGGCGGGGCGCGGCCCGCCGGTGTCCACCTGGCCGGTGGTGGCGGGGGCCGTGGCCCCGCCCCGGGCTCCGCCGTCGGCCGCGTCCCCGTCGCCGCTCGCGGGCCGTGTGCCGGAGGGCGCCGGGGACGAAGGCGCGCCGGTGCCGGCGGCGGGGGCGGGGGCGGGGGCGGGGGCGCCGGAGGGGAAGGGGTCCCAGGCGATGCCCGTGGCGGCACCGACGCCCACCAGCAGGAACACCGAGAGCAGCAGGGCCGGTAACGCCCTGCTCCCCCGCAGCCGCGGGCGGCGCCGGTGCGAAGAGGGCGTGCGCGCACCCCCGTTGGCCCTCCGGTCCGCTGTCATCGTCGAGCCCCTCCCCGGTACGCTCCCCGCTCGGGGGCTGCATAGCAGTAGAGCCGATGTCCGAGGCGCGGACAACCGTTCCCCCGATGCCCTCACGGAATACGACATTCCCCTAGTCATCCGTGTGAAGTGGCGCATAATCGTCGTCACGCGGCCCGAACCAGCCCAGCTGCCGCACCGGTCACGCATGCGATGGGGGGCATCGTGATGATGGGGGATTCCAGACCCGCACGGTCCGACGGGACGGCCGGGACCTTACCGGCCACCTCGACCGAGCTGTCGGACCTGCTCACCGCCGTGCGCCGGGGACGGGTGCTGACCGTCACGGGCCGCTTCCGCGAACCGCGCGGCCTGCTGGTCCGGGACATCGCGCGGCGGATCTCGTCCAACTTCTGCGACGGCGCCTCGGTGGTCTCCGTGTCCGGGGACGGCGGCGTGCGCGAGCTCGTGACCGCGCTGGGCTGCCTACCCGGTATGCCCTTCCTGCCCTGCGGGACCGCGGACGCCGCGTCCTGGCTGGCCGAACGGGACATGCTGCTGGTCCTGGACGACAGCGACCGGCTCTCCCCCGAGGCGCTGGCCTGGCTGCGGCGGCTGCTCGCCGTGGCGCCCGGCCTGCGCATCCTGGCGGCGGGCCGCCACCCCCTGGCGGTCGGCGAGGGCCGGGTCCACCGCCTCTGAGCCGGCTGCGGGAACGGGTCCGCCCCGGCCGGCGTGGTGTGCCGGCCGGGGCGGACCCGTACCTCTGCTGGCGCCCGGGGGACGTCAGCCCGGGGGACGTCAGCCCAGGAGCGCGAGCGCCTCGTTCAGCGTCGCGGACGGACGCATGACGGCCGCGGCCTTGGCCGGGTCGGGCTGGTAGTAGCCGCCGATGTCGGCCGGCGAGCCCTGGACGGCGTTCAGCTCGGCGACGATCTTCTGCTCGGACTCGGCCAGCGTCTTGGCGAGCGGCTCGAAGGCCGCGGCGAGCTTCGGGTCGTCGATCTGGCGGGACAGCTCCTGCGCCCAGTACAGGGCGAGGTAGAAGTGGCTGCCGCGGTTGTCGATGCCGCCGAGGCGACGGGTCGGCGACTTGTCCTCGTTGAGGAAGGTGCCGGTGGCGCGGTCGAGGGTGTCGGCCAGCACCTGGGCGCGGGCGTTGCCCGTGGTGGTGGACAGGTGCTCGAAGGAGGCGGCCAGCGCGAAGAACTCGCCCAGCGAGTCCCAGCGCAGGTAGTTCTCCTTGACCAGCTGCTGGACGTGCTTCGGGGCGGAGCCGCCGGCGCCCGTCTCGAAGAGGCCGCCGCCCGCCATCAGCGGGACGACCGACAGCATCTTGGCGCTGGTGCCCAGCTCCAGGATCGGGAAGAGGTCGGTCAGGTAGTCGCGCAGCACGTTGCCGGTCACCGAGATGGTGTCCTCGCCGCGGCGGATGCGCTCCAGGGAGTACTTGGTGGCCTCGACCGGGGAGAGGATCTCGATGGTCAGACCCTCGGTGTCGTGCTCGGCCAGGTAGGTCTTGACCTTGGCGATCAGCTGCGCGTCGTGGGCGCGGGTCTCGTCGAGCCAGAAGACGGCCGGGGCGCCGGTGGCGCGGGCGCGGGTGACGGCGAGCTTGACCCAGTCCTGGATGGGCAGGTCCTTGGTCTGGCAGGCGCGGAAGATGTCGCCGGCGGCGACCTCCTGCTCGATGAGCGCGTTGCCCGCGGCGTCGACGACGCGGACGGTGCCCGCGGCGGCGATCTCGAAGGTCTTGTCGTGGCTGCCGTACTCCTCGGCCTTCTGGGCCATGAGGCCGACGTTCGGAACCGAGCCCATGGTGGACGGGTCGAACGCGCCGTGGGCGCGGCAGTCCTCGACGACGGCCTGGTAGACGCCGGCGTAGCTGCTGTCCGGGAGGACGGCGAGGGTGTCGGCCTCGGCGCCGTCCGGGCCCCACATGTGGCCGGAGGTGCGGATCATGGCCGGCATCGAGGCGTCGACGATGACGTCGGACGGCACGTGCAGGTTGGTGATGCCCTTGTCGGAGTCGACCATCGCGAGGGCCGGGCCCTCGGCGATCTCGGCGTCGATCGAGGCCTTGATCGCGTCGCCGTCGGGGAGGGCGCCCAGGCCGTTCAGGATGGTGCCGAGGCCGTCGTTCGGGGACAGGCCGGCGGCGGCCAGGGTCTCGCCGTAGCGGGCGAAGGTCTTCGGGAGGAAGGCGCGGACCACGTGGCCGAAGATGATCGGGTCGGAGACCTTCATCATCGTGGCCTTGAGGTGCACGGAGAACAGGACGCCCTCGGCCTTGGCCCGCTCGATCTGGTCGTTGAGGAAGGTGCGCAGCGCGTCGACGTGCATGACGGACGCGTCCACGACCTCGCCGGCGAGGACCGGTACGGACTCGCGCAGGACGGTGACGGCGCCGTCGGCGGCGACGTGCTCGATGCGCAGGGTGCCGGCCTCGGCCATCACGGCGGACTTCTCGGTGGAGCGGAAGTCGTTCTCGCCCATGGTGGCGACGTTCGTCTTCGACTCGGGGGTCCAGGCGCCCATGCGGTGCGGGTGGGCCTTGGCGTAGTTCTTGACCGACGCGGGGGCGCGGCGGTCGGAGTTGCCCTCGCGCAGGACCGGGTTGACGGCGCTGCCCTTGACCTTGTCGTAGCGGGCGCGGATCTCGCGCTCCTCGTCCGACTTCGGGTCGTCCGGGTAGTCCGGAAGGGCGTAGCCCTGGCCCTGGAGCTCGGCGATCGCGGCCTTCAGCTGCGGGATCGAGGCCGAGATGTTGGGCAGCTTGATGATGTTGGCCTCGGGGGTCTTCGCCAGCTCGCCGAGCTCGGCGAGGGCGTCGGCGATGCGCTGCCCCTCCTCGAGGTACTCGGGGAACAGGGCGATGATCCGACCGGCCAGGGAGATGTCACGGGTCTCGACATTCACACCGGCCGTCGACGCGTACGCCTGCACCACGGGCAGGAAGGAATACGTCGCGAGGGCCGGGGCCTCGTCAGTGTGCGTGTAGATGATGGTCGAGTCAGTCACCGGATGCTCCGCTCCACAGTCTGCGTCTCTCGTCTGCAACATTGCTCGACATCAAGATATCTCGTGATCGGCCCGGTCAGGACAGCCCCCTGCCGCAACCCGAGCGAGACGCGTGTCACCTCCGGGCACACGCGAGCGCCGTCACCGGCTGCGACGGGCCGGTGACGGCGCTGGGAGGTGCGGGCCGCTCAGAGGTGGATCAGGCGGCGAGCTGCTTCGGGCTGGGGCCGTACGCGTTCGGTCCGGCGTCACCCTCGGTGGCCATCAGGATGAGCATCCAGATGAACCCGATGAAGGGGATGAGGCTGACCAGGTACCACCATCCGGACTTCCCGGTGTCGTGCAGCCGGCGGACCGAGACCCCCAGGGACGGGAGGAACACGGCGAGGGTGTAGATCCACGTGATGACCGGGTAGCTGCCGAGCGCGTAGTCCAGGATCGTCAGGACGATCACGATCGGGATGTTCCAGAGGAGGAACATCCAGTACTCCTGGCGGCGGGCGCGGCCCTGGAAGTCGGCGTACCGCTTGATGACGTCGAGGTAGTAGTTCACGAGTCCCCCCTTGGGACGGAACCTGCGGCCCCTCCCCTGAAAAACGGGGCCGGCCGGGTTATGCCCTCGGGACGACGCGCTCAAGCCACTTCGAGCCAACCGGATAAGGCCGGCATCCCTGGTTTCAAAGGGAGTTGGGCTGCTCAGCGCCCCGGGTCAGCCGATGTGGTACGAGTCCCCGTACACCTTCCAGTCAAGCGGGGTGTTCAGGTTGAGGTTGCCCTTCTTGAGGAAGACGCGCTGGGCGGTGTCGACGCGGCTGGTGTCGCTGTGCGCCTCCTCCTGCTTCATCGCCCAGACCCGGGCGTCGAGGAAGGCGTTCAGCCACGCGGTCTCGTTGCCGCCCTGGGCCGGGGGCTTGGCCTTGGACAGGGCGCGCTTCCTGATGTTGCGGAAGCTGGTGGGGTCGGAGCCGTCTCCGTGCATGACGATGGCGTCGTAGTAGGCGAACTGGCCGAGGGTGCCGACGCCGTCGGACTTGCCCTGCTTGACGGCGGGGTCGAAGTAGACGCGGTCGCGCTCGTGGTCCTGGGCCTTCTTGAACTCGGCGTCCTGGGCGGCCTTGGCCCAGTCCCTGGTGAAGTTGGGATCCAGGCCGGCGTGGGAGTCGCTGCCGTCGACCTTGCGCAGGGCCGGGAGGTACTTGGCGAGCACGTTCCCCGGCTTGACCTGGGTGTAGTACTCGACGAGGTCGAGCATGTCGCCGGTGCCGGAGCAGAAGCCGATGATGCCGGCGGTGTAGCCGCGGCCGTCGCCTATGTCCTCGATGTACTTGTACTGCGCCTTCCAGTCGAGGGAGGAGTTCTCGGCGCTGGAGACGATCCGCATGGCGATGTCCTTCTTCGCCGGGTGGTCCAGTCCGGCCGCCGCGCGGGCGGGGGCCGGGGCCGGGGCCGGGGCGGGGGCGGCGGGCGCCGCCTGGGCCGCCGCCGGGAGTGCGAAGAGGGTGGCGGCGAGGACGGCGCCGATGGCCAGGGTGGTGCGACGAGGGGTGAACACGAGGCCTCCGTAGGGGGGTTGAGCCTTCCCTGTTCCGTTAGGAAACTTTCCTACCAGATATGGGAAACGGAGGACACCCCCGGGGCGCACCTGTTCGGAATCCGCCCGTCCGGCCCCCGGCGGGCTCAGAGCCAGCCGTTGCGGCGGAAGCCCCGGTGGATGACCCAGCAGGCCACCGCCATGACGGCGAGGACCAGCGGATAGCCGTACGTCCAGTGGAGTTCCGGCATGTGGTCGAAGTTCATCCCGTACACCCCGCACACCATCGTCGGCACCGCCACGATGGCCGCCCACGCCGTGATCTTGCGCATGTCCTCGTTCTGCGCGACCGTCACCTGGGCCAGGTGCGCCTGGAGGATGGAGTCGAGGAGCCCGTCGTACGCGGCGATCTGCTCGGTCGCCCGCGTCAGGTGGTCGGCGACGTCCCGGAAGTACGCCCGGACCTCCGGCGGGATCACCGGTATCGGCTGCGTGGCCAGCTGTTCCAGCGGCCGCCCCAGCGGGGCCACCGCCCGGCGCAGTTCGAGGAGTTCGCGCTTGAGCTGGTAGATCCGGCCCGCGTCGCCCCGTCCGCCGTGCTCGCTGAAGACGGCCGTCTCCACCGCGTCCATGTCGCTCTGCACCGCGTCCGTGACGGCCACGTAGTCGTCGACGACGTGGTCCGCGATGGCGTGCAGCACGGCCGCCGGGCCCTTCGCCAGCTGCTCCGGCTCGGCCTCCAGGGCCTCGCGCACGGGACCGAGGGTGCCGTGGCCGCCGTGCCGGATGGTGATGACGAAGTCCGCGCCGACGAAGGCCATCAGCTCGCCGGTCTCCACCACCTCGCTGGTCGCCGTCAGTTCCTCGTGCTCGACGTAGCGGACGGTCTTGAACACCGCGAAGAGGGTGTCGTCGTAGCGCTCCACCTTGGGCCGCTGGTGGGCGTGGACGGCGTCCTCGACGGCCAGCGGGTGCAGCCCGAGCAGCTCCGCGAGTCCGGCGAGCTCCAGTTGGGAGGGCTCGTGCAGGCCTATCCAGACGAAGCCCTCGCCCGTCTTGCGGACCCGGCGCAGCGCCTCCTCGACCTCGGCGCAGCCCTCCTGGCGGACACCGTCCTGGTAGACCACGCAGTTGACCACCGAGCTGCCGAGCGGCGAGCGGGCCGGGTGGCTGAGGTCGACGGCCCGCCGGTAGCCGCGGCGCACGGCACGGCGCAGGTTGCTGAACATGGACAACGCGGTACTTCCCTTCGGCGGATCAGCGGCCAGTCTGCCACCGTCGCGCCGCCGGGCCCGTCCGAGGTCAGCCGCGGTCGACGAAGACGCTGGTCGACTTCACCCGCGCCGTGGCCCGCGAGCCCACCTCCAGGCCCAGTTCCTCCACGGCCTCCCGGGTGAGCAGGGAGACGACACGGTGCGGGCCGGCCTGGATCTCGACCTGGGCGTCGACGGTGCCGAGCTTCACGCCGGTGACGATGCCGGGGAAGGCGTTGCGCGCCGAGGTGTGCGGCTCCTCGCCGTCGGCCCCCTCCTGTGCCGCCTCGACGCAGAACGCGGCCAGGTCCGGGCCGTCGACCATGCGGCGGGTGCCCTCGCGGCGGGTGGGGAAGCGCTCGGCGTCGGCCCAGCGGCGGGCCGTGTCGACGCTGACGCCGAGCAGCCGGGCCGCCTGGCCGATGGTGTAGGACTCCATGGCCGCAGCTTAGGCCGTCTCCGGGCGGCCCGGCGGCGGCGGGTCAGCAGGCCGGTGACGAGCCCTTCTGGCCGGTGAGGTCCCGGTTGTAGAGCCAGCCGGTCTGGTTGGTGCCCTCCACGCGGACGAACGTCCACTGGTTGCCGTACGAGTTGACGATGTAGCAGTGGTACCAGAGCTTCGTCCCGCTCTTGACCAGGCTGCCCTGGGCACACTGCTGGTAGGGCGCGGCCAGCAGGTGGTGGTCGCCGGATATGTAGCCGTAGGTGCCGGGCTTGGGGTCCTTGTGGGTCCAGCCGGCGCAGCCCGTCGGGGTGGGGCCCGGCTTGGCGGCGGCGGACGAGGACCCCGACGCGGAGGGCGAGGCGGTGGACTTCTTCGAGGGCGAGGCGGACGGGCCGGTGCGGGACGGGGAGGGGGACGGGCCGGGGCTCGTGGCGCCGGGCAGGTCGCCCGGGGCCGGGGAGGAGGCGGGAGCGGAGGCCGGCGGCGCCGCGCTGGTACGGGCCTTCTTGCCGCCGCCTCCGGAAGTCAGGGCGTAGGTGACGCCTCCGGCCGCGAGCACGGCGGCCACGGCGGCGGCGACCACGGCCCGGCCGCGACCCCGGCGTCCGCCCGCACGAGGCCCGCCCGACGGTCCGGCCTGCGGTCCGGCCTGCGGTCCGGCCTGCGGTGCGCCGTGCGAGGGGAACGGGCCGTAGGGGGACGGGGCGTGGGGCTGCTGCGGAAACGATCCGCCGACCCCGACGGCCGGCGGCGGCCCGAACCCGGGCGGCACCTCGGCGCCCGGCCCGCCGCCGAACGGCGGCGCGACGGCCGACCGGACCGTCGGCGTGGGCCCGAACCCGGCGGCCGGGGAGCCCGGCCCGGTGGCCGGGGCGGCCCCGCCGGGCGTCGGGGGGATGCCGGCCGGAGCGGGCGCGCCGGGAGCGGCGTGCCGGGCGGCGGTCGCCGCTGCGGCGTCACCGGCGGCCACCGCCTCCAGCAGGGCCCGGGCCTGGTCGGCGGTCGGGCGGGAGTCCGGTTCCTTCGCCATCAGCGCCTGCAGCACCGGCCCCAGCGGGCCCGCCCGCCGGGCCTCGGGCAGGGGTTCGGCGACGATCGCGGACAGCGTCGACCACACCGAGGTCCGGCGGAACGGCGAGACGCCCTCCACCGCCGCGTACAGGGTCATCCCGAGCGACCAGATGTCCGATGCGGGGCCGGGTTCCCGGCCCTGCGCGCGCTCCGGCGGCAGGTAGTCCAGCGAGCCGACGATCTCCCCGCTGCGGGTCAGCTTCGCGAGCTCCTCGTCGTCCGGGTTCTGCATGCTGGCGATGCCGAAGTCGGTCAGGACGACCCGGCCGCCCCGCTCCAGCAGCACGTTGCCCGGCTTGACGTCCCGGTGCAGGACGCCGGCCCGGTGGGCGGCGTCGAGGGCGTCCATCAGCTTCGCCCCGATCGCGGCGGCCTCGTAGGGGTCCAGCGCGCCGTCCCGTGCGACGACCGCGTCGAGCGAGGGGCCGTCGACGAGTTCCATCACGATGACCGGGAGCCCCTGGTCCTCCGTCACGTCGTGCACCGTGACCACGCCCGTGTGCCGGATCCGTGCGGCGGCCTGCGCCTCGCGCCGCATCCGGGTCCGCAGGTCGGCCAGTTCGGCGGGGCCGGCGTCGGTGTAGGCCCGCAGCAGTTTGACGGCGACCTCCCGGCCGAGGACCTCGTCGACGGCCTTCGCGACCACGCCCATGCCGCCGCGGCCGACCACCGAGGTCACCCGGTAGCGGCCCCCGAGTGCCCTGCCGACGAGCTCTCCGTCGTTCGCCTGCTCCGATGGCACCGGCACCGCCCGCTCCCCGTTCCCTCACCGGCCGTCCGTCGACGGCCTGCCGGGCCCAAGCGTAGAGGCATGATCACATCAGGGTTCACCGGGTCGGCGGAGCCGCTTCATCCGGCGTCCTCGCGCGGCAGATGGACCTTGGCGTCCTCGTAGCTGGCGCTGCCGGGGGCGGTGGCGGGGGCGTAGAAGAGGTTCAGGACCCCGGTCTCGAACGTCTCGCTGGAAACCAGCCGCAGCGGGAGCGGGGGCCCGTCGTCGGCGAACAGCCGCATGCCCCGGCCGACGACGAGGGGGTGCACGAGCAGGTGCAGCCGGTCGAGTTCGCCCGCGGCCAGGAGCCCGCGGACCACGGAGACCGAGCCGCTGATCGCGATGCGGCCGTCGCCCGGCTCGCTCTTGAGGGCCCGCACCCCCTCGACGAGTCCGCCGCGCAGCAGTTCGGCGTTGCGCCAGCCGAGGTCGGGGCCGCCGTGCGAGACCACGACCTTGCGCGTGTCGCCGAGCCGCTTGGCGAAGGCGGCGTCCTCGCCGCCCGCGGCCTCGCGCTCCGGCCAGGCCCCGGCGAAGCTCTCGTAGGTCCGGCGGCCGAGCAGCAGGGTGTCGGCCGTGCCGACGACCGCCTCGACGGCCGCGCCCATCTCGTCGTTGAAGTAGGGGAAGTGCCATGCGTGGGGCGCCTCCACCACGCCGTCGAGGGACACGAACAGCTCTGCGGTGATCTTCCTCATCCCGGTGCTCCCCGGCAGTCGGTCGGTCGGCGTACGCCCGTCCCTCCCAGTAGACGACGGCCCCGGCCGGCCCTCATCCCGGGCGCGCCCGTCCCGGGGCGGTCAGCGCGGCCGGTCCCCGGCGGCGGGCCCCCGCGGCCCGGGCCGGCCCGGGGGCAGGAGGGCCGCGCGGGCGGTCTCGGCGACCAGCCGGGCCACCGCCGCCAGGGCGGGCGAGTCCAGCTTCCACTGCTGCCAGTACAGCGGGACGTCCAGCGTCCGCCCCGGCGTCAGCCGGACGAGCGCCCCCGCGCGCAGCAGGGGCTCGGCCTGCGGTTCGGGGACCAGGCCCCAGCCGAGTCCGGTGGCCACCGCGTCGCGGAAGCCCTCCGAGGTCGGCACCCGGTGGCGGACGGGCGAGGCGCCGGTCCCGTCACGGGTGAGCGAGCGGACGAACGCGTCCTGGAGGTCGTCGCGGCGGTCGAAGACGATGGTCGGCGCCGTGCGCAGGTCCGCCGCCGGGTCTCCGGTGAGGTGGCGGGCCGCGAAGCCGGGGGCGGCCACCGGCAGGTAGCGGGCCAGTCCGAGCGCGGTCGCGGTGCACCCGGCCACCGGGTCCGGCGAGGAGGTGACGGCCGCCATCACCTGGCCCTCGCGCAGCAGGGCCGTGGTGTGGGACTCGTCCTCGCGGTACAGCTCGAAGCAGACGGGCGGGTCCTGCGGGACCCGGCTCAGCACGGGGAGGAACCAGGTGGCCAGCGAGTCCGCGTT
The DNA here is from genome assembly GCF_042893675.1 of Streptomyces sp. NPDC001594. Lineage (NCBI taxonomy): Bacteria > Bacillati > Actinomycetota > Actinomycetes > Kitasatosporales > Streptomycetaceae > Streptomyces > Streptomyces sp. NPDC001594. The sequence continues at coordinate 34,263 of NZ_JBIAVB010000021.1, read as the reverse complement.
CACCGCGATCGGGAGCCGGACCGGCCCCTGCCCGTCGGCCGTGCCCATGCCGAGCTCGGTCCGGGCGTCGCGCTCCAGCCGGGCGAGCTGGCGGGCGAAGCGGACCACCACCTCGCCGGACTCGGTGGCGCGCACCGGTTTGGTGCGCATCAGCAGGACCCGGCCGGTGCGCTGTTCCAGGGCCTTGACCCGCTGGCTGACGGCGGAGGGCGTCACGTGCAGGGCGGCGGCGGCCGCGTCGAAGGTGCCCTCGTCGACGACCGCGAGGAGGGTCCGCACCTGGTCCAGGGGAAGCTCGTCCATCACGAGCGCTAAGGGTACGTAAAAATCTTTAGCTGTACTGAGTCCGGCGCGCTGCCTACGGTCGGAGTCATGAACAACGGCATCACCGCAGCGCTCCTGGCCGGCTTCGGCACCGGCCTCTCCCTCATCGTCGCCATCGGCGCGCAGAACGCCTTCGTGCTCCGGCAGGGCGCGCGCCGACACGCCGTCCTGTGGGTGGTCGCCATCTGCGCCGTGTCCGACGCGGTCCTGATCGCCCTCGGCGTGGCCGGGGTCGGCGCGTTCGTCACGGCGTGGCCGGCCGCCCTGACGGCCGTGGGCATCGCCGGCGGCGGGTTCCTGATCTGCTACGGGGTCCTCGCGGCGCGCCGGGTGCTGCGCCCGGCGCCGGGAGCGGCCCTGACCGCCGACGGCGGTACCTCCGGGTCGGCCCGCGCGGCCGTGCTGACCTGCCTGGCGATGACCTGGCTCAACCCGCACGTCTACCTGGACACCGTCCTGCTGCTGGGTTCGCTCGCCGCCGACCGGGGGGACCTGCGCTGGGCCTTCGGCATCGGGGCCGGCCTGGCCAGCCTGACCTGGTTCTCCACCCTCGGCTACGGGGCCCGGCTGCTGAGCGGCCTGCTCGCGAAGCCGGGTGCCTGGCGGGTGCTGGACGGGCTGGTGGCCGCGACCATGGTGACGATGGGCGGCATGCTCCTGGCCCGGGCCTGAAGTTCCGCGGGCCCGGCCCCGCGCGGCCGGGTCCCCCACGGGGGCGGGAACGGTCGGCCCGGGGCACCCGGCGCCCGGGGCGGGCCCCGCGGGCCCGTTCCGCTCCGGTGTCCGCTCGCCGCGACCCGCCCGGGAGGGCCGATCCGCGGAGCCCGGCCCGCGCGTACCGCGGGCGTGGTAGGGATGCGCGGGTCCCGCCCCGCCGGGCCGCCACCATCCGGTCCACCCGACCCCTGGAGCCGTCACCGTGCCCGACCGCCCCTCGCCCGAGGCCGTGCGCGCCTACTACGCCGCCCAGCCGTCCCCGCTCGTCGCCGCCACCGGGATCGTCCTCGACTCCGGCGGGCGGGTCCTCGTGCTCACCCCTTCCTACAAGGACGGCCTCGAACTGCCGGGCGGGACGGTCGAGGACACCGAGACCCCGGAGGAGGGGCTGGCCCGGGAGCTGGAGGAGGAGCTGGACCTGGCCGTGCCGGTCGGCCGGCTGCTCGCCGTGGACTCCTGCCCGCCCGGGGCGCTCGGGCGCTCGCTGGTGGTGCACGTGTACCTGGTGGGACCGCTGTCGGACGAACGGGCCGGGGCGCTGTCCTTCCCCGACGGCGAGGTCTCCGAGGCCCGCTGGCTCGCCCCCGAGGACGCCGTGCGGCAGCTGTCGGCCCGGCTCGCGCCCCGGCTGCGCGCCGCGCTGGCCGCGCTGTACTCGGGGTCCCTCGCGCACCTCGTCGACGGCGTCCCGCAGCCCGGCTCCCCCGCCGGCCTGGACCCGGCGGACCGCGCGGCCCGGGAGCACGCGGGCGGCTACGACGCCGCCGGCCACCGGGCCGCCCGGCCGAAGGCCCTCACGGCTGCGAACGTGCTGTTCACCGACGGGGCCGGGCGGGTGCTGCTGGTCCGGCCCGGCTACGGCGAGCCGGACCGCTGGCTGCTGCCCGGGGGCGGGGTCGACAGCGACCTCGGGGAGACCCCCCGGGCCGCCGCCGCGCGGGAGGTCCGTGAGGAGCTCGGCCTGGACCTCGCCCCCGGCCGCCTCCTGGCCGTCAACTGGTCCCACCGGCCGGGCTACCCGGCGCGGGTGCGGTTCCTCTACGACGGCGGGGTGCTCGGCGCGCCCGACCTGGCCCGGATCCGACTGGCGCCGGACGAGCTGCTGGAGTGGCGGACCGCGCCCCGAGGGGAGCTGCGGGACCTGGTCGGACCCCACCTGCGGCGGCAGATCAAGGCCTGCCTCAAGGCCCTCGCCGAGGGCACGGGCCCGCTGGAGCTGCACCGGGGCCGGCCGGTCTGAGAGCCCGGCCACATACCCCCTACCCCTTTGGAGTATCCCGACGGGCTCGCATACGATGCCCGGCATGAGGACGACGGCGCGAGCGGGACGAGCGGACGGGACAATCCGCCCGCCCGCGTTCCTGCTCCTCGTCCTGGCGGTCCTCACGGGCCTGCTCGCCATGCACGGCCTGGGCCCCGGCGGCCTCCCGCATCCTGCCCCGGACGCCATGCCCCGGACGGACACCGCCGCCGCGGCCGCCCCGCACTCCCCGGACGGCACCCCCTACGCGGCCACCGCCCCGGGGGCCGAGGCCATGAGCCACCGGGCTCTGCCCGGGGCCGCGATCCGGACCGGGAGGACCGCGCCGCACGCCGCAGCACCCATGGGTTCGCCTCCCGCGCCCGGCGACGGGGCCGAGGCCATGGGCCACCGGGCTCCGGCCTGGACCGCCGCCCAGGCCACCGCCGCCGCCCAGGCCACCGCCGCCGCGGACCCGGCCCCGGCCCCCGGGGTCCACGGCCGCGGCCGTGACGGCGGGCCCGCGCACGACATGCGCGGGGGCGGGCACGCCGAGCACGCCGATCCCGCCTGCGCGGCCCCCGGCACCAGCGGGACCCCGGTGCTGCCCGCCCTCACCCCCGCGCCCGGCGGCGTTACCGCCCCCGCGGCGACCGCGCACGCGGCGCCGGCCGGGGCGACGGCGCACGGGCGTGCGCCCCCTTCCCTCAGCGAACTGCAGCTCCTGCGCATATAGGGCGGCTCTCCGGCACACCCGCCGGCCGAGCCCGTTCCCACACACCCCAGCACAGGAGAAGCACCACCATGCACGCCAACCGTTCCCTGATCCGCCGCACCGCCGCCCTGGCCACGGCCGTCACCGCCGCCCTCGTCCTGGCCGCCTGCGGCGGCACGTCCGACGGCGCCGCCGGACACGGCGGCGGCCACGACGCCTCCGCCGCCCCCACCGCCCCCGCGCCGTCCGGCACGGCCGCCCACAACACCGCCGACACCGCCTTCGCCCAGGGCATGCTCCCGCACCACCGCCAGGCCCTGGAGATGGCCTCCCTGGCCGCGACCCGCGCCGAGTCGGCCGAGGTCAAGACGCTCGCCGACGAGATCAGGAAGGCCCAGGACCCGGAGATCAAGACCCTCACCGGGTGGCTGACCTCCTGGGGCGAGCAGGTGCCCCCCGCCGAGGGCGGCGGGCACACGGGCCACGCCATGTCCGGGATGATGAGCGGCGCGGAGATGGACCAGCTCACGAAGGCCTCCGGCAAGGCCTTCGACACCGCGTTCCTCCAGCTGATGGTCAAGCACCACGAGGGCGCCGTCGCCATGGCGAAGACCGAACAGGCCGACGGCGCGTACCGGCCCGCCAAGGACATGGCCGCGGCGATCGTCACCTCCCAGAGCGCCGAGATCACCCGGATGAACGGCCTCCTCGGCAAGAACTGACGCCCCGGCGTCAGCCGCCCACCCGTGCGACCAGGAGGGCGATGTCGTCGTCCGCCGCCGCCGGGACCAGGTGTGTGATCAAGGAGTCGCACACGTGGTCCAGGCGGCGCTGCGGGTCCGCGAGGAGCTGCGTGAGTTCGGCGAGGCGCTCGTCGAGGTCGCTGCCGCGGGCCTCGATCAGCCCGTCGGTGTAGAGGACGAGGAGGCTGCCCGGCGGCACCTCGGCCTCAGTCGGGGTGAAGGCGATGCCGCCGACCCCGAGGGGGACCCCGGGCGGGGTGTCGAGGATGCGGACGGTCCCGTCGGGGAGGGCGAGGGCGGGCGGCGGGTGCCCCGCTCGGGTGACGGTGCAGCGGCCGGCGGCGGGGTCGACGACCACGTACAGGAAGGTGGCGAGCATCGGCTCGGCGAGGTCGGCGAGAGCGGCCTCCAACTGGTGCAGCAGCCGCACGGGCGACAGGTCCAGGCGGGCGAGGGAGCGTACGGAGGCGGACAGCCGGCCCATGACGGCGGCGGCCCCGATGCCGTGTCCCATGACGTCGCCGATCAGCAGCGCGGCCTTGCCTCCCGCCAGGGGCAGCACGTCGTACCAGTCCCCGCCGACCTCGTTGACGTCGCTGGCCGGCAGGTAGCGGTGGCTGACCTCGATGCCGGGGGGCGGGGTGATGTGCTGGGGCAGCATGCTGCGCTGGAGGATGACGGCGGTCTCGTGCTCGCGGTGGTAGAGCCGGGCGTTGTCGATGCTGAGGGCCGCGCGGGCGGCGAGTTCGGAGGCGAGGGTGACGTCCTCGGAGCCGAAGGGGCCCAGCGGGCGGGTGCGGTAGAAGCCGGCGACGCCGAGGACCCGGTCCCGGGCCACGAGCGGGGCCATGACCAGGGAGTGGACGCCCGCCTCGACCAGTTGCGCGGGCCTGGGCGTGTGCCGGGCCGCCGGGGCGACGGCCTGCCCGTCCATGCGGGCCACCAGGTAGGGCTGCCGCCCGGCGAGGGCCTGGGTGTAGGGGGCGGACGCGGGGAAGGACAGGGTCCGGCCGAGCGGGGCCAGGATGTCCGTGATCCGGGACCCGCCGAGCGGGGCCCGGCCCAGCCGGCGCAGGGCCACGCCGCCGGTGAGGCCCATGCCGGGTTCCTCGCCGCGGGCCAGGGCGTCGAGCACGTCAACGGTGACGGCGTCGGCGAGACGGGGCACGGCGAGGTCGGCGAGTTCCTGCGCGGTGCGCTCCAGGTCGAGGCTGGAGCCCATCCGGATGCTGGCCTCGCTGAGCAGGGCGAGCCGGCGCCGGCCGGCCTCCGCCTCGACGTGGTCGCGCCGCTGCTCGGTGATGTCCACGAGGGAGGCGATGACCCCGATGGGCATGTGCGCGGGGTCCTCGACCCGGACGTAGGAGCACGACCACACCCGCTCGTGCTCCGGTTCGGCCGGGGTCCGCCCGACCCGGCGGCGGTCGAGGACGGGCTCCCCGGTCTCCAGGACCTGGAGCATGGCCTCCTCCATCTCGCGGGCGTTGACCGCGGGGAGGATCTCGGCGAGGCGGCGGCCCACGTGCGCCGACTCCGGCAGCCCGTTCATCGCCTCCAGGGCGGCGTTGACCTGGAGGAACCGCAGCTGGGTGTCGAGGATGGCGATGCCGACGGGCGAGCGGGCGAACAGGCCGTCCCACACCGCGGAGGCACCCCGGATGCGCCGGGCGGCGGGGGCGTCGGCGGCGAAGACCAGCACCGTGGCGGCGCCGTGGCCCTGCCGGTCGGCCACGGGTGAGGCCCAGATCTCCAGCTCCATCGGGTGCCCGTCGCGGTGCCAGGCGGTGACCGTGCCCATCACGCCCCGGCCGGTGGCGGCCGTCTCCCACAGGGAGCGGCCCAGGCTGCGGTCGGATCCGGGGTGGAGGAGGTCGGCGATGTTGCGGCCGAGTATCTCCGGCGGAGAGTAGCCGAGGAGCTCCTGCGCGACCTGGTTCCAGCGCACGATGGTGCCGTTGCCGCTGGTGGCCACGAGGGCGACGGGCAGGGAGCCCAGCCAGCCGCCCGCGGCCTGCGCCGCGCTGTCGATCAGGTCGTCGACCTGGATGTCCTCGTTCATCCGGCACGCACCCCACACCGGGCCCGTTCCACGCCCCGCCCGGCGGCCCGGGCGGACCCGCCGGAACCCCGGCCCGCCCCTCCATCCTCTGCCGCCCGCCACATGTCCGCCTCCCGGCCCGGCACGTGGTCCGCCCCGGGGTCGGGACCACGGGGCGGCACGTCGTCGTCTGCCCGAGGGTGGTAGGGGACAAACACGGAGGGGTAGGGGCACTACAGGAGGAACATGGAGAGAAAGGTGAGGAGTGTGCGTCATGGGTGACAGGCAGCAGCAGGAAGAGGGCCCGGAGCGGGGCCACGGCCGGCGGATCCGGGGGCGGTCGCCGAATCCTGAGCAGTTGAGGACCGGCGGGCGGCCGCGCACCCCCGGGGAGGTCGCGCACGAGCGGGGCCGGGAGGACGCGACGATGCGTGACGTGATGCGGGACCTGGACGAGGAGGACCTGGACGACATGCGCGACGACCGCTGACGCGCGAGTGTGTGCGGTGGGCGCGGGTAGACGCCCGGTCCCTAGCGAGGAGACCCCGATGCGCGCGCTGACGATGGGTGTGGAGGAGGAGTTCCTGCTGGTCGACAAGGCCAGCAGGCGCCCCTCCGACCGGGCGGCCGCCGTGATCGCGGACGCCGCCGCGGAACTCGGCGAACAGGTGCAGACGGAGTTCTTCGCCGCGCAGGTGGAGGTGTGCACCCGGCCGGTCTCCGACACCGCCGGGCTGCGGGCCGAGCTCGCGAGACTGCGCCGCACCGCCGTGGCGGCCGCCGAGGAGCACGGGTGCCGGCTGGTGGCGACGGGGACCCCGGCGGTGCCGCCCGCGACGCCGCTGACCGTCACCGACACCGACCGCTACCGGCGCATGGCCCGGGCGTTCGACGCGCTCGTCGGCCGCTACGACGGCCTGGTCTGCGGCTGCCACGTCCACGTGGGGACCATGGACCGGGCCACCGCCCTGGCCCTGTCCCACCACCTGCGCCCCTGGCTGCCCGTCCTGCAGTCCCTCACCGGCAACTCCCCCTTCGTCCTGGGCCATGACACCGGCTTCGACAGCTGGCGCTACAAGCAGTTCGCCCGCTGGCCCACCGTCGGCCCGGCCCCGGTGATGCACGAGGCCCAGTACGAGGCGTACGTGGGCGCCCTCGTCGAGCACCGGATCCTGATGGACCGGCGGATGCTGTACTGGTACGCCCGCCCCTCGGAGCACGTCCCCACCCTGGAGATCCGCGTCGCCGACTCCAACGCCGACATCGAGACGGTGGTCCTGGTGGCCGCCCTCGTCCGGGGGCTCGCCCAAGGCCTGCTCGCCGAGGCCGAGCGCGGTCAGCCGCCGCCGGAGGTCTCCGACCGGCGGCTGCGCGCCGCGCACGAGCTCGCCGCGGCCGGCGGGCTGCACGGCCGGGGGCTGGACCCGTTCAGCGGTGAACGGCTGCCCGCCGACACCCTGGTCGAGCGCCTCCTGGCCCGGGCCGCTCCGGGGCTGGAGGCGGCCGGGGACCTGTCCCTGGTGGAGGACCTGCTGCGCCGGCTGCGGCGCGAGGGCAGCGGGGCCGACCGGCAGCGGGCCGCTCTGGGCCGCTGCGGCCGCCTCACCGGGGTCGTCGACGAGCTGGCGGCCGCCACGGCCTCGTTCTGACGACCCGGCCCGCGCGGATCAGGCGCACAGGGCGAACACCACCATCAGCGCGGCCAGTCCGGCCGCCAGCCAGGCGACGTAGTCCCCCACGTGTCCGGAGTGCAGTCGGCGCAGCGGGACCACCGCGAGGACGGTGACCCGGTCGGCCGCGGCCCGGGCGGCCCCGGCGGCCGGGCCCTTCAGGGCGGGCCCCCACAGGGCCGCGGCGGCCATCGCCGCCGCCAGCAGGGTGCCGGCCAGGCCGAGGAGGACGCCGGTGGCCGTCCAGCCGGTCTCCGCGGCCGCCGGGCCGGCGCTCGCGGCCGTCCGGCCCGTCACGGCGGCGGCGTAGCCGGCCGGGTCGCAGAACCGGGCGGCGGCCTGGGCGATCCGGTGGGCGGGGCCGGGCAGCAGGCCCACGGCGAGCGAGGCGGCGAGGAGCAGGCCCGGCACGGCGAGCATGACGCGCGGCACCCGGCGGCTGGGGTCGCGCACCTCCGGCTCCTCCCCGCCGCCCGTGGTCTCGGGGCCGGCGTGCCGCCGGCGGGGCGTCGTGCCGGCGCCGGCGAACACCCGCAGGGCGGCCCGCAGGACGGCGCCGGCGGTGGCGGCGGGGACCAGCAGGAAGACCGGCAGCAGCCACGCGGCCTCGTGGGCCGTGGCGTGCTCGGCGATCGCCTTGCCCAGCCCGGTGCCGAAGGGCGGCAGCCCGGCCAGGGCCAGGGCGCCGGCCACGGTCAGCGTCCCGGCCGCCACGAGGTCGCGGCCGCGCCCGTACAGCCCGTGCTCGTCGACCGAGCCGAACCGGTCGAGGAGCACGCCGACCAGGGCGAACAGGGCGGCCTTGGCCCCGGCGTGGCCGAGGGCGTACAGGGCGGCCCCGGCGGTGCCCTCGGGGGTGAGCAGGGCGGCCGCGCAGAGGAACAGCCCCATGTGGCCGATGGTCGAGTGGGCGAGCATCCGTTTGAGGTGCCGTTGCTGCCAGCAGAGCACGGCTCCGGTCAGGGCGGTCAGCGCGCCGAGGACCAGGAAGGTGGTGCGGAAGGCCTCCGCGGGGATGCCGCCGGGGCCGGAGAAGACCGTCCAGTAGACGCGCAGCAGTCCGTAGAGGCCGAGCTCGACCATCACCCCGGACAGCAGCATGCACACCGGGGAGGGGGCTTCGGCGTGGGCGTCGGGCAGCCAGAAGTGGAAGGGCACGGCGGCCGCCTTGACCAGCATGGCCGTGGCGATCAGGGCGAAGGCCGCGGCCGCCACCGGGCCCGCCGGCTCCCGGTCGAGGGCCTCGCCGATCCGGGCGAGGGCCAGTTCGCCGGTGCGGGAGTAGAGCAGGCCGATGCCGAGCAGGGCGCAGTACCCGGCGATCGAGCCGGTCAGCGCGAAGGCGAGGGCGCCTTGGAGGGGGCGGGGCTCCTCGACGCGGTAGGCGGTGAGGGCGTAGGCGGCGACGCCCATCAGCTCGAAGAAGACGAAGGCGTCGAACAGGTCGCCGGTGAGGGCGAACCCGCACGTGCCGGCCTCGAAGAGGAGCAGCAGGGCCGGGAAGGCGCCGCCGTGCCCGCGCTCGCCCTCCGGTTCGTCGAAGTAGTGCCAGGAGTAGCCGAGGGCGGCCAGCACGAGGGCGGCCGCGAGGAGCGCGAGCCCGGCGCCGATGCGGTCGGCGGCGAGAACGATGCCGACGCTGTGGCCGTCGACGGGGGTCCAGGCGGCGACCCAGCTGATGATCCGCCCGTCTCCGGCGGCGGACCACAGCCGGCCGAGCAGGGCCAGCTGGGCGGTGGCCCAGGCGGTGGCGAGGGCGTCGGCGCCGAGCCGGGGCAGCCACCTGCCGGGCCCGGCCAGCAGGACCGCGCCGAGCAGCGGCCAGGCGACGGTGAGCGGGAGCAGGGCGGCGGCGTGCGTCACGGCGGGTACCGGGGCCTCAGCCCTTGAGGCCGGTCAGGGCGTCGGGGTCGGCGGTGCCGTGCCGTTTGGCGGTCTGCAGGACGAGGGCGAGCAGCAGGGCGCTGACGGCGGCCCCGACCACCACGTCGGTCAGGGTCAGCGCGTGGGCGACGGGGTCGGCCACCGGGGTGGTGGGCGGGATGTCGGTGAAGTAGGGGGCGGTGCCGCCGCGCCGGTAGCCGACGGCCAGCAGCAGGACGTACGTGCCGGACTGGACCACGGTGAGGCAGCCGATGGCGTGGACGGCGTGGCGGCTGGTGACCAGGCCGTGGAGGCCGGCGAGGAGGATCCAGCCGGCGGCCAGGTAGGGCAGCGGATCGGAGCCGGCGGGGTCGGTGGCCGCGGCGGCGGCCGCCAGGAGGGTGGTCGTCGGGGTCGTCGTCATGCGGTCTCGATCTCCAGGGCCTGGTCGAGGAAGGCGGCGAGCAGGACGACGAGGGCGGAGCCGACCTCCACGCCGACGGCGGCGTTGAGCAGGGGCACGGTGCCGCCGGAGACGATCTGGCCGAGGGCGCCCCAGGGCAGGACGTTCTCCAGGTAGGCCGAGCCCCAGGCGAGGCCGGCCAGCCCGAGGGCGGCGAAGGCGCCGGCCGCCGTAGCGTCGGCGAGGTCGAGGACGGTCCGGGGCCGGACGCTGCGCAGCACCCGGTAGTCGGCGGCCAGGTAGGCGATGTGCAGTCCGGTGGCGAGGACCACGCCGCCCTGGAACCCGCCGCCGGGGGTGAGCTGTCCGTGGGCGATGACGTACACCCCGGTCACGAGGGCCACCGGCAGCAGCACGGTGCCGGCCAGGCGGACGGTGGGCAGGACGCGGCCGGGGCGGGGGCTGACGGTGTGTTCGTCGCGGGCCCGGCGCAGGACGACCGCGGCGCCGAGGACCGCGGTGAAGAGGATGAACTCCTCCCCCAGGGTGTCGAATCCGCGCTGGTCGAAGTTGACGGAGGCGACGGCGTTCGCGGTGCGGCGCGCCAGGGCCGTCGGGACGGCCCGGTCGGCGTAGGGGTGGAAGGACCCGCCGAAGCCGGGGAGGTGCCCGCAGGCGATCCCGTAGCAGAGCGCGATGGCCAGGGCCGCGCACCAGAAGAGGGCGGTGCGCGCGGTGCGGCTCACCGGCGCCCGCCCCGGCCGTGCCGCCCGCCGCGGCGGCCCCCGCTCCCGGCCCCGCCGCCCGTGCGCGGGCCCGTGCCCGTGCCCTCTCCGGTCTGGCGGCGGATCTTGCGGACGGTCAGCATGATCAGCAGCGGGGTGACGACGGTGCCCACTGCCAGCTGTGACAGGGCCACGTCGGGGGCCTGGAGGAAGGTGAACAGCAGGGCGAGCAGCAGCCCGAGCTGGCTGAGCACGACGGCCTGGCGGACCGGGTCGGGGGTGCGGACGGCGACCGTGGCGACGGCCGCGACGAGCAGCACGGTGAGGTCGACGAGGATCCCGACGGGGGTCACGGTGGGGAGTCCCCGAGGACGCGGCCCTCGTCCATGGCGGTGGAACGGCCCACGGCGAGGGTGGTCAGGGTCCCGCCCACCACCATGAGCGCGGCCACCACCAGCAGCTTCCCCGCCTCCCGGCCGGGTCCGGCGGCCACGGCGAGGGCGAGGGCGCACAGCGGGGCGCCCAGGGAGGATGCGGGCGACAGGGCGTGCAGCCGTGCGTAGGGCCGGGGCAGCGCCAGCAGCGCGACGCCGGACAGCAGCAGGACGCCGGTCCCGGCGGCGAGCAGCACGACGGCGCAGACCTCACGGGGCTCCACCGTCACCTCCCTCCGCGGGGCCCGCCGGCGGTGCCTGGGGGCGGCCCAGGAGGCGGGCGAAGGCCAGGACGCCGACGGGGCCCAGGACGGCCAGGACCAGGCCGAGGTCCTCGTAGCCGCTGCGGCCGAAGCCCCGTGCGGCCAGGAGCACCGCGACGGTGGCCGTGGTCCCGGTCAGGGCCAGTCCGGCCAGCCGCTCGGGCGGGGTGCCCCGGCAGCCGGTCACCAGCCCGGGCGGCAGGCCGAGGACCAGCAGGACGGCGGCGGCGGCGAGCCAGACGTTCCAGTGCTCGCCCGTGCCCCCGCTCATCCCCGGCCGCCGCTGGTCAGGGCCTGCTCCAGGGCGGTGGGACGGCCGGGCAGGGTGTGGGCGAGGGCGGTGGCGCCGGGCGGCCGGAGGTCGACGACGTACAGCCCGGGGGTGGCCGAGAGCAGGGCGCACACCCAGCCGGTGCCGCTGCCCCGGCGCAGCCGCACGGTGTGGAACCGCCCCGTGACCCGCCGCCCGCGCAGTACGCGGCCGGTCGCGGCGGCCAGCCGTCCGGTGTCGGTGAGCAGGGCGCCGGGGAACAGCAGGACGGCGGTCAGCAGCCGGGCGCGGCCTCCGGTGCGGGCGCCCGCGGCGCGCCGTACGGCCCGCGCGGCCACGGCCGCCAGGGCGGCGCCGGCGGCGGCGACGGCGAGTTCGGGCCAGGACAGCGTGCTGATGAACAGCACCTCCAGGACGAGACCGGCCGCCCACCACCCGAACAGCTCCGCCGCCGTCCCCGTGGCCGCCGGCCCCTTCGCCGGCCCCTTCGCCGTGCCCTCCACCGCGTCTCCCCGCCGTCCGTCCGCCGTGCCCGCCGCGTCCCCGTCACGGCCGCGGAGGCCAGGTCTACCGCCCTTCCGCGCGCGGAGTCCCGGCCGGGCGGGAGGCACGCCGGGCAGGGGCCGCCGCGTCACCGGTCCGGACCAGGCCGGCGGGCGCGGACTCCGGGACGAAGCCTCGCGTGTCACAGTGGAGTCGACGGCTCCTCTACGGGACTGGCCATGGACGAGACAGACAGAACGCTGGAACAGTTGCTCGCGGGCCTGATGGCGGTCCGTGACGGCAATCTGGACACCCGGCTTCCGGAGGACGCCGGCGGCCTGCCCGGGAACATCGCGGCCGTCTTCAACGGCATGGTCGCCCAGCTGTCGCAGGTGACCACCGAGGTGACCCGGGTGGCGCAGGAGGTCGGCGGCGAGGGCCGGCTCGGCGGGCAGGCGCGGGTGCCGCCGGTGGGGGGCGTGTGGCGCGAGCTGACCGACGCCGTCAACAGCATGGCGGACAACCTGACCTCGCAGGTCCGCAACATCTCCCAGGTGGCCACGGCGGTGGCCAGGGGCGACCTCACGCAGAAGATCAGGGTCGACGCGCGCGGGGAGATCCTGGAGCTGAAGGAGACCATCAACACGATGGTCGAGCGGCTGTCCTCGTTCGCCGAGGAGGTCACCCGGGTGGCCCGCGAGGTGGGCACGGAGGGGAACCTGGGCGGGCAGGCCACCGTCCACGGGGTCTCGGGCACCTGGATGGACCTGACCAACAACGTGAACTCGATGGCGGACAACCTCACCAACCAGGTCCGCAACATCGCGCAGGTCACCACGGCCGTCGCCGAGGGCGACCTCACCCGCAAGATCGACGTGGACGCCCGCGGGGAGATCCTGGAGCTGAAGACGACCATCAACACGATGGTCGACCAGCTGGGGTCGTTCGCGGCCGAGGTGACCCGGGTGGCCCGGGAGGTCGGCAGCGAGGGCCGGCTCGGCGGCCAGGCCGAGGTCGCGGACGTGTCCGGCACCTGGCGCCGGCTCACCGAGAACGTCAACGAGCTCGCGGCGAACCTCACGGGCCAGGTACGGGCCATCGCGGAGGTCACCAGCGCCGTGGCCCGCGGGGACCTGACCCGTACGGTGGCCGTGGAGGCCCCCGGGGAGGTCGGGGCGCTCAAGGACAACATCAACTCCATGGTGGAGTCGCTGCGGGCCACCACTCGGGCCAACGAGGAGAAGGACTGGCTCAAGACCCAGCTGGCGCGGATCTCCGGCGGGATCCAGGGCCGGCGCGACCTGACCACGGTGGCCCAGCTGATCATGCGCGAGGTGCCGCCGCTGGTGCACGCCCAGTACGGCTGCTTCTTCCTGGCCCTCGACGGCCCGCAGGGCGCGGTGGGCGCCGAGCAGGCCGACCGCGCCGAGGGCCAGGCTCCGGAACTCGTCGCGATCGCCTCGTACGGGCTGCCCGACGACCCCTCGTCCGGGCCTCGCCGCTTCCACCCGGGGCAGTCGCTGGTCGGGCAGGCGGCCGCCGACCACCGGGTGGTCGTGGTGGACGAACTGCCGCCGGGGTACGCGCCGGTGCTCACCGGGACGGGCTCCGCCGACCCCTCCTCCCTGATCGTGCTGCCCATCGTCTTCGAGGGGCAGGTGCTCGGCGCCCTGGAGCTCGCCTCCCTGCGCCCGTTCGCGCCCCTGCACCGCGATTTCCTGGAGCAGTTCACCGAGCTGCTGGGCGTCAACGTCAGCTCGCTGACCGCCAACGCCCGTACCGACGAGCTGCTGGAGCGCTCGCAGCTGCTGACGGCCGAGCTCAGTGCCCGCTCCGGTGAACTCCAGGCCCGCCAGCGCGAGCTCCAGCGCAGCAACGCCGAACTCCAGGACAAGGCCGCCCTGCTGGCCGACCGCAACCGGGACATCGAGCGGAAGAACCACCAGATCGAGCAGGCCCGCCAGGAACTGGAGGAGCGTGCGCAGGAGTTGGCCCGGGCCTCGCTCTACAAGTCGGAGTTCCTGGCCAACATGAGCCACGAGCTGCGGACCCCGCTCAACAGCCTGCTGATCCTGGCCCAGCTCCTGGCCCAGAACCCGGAGGGCAATCTGACGGAGAAGCAGGCCGACTACGCGGCCGTCATCCACTCGGCCGGCTCCGACCTGCTCCAGCTGATCAACGACATCCTCGACCTGTCGAAGGTCGAGGCCGGGCGGATGGACGTGCACCCGGAGCCGGTGTCCCTGCAGCGGGTCCTGGACTACGTGGACGTCACGTTCCGGCCCGTCGCGGACGAGCGGGGCCTGGAGTTCACCGTGAGCGGGGCGCCGTCGGCGGGCGAGGGGCTGGTCACCGACGAGGCCCGGCTGCGGCAGGTGCTGCGCAACCTGGTGTCCAACGCCCTGAAGTTCACCCGGACCGGCGGGGTCTCGCTGCGCGTCCAGGCGGCCGCCCCGCGGGAGGTGCCCGAGCCGCTGCGCGGGGCGGGACCGGTGCTCGCGTTCCGGGTCGTCGACACCGGCATCGGGATCGCCGCCGAGCAGCTCGAGTCCGTCTTCGACGCCTTCCAGCAGGGCGACAGCGGCGCCGACCGGGCGTACGGCGGCACCGGCCTGGGACTGTCCATCAGCCGCGAGGTCTCCAAGCTGCTCGGCGGGACCATCACCGCCGAGAGCACGATGGGCCAGGGCAGCTGCTTCACCCTCTACCTGCCGGAGCACGACGGCCGGGCGCAGGCCCGCCCGGCGCGCGGCGGCGCGGAGGCGGAGGAAGAGGACGAGCGGGACGGGTCCGCTCCCGCCCCCAGGTTCGCCCCGCAGGTGGACGACGAGGGCCTGCGGGACCGGACGGTGCTCCTGGTCGACGACGACACCCGCAACGTGTTCGCGCTCACCGAGGTGCTCAAGTCGGCGGGCATGCAGGTGCTGACGGCCGACAACGGCGAGGCCGGCATCCGGCTGCTGGCCGCGCACCCGGAGGTGGACCTGGTGGTGATGGACCTGATGATGGCCGGCCTGGACGGCTACGCGACCACCCGGGCCATCCGGGCCATGCCCCGGCTGGCGGAGCTGCCGGTGGTGGTGGTGACCGCGAAGGCGATGCCGGGCGACCGCGCGGAGGCCCTGGCGGCCGGCGCCTCCGACTACGTGGTCAAACCGGTGGCCCCCGACCGGCTGCTCACCGCCCTGCGCACCTGGCTGACCCCCCGCTGAGGAGCCGTCATGGCCCAGCCCGAGAGCGGACTCTCCTCGGCCGTCGCGGACCTGACGGCCGAGGTCGCCGCCCTGCACGCGGACCGGGCCCGGCGCAGTCTGCTGGACCTGGCCTGCGGGGTGCTGATGGCCCAGCTGGCCCTCTCCCCCGCCGAGGCGTCCGACCACCTGCTCAGGCTGGCCGTGTCCACGGGGCTGAGCGCGACCGACCTCGCGGCGGACATCGTCAACGCGGCCGCCGGCTCGGACGTCGAGCGCGCGGCGGGGCCGGCCGCGGACCCCCTGCCGACGGCCGAGGCCCGCCGGATCCGGCGGGGAACCACCGCGGTGCTGACCTCCGACACGGCCGGGGCGGCGGCCGCGTCCCTGCTGGAGAGCGGTCTGCGGCGGCTGGGCGTCGAGTCCGTCTACCTGTGGCGGCGCACGGAGACCGACTGCCTGGAGCTGGCCGGGCACGCCGGGGCGACCCCGCTGGAGGCCGCGCACTGGCGGTGGGTGCCCCCCGAGACCGGAGGTCCGCTGCACCGCGCCCTCACGGTGGGCGTGCCGGCGTGGTTCCCCGACGGGCCGGGAGCCGAGGGCCGGCTGCCCGGCCCGCGCGCGGACGCGGCCCGGGGGCTGGTCCCGCTGGAGCGGTCGGGGCGGAGCGTGGGGCTGGCGCTGGTCGTCTGGCCGGTCCCCCGGGTCCTGGACAGCGGGCTGCGCGCCACGGTCGCGGCCCTGTGCCGGCCGGCCGGGCAGGTGCTGGACCGCGGGGACCGCGGTGCGGCCCCGGCGCCCCGGCTCACCGCCGTCCTGGCCGACCTGGTGCTGCCCGCGATGGTCGTCAGCGTGTCGCTCCCGACGGGGGACCTGGAGCCGCGCGGATTCGGCCGGGCCCACAGGGTGGACTACCTCAACCCGGCCGCCGTGCGCGCCCTCGGCCCGCTTCCGGCGCCGGCCGGGCGGCCGGTCGCGCAGCTCTTCCCCTCGGTCTACGAGGAACTGGTCGGGCTGCTCGCGCGGGCGAACGCCACCGGGGCCCCGCAGTACGCCCCCTCCCTGCCGGCCACCCCGGCGGGCGCCAGGCCCCGCAAGGCCGGGGCGGCGGCCGAGCACACGATGGCGGAGGTGCGGGTGCTGCCGCTGGGCGACGGGCGCGCCGTGGTGATGTGGCACGCCGACGACCGGCGCGGCCCGCCGGTGACCCGGGCGCTGGCGCGGCTGGACCAGCTGGCGGTGTTCGAGGAGGACCTCGTGGCCGGTACGACCGTGTGGAGCGCGCACGCGTACCCGGTCTTCGGGCTGCACCCGGAGGATCCGGCGGTGCCGCTGAGGTCCCTGGGGTCCCGGCTGCACCCGGAGGACGCGGGGCGGCTGGACGGCCTGCTGGCCTCGCTGACCGACCGGCACGAGGGCGGGCGGGCCCTGGTCCGGGTGGTGCGGCCCGGGGGCGGGGTGCGCCGGGTGCGGGTGGCGGCCGAGCCGGTGCTGACGGGGAGCGCGCTGACCGGGATCGTGGGGGTGTTCCAGGACGTGTCGGCGCAGCACCACACGGAGGTCGCGCTGACCGCCACGTACGACCAGCTGTCGGCCGCGCGGACCGAGGCGGAGCTGCGCGACCACCTGGTGCTCGGGCTCCAGCACGCCATCGTCCCGGAGGCTCCGCCCCTGGAGACCCCGCCGGGGCTGCGGGTGGCGGCGCGCTACCGGCCGGCCGCCGTGGAGTACCGGGTGGGCGGTGACTGGTACGACGTGCAGTCGCTGCCCGACGGGAAGGTGCTGGTCACGGTGGGGGACATCGCCGGGCACGGCATCGGCTCCGCCACCGCCATGATCGCCCTGCGGGGGGCACTGCACGGTCTGGCCTTCACGGGGAACCCCCCGGGCCGGCTGATGGGATGGCTGAACGAGGTGGCCATGCGCACGCCGGGGCAGCCCACGGCGACGGCGGTGTGCGCCCTGTTCGACCCCGCCGACCGGTCCCTGTGCTGGTCGGGGGCCGGCCACCCGCCGGTGCTGCTGCTGCGGGGCGGGCGGGCCCGGTTCCTGGAAGGGCCGTACAACATCCTGCTGGGCGCGCTGCCGGGGGCCGGGTACGCGGAGTCGTCCACGGAGCTGCGGCCCGGTGACACGCTGCTGCTGTACACGGACGGGTTCATCGAACGCCGGCACGTGGGGCTGGACGAGAGCATGGAGGCCCTGCGCCGGGCGGTGGAGCGGATGCGTCCGGGCCCGGCGGAGGAGCTCGCGGACCGGCTGATGGCGGCGGTCCTCGGGGACACCGACGACGACACCAGCCTGGTGGTGGTGCGGATCACCTGAGGCCGGCCGGAAGGAGGAAGCGTCATTAACCTGAGGAACGGGTATGAAGTACCTGAAACCCGACATGGATCGGAGGTCCGTTCCATGACCCGAATCCAGCAGACCGGCACCCGCCGCACCCGCGGAACCCCGCGGGCCGCCTGCCCCAGCACCCCGTCCCAGGACCGTCCGGCGACACCGCTGGAGGAGCCCGTGGCGGAGCTCCTCGCCGAGCCGCTCAAGGCGAGCACCGCCGACGCCCGGACCCTCTCGCGGTCGCTGTTCCGCCGGCTGCACGCCTTGGAGGAGGGCACCGCCGAATACGCGTACGTGCGCAACACGCTCGTCGAGCTGAACCTCAGCCTGGTCAAGTACGCCGCCCGGCGCTTCCGCGGCCGCAGCGAGCCCTTCGAGGACATCGTCCAGGTCGGCACGATCGGCCTGATCAAGGCCATCAACCGGTACGACGTCACCCGCGGGGTGGAGTTCACCACCTTCGCGCTGCCCACCGTCACGGGTGAGATCAAGCGCTTCTTCCGCGACACGAGCTGGGCCGTGAAGGTCCCCCGCCGGCTCCAGGAGCTCCGGCTGAACCTGGCCAAGGCCTCCGACGCGCTGGAGCAGGACCTGGGCCGCGGCGCCACCGACGCCGAGCTGGCGGAGCGGCTCGGGCTGACGGAGGCCGAGCTGGCCGAGGGCCGCCGGGCCGCCCAGGTGTACGCCTCGCGGTCACTCGACGCGCCGGCGCAGGACGACGCCGACTCCGGGACGGCCCAGCGCCCGCTGGGCGAGGAGGAGCCGGTCTACGAGCGCATCGAGTGCCTGGAGTCCCTCAAGCCGCTGCTGGCGGAGCTGCCCGAGCGGGACCGGGAGATCCTGTCCCTGCGCTTCGGCCAGGAGCTCACCCAGTCGCAGATCGGCGAGCGGCTCGGCATCTCGCAGATGCACGTGTCCCGGCTGCTGACCCGGACCCTCACCACCCTGCGTACGGGCCTGCTGACGGACGACCCGCCGCCCCAGGACACCGGGGACGGGCCGGCCGCTCACACCAGCTCGGGCTGAACCTCGCGCCGGGGCCGCGGCACGGCCGCCGGCGCGGTCTCGCGGTCCCACAGACCCGTGGTCCGCACGTAGCCGTACACCACCGAGCCCGCCGCCAGGACGAGCAGCGGCCCGCACAGCCACGGCAGCGCGGCCAGCTCCTGCGACAGGAAGCGGTAGGAGAGCAGCAGCGCGGTGAAGACGGCCGTTCCGTACCCGGCCAGCCGCAGGCCCCGCCGGTCCCAGCCCCGGTCGGCGGCGCGCAGGGCGATTTCTATCGTGAGGGTGAACACCACGCCGGCGAGGATGTCCGCACCGTAGTGGTAGCCGAATCCGAGGGTGGCGCCGAGGGTGGCGACCAGCCAGAACGCGCCGAGGAAGCGCAGGGCCCTCGGGCCCTTCCGCGAATGGACGAAGATCGCGGTGGCCCACGCCGTGTGCAGGCTCGGCATGCAATTGCGCGGGGTGACCCCGTCGAAGAGCATCGCCTGCGGGGTACCGAGCGGCGGCGGGGTGTTCGGCCAGAGGTCGGCCAGGGCCCACTGGCCGCCGTCCGCGCCGTAGGCGAAGATCGGGCCGACCACCGGGAAGATCATGTAGATGCCCGGTCCGAGCAGCCCGACGACCAGGAACGTGCGCACCAGGTGGTGCTTCGGGAAGCGGCGCTCGGCCGCCACGTCGCGCAGCTGGTAGAGGGCGACGAGGACCGCGCCGACCGCGAGCTGGATGTAGACCCACTCCAGGACGTGGGCGCCGACGGTCCCGGTGGCCTCCACGATCCGGCCGGCCACCCACGAGGGGTTGCCGAGCGCGTGGTCGGCGGTCGCCACGTACTGGTCGAGCACCGTGGGGCGGGTCTGCGCGGTGATGTCCAGCCAGGTGTAGCCGGTCTTGCGGCCGGTCACCAGCAGCAGGGCCAGTCCGACGCCCTTCAGCAGCAGGGCGCGCTCCCGGCCGGTGCGCCGGGTGAGGGCGATGACGCCGCAGGCCAGGGTCACGATCAGCGCGCCGTTGCCGAACATCGTCGGAACGCCGGCCGCCCAGCGCCCGAGCCAGAACACCAGGTCGATGCCGACGGCGGCGCCGACGGCGAGGAACCGCCGGCGCCAGGGGAGCACCACGAGCATCAGGGTCATGGCGGCGTAGAGCACCGTCCCCGACTTGGGCGGGAAGACCACCTCGCGGGCCTGGGCGGTGATCGGGCCCGGGGTGCCGTAATGGCGCGAGACGACCTCCAGGGCGACGAGGAATCCCAGGCCGATCAGGCCGACGGCAGCCCACAGCACCACCGGGGGCCGGCGCCACACGGGAGGCTCCGTTCCGCCGTCGTTTCCGGAAAACACTCGCGATACCGCAGATATCAATTTTTCAGCCGATGTTCATGTTTCGACGTGATCGTTGTGAGGCCGAACATGTTATCGGAGTGGCCGCGCGTTCAGATACGGGCCTTACCGCCGGGACCGCCGGCGCGGCGCACGGTGTTGCGGAGGGTGCCGATCCCCTCGACCACGGCCTCGACGACGTCACCGTCCCGGATGACCCCGGCCCCGGGCGTACCCGTGGACAGCACGGATCCCGCGTCGAGGGTCATGCCGCCGGAGAAGTGGGCGACCTGCCAGTAGGGGTCGCGCATCATGGCGGAGACCTGGTTGGTGGCGATGGTCTCGCCGTTCACCACGGTGGAGATGCGGATCGAGGAGAGGTCGCCGACCTCGTCGGGGGTCACGATCCACGGGCCGAGGCTGCAGAAGGTGTCGAACGCCTTGGACCACGGGATGTAGCGCGGGTTGACGCGGATCGCGTCTTCGGCGGTCATGTCCAGGATGGTCGTGTAGCCGAAGACGACCGAGGCCGCGTCCTCGGGCGCGACGTCCCGGCAGGTCCGGCCGATCACCACGCCGAGCTCCGCCTCCGCCGTGACGCGGTCGGACTGGACGGGCAGGACGATCTCGTCGCCGTCGCCGATGACGCAGCTGCTCGGGCGCAGGTAGGAGCCCGGGGTGCCGACGGGCTGCTCGACGTCGAGGTCGGCGGCGTGCCCCCGGAAGTTCAGCCCGACCCCCCACAGCTTGGGCGGGTGGCGGTAGATCGGCCCGAAGGACACCTCGGCGGAGTGGAGGGCCTTGGCCCTGGCCTCCGGATCGGCCAGCGCCTCGCGGATGCCCTCCAGCTGGTCGCCGACGACGACGTCGAAGAGGGTGGGACCGAGCGCGGTCCCGGTCAGCTCGGCCAGGACGCTGAGCCGGACGATCCCGCCGTCGACGGCGATGCCGACGTCCTCCCGGCCGGCCAGGGTGAGGGTGCAAAGGCGCATGGGGTACTCCGTTTCGAGGAACACAGCGAGGGGGTGGTGCGAGGGGGTCAGCAGGCGCGCAGCGCGAGCCGGGGGGCGAGCGGGGAGCGGCCCCGCATCGCGGCCCGGACCAGGTTGAGGAGGGCGAAGCGGACGGGCCCGTCCGGCTGCGAGGGGACCTCGGCGATCAGGCCCGCGTGCAGCAGCGACTGGACGGCGAGGGCCGCCTGCGCCCTGGGGAGTCCCGACTGCCGGACCACCTGGCCGACGGTCCAGCCCTCGGACCGGCCCGCGAGCCGCAGGGCCAGGTCCTGGATGGCGGGGGTCTGCTGGGCGAGCACGTCCTGCGCGGCCGCCACGGGGTCGGTCCGCATCGCGGGGTGGCTGGCCAGGGCCTCCGGTTCCTCCCGGGCCATGGTCAGCAGTTCGTCGGTGGAGATCACGGTGGCCCAGGAGGCGGCGGATTCCAGGGCGCTGGGCAGGCCGTCCAGCCGGGCGCAGATCTCCGCCAGCTTGCGCAGTTCGCCTTCGCCCGGCTGGAAGCCGGGCCGCAGGTCGGCCAGGCGCCGCAGCAGGAAGTCCAAGGCCGGCGCGGCCCCGGGCGCGGCCCCCGGCGGGACTCTCAGTGCTCCGGTGGGCCCGGTGGGGAGGGGCGACACCAGGAACCGGTGGTGGTCCGAGACCCCGTGGGGGACGCGGGCGGTCTCCAGGACGCCGAGCCGGGGGCACTGGCGGATCAGGGACCACACGGTCTCGCGGCGGACCTGGCCGTGGTCGTTGCCGTCGAGGACGAGCAGCGCGGCACGGTCTCCGATCTGCCGGGCGAGCCGGCCGACGCCCGCGCCCTCGCCGACGAGCAGGTCCGCGGTGGCGGCCTGCAGCGGGCCCCGGTCGAAGTCCTCCTGCAGCCGGACCCAGAGGACGGCCGTCGCGGACGCCGCCTCGACGGAACCCGCCGCGGCGGCCGCCAGGTGCGTCTTGCCGACGCCCGGGAAGCCGGACAGGACCGTGATGCGCTGCCGCTCGTCCAGCAACTGCCGGGTGAGCGAGTCGAGTTCGCGGGCACGTCCGACGAGGGGTCGGGCCAGGACACTGATCGGCAGGCCGAGGGCCTCGAAGAGCACCTCGTCGACCTCGCCGCCGGCCGAGAGCTCGAAGGAGAGCCGTTCCTCGGTGGTCAGCAGCAGCGCGTCCGCGAGGAGCCGTACGGTCTCCCGGCGCGGGGCGGCCACCCGCCCGAGTTCCAGGTTGCGGACCGCCCGCACGCTGACCGTGGAAAGGTCGGCCAAGGTCTTCTGGCTCAGCTGGGCCCGCTTCCGATAGCGCTGGAGCTGGACCCCGAAGTCCTCGACATTCGCCCAGTTCATCATCTTCGATTACTCCAGATATGAATACGCGCGCACGCCGCCACACGATGGGAGTGACGGTTCTGTACGCAGCCGGCAGCCATTCCCTGTAGGGAATTCCCCTGGCCCCCGTGAGCCGGATCGGTACATATCGGCGGATCAGTCGGCGTACCGACTGGGCCGACCCTAACTGGAGTCGGTTGAACGACGGAACCTCACGCGATCAAGCCGCGCGTTCCGCTTGGAGGCACGGCGGCACTTTCGACGGCCGGCAAGTGCCTCGTGCCGCCGTCCCGGCCGGAAGGGAATGCCGCGAATAGTCCCATGATCCCGTTATCGGTCCTGGTGTTTACCGCCACGGTGGCGCGAACCCTCCGCTCCGGACGGCCTGGTGCGGGCCTTTCGTGTGAGGCATGTCATGCGGAGCCGCGCGGCCGGCCGCCCCGGAACGCCGCCGTGCGGCGGCCGGCCCGCCGGGTTCAGGGCCGCAGGGCGACGGCCAGCTCCTTGACGAGCTGCTCCGTCGGACGTACGCGCTCGACCTCCGCGACGGCGGTCATCAGCTCGAAGACGTCCACGTCGGCCGCCTCGGCGCAGCGCGTGATCAGCGGGAAGAAGCTGGAGTGGGTCTGCGTCAGCCCGCCGAGCACCTGGAAGGTCCGGTCGTCGTGCAGCCGCGGGAGCGGGCGCACGACGGTCTCGCTGAGCTGGGCCAGCGCCCGGTAGTCATAGCCGGCTCCGGCCCGGTGCCGGGTCAGGATCGCGGCGAAGGCCTCGGTCACGGTGTTGCCGGCACCGCGCCCGATGCCGTCCAGGGTGGCGTCCACGAAGCGCGCCCCGCCCGCCGCCGCGGCGAGCGCGTTGGCGTTGGCGAGCCCGAGGTTGTCGTGGCCGTGGAAGCCCAGCGGGACGGACACCTCGGCGCCGACCCGGCGGAACAGCCCCTCGACCTCGTGCGGCAGGAATCCGCCGACGGAGTCGACCAGGTAGACGCCGTCGGCCCCGAAGCCGGCGCACCGCCGGACCGCCGCCACGACCCCGTCCTCGTCGAGGACGTTGGTCTTCATCAGGTTCACGAACGTCCGCAGGCCCAGTTCCCGCGCCAGCTCGGCGAAGTGCGCGGCCGGGGACACGTCGGTGATGTCGACGCCGATGCGCACGAATCCCATTCCGGCGTCGGCGGCGCGGACGAGGTGGTCCGGCTCGGCGAGACCGGGAATGCAGAACATCCCCCAGGCCGCCCGGCGCAGCGTCTCGGACGCGAGGGCGAAACACCGGTCGTCGCCGACGAGGCTCGGCCGGGAGAGCGCCTCGCCGGCGTTGAGGCCCAGGCCGTGACCCAGTTCGATCAGCCCCAGCCCGGCGCCCTCCAGGCCGGCGAGGACGGCCCTGATGGTTTCCTCCGTGAACCTGAAGTCCACGGAATAACTGCCGTCCCGAAGTGTGCAGTCAAGGATCTCGGCCGCGGCCGCGGTGCTGCTCGGGGCGGTTTCTTGCAATACGCCGGTCATGGCGGAACTCCCTAACCAGAGGAAAGTCGCTCAGGGGTTCTCAAGCTACCCGGGGCCGAAGTTCCGAGGCGGCACCGGGCGAGGCACTTTCCCTGCTTCCGTAATCTGCCAAGCTGCCCCCTTGCGAATCCAGGCGGCCCTTGTATGGTCTCGACGGCGGCACGGGATTCCCCGCCGCGGGCCGTTCACGTGCGAGAACGGAAGGACCCGGCCCCGCAGACGGCCGGCCGACCGGCAGAAAGGGTCGACATTCGCTTGGAATCGCTCTCCGAAAGCCGGAGGAGCCCTATAGGGAGAATGGAACTCCGGTCGCGGAACGGCTCGCACGAGGCGTACTCCGACGGTCCTGCGGCCGCCGCGCCCTAACCTCCGAGTGGCTTTCCGGACTCCATCGACCGAAAGGGCCTTCCATGGTCAGCATCGAGGACGAGAACTTATCCCCCCACGCACGGCACCCACAGTCCGGCGGGCTCCCCGCCGCCGCCGGCGACAGGCTGCCGTGATGCCCACGCAACTGCCGCTGTTCGTCCTGACCACCTGGCTCCTGGCGATGCTCCCGGGTGCCGGCCAGGCGATGATGATGAGGCAGACCCTGGAGGGCGGGCTGGGCGCCGCACGGGCCACCATCGTCGGCAACGCGGTGGGGCTGCTCGTCTGGTCCCTGTCGGCGGCCGCGGGCCTGTCCACGCTGCTGCTGACCAACCCCGGCGTCTACACCGTCGTCCGCGTCGCCGGCGGCCTGGTGCTCGTCGTCCTGGGGGTCAACACGCTCCGGGCGCAGCGCGGCGGCCCGACGCCGCCGGGCCGGGACGGTCCGCGCGCGGGGGGCTGGGGCGCCTTCGGGACGGGGCTCGCGACGAACCTGGGCAACCCGAAAGCGGGCGTGTTCGCGGTCTCGGTACTGCCGCAGTTCGTCACCGCGCACGGGCCGGCCTTCGCCTCGATCGCACTGCTGGGCGCCGTGTGGGCGTTCGTGAACGCCTGCTGGTACCTGCTGTTCACCTGGGGCGTCAGCCGCGGCCGGGCCCTGATGACCAGGCCGGCCGTGCAGCGCGGGCTGCGCGTGGTCACCGGGCTGGTGCTGCTCGCACTCGGGACCGCCGTCGCCGCAGGGGTCTGACGATGACCGGGGCCCGATGCCCGGAAGCGGCTCAGAGGCCGTCTCGGATGCTTCCGATACGGCCTCTGATCTGCGAGCGTGCACATGGGTACCTGCCGTGCGCCCTCCGACGTGGGCGCTGGTCCCCAACTGGTCCCCAAGGGGCGCCATCTGACCCGTTCCCGGCCAGGCACCCCGGCCGCAAACCCTCCCGCTGCTCGATCACGGTGTCCGGTGCCCGATCACGTTGTGCGGGTCGAGGGGGGGCACGGTGGGTCGGCGATCGGTCACGTCGTTTCGCCGGGCGTATCGAGCGGCTTCCGACCGGTTCGCCATGCCGAGCTTGCGCAACACCGCGGCCACGTGGTGCTCTACGGTGCGCCGCGACAGGAACAGCTCGTCGGCGATCTCGGCATTGCGGAGTCCGTCGGCCACGAGGGTGAGCACCTCCTGCTCACGGGTACTCAGCCCGTCCGGGCCGGCAGCGCGGGTCGGGCGTCTGGGGATGTCGCGCACCCCGAGCCTGCGCAGGCGGCGGGCGGTGATGTCGCGCATCGGCCGTGCTCCCAGGCGGTCGAAGGCCGCCAGCGCCTCGCGGAGCATCCCCTCCTCGGCGGTGTCGGCGAGCGCGAGCGCGGCCTCGTAGGGGCAGCCGATCTCCTGCCAGAGCTCTGCCGACTCGCGTGGGCGGCCCGACATCTGGAGCCGGTACGGTTCTGCGGCCCGCGCCGGAACGGCGGCCGGTCCGTTCGCACGCGTGATCCAATAGGCCAGCTCACCGAGAAGCCACGGCTCGCCCTGTGACACAGCAGCCGCCAGGGCCGGAGTGGCCATCGCGCGCACCTGGTCGAGGTCGCCGGCATACGCCGCGGCCTCCGCCAGGGCGGGCGTGGCGCCGATGATCCAGCCGACGACCGGTTCGGCGGTGACCATGATCGAACCCACCCGAGTCAGCAGCGGGCGGGGATCGGAGTCGCCTCGACGGGCGCGCAGCCGGCCCAGCACCACCATGGCGATCATCCTGCGCCCGTCGTCCACGCCCGCCGTGCGCAGCACCTCCGTTGCGAGCGCCTCGGCCTCGTCCCACCGGCCTTGGTCCAGCAGCGCCCTCGACCGGAAGGCGCGCAGCCACTGGCGCCAGACCTCCTGCCCGTGATCGTCGGTGAAGGAGAGGGCCTCCCCGTACCACCGCTCGGCCTGCTGGTACCAGCGGCGGGTCACGCAGATCAGCTGGAGCCAGAAGTAGCCGAGTCCGGCCTGGTCGTGTGCGGATGCCTCGCTCGCCAGTCGGACGCTCTCCGCGATCAGGTCGAGGCCGGCCAGGTCGCCGTCCTGCGCGCGGCCGATGCCGATCGACAACAGCGCGAGCGCCCGATCCAGCGGTCCGGTGTCCTCGTCGGCCGTGGCGAGGAGCCGCTCGCCCCAAGTGACCGCGTCAGCGTTGCGGAACGCCATTCCGGAGAGCTTCGCGCGGATGGCGCAGGCGAGTGCGTACTCGGGTCCTGGTGGCTGCCCCGCCAGCAGCGCGAGTGCCTCGTCGCAGGCCTTCTCCCCGAGCGGGATCTCCCGGGCCAGGTGCGCCGCGGTGATCGCCAGTCCGACCAGCGCCCCACCCCGCCGACGGTCGTCGCCAACCTCCCGCCACGCCTCGACGGCCTCCTGCCGGGCGCGCAGGGCGCCGTCGAGGTCATCCGCGAGATGACACTGCCGACCGAGTTCCTCCAGGAGCCCGGCCCGGTCCGCGTCCAGCCTGCCCGGGAAGACGGCGAGCGCGCGGCGAAGGTGCGCCGCGGCCTCCGTGTGAGCCCCCAGCCCGGATGCCCGCTGTGCCGCGAGGGGCGCGTAGACGAGCACGGCGGCCCGGTCGTCGGCACGCTCCGCGTGATCGGCGAGCCGCGCCGGTTCCACTTCGCCGGGCGGCCGTGTACCGAGTACGGCCAGTGCCCGCCGGTGCAGGACCGCCGCGCGTCCCGGCGGGATCGCCTCCATGATCGCGACACGAACCAGCTCGTGCCGGAATGCGACCGCTCCGTCATCGGCGGCGACCAGCCCGCGGTCCAGGCAGGCGTCGACGTCCTCGGCCGCCCGGCCCGAAACCGCCTCCACCAGCCATGGGGCCGCCCGGGTCCCGAGACAGGCGAGGGCATCGAGGGCCTCCCGCGCACCCGGCTCCAGGCGGGCGGCGCGAGCGAGCACCGCGTCCCGGACCGTGGGGGGAACGGTGGCCCGGCCATCCCCCAGGACCTGGGTTACGAAGAACGCGTTGCCGCCCGTGCGCCGGTACAGCTCGGCCGGGTCGATGTCCGTTCCCGCCGCAAGCCGTGCCACGGCCTCCTCCGACAGCATCGGCACGGTCAGCCGGCGTACGACGGGAAGGGCCGCAAGGTCCCCCGCCAGGACGCGCAGGGGGTGGCGGGTCCCCACTTCGTCCTGCCGGTAGGCCACGACGAGCATGGCCGGGCAGGCCTCGATGCGGCGACCCAGGAAACGCAGCAGGTCCAGCGTGGCCTCGTCGGCCCAGTGCGCGTCGTCGAGCACCACGAGGGTGGGGTCGGCGCCGCCCCGCAACTCGTCGAGCATCAGGCGGCGTGCCTCCGCCGGATCGGCCGGGCCGGTGAGTTTCCGGCGCAGCGTCGGCGACAGGCTGTGGGCCATGTCGCGCAGCGGACCGAGCGCAAGCGGCGTGGTGAGGGGTTCGCAGCTGCCACGGAGCAGGCGCACATCGCCCAGCCTCCGGCCGAACTCCTCGACCAGCACGGTCTTGCCCGCCCCCGCGTCACCGCCGACGAGAACGAGCCGTCCCGTGCCGGCACACGCCTCCCCCCACCAGCGGGTCAGCGACACGATCTCGCCGTCCCGTTCCTCGAGCGTGCAGGGGCCGACCGTCACCTTGTCCATGGTAGGCAGGCTGCCGCCACAAGGTTGGGTATCGACTACCGATGTCCGCGACCGGCCCGGCTGCGCATGCTGCGTCATGACCGAAGGAACGGAACGCAGCGGCGGAGGCAGTCATGGACGACTACGACGTGATCATTGTCGGCGCGAGCATCGCGGGCTGCACCGCGGCCACGGCGTACGGCCGGGCCGGGCTGCGAGTGGCACTCGTCGAACGGCATCGCAGCCCCCAGGCGCACAAGACCCTGTGCGGCCACTTCGTGCTCGGCGGCACGCACGGCGTCCTGCAGCGACTGGACTTCTGGCAGCCCATGGTCACGCACGGTGCGGCCGTCACCAGCGGGCTCGGCGTGTGGACGGAGCACGGCTGGATCGTCCCCCGGCCGGACAGTGCGATTCCGCCGGCGATCAGCCTGCGCCGCGGCAAGCTGGACCCGCTGCTGCGGGAGATCGCCGCTGCGACCCCGGGCGTGGACCTCATGCTGGGACACCGCGTCGTAGACCTCCTCCAGGACCACGCCGGCGGCGTACGGGGTGTGGTCACCGCGAACGGCCAGGCCGAGCGCACCGAGCTCCGCGCCCGCCTGGTCGTCGGCGCGGACGGCCACCACTCCACCGTCGCCCGGCTCGCGGAGGTTCCCGAGGACCAGGCCCCGAACGAGCGCTTCCTGTTCTGGACCTACTACGAGGGCGCGACGATGAACGGCCCCGGGGACGGCCAGGTCTGGCCGGTGGGCCGGGACGTCGCCGTCTGTATCCGGGTCGACGACGGGCTCACCCAGGTGGGTGTCTTCCCGGCGAAGGACAGGCTGCCCGAGTTCACCGCGGAGCGGCAAAGCGCGTTCGACCGGTTCGTCGGGCGCCTGCCGGACGGGCCCTCCCTCGTCGGCGCCCGGCGGGTGTCGAACCTCATCGGCACCACCGACTACCCGTGCATACGCCGGGACCCCACACCGCGGCCCGGGCTGGTCCTGATCGGTGATGCCGCCACCGCCTCGGACCCGGTTCCGGCCGTGGGCTGCGGCTGGGCGTTCCGCAGTGCCGCGTGGCTGGCCGACGCGACCGCCGAGGCCCTGGCCCAGGGCCGGGACCTGCACCGCGCGCTGCGCGGCTACCGCCGGGCACACCGGTTCATCGACGCGTACGACGCTCTGGGCCGGCGGGAGGCACTCGCCGGGCCACCCAGCCCGCTCCAGCGGGCGGTCCGCGCGGCAGCCGTGTCCGACCCGTACGTCTCCCGTCGACTCGCGCTCTTCGCGATGCGGGCAGCGCCCCCGTCGGTACTGCTGAACCCCACGGTCATGATCCGCGCCGCGGTCGCATCCCGAGCGCCGAAACCGCGGGGCATGCGGACTCGTCCAGCCGATCAGGACCGGGTTCCTTCACGAGGCCGGGGACGGCGGCGTACGGAATGATGGGAAGGAGAAGCATGTGCCATGGCTGCTCGCCGAAGGACTGTCGCGGGCCTGCTGGAGGTCCTGATGCTGACCACTCCCGTATGCCGCCTTCTCGGTATCGATGCCCCGATCGTCTGCGCGCCCTTCGGCCCCTGGGACGAGGTCGCTCTCGCAGCCGCAGTGTGCCGGGCCGGTGGGCTCGGCAGCCTCGGCACGGCGGTGCGGCCCCTCCCGGAACTGCGGGAGCAGTGGGCCCGGCTGCGGCAGCTGACCGACCGGCCGTTCGCGATCAACCACACCAGCCGCCCCCTCGACGAGGACGCCTTCCAGGCCACGATCGAGGAGCGGCCGGCCGCGATCTCCTTCCACCTGGCCGTGCCGCCCGACCTGATCGCCCGGGCCCACGACGCCGGCATCCTGTGGATCCAGCAGGTCTCCAGCTGCGGTCAGGCAGACGAGGCTCTCCAGGCCGGGGCCGATGTGATCGTCGCGCAGGGCGGCGAGGCCGGCGGGCAGGGCGCGGACGTCGGCACGATGGTGATGGTCCCCGACGTCGTGGACATGGCGGGCCAGGTACCCGTCCTCGCGGCCGGCGGGATCGCCGACGGCCGCGGCCTGGCCGCCGCCCTGGCGCTGGGCGCGCAGGGGGTGCTGATGGGGACGCGCTTCCTCGCGTCGGAAGAGATGAGCGTGTCGCAGGCGTGGAAGAACCGGATCGTCGCCTCGGCCGCCGCGGACACGGTGAAGGTCGTGGGCAGCGAGCAGATCCTGCCGCCCTTCAACCGCCCCGGTAGTGCCGGCGTGCCGCGCTGCCTGCGCACTCCCCTCGTGGACGCCCTGCGTGAAGACCCGTACCGGGTGGACCCGGCGGAGACCGTGCCCCGCGTGATGGCGGCGATCCTGGCCGGCGGCGGCGAAGAGTACCTGCCCTTCACCGGCCAGTCGACCGCCCTCGTCCACCAGGTCCTGCCCGCCGACGAGATCGTCCGCCGGACGGTGAAAGAAGCCGAAGCGGCGCTGGCGGCGGCAGCCCGCGCGATCGGTCCCGGGCCGTGACGACCCTCGGTCCCAGGGATGTGGAGGCCCTGACCGCGCTCGACGCCACCGGCCAGGCAGAGTTGTGACGAAGGACGGGGAGGAGATCTACGAAGCGGGCCCGGCCTTCCACTGGCCGCCCGGGCACGCCCGTGGCACTCGAACAGCTCCGCGAGGCCATCCGCCGACTCCGGTCCCCGGCAGCGTCGCCCTTCAGCGCCACGGCCTCTCGGCCGCAGGCTGGACGTGCGACCACATTGCGACCACCATGGCCCCGGACGCGCGAAAGGCCGTCCTCTCGTGTGTGAGAGAACGGCCTCCGACCTGCGTAAACGCTGGTCGGGACGACAGGATTTGAACCTGCGACCCCTTGACCCCCAGACCCAGTCCGTACCGTCCACATGCGTCCGCGGAGTCTCGCAACCGTCCAGGTCAGGGACCTCCACCACATCCGCCGCCGCATGACCCGTGACACATCGGTGACACGTCCACCTGGGCCGCCAAGACCCCACCACGGGGCACCAGGGCTTCCAGGAAGCGCGGCGTGGCCGCGGCCGGCTCGTTGATCGTCTGGCGCGCAGCGCCCGCCTAGTGGATCTACACGACCCGTCGAGGGAAGGCCCCGGATGACCGAGTGGGCCACCCGAGGCGAGGACGGCTCCGGTCGTACTGCGTCCCCGCAGAGCGGGGGCACCAGGGCCTCACCCGCGCACTCCATTCCGGCACGGGCTGACAGCGAGCTTAGTGTCGATCACGGCTTCGGACCATCGATCTTTGCTCGCCAACAACAGCGGCGCTGCCGATGGACCGGCCTGAGGCTTTACCCACCTCCACCGCGCCGGGGCCCTCCGCGGGGAGTCCTCATCGGGCACTTGCGGGCAGCTCCATGTGCTGCCCGATCCGCTGGCGAGCGTACGGCCTCCCCGCTCCCGGCACGATGCAGGCCACCGACCAAAGCCTCCGGCGAAGAAGGACCTGGGGCCCCCTTCCCACCGTCGGTTCTAGTTTCGTCGTAGGGGGAGATCATGAGCGTCCTGCGCGCTACGGTTACAGGTCGGTGACGGGGAGTCGCGGTACGCGCAGGAGGGGGCCGGATGCACGAGGACGGCGGCCGAAGGAAGACGATCAACCCGAGTGCGTACCTGGCGCTCGTCGAAGGTCTGACGCTGATCTTCTGGAACAAGAAGACCTTTGCCGGGTACCTCCGAGGAATGCTCAAGGGCCACAGCGAGTTGCTGGCGCGGCTCGACTTCGAGGCATCCAAGCGCGAGGTCTCCGGCCAACTGGTTGATCTTCTGCGGGCCAACGAGCCACGCTACCTCGACGCGACCGTCGCTCTCATGCTCGACATCGCTGCCATGGAGACCTTCCCGAACCTGACGAGCCAGACCGACGGTGACGCCATGGTGGCCAAAGCCAAAGCGGCAGTCGCGGAACTGCGTCGTTGGACGGCCAAGCAGCAAGAGGTCATCAAAGAGCACGAAGAGCACGCTCGCGCCATCGCCCAGAGCGCCAAGGAAGCCCAGGACGGTCGAGCGTTCGCCCAGTCCCACGAGGACTTGAAGCAGCGCTTCCTCCAGATGCACGGAGCTGGGGACCCGCACAAGCGAGGGGCCGCGTTCGAGGGCTTCCTCAACGATCTGTTTGCCCTGTACGACCTGGAGCCGCGGGCGGCATACAGCCTGGCTCATGAGCAGATCGACGGCGCCTTCGCCTTCAACACCGACCACTACGTGCTTGAGGCGAAGTGGTGGAAGGAGGCCATTGGCCGGCGCGAGCTCGACGTGTTCAAGGCCAACATCGAGCGCAAGGGCAAGAACACGCTCGGGCTCTACGTCAGCATGAGCGGGTACAGCTCGGACGCCCTGGCGGTCTACAGCTACAGCACGCCATTCATCACGATGGACGGCCTCGATTTCATGGCCGTCCTCGATCAGCGCATCCGGCTGGACGACCTCCTCGACCGGAAGAAGCGCCATGCCAGTCAGACGGGCCACTGCTACCTGCCCGTGGCCGAGGTGCTCGCCGGCGCGGAGTGACAGGAGCTCTCCACGGGATAGCCTGGTTCTAATGGACCTCAGAGGTCGCCATTGTCATAAATGACAATGGGACGCCCTGGCTTCACATCGCCAAACTGAGGCCATTTCATATCGACGCTTGTAATCTGCATGGGGGTTTCATCGAGCTGTTTCCGCCGCCGCAAGAATTCCTCATCCGAGAGATTGGGCGGCAGCACAACATTCGCAGCAGATTCTGCGGGTTCAGAGTTTGCCACTGGGGTAATCTCGGCCACGTCAGGAACCTCCGGACTTTTAGCCCTATCATTTTTCGACCGGAAACGCCGCCAGGCGCTTACAAGTCGAGAGCGACCTCGTTCATTTCCCCCCATAAACAGATTATAGCAGAACAGGTCAAGTCCACTATTGCGCCCAGATGGGGCATCAGGAAGGCCCGGCGACTTGCAGCTTGGACATTCGCTCGGTAAGCCGACGAAGTGGCCATCTTCCAACGCATCAATCTCCAGCGGTCCGAGGAAGTTACCTTCAGACTGCTAGACAACCCCGAGACGTGGAGGACCCGCAGCGTAGAACGCATCGACTTTGCTAGCTCTCTATGGGTACAACGCAACCGAATTTTGCACGTCAAACCGCTTCGGGCCACCCTAGGAGAAGAGCTCCTGCCGAGCATCTACGAGTCGGCATGGATTCGGCTGCCCGTCGGGGCCTTCCCTCGCATTCTCTTGTTTGGGTTTGAGGCAGAAGTGGCCGGTAGGGAAGTATACCGGGTCTCGGTCCAAGAAAATGGCCTGCTTCTAGCTAAGCATCTTGAAGAGCGAGGGAGACGCCTCGCTAGCCATATTATGGCCGCAAATGGCTCGGCAGGCGATTTGCAGATGTGCCTCCTCGAGCCTCGCCTTCGCGCAGTTCTATCCGCTATCTGCATGTTCGAGGCCGGCGCCTGGCACAACATGCGTACAAGATACCGCGGGGACGCCCTTTGGGCGTATCTCAGGAATGGCATCCTGCCTCCCGGTACCGCAGGGCACCAGCAAGCATATGGCCTCAGGAAAACGCTCTCCAACTGGAAGTCCATCTTGGCGCCGGTCTTTCCTGCATTTCGAAACGAGCAAGCCCTTCGCGAGACCGATAGCCCTGCCGCAAATCCTCTGCTGGTACTTCCACTTCTTAAAGCGAACGGTGTCTTTCAGGGGCTCGACGAGGTTCCGGGCCTTCTGTTCCACCTGATTGAGTTCATTCGTATCGCCCAGTCCTGGGCTGCGTCAAACCCCTATTCTGACGGCCCAATCGGGAAAAGTGCACGAGCACTACTAGAGGAGTATGAGTTTCTTGGACACCACTGGGTCGCCCTAGTGGATTGCCTCGTGCCAGCAGACGAGCCCTTCGTTGCGAGCGTCACTGAGAGGCGGGCCATGGACCTCACTCAGAGGAGCAGGTCTGTTTTCGATCTGCGGCAAGCATTGACCATGAAACGAAAGGATCTTGGACCTACGGCCGTTTTCCGCGACGCTCGCGCCAATCACTTGAGCCTACGAATCACTGATCCGAATGTGGAATTTGGAGGAGAATGCAAGGTTCGCGCAGCATACGGCGGCACCAGCGAGGTAAAACCTGACCTCATTCGCGAAAAGGGAGACCTGCTACTTGTGTACTCTTCGGAGGAAAATCGTCCCGCTCTAGCGCATATCGAGTGCACCCTACAGCCAACACTCCCCCTTCGTATGATCCATTGGGTGGTTCTCGGTGTTGCCGCACTCACTTTCGCCGCGATCCTCGCCGGAGGACAGTTGTCCGTCGGGTACTACACTGCACCCCACGTTGCTCTGCTCCTCACACCATCAACCTTTGCCTCCGCATTGCTCCTATCTCGAGAATCATCATCGCTAAGCGGGGCTCTCGCACGCCCTCTTCGTCTTCTTCTCGCTGTTGCGCTTGCCGCTCTCTGGATTCTTGCGGTGGTCCTCTATCTCACAAACAGCCTCCACCTGACAGAACAAAAACCCACCCCTTCTCCTTCAGCCACGCATTCAGCGGCATCTTCGTAATCTTCCTTACATCTTTTTTCACTCCTGCCACCTATAATCCGTCCTCATATGACAGAACGAGGACGACAGACATTTGACCAGGAAGCGGTCGCCAAGGCGTTAGGGAGGGTCTGCCGCACGATCGGGTGACATCTGAACTGGCTTGCCCTGTGGGGCAGGTGGGAAGGATGTCGCTGTGCCCAAGCCCTATCCGGAAGAG